>CAMBFZ010000004.1 GCA_945866125.1 Bordetella parapertussis
GCTTGGCTATGTCCAACGCACCCCGCTTCTCAATCGCTTTAAGCATGGCGACGAGTTCAGGGGCTTGGAGTTCGGACACCGGGCGGAGCCCGATCACAGGAAAAATGTCTGCCTCCAGTCTGCGCAACACATACACAGCATGGCGTGGGCTTTTGGTGCTCGACCAACTTGCGTACCATGTGCGCGCCACTGCCTCGAAGGAATTAGTCTGCGCGAGCTTCTTTGCCTCCTTGACCGCCCGCTGCGCATCAACGGGGTCAACTCTATTGGCGATCTGCTTACGCATCTTGTCCCGCTTCTCGCGCGCTTGGGCTAGAGTCACATCGGGGTACTTGCCCAAACTGGCAGTTTTTTCTTTACCTTCGTAGCGGTATCGCATATGCCACAGCTTTGATCCGCTGGGATACACAGACAAGTGCAGCCCTCGCTCATCAGTCAGCTTGTAGAGTTTCTCCTGCGGCTTCGCGGTCTTGATGCGCGTATCGGTGAGCATAACGCCTCCAGATGAGGGTAAAAATGCTGCGGGTTGAGGGTAAGCTGATTTTTACCCGTATATTTACCCGCACCAGAATCTGGATGTCAGTGTAGCGCGTTGGAGCTTAAAAGACAAAAAGCCACGACTGGCGTGGCTTTAAGGGTGAATCTTTTTCTTAATTGGACCTTACTGGACCTCTTTAGACGAACTATTGGCGGAGACGGTGGGAGTCGAACCCACGATACAGGTTTAAGCCCATATGCTTCCTTAGCAGGGAAGTGCCTTCGACCACTCGGCCACGTCTCCACTTGCAATCGCGCATCATCTGCACGATTTTGCAAAGGGATGGATGATAACTTTTTACGAAAACTTGGTCAATGAAAGCTTGGAAAAGCTTTATGCCTGCTCCAGACCAAACGCTTTATGCAGCGCGCGAACCGCTAATTCCATGTATTTTTCGTCAATCAGCACCGAAATTTTGATTTCGGAAGTGGAAATCATCAAAATATTGATGCCCTCCTCCGCCAAGGTACGGAACATCTGGGACGCAATACCAACATGGCTACGCATGCCCACCCCCACCACCGAGACCTTGGAGACCTTGGTGTCGCCGACCAAAGCGCCTGTGCCGATCAGGTCTCTGACTGCGCCGCTATCCATCACTTTGAGCGCCTTGTCATACTCACCGCGCGGTACGGTAAACGTGAAATCCGTCTTACCCTCAACCGACAGGTTCTGGATGATCATGTCGACTTCGATGTTGGCCTCGGCAATCGGGCCCAGGATTTGATAAGCAATGCCCGGCTTGTCTGGTACGGAGCGAACGGTAATCTTGGCTTCGTCACGGTTGAACGCAATGCCGGTAATGGTAGCTTGTTCCATATGGGAGTCTTCCTCAAACGATATCAGGGTGCCGGATTGCGCTTCTTGTTCGAGCGGCATCAGCGGGTCGGTCAGCGATGACAGCACACGGGTGGGCATACGGTAGTTGCCGGCAAATTCAACCGAGCGAATCTGCAGTACCTTGGAGCCTAGCGAGGCCATCTCCAACATCTCTTCAAAGGTCACCGTATTGAGCCGGCGCGCGTCTGATACGACACGCGGGTCGGTCGTATAAACCCCATCGACGTCCGTGTAAATCAGGCACTCTGCCGCTTTCAAAGCAGCCGCTACGGCCACCGCAGAGGTGTCAGAGCCGCCGCGACCCAAGGTGGTGATGTTGCCATTGTCATCAACGCCCTGAAATCCAGTGATGATGACGACGCGACCGGCGTCAAGGTCGCGCCTGACCTTGGCATCGTCGATACCGCCGATACGGGCTTTGGTGTGCGCAGAATCGGTCTTGATGGCGACCTGCCAACCCGCATAGGACACGGCTTCTTTGCCGATGGCCTGCAAGGCCATGGCCAGCAGTGCTACGGAGACCTGCTCTCCGGTAGAGGCGAGCATGTCGAGCTCGCGGGGGTCGGGCTCGCCACTGATTTCTTTGGCAAGACCCAATAACCGGTTGGTTTCGCCGGACATCGCCGACGGTACCACCACGATCTGATAACCAGCGTCATGCCATTTGGCGACGCGGCGGGCGACGTTCTTGATGCGCTCGGTTGAGCCCATCGAGGTGCCGCCATATTTGTGAACAATTAAGGCCATTTCGGAAGCGCCAAAGTCGGAAAAATAAACCATCGATTTTACATGCTGCAATGCAAAATGACAATCCGGTGCGATCGCGCTTGGCTTTGCAGCGGATGCTTTTTGCGTCGGTGGGCTGGGCGTTTGGATGTGCCGAATTTTTGGGGATGCCGGACCACCATGGTCTCATTGAAGGGATCAACAAGGCTCCCATCGGACCACCACACCATGCTGCGCAATCCAGCCTGCGCGCACATCGATGCCCAAACCCGCCGCCAATACCAGCGATTCACCGGCATAGAGCAAGGGCAGCCAAGGCCGATCGCGTGCCGGGATACCCGATTCCTGAAACAGGTTTTTCAGGCTGCGTGATGGCCGCCGGCTATCCAGTTTGAGTCGTTCACTCCCGCTGCGGGCGCGCAGACTTAAGGGCCCTGCCAAGAGGTAGGCCTTGTCTAGCCCAGGGCCAGCACTGTCCTGAAATACCAGTCTGCCCTGCCATGAAGGTAGGGCGATGCTGGGCTCGCCTTGCCATTGCAGTTGCAGTGCCTGTTCTGGTGGCGTGGCCGGTCTGCTGGCGTTGCGGGTGCTGCCTGCGATCAACCAGCCGGCCTGACGCTGGTAGGTAATGCCGGATAACTGCAGCACAGGATGGCTGCCAGTGCCCGCTGCCAGCATCTGCTGGCGCAACGCCCCCAGTTGTGCGGTGCTTGGCGCAGGCGCACCCTGCCGCTGCACCCAATAGCGCAGCACATTGTCGATGCGCTCTTCGGGTAGCGCGGAGAGGCTTGCGAGGTGCACGCCACCCCCGGCCGGCGGATCCGGCTGGCAATGCTGGAGATCGATCGCTGCAAGTGCATCTACTAGTTTTTGCGCTGATTGCAAATGATTGCTGGACCGCGCCAACGCGCCCGTAAACCCGGGGAAATTTTGCTCGATTACGGGGGCAATCCGCTGCCTGACCGCGTTGCGCCGGTAGCGGGTATCGCTATTGGATTCGTCGGTGATGCAGTCGATGTGCTCGTGCTGCGCAAGGGCAGCGAGTTGCGCACGAGACCAGTTGAGCAGCGGACGCCCTAATGCCACTTCGCCACCCAGCAAAGAAGGGCTGGTGTGCAGCGCCCCCATGCCGGCGAGCCCGGGCAATCCGGCCCCTCGCAGTAACTGCAGCAGCACCGTTTCGGCCTGATCATCCTGATGGTGCGCAGTGAGCAAGAGCGGCAGCTGATGCAGACGGCATAATCGACCCAGCGCTGCATAACGCGCCAGACGTGCTGCCTGCTCGATGCCATGCAGGCTGGTATCGATAAGCGTCACGCGCTCGGCGGCAAAGTGGGCCCCAACCGCCCTCGCCTGCCTCTCTGCATGCGCCACCCACGCATCGGCATGAGGGCTTAAACCGTGGTGGATATGGAAGGCAAACAACGCGATATCGTTCGCGGCGCAATAACGGCTGAGCAGATGTAGCAGCACGGATGAATCCAGCCCGCCGCTGTAAGCGAGCGCCAAACCAGCGGACGATGAAACGACAACGCGCGCCAGAATTTCTTCTAGCGCGCGTTCAAATGCGGCCTTGTTATGCGCCGCGGTGCCGTTATTCGGAAGGGCTGATTTCCTTGAATTTGCCATAGCTCAGTAGCTTTTCATGGCGGGCTGCCAGCAGGTCTTTGGTTTTAACACCCTGAAACTGACGCAGGCTGTCGGCGAGCGCGCGCTTGAGGAGCACGGCCATCTGTTTGGGGTCGCGATGCGCGCCACCCAATGGCTCGTTGACGATTTTGTCGATCAGGTCCATGGCTTTGAGCCGATGCGCCGTCAAACCAAGCGCTTCGGCCGCGTCTGAAGCACGTTCAGCTGTTTTCCACAGAATGGACGCGCAGCCTTCGGGGGAGATCACGGAGTAGGTTGCGTATTGGAGCATCAGCACGGCATCACCTACTGCAATGGCGAGCGCACCGCCAGAGCCACCTTCGCCGATGATGGTGGCAATCAGTGGCACTTTAAGCTCGGCCATGGTGTAGAGATTGTGGCCGATGGCTTCGGACTGACCGCGCTCTTCGGCATCAATGCCGGGGAATGCGCCAGGGGTATCGACGAAGGTAAAGACGGGCAGATTGAATTTTTCGGCGACTTTCATGAGCCGCATCGCTTTGCGGTATCCCTCGGGCTTGGGCATGCCAAAGTTGCGCATTGCGCGTTCTTTGGTGTCACGACCTTTTTGGTGGCCAATGACCATGCAAGCCTGTCCATTAAAACGCGCAAGGCCACCCACGATGGAGAGATCGTCGGCATAGCTACGGTCACCATGCAGCTCATGGAAATCGGTGAAGATTTCGTTGACGTAATCCATGGTGTAGGGCCGCTGCGGATGACGCGCAATCTGCGACACCTGCCAGGGCGTGAGCTTGGCGTAGATGTCTTTGGTCAGCTGCTGGCTTTTTTGCGCCAAGCGATCGATCTCTTCGGATATATCTACCGCGGAGTCGTCTTGAACGAAACGGAGTTCTTCGATTTTTGAATCAAGCTCGGCGATGGATTGCTCAAAGCTGAGAAAGGTAATTTTGCTCACGCTGCCTCCTTGTATCTTTCGGGGTGCACCACCGCAGAAAGTATCATTATTGCATCAAGCATTTAGTATTCTACCGGTACCGGGTCGAGACTGCGCCATAAATACCATGTGGCCACGGTTGACCAGGGCGCCCAGTTGGCCGCTACCTCGCGCGCATCGCTGCGCGAAACAGGCTCACCAGAGAAATAATTGACGCTGATCCCGCGCAATAGACCAAGATCATCCAGCGGCAAAATGTTCGGCCTTAACAAATTAAAAATTAAAAACATCTCGGCAGTCCAACGCCCAATGCCGCGAATTTGGATCAATTCGGCAATGACTGCCTCGTCTTCCATCGCCGCCCAGTCAGTCGCATGGACGCGCTCCTGACGAAAGTGGGTGGCCAGGTCTAACAGGTATTCGACTTTGCGTTTGGAGAGGCCGCAGGTGCTGAGTTTTTCTTCGCCGGTGCGCAGCATCTGCGCCGGTGTCATTTTGGGACACGCTGTCAACAGGCGCTCCCAGACCGTTTGGGCGGCTTTAACGGAAATTTGTTGACCCACAATTGAGCGGGCCAAGGTGACGAATGGCTCGCCGCGGCCAACCAGCTGCAAGTCGCCAAAGCGGGGGATGAGTTTTTTCATGATGCGGTCACGCTTCATGAGCTCGAGCTTGGCGTCTTCCCAATAGGCGGGCACCAACACGACGTCGGGCTGCTTAATGTGCGTGGTGCTCATGCCCTTCGCCATTCGGTCAGCCCACCCGGTTTGTCTTCGAGCACAATGCCCTTTGCCGCTAGCTCGGCACGCAGCCGATCCGACTCGCTAAAATTTTTGTCTTTTTTGGCTTGTGCACGGGCCGCGATCAAGACAGCGATTTCGTCATCCGCGATACCGTTATTGCTCACACTGGCTTGTAAAAATTGCTGCGGCTGTCGCGCCAGCAAACCCAACAAGCCAGACAGTAATTTGAGCTGCCGCGCCAGCACTGGCGAATGCGATTTGTTGGTTTCGTTAGCCAGATCAAACAAGACTGACATGGCCATGGGGGTGTTGAAATCGTCGTTCATGGCCTCGGCAAAACGCTGCGCAAAAGGCTCTTGCAAATCGAGGACGCCATCGTCGGGAACGGTGTCTTTGAGAGCGGTGTAGAGCCGCGCTAACGCGACGCGTGCGTCGTCTAGATGCACGTCTGAATAATTTAAGGGGCTACGATAATGCGCCCGCAAAATAAAAAACCGAATGACTTCGGCGTCATAGCGTTCAAGCACTTGTCGTATCGTGAAAAAATTGCCCAGCGACTTGGACATTTTTTCGTTATCTAATCGCACAAACCCGTTGTGCATCCAATAATTGACAAACGCATGACCGTGCGCCCCCTCGGATTGGGCGATCTCGTTTTCGTGATGCGGGAATTGCAGATCTTGGCCGCCGCCATGGATATCAAATTGTTCACCGAGTAAATCGCAGGCCATGGCCGAGCATTCGATGTGCCAGCCCGGACGGCCATTGCCCCAAGGCGAGGACCATTTGACTTCGTCAGGCTCGCTCTCGCGCGCGGCCTTCCACAGTACAAAGTCCAGCGGATCACGCTTGGTGCTATTGACGTCAACACGCTCGCCGGCGCGCAGGTCATCGAGCGATTTGCCGGAGAGCTTTCCATAACCGGGAAAATCGCGCACTGAAAAATTGACGTCACCGTCTGCAGCAAGATAGGCTAAACCGTTTTTTTCTAATGCACCGATTAATGCCAACATTTGCGGCACATAAGCAGTCGCGCGGGGCTCATGATCAGGACGTTGCACGCCGAGCGCCGCAGCATCTTCGTTCATGGCATGGATGTAGCGTGCAGTCAGCGCGGAAATGGGCTCGTTATTTTCAACAGCGCGACGAATGATTTTGTCATCGATGTCGGTAATGTTACGCACGTAGGTGACCTCATAGCCTTGCGCACGCAACCAGCGCTGCACCATGTCAAACACCACCATGACGCGCGCATGTCCGAGGTGGCAGTAGTCGTAGACGGTCATGCCACATACGTACAGACGAACCTTGCCCGGCTCAATCGGTGAAAACACTTGCTTGTCGCGTGCAAGGGTATTGTAGATTTTCAGAACACTCATGAGTCAATGGATGCGATGCAGGTTCGTACTGACAAAATGGAAGCCCAGTCCAGAGCTCAGTCGCGTCAGACTGTAGTTTGATAAAATGATGATTTCGCCGGAGTATAACATTGATGATCCGGCATTTTGTCATGCGCGCACCGCAGTGGTGTGACTCACTCAAACTGATCAAACCGAAGGAAAACAACATGCATGCTCTGCGTCGTGGCTTTATCAATACCTTGGTCGGCACCGCCTTTGCACTGGCATTCGCCTCCATTTCAGTCAACGCATCGGCAGAGGATTTACCCAAAGTGGCGATGAAAACCAGTATGGGTGAGCTCGTCATTGAGCTCTACCCGGAAAAAGCACCCAAGACAGTTGATAATTTTTTGCAATATGTCAAAAGCGGTTTTTATGATGGCACAATTTTTCATCGCATCATCAATGGCTTTATGATTCAGGGCGGCGGCTACGACAAGAATTTTGACGAGAAAGAAACCCGTGACCCAATCAAGAACGAAGCACGAAACGGCTTGAAAAATCAGCCTTATATGTTGGCGATGGCACGCACCCAAAATCCAAATTCTGCGACTGCGCAATTTTTCATCAACGTCAATAACAACCGTTTTCTCGATTTCCCAGGTCAAGATGGATTTGGCTATGCGGTCTTCGGTAAAGTCATCAAGGGTATGGAAGTGGTTGACCAGATTCGCCTCGTTCCGACTGGCCAGCAGGATGTGCCTATCAAACCAGTGATCATCGAGTCGGCCCGCATCATTGACTAAATTTTTTATGCCGTGCCTCGTGCGGCACGCTCTTTATTTCATTAACAGGATATCCTCATGACCGTTGTACTCACCACTAATCACGGCAAAATCAGCATTGAACTTGACGCCGATAAAGCGCCAAAATCGGTTGCAAATTTTATCACCTATGTTAAATCCGGACATTATGACGGCACCATTTTTCATCGCGTCATCGATGGCTTCATGATTCAAGGCGGTGGCTTTGAGCCGGGCATGAAACAAAAACCAGTCAACGATCCGATCGACAATGAAGCCGAAAACGGTCTCAAAAACGATCGCTATACGATTGCCATGGCACGTACCTCCGACCCGCATTCGGCTACTGCGCAATTTTTCATCAATGTGGGCGACAATGAATTTCTAAATCATCCGGGTTCCGATGGCTGGGGTTATTGTGTGTTCGGCAAGGTAACCGAGGGAGCCGATGTGGTCGACGCGATTCGCGCGGTAAAAACTGGACGCAAGAGCATGTTTTCGGATGTGCCGGTTGATGATGTCATCATCGAAAAGGCTGCGCTGGCCTGAGCCGGGACACGACGATGGCATTGTCACCGACATCGCCAGCTACGCAGACAGCGCAACCCGAGACGGTTGCGCTTTTTGTATCAGATTTGCATTTGAGTGAATCGATGCCGGCTACCACGGCTGCTTTTTTTGCCTTTTTGCGCGATCAGGCAAGCCGCACTCAAGCGCTTTATTTATTGGGCGATGTTTTTGAATATTGGGCCGGTGACGATGATCTTGATACGCCGTTTCATCAGGCAATCATCAACGCTATCGCGGCGCTGCAGGCGCAAGGCGTGGCCGTATTTTGGTTGGCAGGTAACCGCGACTTTCTGGTGGGCTCGGATTTCGCCACTGCATGCGGCCTGACGCTTTTGGCTGAACCCTTTGTTGCTACCCTCGCCGGCCAGCGGGTGTTATTGGTTCACGGTGACGCACAATGTACCGATGACCTTGCCTACATGGGCTTTCGCGAGCAAGTGCGAGACCCGAGCTGGCAGCGCGCTTTTCTGGCCCAGCCTCTTGCCGAGCGCAAAGCACTCATCGCCCGCATGCGCGAAGGCAGCCGCGACGCGCTACGCGATAAGCCTATGGCGATTATGGACGTGAATCCTCAGGCGATTGCGCAGCTCTTTGATGCGCATGGGGTGAATACGATGATTCATGGGCACACACACCGGCCTGCTTACCATGCCACTCAATCGCCACATGGCCAGCGCAGGCGCTATGTGCTGCCCGACTGGGATTACGACACGATATTACCCAGTTCACGGCGCGGCGGCTGGCTGCAGCTTTCTGCCAGTGGTGATCTGCAGTTTGTCACGCCACACTGAGCTTTTCTTTCCTGTCTTGCTTCGGGTCTAGGCCGACACGCTGTTGGTCATCAAGC
This sequence comes from Bordetella parapertussis, assembly GCA_945866125.1. Classification (GTDB taxonomy): domain Bacteria; phylum Pseudomonadota; class Gammaproteobacteria; order Burkholderiales; family Burkholderiaceae_D; genus Pernthalerella. The sequence goes on from CAMBFZ010000004.1 coordinate 8,956, forward strand.
GGCGCATGCCGCTTTTTTCACCCTTCTCTGAAAAAGTAGTCACCCACCACGACGTTGTTCTTTCAACGTCCATACAAAATGAATTTCTTTGTATTTTATGAAGAAATTTCTCTGCAGGGATGGCTATAAAGTTAAATATTTATTAACCTTCGCTAGCGCAAAAAAACATTACTTGCCTTCTCGGTTTTTTTTTCTTTTTTTGGATTGAGATGAGTGCCTTTATTCCGATTAAACGGCTCACGCTGTGTCACATCAATACCTTAGTCAGTGCACAAGGCACCGAGAGTACCGTCATGACAGCCGCCGGCGTGATCGACGAAATTAGTTACGCCAACGCGGCAGCAGACCAGCAATCGCACATTTTGATTCCCCTCTATGGGCCGGAGGGCATCCAAGGCGGCGTAGTGGGCTACAAGGATACGGCGATTGAATTTGCGATCTTGCTGGGTTCGATTGCAGCGGGCTTAATTACGGCGCCAATTACTACCGGCTGGGGCAAGCTTGCACTGGGAATCGGGGTCATTACCTCAGCAATCAACCCTGCACTGGACACGACAGCGGGCGATATTGCAGCGGAGGTGTTTGATTTTATTGCAGAAAAATTTCATTTTAATCTTCAATGCAAGAGTAACGGCAAACTCGAGCACGCAACCGATGCGCTGCTCTTGCTCTGCACCAGCAATTCGGGCTCCAGCACGCTGATTCTCGACCTCGATAACGAGGCCATCAAGGTTATCAACAAGACGGCCGGCATCCACGTTGGACAGGGCAATACACTGTTTTCCTCTGCGCTACAACGCTGCGATGGTCAAGACGGCTTACTGATTTTCGACGATCTCGGTCGTGACGGAATCACAAGCGGCAATGCGCTTTTCCTGAGCGGTACGACGCTCACGAATACGACGGCAACGGATCCCAACCAATTACGATTGTGGGCTGAAGACGAAAACAAGCCGCTTGCAAAACCTACCTAAACAATTGACGATGCATTGCGCACCTCAGTCAGGCGCTCACTCGACTAATTTGTTGAGCTTGCTGGCGTTAAATTTATCTTGTTCGGGAACGCTGTCGCACGCAATACCGGCCGCTTTGAGCGCGGCGATAATCAGGGCAAGCTGATGCTCTTGTGCTGCTGCGTTATCGATCAAACCGTGCAGCGCTTTGGACAGAGGGTCATCACCGTTCGACGTGATGCCATACGCCGCGAACAGGCGTGCAGCCGCATCTTCACTCACCTGCTGCGATTCTTTTTCGATGATGCGCGCTGGGTTGCCCACCGCTGTCGCCCCCGCTGGCACGGCTTTAACCACGACGGCGTTGGAGCCAATCTTGGCGCCTTCACCAACGGTGAACGATCCCAACACTTTGGCACCGGCACCAATAATGACCCCGCGCTCAAGCGTCGGATGACGCTTGGCTCCCTTGGAGAGCGAGGTACCCCCCAAAGTCACGCCCTGATAGATGGTGCAATCGTCACCGATCACAGCAGTCTCACCGACGACGACACCAAAACCATGATCGATAAAAACGCGCCGACCGACAGTAGCGCCGGGGTGAATTTCAATACCAGTGAGGATACGCGCCAGATGCGAGATAAAACGCCCTAGCCACTTGACATCCCAATTCCAGCAAGCTTTAGCCCAGCGGTGCATGACAATGGCATGCAGCCCGGGATAGCAGGTCAGGACTTCCCAGCTGTTGCGGGCGGCAGGGTCGCGCGCGATGATGCTGGCGATGTCTTCTTTGAGATGGCTGAACATGGGTTAAGAGGCGAAAAGATCAGGGTCGATGCACTTATTTTAATGGTGAATCTGCTTGGCAAAAACCGCCGGCGTCCGGCGATTTTACTTGACCAGCAAGCGCTGGCGTCTGGCTTCATACAGGCATACCCCCGACGCTACCGAGACATTAAGGCTCTCTACTGAACCCATCATCGGCAAATACACTAAGCGATCGCAGTTTTCGCGGGTGAGACGTCGCAGCCCTTCCCCTTCAGAACCCATCACGATGGCGCTGCCAACTTTGAAATCGACGTCGTAGAGCGAACTCTCGGCGTCTTCGGCTGTGCCGGTGAGCCAGATATCACGCTCCTGCAGTTCGCGCATGGTGCGAGCGAGATTGGTCACGGTGATATAGGGCACGGTGTCGGCAGCACCGCTGGCGACTTTGGCTGCCGTCGCGTTTAAACCCACGGCGCGGTCTTTGGGCGCGATCACGGCGTGCGCGCCGGCACCGTCGGCCACACGCAGGCAAGCGCCGAGGTTATGCGGATCGGTGACGCCGTCGAGCAGCAAGAGCAATGGAGGTCCTTCGATCGCGTCGAGCAGTTCGTCAAGATTGCGCGCCAGAGAGAGCTCGCCGACGCTCGCGACCACGCCCTGATGGCGGCGGGTGCCGACCATCGCGTCGAGTCGCTTGTCGTCGGCCTGGATGATGCGCACATTGGCAGCCTTGGCCGCGCGTAGCAGTTCTCCCATGCGACGATCATGACGACCGGCGTCAACATAGATTTCTTCGACCGACGAGGCTTCGTGACGAATGCGGGCAGTAACGGCATGAAAGCCGAAAATCAATTTGGATTTCATGATCTAACGTTTCTTTTTGCCGTTTTTGGCTGCCGTTTTGCTGACCGTTTTGGTCGCTTTGGCTTTACTTTTGACTGTTTTACCGGGACCTTGGGTGTCACGCTTTTCGTGCTTGTCACGCTTGCCCGTCGCTTGCCTGGCTTCGTTTTTAAGTTGCGTGCGAATGCCCGGCTCGGTAACAAGGCGCAGGTCAATACGTCGCGCATCAAGATCAACGCGACTGACTTGTACCGTGACCCGGTCTGTCAGCTGATAACGCATGCCAGTTCGCTCGCCGCGCAATTCATGACGCGCATCATCGAACTGGAAATAATCTGCACCCAGATCGGTGACATGTACCATGCCTTCAATGAACAAGGCATCGAGCTGTACGAAGATACCGAATGAGGCTACACCGGAGATGGTGCCGGTAAATTCTTCGCCAAGCTTGTCGCGCACAAAGTAGCATTTGAGCCAGGCTTCGACATCGCGTGAGGCTTCATCGGCCCGGCGCTCGTTGGCAGAGCAATGAATGCCAAGGGCTTCCCAAATAACCAGATCGCCTTCAGCTTTTTGTTTGCCGGCCGCCCGGTCTTTGGCCTGCATTTTGCGTGCAGCAGGCGAAAGATTGGTGTTGAGATCGCTGGTTGCGATTCCTTTGGGGTGATAATTTTTACCTTGCAGGATGGCCTTGATGACCCGATGGGTGAGCAAATCAGGGTAGCGCCGAATCGGACTGGTGAAGTGTGCATAGGCACCATAAGACAGGCCAAAGTGTCCGATGTTGTCGGGACTGTAGACGGCCTGCTGCATGGAGCGCAGCATCATGGTTTGCAACAGGATGGCATCCGGCCGCAGTTTGATCTTGGGCATCAGCTCGGCGTAGTCGGACGCCGTGGGTTGGCTGCCACCGCCAAGATGCAAACCTACCTGTTTGAGGAAGGTACGGAGCTGATTTAGTTTTTCTTCCGTCGGCCCCGCGTGAATACGAAATACGCCGTGGTGCTTGTGGCGTTCCATTAAATCTGCCGCGCAGACGTTCGCGGTAAGCATGCACTCTTCGATCAGACGATGCGCATCATTGCGCGTCCTCGGCAAAATCTGTTCGATCTTGCCTGCGGGGTTGCAGACGATGTAGGTTTCAGTCGTTTCAAAATCGATCGCGCCGCGTTTGTGCCGGGCCTGCAGCAGTACCTGAAACAAGTCGTACAGGTTTTGCAGATGCGGCACGAGTGCACCACGCTTGGCCGCTTCCGGGCCCCGGGTGTTACCCAGAATGGCGGCCACTTCGGTATAAGTAAAACGCGCAGCTGAGTGGATCACGGCCGGATAGAACTGATACGCGTGGACTTCGCCTTTGGCGTTGATGACTGCGTCACAGACTAGTGTGAGGCGATCGACGTGCGGATTGAGCGAGCACAGCCCGTTGGAGAGCTTCTCGGGCAACATCGGAATCACGCGACGCGGGAAGTAAACTGAGGTACTGCGCTCAAGCGCATCGACATCCAGGGCGTCGTTGGGTTTGACGTAATGACTGACGTCGGCAATGGCGACGATCAGACGGTAGCCCTGCGTGCGGCCGATCTTGACTGGCTCGCAATAAACGGCGTCATCAAAGTCGCGCGCATCTTCACCATCAATCGTCACTAAGGGCACGTCGCGCAGGTCGACCCGGTTTTCGAGGTCGGCAGGTTTGACTTCCGAGGGCAATTTGGCAGCGAGTTTTTTTGCCACCTCGGAGAACTCGTGCGGCACGCCATATTTACGCACGGCGATTTCGATTTCCATGCCGGGGTCGTCTATGTCGCCAAGTACTTCAGCTATTTTACCCACGGGCTGCGCATAGCGCGATGGCTGCTCTGTCAGTTCGACACTGACCACCTGACCGGCTTTAGCTTTACCGGGCGAGCCGGCGAGCACGATGTCCTGGCTAATGCGTTTGTCTTCGGGTGCCACGAGCCAAACACCGTTCTCTTGCACTAGACGGCCAATGACGTGGGTATTGGCGCGCGAGACGACTTCAACGATGGTGCCCTCAGGACGACCACGGCGGTCCGTTCCGGTCACACGTGCCTGCACGCGATCGCCATGCAGGACTTTCTGCATTTCTTTTTCGGGCAGAAAAATATCATCGCCTTCATCAGGAATCAGAAAGCCGTAGCCATCACGATGACTTGATACACGCCCTTCGATAAAGCTGGCGGTGTTGGCGAGCTGAATATGTCCTTTGCGATCGGGCTTGATCTGGCCATCACGCTCCATGGCGTTGATGCGGCGAGTCAGGCCGTCAAGCTCGGCTTCTTTGACGTCAAGCGCATGGGCGATGGATGTAAGGGTCTGCGCTTCGCTGGCGGTACGCAGGATGCCGAGAATTTCCTCGCGGCTGGGAATACTGTAGGGATACTGGCTCAAAAGGTTGGGATATTAAGGTTAATTGAAACCTTGCTAGTGTAACGGACGCACGCCAGCTTTGCTTGAAAAGCTGGCTTTTTGCGGAATTGCATTCGTTCGCGCGCTGGCAATGTCTGGTTGACTTGCGGGGTAGTTCGGCTATAATCTCGCCTTCTTTAAGCCCACGTGGCGGAATTGGTAGACGCGCATGGTTCAGGTCCATGTGCCGCAAGGTGTGGGGGTTCGAGTCCCTCCGTGGGCACCAAACTTAAAGAAAAAGGGTTCGCGTAAGCGAGCCCTTTTTTTATCCAAATTTTTTAGCCCACGAGCAAAGCGCCTGCGCGCCTGACAAGCCAAATCATCCTCCTCAGCGCCGCCCAAACAGCTCCGATGGGCTCAGATCGTCATACCTTTCGAACGGCTGATGAATCCACGGACTCTGCGCCAGATGCTCGACATAATAATCAGGCTGAACGACTGAGCAAGCTTTGACCCACATGACGGCAGAGCGAACTTGCTTAACCAACGGAAAATGCATGGGAAGATAAGCCTGCACTGTTTGCAGCGTCACACCTGAATCGACAAGATCATCAACCAACAGGATATTGCCCGCCAAAGGACCTGCGGTCGACGCGATGTGCGCAGAGATATCGAGCTCGCCACGCACCGTTCCACCGGCTTCCCGATAGGAGCTGGTCGACAAAACGGCGAGCGGGACGTTGAAAAGCCGCGAGAAAACATCGCCCGGGCGCAAGCCGCCACGAGCCAGACACAGGACCTGGTCAAATGCCCAACCAGACTGGTGCACCTTGTACGCCAAATCTTCAATGGCGCGATGATAATCGTCCCACGAAACCCACAGATGACCAGGAGTCGCTGCGGTGGGCATGACGATCAGGCGAAGGGATGGCGCAAGACGATCGTCTCTTCACGGTCAGGACCCGTCGAGACCATATCGACCGGTACGCCGACCAACTCCTCAATACGACGCACATAAGCCTGCGCAGCAGCAGGCAAGGCAGCCATGCTCTGGACCCCCACAGTGACGTCTTTCCAGCCCGGCATTTCTTCGTAGATAGGCTCGCATGCGGCTGCCTCTTCAGCGCCCACAGGGAAAATATCAACGATTTTTCCATTGAGCTTATAACCGGTGCAGAGCTTCAATGTTTCGAGACCATCGAGCACATCAAGCTTGGTCAGACACATACCGGAGACGCCATTGATCTGTACCGAGCGTTTGAGCAGTGCCGCATCAAACCAACCACAACGACGAGCACGACCAGTGACGGTGCCAAATTCATGACCAACCGCGGAGAGGTGTTTGCCTACGCCCTGATCGGTTGGCAACTCGGAGGGGAACGGACCCGATCCGACACGAGTGGTGTAGGCCTTGGTGATGCCTAAAACGTAGTGCAGCATGTTGGGACCCACACCCGATCCAGCTGCCGCGTTACCCGCTACGCAATTGCTGGAGGTGACGAAAGGATAGGTGCCGTGATCGACATCAAGCAGGCTACCCTGCGCACCTTCGAACAGCAGATTCGCGCCGGCCTTGTGCGCGGCATACAATGCGCTCGACACATCGGCGACCATGGGCCGAACACGCGATACGGTAGAAAGCGCGTCGTCCAGTGTTTTTTGATAATCGACAGCTTGGGCCTTGAGGTAGTTGACCAGCACAAAGTTGTGATAATCGAGGTTCTCGCGCAATTTTTCTGCCAGACGGCTTTCATTGCACAAGTCCGCCACCCGGATGGCACGCCGCGCAACTTTGTCTTCGTAAGCCGGACCGATACCTTTGCCCGTGGTGCCAATTTTTGCATCGCCCCGTGCAGCCTCACGCGCCGCATCAAGTGCGGTGTGGTAAGGCAAAATTACCGGGCATGCTTCGGAGACTTTAAGGCGAGCAGCGACTTCGACGCCGGAGGCTTCGAGTTTGTCGATTTCACGCAGCAAGTCAGGGACAGAAAGAACAACACCATTACCAATGTAGCAGGCCACACCGGCACGCATGATGCCCGAAGGGATCAGCTGCAATGCGGTCTTTTGACCACCGATAACGAGCGTATGGCCGGCATTATGGCCGCCCTGAAAACGCACGACGCCTTGCGCGTGGTCTGTCAGCCAGTCGACGACTTTGCCCTTACCTTCATCACCCCATTGCGTACCGATAACAACAACATTTCTAGCCATGATTTTTGCGTGCCTTCATGAACGAAGTTTTTTAATAATGAATTTCCCCTGCTCGGCTACGATGACGCGGTCGCAGTTGAATTCCTGCTGCTCGCTTTCGTGTCCCGGTAGGGTCTGAATGACAATTTCGCCACCCTCGCGCAACGCGGCAATGGTGGCGATCAATTCGGGCTCACGCCCCCAAGGCGCCCGAATTGCCGGTGTAGGCAGGGCGTCCGGCAGTAAACGGGAGAGTTCGCGCAAGTCCATGGAAAAGCCCGTCGCCGGTCTCGCTCGACCAAAGGCTTCGCCTACATGGTCATAGCGCCCACCACGCGCCACAGCATTGGGCAAGCCCGGCACGTAAAGCGCAAACATCGCGCCACTCTCGTATTGGTAGCCGGACAAGTCGGCCAGATCGATCGTGACGCTGGCCACACCGGCAAGTTCAATGAGCAAGGCGAGTTCGTCGAGGGCGTTGACAATGGCGGGCTCGGCAGGCAGCACTGTGCGCGCGCGCGCGATCACGCTGATGTCACCGTACAGCGTGGGCAAAGCCAGCAAGGCCTTGCGTACCGGCTCAGCAAAGCCGGCTGCCAGCAAAGTCAAGCCGGGTACATCTTTGGCACGCAGCAGGCTGACGATGTCGCCTTCATGGCTACGCGCCAGCGCATCATTTGCCAAAACGGCACGTAAAATACCCGCATGACAAAGATCTAGGCGCGCCGCGGTAAAACCAGCCAATCGAAGCGCCGCGAGCGCCAGCGCTTGAATTTCTGCGTCGGCTTCAAGCCCGGCATGACCATAAATCTCCGCACCGATTTGCAAGGGCTCACGGGTTGCATGCAGGCCTGATGGGCGGGTATGCAGCACACTACCGGCGTAACACAGCCGAGTTACGGACGCACGATTGAGCAAGTGCGCATCAATGCGCGCGACCTGGGTTGTCATGTCGGCGCGCAAACCCATGGTGCGCCCGGAAAGCTGGTCAACCAGCTTAAACATGCGCAGATCCATATCATGGTCAGTCACAGGCATGAGCGAGTCGACGTACTCTAGCATCGGCGGCATCACCAGCTCGTAGCCGTAGAGACGGAAGTTGTCGAGCAGCGAACGGCGCAGCTCTTCTATTTTGCGCGCTTCGGACGGCAAGACGTCGGCAATATTTTCAGGTAAAAGCCAGTTGGGCATCGCAGGGTGGTCAGGTCAGCAGAAAAAAATCGAGGAAAAACCGGAAGGATACCGCACAGTAACGAAGCCGGGCCGAAAAACCGGCGCCGGCGTCACTAAATCAGACGGTTTTCACGGAAGTTTAGGGCTAAGGTATAGGGGACGCCACTGGAACGGAGCACTCGAATCCAACGCAAAGTCAGGCGCGATCAGCAGCCACGCCGACGCCTGACCCGCTTATTTACGTGCCCCGCCCGGCGACTTGAAGTATTTGAGAAACTCCGAATTAGGATCGATCAGCAAGACATCGCTGCGGGTTTTGAAGCTCTCCCTATAGGCATCGAGGCTTCGGGAGAATTTGTAGAACTCGGCGTTTTGTCCAAAGGCCTTGGCATAAATACCGGCCGCCTTGGCATCGCCATCACCGCGTATGGACTCGGCCTCACGATAGGCTTCCGCTAAAATAACGGTACGCTGCCGGTCGGCATCCGCGCGGATTTTTTCGGATTCTGCCGCACCGGTCGAGCGCAGTTCGTTGGCGACGCGCGATCGTTCTGACTTCATGCGCTCGTAGACCGAATTGTTGATCTGTTCAACATAATCAACACGCTTCAAGCGCACGTCGATAATTTCGCCACCAATCTGACGGGCTTCTTCTGCAACTTTGGTACGGATCGCGTTCATGACCTTGCCGCGTTCGCCGGAAATAACTTCGCGCACAGTACGCTTGGTGATCTCATCGTTGAGCGCGGCTTTGATAATTTGTGCCATGCGGTCTTGCGCACGGCGCTCATCGCCACCAAAGCTGATGAAATACAGCCGCGGATCGACGATGCGCCATTTGACGAAGGCATCGACGAGGATGTTTTTCTTCTCGGCGGTGATAAAACGATCTGGCTCAGGCGTGTCGAGCGTGAGAATGCGCTTATCCAGAAAAATTACGTTTTGAAACGGGGGAGGTAATTTAAAATGCAGCCCCGGTTCTTTGATGACTTGCTTGACTTCACCGAGCGCAAAGACAATCGCAAATTGGCGCTGGTCCACCACAAACAAGGTGGAGGTCAAAATGGTCAGCGCAATCAGCGCTGCGATGACGGAAGATACGAGGCGGTTCATTAGCGAGTCTCCCGATCACGCGAACTGCGGCTGTCACGACTGCGCGAGTCCGTTGCACGGCTGCCTGCATCCGGCGAGGGCATCGCATCAATTGGTGCAGACGGAACAGGCAGGGTTTGTGTCGCGACCGATTCGGCAGCGGTTTGAGCAATGAGTTTATCGAGCGGCAGGTAAATCATGCTGTTATTAGATTTGGTGTCGATCATGACCTTGGTGGTGCTGGTAAAAATCTGCTGCATGGCGTCGATGTACATGCGGTCACGTGTCACGCCAGGTGCTTTTTGATACTCAACTAAAATCTTGGAAAAGCGCGCAGCCTCACCCTGCGCATTGGCGACTACGCGCGATCGATAGCCTTCAGACTCTTGCATTAACCGAGACGCTGCACCGCGCGCTCTGGGCACAACATCATTGGCGTACGCCTGACCTTCGTTTTTCTGCCGCTCGCGATCCTGCCCCGCTTTAACTGCGTCGTCAAACGCAGCCTGCACTTGCTCTGGCGGTTGTACTCCCTGCATGGTGACGTTGATGACCATAACGCCAATCAAGTAACGGTCCAGTATCTGCTGCATGAGTGCGCTGGTATCGAATGCGACCTTCTCGCGGCCTTCGTAGAGTACAAAGTCCATCTTGCTCTTGCCAACGATCTCTCGAATGGCCGTCTCGGCAACCTGCTTGACGGTTTCCTCTTGGTCGCGATTATTAAATACCCATTGCGACGCGTCTTTGAGCCGGTATTGGACCGCGAACTGGATATCAATGATGTTCTCATCATCCGTCAACATCAGCGACTCGCGCGCCATCTTGTTGCGCACGTTGCTACGGTAACCAACCTCAACGGTTCGTACTTGAGAGAGGTTAACGACTTCATGCGCCTGAACCGGATAAGGCCAGCGCCAGTTGAAACCCGGCGGCGTGGAGTGACTGTATTTGCCGAAGCTGAGCACGACGCCAGTTTGACCCTCCTGCACAATAAAAAAGCCGCTGACCAGCCACAAAAATAAAATAACAACACCAATGACGCCAGCACCAATCCCTGCGCCACGCGCACCGCCAGGCATGCCCAGGCCACCACCATCACCACCGTGACCGCCACCCTGCTTATTAAAAAGCCGATTAAGGCGCTGGTTAAAATCGCGCCAGAGCTGATCAAGATCCGGCGGGCCGTCAGCAGGCTTTTTACCATCCTGACGGGAACCTTGATCTTTATCATCCGAACCGTGCCCCCATCTCGGGTCGTTTAGGGAGAATTTCAGGCCGATTTTTTTGATTATTGATCCAAGCATTCTGTCGCGTTCCGGGCTAAAGGTCTTCTTTGTTAGGGAGAGGCTGCATCAGGTCATGTTGCTGCGCTACCTCCTCATGGAGAGAGGCTCACGCCATTCCGGTCTGAATCTGAAGATGCTAGTCGATTTCGTGATGGGCCACCGCGTCATCCTCATGATCCGAATCACGCGACTCGGAAAGATCGCCGGAACGACCATTGGCCTGCGCGTACTCAGCCATGGCATATCTCAGCAACTCCATCCCGTCGCCCGTCTGAGCACTTACAAAAACTCGTTGAATTTTATCATATTCATCACGTTCGACTGCCGGGGCCAACCCGCTCTGGTCGATCTTGTTCCAGACCAGAACCTGCGGAATATGATCCGCACCAATTTCGCGCAATACGGCATTGACTTGTTCGACCTGCTCAGCGCGCACGGTACTCGCCCCATCAACCACATGCAGCAGTAGATCGGCATGAATGGTTTCTTCAAGCGTAGCGCGAAAAGCTGCTACCAACTGCGTGGGCAATTCACGTATGAACCCTACCGTATCCGAGAGCACGATATTGCCAGCCTGCCCCAAATGTACGCGCCGCGAGGTGGTGTCGAGCGTGGCGAAAAGCTGATCGGCAGCATAAACGCCCGCCTTGGTCAAATTATTGAATAAGGTGGATTTGCCGGCATTGGTATAACCCACCAGCGACACCGAAAAGGTGTGGTTACGCTCGCGCGCACGGCGCTGCGTGTTGCGCTGTCGTTGGAGTTTTTCGAGTCGGGCTCGCAGTGCTTTGACCCGAACACCAATGAGGCGACGGTCGGTTTCCAACTGTGTCTCACCCGGACCTCGCAAGCCGATACCACCTTTTTGGCGCTCAAGATGGGTCCAGCCCCGAATCAGGCGAGTCGCAAGATGCTGTAATTGGGCAAGCTCAACCTGAACTTTACCTTCATGACTTTGCGCACGCTGCGCAAAAATATCAAGGATGAGGCTGGTGCGATCAATAACGCGCACTTGCAGGTGACGCTCAAGATTGCGCTGCTGCGCCGGCGATAGGGCGTGATTGAAAAGAACGAGATCAAGCTCTAGGTCTGCAATGACATCGCGGATTTCGTCGGCTTTGCCAGAGCCAACGAAGAGCGCCGAATCAGGACTGCTACGTTTGCAAGTGACGCTGGTAACGGCTTGAGCCCCGGCTGATTTTGACAATAGCGATAACTCCTCGAGACTAGCGAGAAAGTCACCCTTGCCAAAATCAACCCCGACTAGTACCGCACGCATAGGAAGGTGCCCGATCGGTTTGACCGATACAGGGCATTACTCGGATTCAGGTTCAGTATTGAGGTTAACCGCGCGCGCAGGCACGACGGTTGAGATCGCGTGCTTGTAAACCATCTGGGTCACGGTATTACGAAGCAGAACGACATATTGGTCGAAGGATTCCACATGCCCTTGTAGCTTGATACCGTTGACAAGATAAATCGAGACGGGAACGTGCTCTTTTCTTAACGCGTTCAGGAATGGGTCTTGTAAGAGTTGCCCTTTATTGCTCATGGAGGCTCCGAATTATGTTCAAGTGCGGCAGATGGAGGTGAAGCGGGGAAATTCAAGCGCTGCAAACAGCGGCTTGACATAAATGTAATCTATTTTCGCCTTTGCTGGCAAACGCGGCGATGAGATTCTGACTTTATTCTTGACGTGTAAATGGATTCTTTCCTGATCGTAACTCTATTCGCAGCGGCGTGCCTACTAAAGAGAAGGTTTCCCGGAAGTGTTTCTCAAGGAAACGCTTGTAATTGGCATCAATGGCATCAAGCGCATTGCCATGAATGACGATTATCGGTGGATTCTGTCCACCCTGATGGGCGTAGCGCAACTTGGGACGTATCGATCCTTTTCGCCGAGGCTGCTGATGGTCGACCGCTTCTTCCAGGGCACGGGTGAGTTGCGGCGTGGGTAGCTTTACCATCGCCGCTGCATACGCAGAATCAACCGATTTCATCATCAATGCGATGCCAGTCGATTTTAATGCCGAGACGTAGTGGAATTTTGCAAAAGACAAGAAACTCAGCTTGCGGTCGATGTCACTCTTGATTTCATCCCGGCGATCCGAGGTCAGTCCGTCCCATTTATTGACGCCCACCACGAGCGCCCTACCGGACTCCAGAATAAAACCGGCGATATGCGCATCCTGCTCCGAGATATCCTGCTGCGCGTCGAGCAGCAACAGCACAACGTTAGCTTCGGAGATGGATTGCAAAGTTTTGACGACTGAAAATTTCTCGATGGCCTCGAACACCTTGCCACGTCGACGGATGCCAGCTGTGTCGATGAGTGTGTAATGTCGCCCATCGCGCTCAAACGGAATTTCGATCGAGTCACGGGTGGTGCCCGGCATATCGAAGGCAATTACGCGCTCCTCACCCAGCAACGTATTGACCAAAGTGGATTTTCCGACATTAGGACGACCGACAATTGCAATTTTGACGCCACGGACTTTAGACTCTTCTTCATCAACAACAGGCTTATCTGCCAGCGCAATATCGAGTGACTGATCAACCAGATCGGCCACGCCGTCGCCATGCGCTGCGGAGATCACATACGGATCTCCCATACCGAGCTCATAAAAATCTGCCGTCACGGAGCTGTATTTCATACCCTCCGACTTGTTCACTACCAGCATGACGGAGCGGCCTGACTTACGGAGAAAATCCGTGATGGTTTTATCGTGGGGCGTGAGTCCCTGCCGACCATCGACGATAAAGATGACGACATCAGCTTCCGCCACCGCCTGCTTGGTCTGCTTGGCCATCTCGTGCATGATGCCTTCTTTGGCAACCGGTTCAAAACCGCCGGTATCAATGACGAGAAACGGCCGCTCTCCCACCCTGCCCTCACCGTAGTGACGGTCGCGAGTCAACCCCGGCAAGTCTGCCACGAGCGCATCACGCGATCGGGTCAACCGGTTAAATAAAGTGGATTTACCGACATTGGGTCGGCCTACTAATGCAATTACCGGCTTCATTAAAAATTCCAAAGAGGAAGTGGGAGGCTTCCCAGGTGTGGCTAGTCTGCGGCCAACGCCAACAGTCGTCCCGAATCGGTTTGCACGATCAGACTGGAGCCTGTCACGATGGGTGTAGCCTTGATGGCACCGCCATCGGTGGCCACACGTGCAAGCATGGCGCCTTCTTCGCGTGACAGAAAATGCAGATAGCCCTGACGGTCGCCAACGACCACTGCACGGCCAAATGAGACCGGCGCCGACAATCTTCGCCAGGCTAAGTTCGCGTTCCGCCATTGACTCGCACCAGTCTCGCGGGCAAACGCATGGACATTACCGCGCTCATCGGTAGCAAAGACATAGCGCTCATCCATACCAGGTCCGGCTTCAGCCGAAAGCTCACGTGCCCAACGTATCGTGCCAGTGGTGAGGTCACCGCATGCAACCCTGCCTTGGTAGGCGGCGGCGCAAACATCAGGCCCTGCCAGAACGGGGGTGCCGGCTACATCGGCGATACGTTCAAGCTCAGTCGCACCGCGCGGCTCGGCAATTACAGACTCCCAGCGTGGCGCGCCATTGGCAAGACTCAGCGCAAGCAAACGCCCTGCAGGCATCGCAATCAGTACGTCGTCACCAGCGATAACGATGCCTGCAGCCGTGCGCAAGGCAAGCGCCGGCGAAGGCCGCTGCAAGAACCAGCGTCGCACGCCAGACTCTGCATCATAGGCCGCGATACGGTTGTCCTGGCTGCGCACCACCACCGTGCCCCGACTGACTGCTGGTGCAGATAATATCTCACTCGATGCCTGAATTTTCCAGCGTCGCTTGCCATCGACAGCACTAAAAGACAGTAGAGTACCGTCCGTACCAGCGACGACAACGGCGCTACCATCGGTACCAACGCCAGCGGTCAAGGCGGTACCGGCGTTGATGCGCCATACAAATTTTCCGGAGCCAATATCAACGCAAGCGACGGTGCCTTCGGCACTCGCAACAAATAATTTATTGCCGAACAAGCTCGGCGTGAACATGTAATTGGCGGATTGGCCAATGTCGATCGACCAGACCGTGCTGACCGCCATCGAAGTCTTGAAATTCACTAGTGGAGCAGGCTCGTTGCGCGCACTCTTGCTAGAAAATGGATTCATCGATGCGCAGCCACCGAGCACAATCAAGGTGGACACAAGCGCGGTTCTCGCGATGGAACGTATGGTCATCATTTTCCGTTAAGACGAGCTGGCATCGGCGCCGCCCAAGGCGTCGAATTTAAGCTGGATCATTTGTCGGGCTGGATTTTTGCTCTCGGTTTTGTCGAGCGCTTCTTTGTAGGCGGCGCGGCCCTCGGCCAGTTTATTTTGCGCGACCAGCAAGTCACCACGTCTGTCTGCAGCGAGAGCAGCAAACTGCTCGGGAAACTCGGCGCTTAATACTTTGATACCTTCGTCATAAGCTTTTTCGTCCAGCAGCAAACCGGCAAGTCGAATCCGAGCGATTGCTTTGAATTCCTCACCACGACCGTTATCGACAATCCACTGCAGGTGCGCCTTGGCCGCTTTATTATCATTGGCGTCGAAAGCAGCTTTGGCGGCCGACAGCGACCCCATCTGCGCATAGGCAGTTCCGCTAAATTTGTCTTTGATATCGGCCGCCGCGCGCGCGATTTTGGCGGCATCCTTGCCGTCGACTGCTTTGAGGATTTCTTCATAAAGCAGCGCCGCTTTCATCGATTGATCGCGCTGATAATATTTCCAGCCTGACCAACCGGAAAAAGCAAGTAGCGCCGCGATGACGACCCACGAGACCAGATTGCCGTATTGTTTCCACCAGCCCTTAAGGGTCGCTAATTGTTCTTGCTCTTCGAGATCGTATGCCATGATTATTTAGGGATGATAGTGAATATGGCCGGCATGGTCGCCGGCGTGGTCATCTTCGCCGACAATATGGTCGATCAGATGATCCACCACTGTGTCGAGTGATACGCTGTGCTGATTGTGTTCGGTGTCGGTGTCGCGCAGGTGCTTGACGGTTGCTACGCCCTTGGCAATCTCATCTTCGCCCAGAATGACTGCGAAATCCGCACCACTCGAATCGGCACGTTTCATTTGCGATTTGAAACTACCCGCACCGGCAGTCGATGCGCAATGTAGCACAACATCGAGTCCGGCATCGCGTAAACGCTCGCCAAGTACGAAAGCCTGCATCTGCGCTTGCGCGCCCTGATGCACCAGATAGACGTCGCATTGACGGGGTGTGAACTGCTCGCCGGACGCCTTCATCAACTCTAATAAACGCTCCACACCCATGGCGAAGCCCACCGCCGGCGTGGGCTTACCGCCAAAAATCTCAACCAAAGGATCGTAGCGACCGCCGCCGCACACAGTGCCCTGCGAGCCGAGCTGGTCAGTGATCCATTCAAATACAGTGCGATTGTAATAATCCATACCGCGTACCAAGCGCGGATTGATGGTGAACGGAATGCTGTTGTGACGCAGGATGGCCTGCACACCTTCAAAATGGGCAAGAGATTCGTCACCCAGATAATCAAGCAACTTCGGCGCGTTGTTTACCACTTCCTGCATGGCGGGGTTTTTGGTGTCGAGTATGCGCAGCGGATTAGTATGCAGCCGGCGCTGGGCGTCGGCATCCAGCACGTCCTGGTGCTGGCTAAAATAAGCAATCAGATCCGTTCGGTGGCGCTGACGCTCGGCAGCGTCGCCAATCGAATTGAGCTCAAGCCGGATATCGGAAAGCCCGAGATCGTCCCATAGTCGCTGGCACAGCATAATCAGTTCAGCATCAATATCGGGACCGGTAAAACCAATCGCCTCAGCACCGACCTGATGAAACTGCCGGTACCGACCACGTTGCGGCCGTTCGTGCCGGAACATCGGGCCCGCATACCAAAGCCGTTTCGGGCCGTCATAGGTGAGGTTATGTTCGAGTGCTGCCCGCACCACACCAGCCGTACTCTCGGGTCGCAGGGTGAGTTCATCGCCGTTCATGCTATCGACGAAGGAGTACATTTCCTTTTCGACGATATCGGTCACAACGCCAAGCCCGCGCGAAAAGACCGCAGTAGGCTCAACAATAGGCGTGCGGATCTGCTGAAATCCGTAACTTTTTAATACCGTCTGCACGGTATTTTCAAACAACTCCCACAGCGGTGCATCGCCCGGCAGGATGTCGTTCATTCCCTTTACGCCCAGGATTTTTTCAGTTTTTTTAGCGTCTGACATGGTCTATTTTATGTGCCAGGACAGGGGTCACGAAACCGTGCCCGCTGCCGCGTAGCGATTTTTTACGTAATCCAGCACGATGGCCTGGAATTCTTCGGCGATGCGTTCGCCGCGCAAGGTCACCGTCTTTTGTCCGTCCACAAAAACGGGAGCGGCCGGTGACTCGCCCGTGCCTGGCAAACTAATGCCGATGTTGGCATGCTTGGATTCGCCCGGGCCGTTGACGATGCAACCCATGACGGCCACATTCATCGCTTCAACACCCGGGTACTGATTTTTCCAGACCGGCATTTGCTCACGCAAATAGGTCTGAATTCGATCTGCCAATTCTTGAAATACGGTCGAGGTCGTGCGGCCACATCCCGGGCAAGCAATGACCATCGGTGTAAACTTGCGCAAGCCCATCGTCTGCAAAATTTCTTGGGCAACGATGACTTCGCGGGTGCGATCCCCGCCAGGCTCAGGTGTGAGCGAAATACGAATGGTGTCGCCAATACCTTCCTGCAGCAACACTCCCAGTGCTGCGGTCGACGCCACGATGCCTTTGCTACCCATTCCGGCTTCGGTCAATCCAAGATGCAAAGGATAGTCGCCACGCCGCGCCAGTTCGCGGTACACCGCAATCAGGTCTTGTACGCCAGAGACTTTGCAGGAGAGGATAATTTTATCGCGCGCAAGACCCAGCTCTTCGGCCCGATGCGCATTCTCGATTGCTGAGACCACCAGCGCCTCATACATGACCGCCTGCGCACTCCAAGGTTCAATCCGGCTAGCGTTTTCATCCATGATGCGCGCCAGCAGAGACTGATCGAGGCTGCCCCAATTCACCCCAATGCGCACTGGCTTGTCATACTTGCAGGCGATATCGATCATCTGGGCAAACTGCGTGTCGCGCTTGGCACCCTGGCCCACGTTACCGGGATTGATGCGATATTTTGATAAGGTCTGGGCACATTCAGGATAATCGGTCAGCAGGGTATGACCGTTGTAATGAAAGTCGCCAATCAATGGCACGTCGATACCCATTTTGTCGAGCTGCGCACGAATAGCCGGAACAGCCGCAGCCGCAGCGGGTGTGTCGACGGTGATTCGCACGAGTTCGGAACCGGCACGAGCGAGTTCTTTGATTTGAATGGCCGTACCGATCGCATCGGCCGTATCGGTATTCGTCATGGACTGCACGACGATGGGTGCAGCGCCACCCAAGCGAACTTGATGGTCGCCATGACGAATGCTGACGCTGCGCGTGACAATCCGGCCTCTCGAACCGGAGGAGATCGGGCAGGTGGCATCAGTAGTCATGACGGGCCTCACTAAAAAAATTAACGGGGTGCGTGTTTGCTGCTTGGTTGCTTCGTGCTTGTTACCCGTTTGCGGCTAGGCTTATACCGCAAACACCATTGCGTTAATGCTAAATTTATTTGATGCTGAGCTTGGACACGTTGTCACGCGCCACCGAGCGCAAGTTGAGCGACTGGCCACGCAAGCGCACCTCCACGCCAACCGCATTGCCCACAACGAGCACGACTGGCTCGTTGACTTCGAAGCGCTCCGTCGTACCCGCTTTCATGAGCCGCGACACGAGCTTGGTGCCATTCTGGCTGCTGATCTCGACCCACGCATCTTCGCGCAACCTGATCTCCAAAGCACGCGCAGGGTCGACCGCTCCGGTCGCTTCAAGCAAGGCCACCGCCGGCTTGCCGGCAACTAATTTGGCTTTTGACGACGATTTCGCCTCGGTCGGTAGGTCCACTTGTGTCGGCGACATTGCAGGCGTGGCGACTTCGGCTGGCGCATCTGATGCGGTTTTTTCAGCCGGCATCCACTCGCTAATCAGGGAAGGCGGCACGGGCAGCGCAAACCAACCAATCTGCCGTCCGGCGAAGGCCAGTGCCACCAAAAAAATCAGCACCAGCAAACCCAAACCCATCATGCGCCGCGATGTATTGCGATGACGACCGGGCGCGGAATAGCGTTGCCGCTGAAAGCCGGTCGACGGCAGCGGACGGCGCAGAACCATCGGATCAAATGCGGGGTTAGGTTCGTTAACGAGCAAGCTCACGAGCTGCTCTGGATCCAAACCAAGTATTTTGGCGTATGAGCGGATAAAACCGCGCACGGTGGCCATGCCTGGCAGGGACGTAAAGTCATCCGACTCAATGGCAACGATCTGACGCGGCGCCAATTTGAGCTTGCCGGCAATTTCTTCGACCGACCAACGCAGTTCTTTGCGCCGGGCAGCGAGCAGACCCCCCGGCATCTCGGCCGGTACCGTCGCCGCCATAGTAATCGCCTCGTCGACATTGGTCAGCGTAGCCTCTGATGAGGGCGTCACATTTGTCTCGTTGTCAGCTTGCGCTGCTTTATTATCGTTCATCAGTTTCACCATAAATAATGGCTGCTGTTTGTGGCGCTTTCGGATAAAGCCGGCGCAGCCGCGCAATCAGACTTTCTTCCGCCGCACGGTCACCGAGCTTGCGCTCAATACGGATGGCCATGAGCAAATCATCTGCTGCAGTTTGATCGCTACTGAGCGTTGGCAAAACATGTTTGAGCGCACGCTGGTAATCCGCTCGCTTGTAAAAAATTTGTGCCAAGCTCGCATGGGCGAGCATCTGATCAGGGTCGGCGTCCACAGCACGCAGCAGGTAACTTTCAGCACGTCCAGCATCGCCCCCGCGCAGGCTACATTGTCCGGCGTTAAATAAGGCCTTTGCGGGGGACGCATAGCTTTTATTGGACAGCGCCCGATCAAAATATGGAAGCGCCGCAGCGGCCTTGCCGTCACGGCACAAAAACCAACCCATGTTGTTCTGCAGATCGGGATCGGCAGGATCCAATCGCATCGCCTGCCGCAAACTTTGCTCAGCCCCGACGTCCTGCCCCATTTGCGTCAAAACCAGACCACGCAAGCCATGCGCATCGGCACGCTCAGGGCTCAGCACCAGTGCACGGTCAACCTCTTGCAGCGCCAAGCCAAACTGCGCTTGCGCATAATAGGCGGAAGCGAGCTCCATGCGAATGGCGGTGCGACGTTGAACATCAGCTTGCTCGGCCAAAACCGGTGTATCACGCGAGACAGCGGGCAGCTGCGTACAGCCACCCAACAGAGAAAGCAACAACGGCAACATCGCCCACACCGTTTTTCTCACCCGGGTATCTCCATGATACGACCAAAATCCTTGCCGTATTTTTGCTGATAGCCTGCCATTTTTTTCATGCGATCGTGCACATTAGTACGATCCTGCACCTCCCCGGCTAACTGCCCGCACGCTGCATCAATATCATCGCCTCGGGTCTTGCGGATGGTGGTGACGATTCCGGCGTCCATCAGAATTTGTGCAAAGGCCTTGATGCGCCCGTTTCCGGAACGCAGCAAGCCCGACTCAGGAAATGGATTGAACGGAATGAGATTGAATTTGCAGGGCAGTGATGCCACCAGCGCGACGAGCTCGCGCGCATGGGCATCGCTATCGTTGACGCCATCAAGCATGCAGTATTCGAGCGTGACAAAGTCACGCGGCGCATAATCGAGATAACGGCGGCAGGCAGCGAGCAATTCGGCTAAGGGATATTTCTTGTTTAATGGCACCAGATCGTCGCGCAATCGGTCATTGGATGCGTGCAGCGACACGGCCAACGCAACCGGGCAGTCCTGCCCAAGCTTGTCAATCATGGGCACCACACCGCTGGTGGACAACGTGACCCGTCGGCGCGAAAGGCCGTAGGCATTGTCGTCCAACATAAGCTTTAAGGCTGTGACGGTGGGCTCATAGTTAAGCAACGGTTCGCCCATCCCCATCATTACGACGTTGGTAATCTGACGCTCGCCCTTGGGGCCGGCTGCAATGCCCTTGGTGCGGCGCAGTTCGAACTCCGCCATCCAAAGCTGGCCGATGATTTCTGCCACGCTCAGATTACGCGAAAAACCCTGTTTGCCCGTAGAGCAAAAACGACAATTGACAGCACAGCCAGCCTGCGTCGAGATACACAAGGTACCCCGATTTTCTTCAGGAATAAAAACCGTTTCAACCGCGTTACCTTGCCCGACATCGAGAAGCCATTTGCGGGTACCGTCGGCAGAGGTGTGGTCGCTGACGATGGCCGGTGCTGCAACGATTGCATGCACGTTGAGTTTATCGCGCAGCGACTTGGCCAAGTCTGTCATGGCATCGAAATCGCTGGCACCGAACTGGTGTATCCAACGCTGCAATTGCTTCGCACGAAACGGCTTCTCACCGAGTTCGCCACACCAGGTGATGAGCTCTACAGGATCCAGATCCAGCAAATTGGTGCGTGTCGCCATAACAGTTTCTTCTGGTGCCGCTGATACCGGCCGCTCACAAGATGCGACCGGTATCAGCGGCACAATCAATCAGCGCGAATAGACGTTCAGCGCAGGAAAGAAATAGCTGATTTCATTCTTGGCTGTGTCTGCCGCGTCAGAACCATGCACAGCATTAGCATCAATCGAATCCGCGAAGTCGGCGCGGATGGTGCCCTTTTCGGCTTTCTTAGGATCGGTTGCGCCCATCAGGTCACGGTTTTTTAAAATAGCGTTCTCGCCTTCAAGCGCCTGCACCATCACGGGGCCGGAGATCATGAAGTCGACCAGATCTTTGAAGAAAGGGCGTTCGCGATGTACCGCATAGAAGCCTTCCGCTTCAGCGCGGGACAGGTGCATCATGCGGGCAGCGATGATTTTCAGACCGGCGCCTTCAAAACGCGAATAGATCTGTCCGATCACGTTTTTTGCTACGGCGTCTGGTTTAATGATCGACAGGGTGCGTTCGATAGCCATCTATGAAAACTCCAATAAAAATAAGGGGTTAGGAAAAGTGTTCGGGTTTTTGATTAGCCCTCGATTCTAGCACGAAAGCCCCTGAAAATTGCCGCCCCCGTGCCCTAAGAACGCAAACCGAAAGCGCAATTTGCGCTAGACTAGGGGCTAGATTGTCGAATAAATTACGTTTTTGACAGCATTACTCTCATTCCGATGTTGGCGCGTCGGACAAACCCTTGCGGAGGTAACATGAATCAACCCTTTCAATCTGCCTACGAGACCGTTAGCGATGTGCCTGCTGCCCGGCATCGCGTGCTACGCAACACCTACTGGCTTTTGGCACTCTCGATGATTCCGACCGTGCTGGGCGCTTGGCTCGGCCTCCAAGTTCATTTCGCACTTTTCAGCGGAAGCCCGATGATCGGCTTTATTGCCTTCATGGCGATTGCTTTTGGCTTTTTCTACGCCATCGAAAAAACCAAAGATTCAGCGATCGGTGTCGCGGTTCTGCTGGGCTTCACGTTCTTCATGGGTCTGATGCTCTCGCGCATGTTGGAGCAGATTCTCCATTTTTCGAACGGCACCTCGCTGATCATGACGGCATTTGGCGGCACGGCAGCCATCTTCGCGATCATGGCCACGGTGGCGACCACAAGTAAGCGTGATTTTTCAGGGCTTTCAAGTTGGCTATTTGCCGGCGTATTGGTCATCCTGCTTGCGGGTGTAGCCAATATCTTTTTGCAAATGCCTCTGCTACAGGTCGTCATCTCAGCCATTGCCGTGGTAATTTTTTCAGCCTACATTTTGTTCGACGTGCAGCGGATCATCAATGGTGGCGAGACCAATTACATCTCGGCGACGTTAGCGATTTATCTGGATTTGTACAATGTATTTGTGCACCTTCTGGCGCTGCTCGGGATCATGGGTGGCGAACGCGACTAATCCATGACCACTGCCGGTAGTGTCCGGCTCAGCTCTTTAAGCCCTCCCTTCGCGGAGGGCTTTTTATTATTCTGCCCGACCAGGAACTGGCTTGGAAATAGCGCTACTCAGTCCGGGTTTGGCGCGACCGATCGGTAGCGTCCTAATCAAAAAAGACTCCTGCCATCATGCGCCCTCAATTCAACAACAGCTCATCATCCTCTTCATCTTACTATCAAACGAACCAATTTCTCGAACAACCGGGATCCAGCAAACGCAACAACAAACAAGCTAGCGACTCCGAAGAACAAACCGCTCGCATGGTGACGCGCCTGCCTTCTGTCAGTCCTCTGCGCACCGATAGCGCTGACAAAGAAGACGATCTCAGTCCGGATAAATTCTCTGCCGATCAACAGTACGAGCAGGCCCAGCGCCGTCTCGGCACCCTCAACTATCTCGTCAACGAACTTAATCGCGCTGAACATTTCGATCTGGCCAAAGGAATGGCCCTGTTCGGCAAGATCAAAGGCGACGATCCCGCCTTAAAATTGCTGGCACACGAAGGAAGCAAGGAAGATTATCAACGGCTGCAGCAGTTTGCTGCCGGCATAGCCGTCTGCCTCAACCACTTTGCGCGCTTCCTCACAAGCGGCGTCGCCATCGATCCCGGCTTGCAAGTTGATGGCAACAACTTCCCGACCAACAGCCTGCTTCACTCGCTTGATGCGCAGGACGTGCATCAGATCTTCAATGGTCTCAGCACACTAATCGATGACGGCCTGCGTACTCACTTGTTTAGCAAGACCCTGCTGAATCATCTGGCCAAGCCGCTGCGCGACATCAATCAGGCCATGATCGTGCAAGCCATGCTCAAGGGCTTACCCAGCGACCTGCCCTCCAACGCCTGCCTGCTCGACATCCTTAATCTGCAAAGCCGCCTTCTCAAAGCGAAACTGGTTGCCGAAGACAACAAGGCCATTCGTGCTCTCTTCGCGCGCTCACTAGCCATCATCGAGCATTGGCCAACGGAGAGCGGCGTGCCCGTCACCGAGGCTGGCAAGGTCGTCTCCCGCCAATTAGCCAAAACGCTCGTGCAGCTCAACACCATCAGAAGTTTTAATCTCATCAAGCTCGACAAGAGCCCTGCCGGCAAAACCAACCGTGAGCGACTTGGCCAGTGCGTGCTGGCCTTGTGTACCGAGCAAGCACTGAATGAACTCACGCTCCGGCGCAATCCGGACAAACCTGCGGACGAACCATGGCGCGTGCCGGCCAGGGGCGTAGAAGTGAGCAATATCAGCAATACGGTCAAGGACTTCCTCGAGGCTGGCCATCTGTCGCTCAACGATGCAGCGTCGTACGAGTTGATCGAGCGGATTGCCGGGTTCTTCCGCCAGATTCCGCAGACGGACCTGCAACAACGCGCGGGCCAGACGTTGAGCAACTGCGGCAATTTTCTGCGCACTGTGCAGGAATGCGCAACGCGACCGCAAAGTTCAAAAACCATCCTGCAATCCCCCGCCTATCAAGCCGCCTGCAACGTCCTGCTCAAGCGTATAGGGAGCGAAGAATTCTGGTCGACGATGGGCTGGGGCGCCAAAAAAGATCAAACCCTGGCCAATACTGCGAGCTTCCTCAAGGCGATGCTTAAATCGGGTAAGGCTGATGCCACGCTGCTGCAGTCCGCCACCATCATGCTGATTCAGCAGATTCAACACTACGGCACAGAGAAATTCACCGAAGCGCAATCCGTCAGCGGGCTGCTCTCGGCGCTGGTCGCCATCGCCTATCTCGCACCTTCGGCACCGGTGCCGGCACTCCTTGAGAAACTGCTCGAAACCGTCGCGCAGCAAGTCAATGGCAAGTGGCCGGCCAAATCGCGTGCGGTGGCCTTACGTGCTGCACTGGCGCGACAAGATGAAGGGCGCAGTCTGCAAGCCATTCCTGCCATCGACGCCCTGCTGAAGGCAGGTGCTGTCCATGAGGATGCTTTGCCTTACCTGCAAGCGGTACACCTGCGTGGCAAAGACAATCCCGACCGGCTCGCTGCATTCCAGCCTATGTTGAGACAATTTGCGGAGTGGGCCCAACAGCCTGCTGCCATTACGCTGAACGATATTGAGCAGGCCATCAGAAGGCTCGAGTCTAAGGAGCCTGCATCGCCACCGCGCTTGCATGTCGCGCCGGTAGTAACGCCCATCATGACTACAATCGAAACAGCCAAGCCGGCTGAGCCGCCTATCCCGGGAATGACCCACCTCATACCACCGGCCACCGCTGCTGCCAGCAATCACTTCGCTGCATCCACATCAAGCAGCAGCGTCAAACCAACACCCCGCAAGCGCAACGCTGACCACAGCGATGAGACGTGGGGGGAGTCAGCAAACACCTTGGGCAATCAAAAAAAAGCAGCAGAACCAGAGCAGACCTCGAGCAGCAAATCTCGCTACGACAGTACCAATCCGGTGTTCTCAATCAGAGGAAGCCAGAACGAAAAAAAATCAACCGCGCCGGTAAAAGCTAACAACGTAAGCCAGGCAAAAAAGGGCGCCGGCTCTAATCACGACATACCATCTAGCGTAGTACCTACCGTACTTAGCGCTAAGACAAAGACCGCAATCACACGCCAGTGGTTCGAAGCCATCCAAAACAAGAGCATGAAAAATCGCCTCAAAGTTCTGGAGCAATTAGTTCAACAGTACCCAGCACTGCCTGACCTGTATGACGGCAATGTCAACAATGGACACACCGCGCTTTTCTACGCTCTTATCTTGGGCGACACCGCATTGCTTGAGTGGTTGTTGCCGCGTATGCAGCCTATGAAGGATGCCGCAGCGACCCACTTGCTCCGGCAGGTCATCGATCAGCCCATCCTCGTCGACGAAGCAATGAGAAAAGCGATGAAGATCTTGCTCGAAAGGTTTGGGGCTAGTCAGCGCGAGAAGATCACGTCGGATTTTAATCAACACCCTGAATTAATACCAGTCGCCTACAGCGATATCCTGCTTCAATTCAAACCTGCTGACAGCACGAAGGAAACTGCAGCCACAACAACGTCGACATCCTCGACACCGGTGCGGAACGCAGTAAAAAAAATCAGGCGCGCTGAGGACGTCCGACGCGATCGAGAACATGAAGAACAACGCGTCACGACCCAATTGGCTACCAGCGAATCGGTAACAGTGTCTAACAAATTTATTAAAAAACTTGAGGCAAGCGTAACCAACGCCAAAGAGCGCAATCCTTTGCTTACAGCAGTTTTTTATGGCGACATCAATGCAGTCAGCACACTCCTTAATATGCCGCATGCGGCGGTCATGATAGGTGGTACTGAATTATATGCAGGGTTTACACCGCTACAGATTGCCATCTGTAGGCAAGAAGGCGCAATCGCGGAAAAACTATTACAGACTGATGCCGGCATGGCAAGCAGCACAATCGCCAACAATACCGGTCACTCCCCTCTGATGTGCGCGATTCAAGGAGGTCAGGACGACATCGTGCGGCAACTTCTTTCGCTACCTAATGTGGTTGAACAGGTAAAAATGTGCGAGCCCACGCAATTGGCCAATGCCCTGCTTTACGCTATCTTAAGTAAAAAATACGATATTGCGCACCTTCTAGCGAATATTCCAAATGCGGAAGATCAGGCTCTTCAGCTATATTCGCAAGGAGAAAACGCTTTGTTTGCGGCGCTCGCGGGAGATGACCCCAACATGGCGGAAATACTCTTGAGCATGCCAAACGGCCGTGAACAGTTCAAACAAATAAAGGGAATTAGCCAAAATGCGCTTTTTAATGATGCTGCCGCAAAAAATAGAACCAAGATCATCAAACTTTTACTTGAACACGACGATGCAGGAAATTGGCTAATTTCGCCTGCTGTAGAAGGCTACAACGCGCTTTCTTTTTCAATTTCGAGCGATTTCGATGAACTGGCAGAGGTTTTGCTCAATTCCCCGTTCGGGGAACGCTTAAGCCTGATCGCGCCAATGGCTGGCAATATCCCCTTGATAATCGCAGCCAATCTCGGAAAAAATCGCATCGCAACCAGGCTACTGACAATGCCCACGGCAGCACAGCAAGCAATGCACAGGAACGATGTCGGACTGACTCCTCTTTTACTGGCAGTCAAAAAAGGTCATATTGAGATCGTTAGGCGTTTAATCGCTTTGCCCAACGCTAAAGATCAGGCGAGCATGCGACATAACCCGGCGGTGTTTCATGAGAAATTCGTCAATGCTAGTCCTGAAAAATTAGAAAACTTAGTCAGGCAAAACCATGGCGAATGGTCAGCGGCAGCGACTTTTGCAAAGGAGAAAGGAATGACATTGGAGCAATACTTAGAAGACAATAAATCATTAGAACCCAAAGATATTAATACGATCGGCATGAATGCATGGCAAATCGCCACGGCTAAAGGGTATGGGGAAATTGCGGCACTTTTGCTGCCCTTTGAACAATCCTGATAAAAGAAAACTCAATCAATCCGCTCAAACACCGCAATCGATTCCACGTGCGCGGTGTGCGGAAACATATTGATGACACCCGCCTGCGCTATCGCATAGGCACCACCATTGACCAGTAATCCCGCGTCACGTGCCAGTGTCGCGGGATTGCAGGACACATACACGATGCGCCTGGGACGCAAGTCAGGATCAATCGCCAGCAAACCGGCAAGCGCCTGACAAACTTCCATCGCGCCATCGCGTGGCGGGTCGATCAGCATCCGATCGAACTTGCCTAGCTTGCGCAAATCTTCAAGTGATAACTCGAACAAATTACGCGTAAAAAATGTCGTCTTACCTTCAAGACCGTTGACGCGGGCATTCTCGAGCGCGCGTTCCGTCAGCGAGGTGCTGCCTTCAATGCCCACCACTTCACGCGCCTGCGTGGCGAGCGGCAAGGTGAAATTACCGAGGCCACAAAACAGGTCAGCAACTCTGTCCTCTGGCTGCACGTCCAGCAATCGCAACGCGCGCTCTACCAGCACGCGGTTGATCTGGTGATTCACTTGCGTAAAGTCCGTTGGCTTGAACGGCATGGTCACGCCAAACTCGGGTAGCAGATAGTGCAGCGCCTGTGCAGCCGGATAAAACGGCACCGCCGTCTCCGGCCCTTTCGCTTGCAGCCACCAATTGACTTGCCACTCGTCTGCAAAGGCGATGAGTTTTTCTTTATCACTTTCAGACGGCGGCGCCATCACACGCAGCACCATCACAGTGACTTTGCCATCGACGCCATCACCGACTGCCAGCTCAATTTGCGGCAACTGATCCCGAATAGATAGTGAGGCCACCAGCGCACGCATCGGCACCAACATGGCCGACACGTTGGATGGCAAAATCGCACAGGTTTTCATATCAGCGATGAAGCCGGATTTTTTTTCATGAAAACCAATCAGCACACCACCTTTTTTTGCGACATGGCGCACCGACAACCGGGCCCGGAAACGATAGCCCCAATCGGGACCGTAGATCGGTCGCAGCATCATCGACGGCTGCACTCTGCCAATATGACGCAGATTGTCTTCCAGCACCCTTTGCTTGGCGGCGACCTGCGCGGATGAATCCAGATGCTGCATCGCGCAGCCACCGCAGATACCGAAATAATCACACTTGGGTTTGACCCGCAGTCCCGACTCACGCAGTACCGCAATCAAGTGCGCGGCTTCCCATTTGGATTTTATACGGAAGGATTTGAAACGAATTTTTTCGCCGGGCAGCGCGCCTTCGACAAATACCACTTTACCCGGCGTGCCATCTTCATTATCAAGATGACCAACGCCGCGCGCTTCCATATCGAGTGACTCGATCGTTAAAATATCTTGCATGAATGATGTAGAAAGAAAACCGAAAACCTACGATTTTACAGCCTGTCAGCACGAAGGCCAGGCGGCCAGATATTGTTGCCAGTGTGGTGCATCGAGTGCGCCAAGAGAGTCACGAACCAAAGCAATCTCGGCCTCATAGGCCTCGAGACTAAAACGCCCGCGCATCAATTGATAGCGACAATAGACAAGATACGTGTTCACGACGTCGGTCTCGCAGTAATCGCGAATCTCAGCCAGACGGCCTTCCTGAAACAGCGTCCAGACTTGCGAGCCATCGACCCCCATTTTGCCCGGAAAGCCGCACAGCTTGGCCAGATCGTCGAGCGGCGCATTGGCTCGACCGGTATACATGGCCAGATGATCCATCAGATCAAGATGCCGGGAGTGATAGCGCGCCAGATAGCTGTTCCATTTGAAGTCGCGGTCTTCGTCGCCCTGCTCCCAATAGCGCGACGCCGAAATGCCATGAATCAGGGCGCGATAGTTAAGCACTGGCAGATCAAAGCCACCGCCATTCCATGACACTAGCTGCGGCGTATAACGATCAATGGTGCGGAAAAAATCCTGCACCAGCTTGGGCTCGGTGTCGTCGAGCGAACCAAGCGCGCGCACGCGAAAACCTTCGTTGTCACGAAATACGCAGGAGATTGCCGCGACCTTGTGCAGATGATGCTGCAAAAAATCCGAGCCGGTTTTTTCACGTCGTGCCGCAAAGGCGGCGGCAGCCACGTCGGCCGCCGGGACCTCATCGTCAATACCAAGCAGCGCGCGCAAGCCGGCCACATCGGGAATTGTCTCGATATCAAATACCAATACCGGAATCACAACAGCGCATCCTTGCTCATGCCTCGGGACTGCACCGCGCGTTTTAGACGCACCAAGCCTTCCTGCTGGATTTGCCTTACCCGTTCTCTGGTCACACCCATCTCCTCTGCGAGTTCTTCCAGCGTGGCAGGATCACCATGATCCAGACCGAATCGCCGCATGATTACCAGCCGCTGTTTGATTGACATGCTTCGAAGCCAATTATGTACCAGAACCTGCCGCTCATGCTGTGCGGCATGCGCCTCCGGCCCGGCCTCGCCGAGGTCGGCGAGCACATCGAGCATACTGGCCTGCGGATCACCATCGAGTGGTGTATCGAGCGAAGACACATGCTCGGCCATCGTCAACGTAGTCTGCACATCTTCCACGCTGCGCTCGACCAGATGGGCAATATCTTCGATGCGTGCATCACGGCCATCGGCAAGAGTTTCAAGATGATATTTTGCCCGTAGTACCAGCTTAAGTTCACGCAGGCGATGTACCGGCAGCCGAATGGTACGCGCCTGATTCATGATGGCGCGCTCAATGCTTTGCCGTATCCACCATGTTGCGTAAGTAGAAAAACGAAAACCGCGCTCGGGTTCGAATTTTTCAATGGCATGCATCAAACCGAGATTGCCTTCTTCGATCAGATCCAGCAAGGTGACACCGCGATTCACATAGTGCTTGGCGATCGACACCACCAGACGCAGATTGTGTTCGATCATTTTTTGGCGTGCAGCAAAATCGCCTTGCCGCGCCAGGCTTGAAAAATGCAATTCCTGCGCGACACTCAAGAGCGGGTGCAGACCAATTCGGTTCAGATAACGCCGGGTTGAATCGCCCGACAATTCGGTGGCCAGCAGGGTACGGAATTGGTCGGCTTTATCAGGATGGACGGCAGCCTCGCTCATCGCCTCAACGGCAGCCGCATCGTCGTCCTCCAATGCCGGCGGCAGGCCAGTTAATTCGTCTGGCGCTGCCTCTTCGTCCGATTGCGCAAGCTTGCGTGCCATGAAAGACAATCCGACCAAACCGCAGGAAGAAGTAAAGCGGAAATACGCCCCTAACGACCGGGTAACAAACCGACGGGATCAACCGGCTTGCCTAGCTGCCGTATTTCAAAATGCAGCTTCACGATATCTGAATCAGAGTTACCCATCTCGGCAATGCGCTGACCCTTTGCGACATTTTGACCTTCTTTAACCAAAATGGTTTTGTTATGCGCATACGCCGATACCAAACCATCTGAGTGATCCACAATGATCAGGTTGCCGTAGCCGCGCATATTTTTCGCATAGAGCACCGTACCCTCACCTGCGGCGACAATCGCCTGCCCTGCTTCACCGGCGATATCGATCCCTTTACGGGTCTGATCAAAGG
Source organism: Bordetella parapertussis (assembly GCA_945866125.1). GTDB lineage: Bacteria > Pseudomonadota > Gammaproteobacteria > Burkholderiales > Burkholderiaceae_D > Pernthalerella. The sequence goes on from CAMBFZ010000004.1 coordinate 39,599, forward strand.
CACTGATGATTTTGCCCTCGGCAGGCCAACTAAAACGCACACCATTTGCTGACGCCGACACGGCTGGCTTTGGCGGCAAGTCGAGTGCACGCGCGGGAACCGCTAGCTCAGGACGCCCCAGCTCGGACATCGCTTTTTCTGAGTAAATTATTTTATTACCGAGCGGCTCGGATTTGGCATTCACGGCAGGCTGGGGTGAAACCGCAGGAGCCGATGGCATCGATGGAACCACCACCGCGACCGCACCCGGAAGCGCCAGCGAGCGCACCTCGATGGCAGGATCAATCTGTACCGACGAGACCACCGCACCCTCAGGCGGCGTCAGTCGCAGTACTTGCCCCACCTTGATGTCATTGGCGTTGTTGAGGCTGTTCCAGTCAGACAGGTCACGCCATGACTGATTAAACTGCTGGCTGATACGCAAAAGCGTGTCGCCTTTTTTGACTGTGTAAAAACCACTCTTGTCTGCCACCGCGGGCTCTTCGGCCGGTGCCTGTTTTTGCTTATTGCGGCTCTCTGTATTGCGGGCGCTGGTGCGATCATCTATCGGTGCATTGGACGGCAAGCCACCACAAGCGCAGAGCACGCTGGTCATCGAAGTAACAAATAAAAAAGAAAAGAGACGTGTTGTCATGGTTTCATGTGCGAATGCGTTAGCCGATCGTTCCTGGTTTTAACGGCACAAAGTGGCAGTGTTCGAGGGTATCCGTCACCCACTCGTGACGACCAGTGCGACGAATCAATTGTAATACCTGATTACGGTTACCAACCGGCGCAATCAGACGTCCCCCAACCGACATCTGATCCAGCAAGGCTTGCGGCACCTGCAAACCCGCCGCCGCCAGGATGATGCCATCAAAGGGGGCTACCTGAGGAAACCCGAGCATGCCATCACCATAGTGCAAGCGCAAATTGGCAATGCGCAATGGGCGCAGATTAGTGCGGGCCAGTTCATGCAAGGGCTTGATGCGTTCGATTGAATACACTTCCCGCGCAACCTGCGCCAGCACCGCCGCCTGATAGCCGCAACCGGTACCGATTTCGAGCACCCGGTTAAGCATGCCATCAGCATCCGCTCGCAAAATCTCTATCATTCGCGCGACGATATAAGGTTGCGAGATGGTCTGGTGATAACCAATCGGCAGTGAGGCGTCGATATAAGCCTGACTTGCCAGACCCGGCTCAAGAAAAAAATGCCGCGGCACCGTTTCCATCGCTGCCAACACCAATGGATCCCGCACGCCCTGCTGCGCAATGCGCGCAACCATGGACTTGCGCACTGCATCTGAGACCAGAGGCGAATGACTGGCGCGCGCCGCGAGCGAGGACGGCGCTACAGGGTCGGCAAGCGGCGCGCGCTCTAGCCGCGCAGGCGGAGCCTTGGGCAAATGACGGGCGACATTTTGCGTTGCTGTCTGCGCACTGTTCAGGCCCGGCGCATTGGTCGCTTTTTTACGGCCGCCTTCGCCGGTGACGGCGTCAAGCGTTAACGGAAAACGCTTCTTGGGCAGGCCGTCACTCATGCGAGCGCCTGCTTGAGCAGCGCCAGCTGCGTCCCATGGGTCAAGTCGATTTGCAGAGGCGTGATCGATACCCAACCCTGCGCAGTGGCATGGAAATCGGTACCTTCACTGACTTCCTTGGCCTTGCCAACTGGTCCGATCCAAAATATCTCATTCCCGTGCGGGTCTTGGCTGCGAATGACAGGCTCGGATTCATGGCGCTTGCCCAGCCTTGTGGCGACGACGCGTTGCAGGCTTTCGTAAGGTAAGTTGGGAATATTCACATTCAACAAAAAAGGTTTCTGCAAGGCGTCGAGCTTACGCAGCACGATATCTTTTGCGACCCGCGCAGCAGCGTCGAGATTGGCCCAGCGATGCTCGACCTGCGAAAACGCAATCGACGGAATTCCAAACAAATACCCCTCGGTCGCCGCCGCAACCGTCCCCGAATAGAGCGTGTCATCGCCCATGTTTTGGCCCTGATTAATGCCCGACACAACGAGGTCGGGACGCTCGGTCAGAATGCCGGTCAGCGCGATATGCACGCAATCGCTCGGCGTGCCGTTGATGGAATAAAATCCGTTTTCTGCACGCACCACGCGCAAGGGCTTGTCGAGCGTGAGTGAATTCGAGGATCCGGAGCGGTTACTATCGGGCGCGACAACGACAATGTCGGCAATGCCGGCGAGCTGCTCAGCGAGCGCATTAATACCAGGGGCAAGGTAGCCGTCGTCGTTACTGATGAGGATTTTCATGCAATGATTTTACCTGAAGCAAGGGCATCGTCTGCTGCCCGGTTTAGGCCCCTCTGCCTCGATGTTCTAATCGGCAAAAACGCGCGAACACCGACCTACTTTCCAATCGAGTTATCTTGCCATTTCCGCATCAGGCAAGCGGCTCGTTTCCATCTAAAAATGCCTGTACCGCGCTTAGTTCGCGCGTTCTCGCAAACGGCGGCAGGCTCTGCCAGATCCGCTTGCCGTAGGGCTTAGAAATGAGCCGGGGATCGCAAATCACCAGTACACCACGATCGGCTTCGTCACGAATCAGTCGCCCTGCACCTTGCTTCAGATTGATGATCGCTTCCGGCAGTTGATGATGCATGAAGCCATTCAAACCACGCTTTTCCATTTCTGCAATGCGGGCTGCCAGCACAGGATCGTCGGGCGGTGCAAATGGCAGCTTGTCGATAATTACCACCGAGAGCGCATCGCCGCGGACATCGACACCTTCCCAAAAACTCTGGCTGCCAATCAGCACCGCATTGCCGGCGCTACGGAACTGCGCCAATAATTCGGTACGGCCGAGCTCACCCTGGACGAGCAAGGGCCAGGGGTGATTACGTTTGACGAACTCTTCACGCAACAGCTCGGCGGCGCGCCTGACTGCCCTAAGCGTCGTACACAATAGAAAGGCCCGGCCGCCAGCGGCTTCGATCACGGGCAGCGCAGCGTCGACAACGGCATCGGTGTAGCCCGGCGCATTGGGTTGCGGCAAATTGGGCGGCACGTAAAGCAGCGCTTGTTTTTGATAATCAAACGGACTCGGCCAGGATAAAGCCGGCTCGCCCGTCAGCCCTAACTGATCGCTGTAATGGGTAAAATCATTTTTCACGGCCAGCGTGGCCGAGGTGAAAATCCAGCTACGCGGTGTGCCTTCGCGCTGCTTACTAAAAATTGGCGCAATTGACAAAGGTGTCTGGTGCAATTGCAGCGACGCTGAGAACGCTTCGACCCACAGCACTTTGGCCGGCTGCCCCGCATCCTTGTCGCCCGGTGCGCCCCAGGCCGCGAGCTGCACCGCAAGCTCAATGGTGCGCACGCGGCATTGCTCAATGGTTTCGGCACGTTCGGCTTGCGATGCAAGCGTCTCTGTCATCTGCTGCAGCATCGCTTTGAGATGCTCAAGCGCAGGAAAAAATGCGCTGCTCGTGGCAATCTGCTCAAACGCCAGCCGCATGCCCTCGCCGGGAAAAGCTAGCCGCAAATCACGTGCTGCTTTTTCAACGACACTCACCACGCTGCCCCAGTCGGCGCCGTCACGCGCGTGCGTCAGACCTTCTGCGAGCACATCACGGCATAGCTCCATGACTTGCGAGGTTGAGACAGTCTCGCCAAAAAAAAGCGTTGCGGTGTCGGGCAGTTGATGGGCTTCGTCAAAGATGATGGTGTTGGCCGTGGGTAGCAGTTCGGCCACACCGGTGTCTTTGAGTGCAACATCCGCAAAAAACAGATGATGATTGACCACCACCACATCGGCTTGCTGGGCTTCCTTGCGCGCCTTCATCACAAAGCAATCCTGATAATGCGCGCACTCGGCACCTAAACACGTGTCACGCGTCGAGGTAACGAGGTTCCAGATCAAGGCGTTTTCCGGCACCTTGGCAAGTTCAGCCTTGTCGCCGGTCGAGGTGGTCTTCATGAACCGCGCAATCTCACGCAGATAGCCAACATCTTCCCGCGCCGTCAATCTGCCGTTTTGCTGCGTGCGGTCGAGATGAAAATGACAAACGTAATTGGCGCGTCCTTTGAGCAAGGCCACCGTGACCGGCACATTGAGCGCCTGGCGTACCACCGGTATGTCACGCAAAAATAATTGGTCCTGCAAGTTTTTAGTGCCGGTGGAGACAATCACCTTGCCACCCCACAGCAAGGCGGGCACCAGATAAGCAAAGGTTTTACCGGTGCCGGTGCCGGCCTCGGCTAGCAAGGTCCCCTGCCCGGCGATGGCGTTGGCTATCGCGCGTGCCATATCAGTTTGCGACTGACGCGCATTGAAGCCCGGAATTGCGGCTGCAAGACGACCACCGGCGGCAAACAGCTGGTCGACTTCGGCGTCGTGGGAAGCAGCCGGTTCAGGTACGGCAGGTGGCTGAGTCAAAATAAGAACGTTCCGGAAAAAGCGGCAGGCGGCGATCCTGCCTTGCGCAGGTGAGCATTTTACCCCTTACCGACAAGGCCAGCGGCCGGGGATCAGGCAGGAATATCGGGCACCAGCTGCATCTGTAACTGGATGATCTGATCTTTCAGCTGAAGCTTACGTTTTTTAAAACGGCGCAGTTGCAAGTCATCCACCTTTGCCGCGGCGCTCAGGGTTTCAAGCGCGGCATCAAGATCACGGTGCTCGATTTCAAGCGCGATCAGGCGCTCTCTGAGCTGCTCCGGATTGTCAGTCATCGTGTACCTTCACCATCAGCCGGTGGCGCATCACGCAAGGCACCCGAAAAAGGGATACCGGGTTTATCGCGCGGCTCGGTCGAGCGGCGCAGTCGCTCCGCCACCGCCCGGTCGCGCTCCGCCGCTTTTTCTTTCCGCAGATAGGCACTCGCCTCGACTTCCACCTTGCGTATTGCACGCAGAGCGGTATTGCGCTGCTCTTTTGCTTTGCCCAGGCAGGAGGACATAAAAAATCGATCCAGACAATTATTTTTAGCGACAAGATAGGTTTCTTCGATCTGCGCCCGGGCAGGCGTGACTGCATCAAGCGCCTCAAGCGCGCGCTCGGTGTTTTGGATCGAGCCAGCAGGAAAACGTGCTGCCAACGGCAGATCGGTTTCAAGCGCAGCCACTGGCGCAGCAGCGAGCAACAAGCTCACTATCAAAGGGATAAATCCGGCTACCAATGTCATGTTGTACTTTCTAAAACGCCGGTGAGCATAAGCTCAGGCAATCGCCGCAGCAGGCTTACGGCGCAAGGACTCTTTATATTCCAGCGACTGCATTTCAATGAGCCGGGACACGGTTCGATGAAACTCATTAGACAGCACGCCGTCGGTGTAGAGCTGCTCGGGCGGCACTGCGGCCGACATGAGCAGTTTGACCCGATGGTCGTACAGTACATCAATGAGCCAGGTAAAGCGCCGCGCCTCTGAGCTCATGGCCGCCGACATCTGCGGCACATCCGACAAAATCACCGTATGAAAACGATGGGCAATGTCGAGATAATCATTTTGCGAACGCGGACCGCCGCACAGGGTGGCAAAATCAAACCAGATCACCCCACCGGCGCGCCGCAGGCAGCGTAACTCGCGTCCTTCAATGGTAATGCGCAGGTCTTGCTCGGCGGTCTCGGCGATCTGGGTGAATGCATGACGCAACGCCCGATCTGTTTCTGCACCAATCGGCGTGTGGTAAGCATCAACTTGCTCCAGCACGCGCTTACGATAGTCGATTCCGGCATCGACGTTAAGCACATCCAGTTTTTCCTTCAGCAAGGCAATCGCCGGCAACATGCGGTCACGGTGCAGACCATCAGGATAAAGTGCATCGGGCTCGTAATTGGAGGTCAGCACAAACGATACGCCTTCATCAAACAAGGCCTTCATCAGATTGTACAAAATCATCGCGTCGGCGATGTCGGAGACATGAAATTCGTCAAAGCAGATGAGGCGGTATTTTTGCGCGATTTTTTTGGCGACAATCAGCAACGGGTCTTCGACCCCTTTTTGTTCGTCCAGCTCGCGATGCACCGCTCGCATGAATTCATGAAAGTGCACCCGGGTTTTACGCACGACCGGCACAATCAGATAAAAACTATCCATTAAAAATGATTTGCCGCGGCCTACCCCGCCCCACAGATAGACGCCGCGTGGCACGTCGGGACGGTTGACCAATCGTTTAAACCGCGTACCGCGTTGCGCGCGGAAATTCACCCAGCTATCAAAGGATTGCTGGAGTCGCTCTACCGCAGCCTCCTGAGCCGGGTCTGATTGGTAGCCCCTTTGCAAGAGCGTTTGAGCGTAATAGTCGCGGACATTCATATTATTTTTCTTGACGTCGGATTGAGGCTGCACGATCAAGGTGATTGCGGGGTCATTTCAACAACGATCTCGGACGGATAATCACGACGGCCGCCACTGAACGGAAAACCCATTCCGAGGGAGATGCCCACACCGCTGCCGCTGCCAACCCCGCCGGCTATCCCTACACCAACACGCGTGCCGGCCGCGCTGCCGCTACCGCCAAATCGAACGATCACTTCCGAGCTGCGATATCCGGGTTTGGTGCAGAGAACACGCAGATCACCGGCGGCGGCACCAACCTGCACAGCCCCGGGTGTCACGACTGTCCATTTTCCTGCATCGGTTTCAACCACACAGTGGGCGTCAGTCAGCGCTTGGGATGCGACAGTGGTACGAATATCAAGTTTGCCAGAGCTGGCAGGCAGCCCTACGCAGCCGCTCACCATCAAGACAGCAAGAGCGTACCCTGCCACCGCGGGCCAAGGAACATCAACACATATCTGGACAATTTTTATGACCCTCATGCTGTCTGCCCCCGCTACGATGCATCATGCAAGGCTTGCTGTGTCGTGCTTCAGAAATTGAGCGAACGCTTGTCGACTGCCAGCGCCGCTTCCTTGGTTGCCTCTGACAACGAGGGGTGCGCGTGACAGATGCGGGCGATGTCTTCGGCCGACGCCCGAAATTCCATTGCAACGACGGCTTCGGCGATCAACTCAGAGGCCATCGGCCCAATAATATGCACACCCAAAATTTCATCTGTCTTGGCATCCGCCAAAAATTTCACCATACCCGAGGTATCGCCTAAAGCGCGCGCGCGACCATTGGCCATAAACGGAAAGGTGCCCGCTTTATAAGCTACGCCTTCGGCTTTCAGTTGTTGTTCGGTTTTACCGACCCACGCAATTTCAGGCGACGTATAAATGACCCACGGGACGGTGTTGAAGTTCACATGACCATGCTGGCCGGCGATTCGTTCCGCCACAGCCACACCCTCTTCTTCCGCTTTGTGCGCAAGCATCGGGCCACGCACCACGTCGCCCACTGCCCAAACATTAGGCAGGCTGGTGCGACAGTCGCCATCGACCGCGATAAAACCCCGCTCATCTAACGCCAGACCCACTACCTCTGCATTTAGTCCAACGGTGTTGGGCACCCGACCAATCGAGATGATCAGGCGATCAAACACGGCCTTGTGCGCTTCACCTTTGGCATCGACGTAGTCGACACTCACCTCTTGCTTGCCGGCCTTGATGGTGCCAATCTTGACGCCCAGATGAATGGCCAAGCCCTGCTTGTCGAATAATTTATGCGCTTCCTTGGCGATCTGTTCATCGACCGCACCGAGAAAAGCCGGTAAGGCCTCGAGGACGGTGACGTCGCTGCCAAGCCGACGCCAGACACTGCCCATTTCGAGCCCGATCACGCCGGCGCCAATGACCCCAAGTTTTTGGGGTACGGCATCCATGGCCAACGCGCCAGTGTTGGACAAAATCAGTTTTTCGTCGAATGCCGCACCCGGCAGTGCACGCGGATTGGAACCGGTGGCAATAATGACGTGCCGGGCTTTGAGCGACTCAGTCGCGGCGCCCGTTACGGTGATTTCGTAACCGTCTGCCTCTGCTTTAGCGAACGCACCGCAGCCATGGAAAAAACTGACTTTGTTTTTTTTGAACAGATACAAGATGCCGTCATTGTTTTGTTTGACGACGGTGTCTTTACGACCGAGCATTTGGCCAAGGTTAAGCTTCAAGCCCTTAACTTCAATACCGTGCTCGGCAAAGCCATGGCCGGCATGTTCAAAATGTTCGGAAGATTGCAGCAATGCCTTAGATGGAATGCAGCCGACATTGGTGCAAGTACCGCCCGGTGCCGGGCCACCCTTGTCATTTTTCCATTCGTCGATACAGGCAGTAGAAAACCCAAGTTGGGCGGCGCGGATGGCAGCGATATAGCCGCCGGGGCCACCACCAATTACAACGACATCAAAATTCTTGGACATGATTATTTTCCCTGAAGCGTCATCTGCGTTTCGAGACACGAGGCCCTAGTCTGGGTTAGAACGACGCGCATTGAACGGTCGTCCCGGCGACAGCTGGGATCTGGTGGCGTGCGTATTGACCGATTAGCCCGAATTAAAGATCGAGCAATAGACGCGCAGGATCTTCCAGCGCTTCTTTCATTGCAACCAGACCAAGTACCGCTTCACGACCGTCAATGATCCGATGATCATAGGACATGGCCAGATAATTCATCGGACGAATCACGATCTGGCCATTTTCAACCACCGCACGGTCTTTGGTCGCATGCACGCCCAAAATCGCCGCTTGGGGCGGGTTAATGATCGGGGTCGACAGCATCGAACCAAACACGCCACCATTTGAAATCGAGAAGGTGCCACCGGTTAGTTCTTCGAGCGTCAATTTACCGTCCTTGGCTTTGACACCGAATTCACCAATCTTTTTCTCGATATCAGCAATCGACATTTGATCCACATTGCGCAGAATCGGCACCACCAATCCACGTGGCGAGCCCACTGCAATACCGATATCAAAGTAGCCGTGGTAGACCACATCATTGCCGTCGATGGAGGCATTAATGACCGGGTATTTTTTCAAGGCAGCGACTGCGGCCTTGACGAAGAAAGACATGAAGCCAAGCTTCACGCCATGTTCTTTTTCGAACTTGTCTTTGTACTTATTGCGCAGGTCCATCACCGGCTGCATATTGACTTCATTGAATGTCGTCAGGATCGCATTGGTTGCTTGCGATTGCAGCAGACGCTCGGCGATACGCGCACGCAAGCGACTCATTGGCACGCGCTGCTCAGGGCGGCTGCCCAGATCCATCGCAGGCGGTCCGGCAACGGCCGGCAACGCAGCAGCAGGACGCGGTGCAATAATGGCAGCCGGCGCCGGTGTCGCTTTGGTGTCAAGCGCCTGGATTACGTCACCCTTCGTGACACGCCCGTCTTTGCCAGTGCCGGCAACCGCGGCGGCCGACATGTTGTTCTCAGCAAGCATTTTTGCCGCGGCCGGCATCGCGATCGCGCCGCTTGCCGCTGAGGTGGCCGCTACAGCTGCCGGGGCAGAGGCGGCAGCGGGCGGCACAGCGGCCCCGGCCGTCGCCTCGGTATCAATGCGAGCGATCAGCTCACCGGCGACAACGGTACTGCCGTCACCACGAATAATTTCGGTGATCACGCCTTGGGCCGGAGCCGGCAGTTCGAGCACGACTTTATCGGTCTCGATATCGATCAGATTTTCGTCGCGAGCGACTGCTTCGCCCACTTTTTTATGCCACTGCAGCAGCGTCGCTTCAGCGACAGATTCAGATAACTGCGGTACGACTACATCAAGAATTGCCATGACACTCTCCGTTTCGGGTGGTTCGTGCGGCGCACCGGCTTCCGTTGCGCCGCCGGGTCTTTATTTGGTCAGTACGAAGCCTTTGAGCTTCGCAAATGCGGTATCGATCAACGCTTTTTGCTGCGCGTAGTGCTTGTCGTAGTAACCGACAGCCGGCGATGCGCTCGCAGGACGTCCGGCATAGGCGAGCTTTTGACCTTCAGCGAGGTTCTCGAAAATATTGTGCTGAATCTGGAACCACGCGCCCTGATTTTGCGGCTCGTCTTGTACCCAGACTAGTTCATTGAAATTCGGGAAAGCCTTTAATTCAGCAGCGAATGTCTTGTGCGGAAACGGATACAACTGCTCGACACGAATAATCGCGGTGTCGGTTTGCCCACGCTCTTTGCGCGCATTGACCAGGTCGTAATAGACCTTGCCCGAGCAGGCCAACACACGCTTGACTTTTTTCGGATCGACCTTGTCATCGATCTCACCAATGACGGTGTGGAAGGACCCCTTGGCCAGCTCGGAAAGCGGCGTGCCAGCGTCTTTGTTACGCAGCAGCGATTTAGGCGTCATGATCACCAGCGGCTTGCGGAACAAGCGAATCATCTGACGGCGGAGCAGATGGAAAATTTGTGCCGCCGTGGTGGGCTGCACAACTTGCATATTGTTGTCGGCGCACAGCTGCAGGAAACGTTCGATCCGCGCCGATGAGTGCTCCGGCCCCTGACCTTCGTACCCATGCGGCAGCATCATCACCAAGCCATTTGCACGGCCCCATTTGACTTCGCCCGAGCTGATAAATTGGTCGATGACGACCTGGGCGCCGTTGGCGAAATCACCAAACTGCGCTTCCCAGATGGTCAGCGTATTGGGCTCAGCCGAGGAGTAACCGTATTCGAATGCCAGCACTGCTTCTTCGGATAAAACCGAATCAATAATGGTGAAGGGCGCTTGCTGATCCGAGATGTTTTGCAGCGGGATATAGGTGCCGGCATCCCAGCGTTCGCGCTTCTGATCATGCAGCACCGCGTGGCGATGAACGAAGGTACCGCGCCCGGCGTCCTGGCCGGTAATGCGGATCGCATAGCCGGAAGCGAGCAGGGAAGCAAATCCGAGATGCTCCCCCATGCCCCAGTCCAAATTCATTTCACCGCGTCCCATGGTGGCACGATCTGCCAGCACTTTTTCAACCAATGGATGCGGCTTGAAATCTTCCGGGATGCTGGTGATACGCGCTGACAGACGCTTCAGTTCTGCCATTGGTACGGCCGTATCAGCGGCGTCGGTCCATTTACGGTTGAGGAAGGGCATCCAGTCAACTGCATATTTGCTCTTGAAGTTGGAGATGACGGGATCAATCGTATGACGACCGGCATCCATCGCATCACGGAAGGCCTTGACCATCTCGTCGCCGCCATCGGCGGCAATGGTGCCTTGCGTGGCAAGCTTATCGGCGTAGAGCTTGCGCGTACCAGGATGCTGACCGATTTTTTTGTACATCAGCGGCTGCGTGAGCGCTGGCGTATCTTGTTCATTGTGACCGAGCTTGCGGTAGCAAACGATGTCGACCACGATATCTTTCTGGAACTGCATGCGGAAGTCGACCGCAATTTGAGTCGCAAACACCACCGCTTCCGGGTCATCGCCATTAACATGCAACACCGGCGCTTCAATCATCTTGACCACATCCGAGCAGTACAAGGTCGACCGCGAGTCGCGGGGGTCTGATGTGGTGAAACCAATCTGGTTGTTGATGACGATGTGCACGGTGCCACCAGTTCCATAGCCCCGCGTTTGCGCAAGATTAAGGGTTTCCATGACCACGCCCTGCCCGGCGAATGCGGCGTCGCCGTGCACCAGAATCGGCAACACTTGCAGGCCATCTTTGTCGCCACGTCTATCCATCCGCGCCTTGACTGAACCTTCGACGACAGGATTGACGATCTCGAGATGCGAAGGATTGAACGCAAGCGACAGATGTACCGGGCCGCCAGCGGTCGAAATATCGCTGGAAAAACCTTGATGGTATTTGACGTCACCAGCCGGCAAGTCGTCGCCATGCTTGCCTTCAAATTCGGCAAATAATTCTTGCGGCATCTTACCGAGAATATTAACCAGCACATTGAGACGACCACGATGAGCCATCCCGATAACGATCTCCTGAACACCCTGATTGCCGGCACGCTGGATGGTCTCATCCAGCGAAGCGATAAAGCTTTCGCTGCCTTCAAGTGAGAAGCGTTTTTGGCCGACGTATTTGGTATGCAGATAGCGCTCAAGGCCTTCGGCTGCGGTCAGACGGTCGAGGATATGGGTTTTTTGATCGCGGCTGAAATTGCCGGTTGCACGCGTTGATTCGAGACGTTCCTGCATCCAGCGTTTTTGCGTTGGATCGGTCATGTACATGAATTCGGCGCCAATCGAGCGGCAATAGGTATCGCGCAGCGCTTGCAATAAATCACGCAGACTGGCTTGCTCGCTACCGAAATAGGTGTTGCTGATGTTAAACAGGATATCCATGTCCGCATCGCTGAAGCCATAAAACGCTGGCTCCAATTCAGGCAGCGATGGACGCTCCTGGCGCTGCAGTGGATCGAGATTAGCCCATTGCGTACCAAGAAAACGATAGGCCGCAATCAGCTGCGTGACGGCGACGCGCTTACGACCCATCTCGGCATCTGCCGACGCGGAAACGGTGCGGATTGGCCCTTGCTTGGCGCGTTCGGCGAACGAGGCCACAACAGGCGCATGCGCAACATCGGGACGGTCACTGCCATCGACTGAGGGTACGTGCTGCATCGCGTCGAAATACGCGCGCCAGTTGTCAGGTACCGAGCCGGGATTGAGAAGATAGGCCTCGTACAAGTCTTCCACGTACGGGGCATTACCGCCAAACAGATAGGAGTTGGCTTGAAACTGCTGCATCATTTTGCTCACCTTTTTCTTCGCGCTTCGCGAGATTGGAGGGTTATGGATCCAGAGGATCCAGGAAAACCTTCTGCTTTACGGGCTTACCGTTCCACAGATTGCACTACAAATTTTAGGGTGAAAGAATAACACACTGACTGCGCGCGCCTGAAAAAACGGGCCACAAGGGCCCGTTTTAATTACATTTTAAACATTCAATGCTTTGCCAAAAATTTAGCGCTTGGCAAGTGGCGTCACATCACGGTGCGCTTTGCCAACGAAGAGCTGGCGCGGCCGGCCGATCTTTTGCTCGGGATCCGAAATCATCTCGTTCCATTGCGCGATCCAGCCGACTGTGCGCGCCATGGCGAAAATACCGGTAAACAGCGACACCGGAATTCCCAACGCCGACTGCACGATGCCGGAGTAGAAGTCGACGTTCGGATACAGCTTACGGGAGACGAAATATTCGTCTTCGAGCGCGACTTTTTCGAGGGCCATCGCGAGCTTGAACAAGGGGTCGTTTTGCAGGCCCAGTTCGTTCAAGACTTCGTGACAGGTTTCGCGCATCAACTTGGCACGCGGATCGAAATTTTTGTAGACGCGATGACCGAATCCCATCAGTTTGACACTGGAGTTCTTGTCTTTGACTTGCGCGATGAAGGCTGGGATGTTGTCAACCGTACCGATTTCTTTCAGCATGTTCAAAGCAGCTTCATTAGCGCCGCCATGTGCCGGGCCCCAAAGGCAGGCGATGCCGGCTGCGATACAGGCAAAAGGATTGGCGCCGCTTGACCCGGACAAGCGCACCGTCGAGGTCGACGCATTTTGCTCATGGTCAGCATGCAAAATGAGAATACGGTCGAGTGCACGTACCAGCACATCGTTGACTTTGTAATCTTCTGCGGGATTGGCAAACATCATGCGCATGAAGTTTGCGCTGTACGACAAATCATTGCGTGGATAAACGAAAGGTTGGCCCATCGAATATTTGTAGGCCATCGCTACTAGCGTTGGCATCTTGGCGATGAGACGAATTGCCGAGACTTCACGGTGATGCGGATCGTTGATATCGAGCGAGTCGTGATAGAACGATGCGAGTGCGCCTACGGTACCAACTAGCACCGACATCGGATGCGCATCACGACGGAAACCGCGGAAGAAAAATTGCATCTGCTCGTGCACCATCGTATGTTTGGTGACGGTATCGACGAAGGTCTTCTTTTCGGTCGCGTTGGGCAACTCGCCATTGAGCAGCAAATAACAGGATTCGAGGAAGTCGCAATTGACAGCCAGTTGCTCGATCGGATAGCCGCGATACAGCAACTCGCCCTTGTCGCCGTCGATATACGTGATCGACGAATTACACGCTGCGGTCGACATAAAACCCGGGTCATAGGTGAACTTGCCAGTGGCGCCGTAGAGCTTGCGAATGTCGATGACATCAGGACCGATTGATCCTTTATAAATCGGAAAATCTATCGGGGGCGAACCGTCGGAAAATGATAGCGTGGCTTTGGCGTCAGATTGGGTCATGGCTCTACCTTCGAAGATAAGGGTGGGATCAATCAAAAAATTAGGTCTATTGCGGCAATCATGTGACGCCGCTTGGGGCCAGCGCCACGCAATCCCGACAGCATTTTTTTATACCTGCCGTAAGCGTGTCACCAAGGCACGCACATGCGGCAAGTCGAGACTATCAGTGGGCTCTTTATTACCCAGCAACAGACTCATTAAATCGTTATCAGTCAAATCCAGCACGCGGGTCAATGCATCCACATCTTCATCAGAAAGCGTACTCTCGTGCGCATCCAAAAACCGCGTCAAAATCAAATCGTTTTCCAGCAGGCCGCGCCGGCTGCGCCAGCGCAAACGCGCACGCTGAGTCGGGTCATCCTGATGGGAAGTCGCCATAAATACTAGACCGTGCGACGCACGAGCAATTCTTTGATTTTGCCGATCGCTTTGTTCGGATTCAGCCCTTTCGGACAAACATCAACACAGTTCATGATCGAATGGCAACGGAACAGTCGATAGGGATCTTCGAGGTTATCGAGCCGCTCACCCGTGACTTCATCGCGGCTGTCGGCGATGAACCGGTAGGCTTGCAACAAACCGGCAGGACCGACAAATTTGTCCGGATTCCACCAGAACGACGGACAGGACGTCGAACAGCAGGCACATAAAATACATTCGTACAAACCATCGAGCTCTTCGCGCTCGGCTGGCATTTGCAGCCGCTCTTTTTCAGGCGGGATGGTGGTGTTGACCAAAAATGGCTTGATCGAATGGTATTGCTTGAAAAAGTTGGTCATGTCGACGATCAGATCCCGAATGACCGGCAGACCCGGCAACGGACGCAGCACAATCGGCTGCGTTAATTCGTTGAGGTTGGTTGTGCAGGCCAGACCATTTTTACCATTGATATTCATTGCGTCCGAACCGCATACGCCTTCACGGCATGAGCGCCGCAGCGCCAGCGAGTCGTCGACGTCAGCTTTGATGCGTTGAAGCGCATCAAGCAACATCTTGTCGGTGTCCTGCAGCTCGACCGTCAGGTCTTGCATGTAAGGCTTGGCATCCTTGTCCGGATCGTAGCGATAGATTTGGAGTGAGACTGTACGTGGCATGATGGTCGGCTCTTAGAAAGTACGTGGTTTAGGCTTAAAGGTGTCTACCGTCAGCGGCTTGGTCACAACGGGCTTGTAGTCGAGGCGGTTGCCTTCCGAATACCAGAGCGAATGTTTCATCCAGTTGTCATCATCGCGTTTGTAATAATCGCGATGCGCATGCGCGCCGCGCGACTCGTGGCGGGCCGCTGCCGAGACGATGGTGGCCTTGGCCGCTTCGATCAGATTATCAAGCTCCAGCGCTTCCACACGGGCGGTGTTGAAGACTTTGGACTTGTCTTTGAAGGCCACATGCTTTCTGCGCTCATCGAGCTCGGCAATGGCTTTGACACCCTGCTGCAACAACTCATCGGTACGGAACACGCTGCAATATTTTTGCATCGACGCACGAATGTCATTGGCGACATCTTGCACCCTCTCCGAACCCGTTGAGGTCTCAAGCGCATTCATCCGTGCCAACGCCATATCGGCACCATCGGCGGGCATTGGTTTGTGGCTCTGCGCTTTCAAGTTGGCGCCGACGATATGGTTACCAGCGGCGCGCCCGAATACCAGCAAATCGAGTAGTGAATTGGTACCGAGACGGTTGGCACCATGCACCGAGACGCATGCACACTCACCGATTGCATACAGGCCATTGACGACGGTGTTGGGGTTGCCGTTTTTGGGAGCGACGACCTGACCGTGAATATTGGTCGGGATACCACCCATTTGGTAGTGAATAGTAGGCACAACCGGGATTGGCTCTTTGGTTGCATCAACATTGGCAAACTTATGCCCGATTTCGAGAATCGACGGCAGGCGTTTGCGAATTGTGTCGGCACCGATATGACGCAAATCGAGCAGCACGTGATCTTTGTTCGGACCGCAGCCGCGACCCTCTTTGATTTCCTGATCCATCGAACGGGAGATAAAGTCACGTGGCGCCAGATCTTTCAGCGTCGGCGCATAGCGTTCCATGAAGCGCTCGCCGTTGCTATTAATCAGAATGCCACCTTCACCACGCACACCTTCCGTAATCAGTACACCCGCACCGGCTACACCGGTCGGATGGAACTGCCAGAATTCCATGTCTTCGAGCGGCAAGCCGGCGCGCGCCGCCATCCCCATGCCGTCACCGGTGTTGATGAACGCGTTGGTCGACGCAGCCCAGATACGACCCGCACCGCCGGTGGCAAATACGGTCGTCTTTGCCTCCAAAATAAGCATTTCGCCGGTTTCGATTTCGAGTGCGACCACACCGATCACGTCACCTTCTGCGTCGCGTACCAGATCAATGGCCATCCATTCTACGAAGAAGTGGGTCTTGGCGCGCACATTGCGCTGATATAGCGTGTGCAACATCGCATGACCGGTTCGGTCAGCTGCCGCACAGGCGCGCTGCACTGGCTTTTCACCAAAATTAGCGGTGTGCCCACCGAACGGACGCTGATAAATGGTGCCGTCAGGGTTGCGGTCAAATGGCATACCGAAGTGTTCGAGCTCATAGACGACCTTGGGGGCTTCGCGACACATGAATTCAATCGCATCCTGGTCGCCGAGATAATCGCTTCCCTTGACGGTGTCGAACATGTGCCAGTACCAGTTATCTTCGGACATATTGCCCAGAGAAGCGCCGATACCACCTTGCGCGGCGACGGTGTGGGAACGGGTAGGAAATACTTTTGAGAGTACGGCAACGTTTAAGCCGGCTTCGGCCAATTGCAGAGACGCACGCATGCCGGAGCCGCCGGCACCGATAATGACAGCGTCAAAACGGCGCGACGGGATTGCGGATTTGATAGCTGCCACGATTACACTCTCCAAAGAATCTGAACGGTCCAGCCGGCACAGCCGACCAGCCAAAGGATGGTGACTGCTTGTAGCAGAAGACGAATAGCCACTGGCTTGACATAGTCCATCCAGATGTCGCGCATACCAACCCACACGTGGTAGTACAGGGATAGGAAGGTCACGAGCGCAAACAGCTTGAACCACTGCTGCGCAAACAAACCCGCCCAGCCTTCATAGCTGAACGTGCTCGCGCCCAAAAACAGCACCAGCAAGATGACGGTAAAGCTTGCCATGACGATGGCCGTAATGCGCTGCGCCAGCCAGTCTTTCAAACCATAGTGAGCACCGACGACTAAACGATTGGGTCCGATGTTATTGTCATTGGCCATTTAAAATACTCCGAACAGTTTGAGTGCCACTAACAACGCTAGGGGTACGCTCACCGCAAAGACTACGGTCGCAGACTGTCGGGCGCCCTCTTTGCTCAGGCCGATGTGAGCGTCCATCACAAGGTGTCGCACGCCCGCGCAAAAATGATGCAGGTAAGCCCAGGACAGCGCGAGAATAACCAGCTTGACAAACCATCCGCTGACCAAACCCTGAAGGTAGGCAAATGAAATTTCAGACGTAATACTCTGCTCAAACAGATACAGAATAAAAGGCAGCAGCAAAAACATCAGCGCGCCACTAACCCGATGCAGGATAGAGACGAGTCCCGCCAGTGGCAGCCGATAGTGAATGATTTGGGCAATATGAATATTGGTAAAACGTTTTCTTGTCTTGCTTGTGGCTTCAGACATGGTCTTCCTCGTAAACTTGATGTTCTGCTACTCGTTTTATTAATGACGTAATTCTATCTGTTTCGGGAACTGCCATCGTTTACACGAGCCTTGTGATCGATAAAAGGCTGCGCTCAGCTTAATTCATTGTGGTAGTGATGATTGCCGGTGACATACAGCGCACGGCGCACCTCAACCGGCCGATCTCCATAGGTGTAAGAGACCCGATCCACACTCAGCAAAGGCACGCCCAGCTCGACCCCTAGCAGCGACACCGCCGCCGCATCTGCCGCCACCGCTCGCACTTTTTCCGATGCACGAATCATCTGGGTGCCGAATTCAGCTTCAAACAGACCATACATCGGCCCCTTGTACTCGACCAGCCGCTCAGCGGTAAGGCCTTTGAAGATCGCGCCGGGCAACCAGATTTCTTCGAGGATGATGGGCACATTGTCGAAGTACTGAACACGCTTAATAAAGACCACCGAATCACCGGCCTTAATATCAAGCACGCGGGTTACTTCGGCCGGACCGCGTAAGCGCTTGACTTCGATGATACGATTTTCAGGCTGATTGGCTTCGCCGGTATCGGGCATCAGGCGCAAAAAACGAAATTGCACCCGCGCTTCATGATGGGTCGCGACAAACGTGCCCTTGCCTTGCCGCCGCACCACCAGATTTTCAGCAGACAGTTCGTCGATCGCTTTACGTACCGTACCCTGACTGACCTTGAATCGGTAGGACAGCTCAACTTCGCTAGGGATAAGCTCACCCGGCTTCCACTCGCCCGACTGCAGGCTTTGCGTAATTAATGCCTTGATCTGCTGGTAGAGAGGGCTGAAGGTCGGGGACGCACTTGCCGGCCCCGGCGCAGCGGCAGTCACTGGCATGGTCTGAGGTACAGTCGGAGCTACGGATTGCGTCATGATCCGAATTTCACCATAAATGACCCATTACCGTCCAGAAAATTTAGTAGTAATATGTCTTATATAAGATATAAGATTGGCGTTGACAGCGCAGATCGACAGGCCTACACTCGCGAGCAAAGTTTCCTGTCATTTATTCCGTAAAGTTTCGATTCCCCTCTTATTTATTTGACCACTTTGGAGATTCAACATGGCTAAAGCCCCACTGCGCGTTGCTGTCACCGGCGCCGCCGGCCAGATCGGCTACTCTTTGCTGTTCCGTATTGCCAACGGCGACATGCTGGGCAAAGACCAGCCTGTGATCTTGCAGTTACTGGAAATACTGGACGAAAAAGCACAAAAAGCGCTTAAGGGCGTGATGATGGAAATCGACGATTGCGCGTTTCCACTGTTGGCTGGCATGAGTGCTCATTCGGATCCCATGACGGCATTCAAAGACATTGACTGCGCATTACTCGTCGGCGCCCGTCCGCGCGGCCCTGGTATGGAGCGCAAGGATCTGCTCGAAGCCAACGCCCAAATTTTTACGGTGCAAGGCAAAGCGCTTGACGCCGTGGCGTCGCGCTCGGTCAAAGTGCTCGTGGTCGGCAATCCAGCCAATACCAATGCATTTATCGCAATGAAATCAGCGCCAGGTCTGCCGGCGAAAAACTTCACCGCCATGCTGCGCCTCGATCACAATCGCGCGCTGTCGCAAATTGCGGCAAAAACCGGCAAGCCAGTCGCATCGATCGAAAAGCTTTGCGTCTGGGGCAACCATTCGCCGACGATGTACGCTGACTATCGTTTCGCCACGATTGATGGCAAATCCGTCAAAGAAATGATCAACGACGAAGTCTGGAATAAAGAAACTTTCTTGCCGACGGTGGGCAAGCGTGGCGGCGCGATCATTGAAGCGCGCGGACTGTCTTCGGCTGCATCGGCAGCCAATGCAGCCATCGATCATATGCACGACTGGGTTCTCGGCACGCACGGCAAATGGACCACGATGGGCATTCCATCTGATGGTTCGTATGGCATCCCGAAAGACACCATGTTTGGCTTCCCCGTGACGACTGAAAACGGCGAATACAACATCATTCAGGGTCTGGAGATCGATGCTTTTTCACAAGAGCGCATCAACCTCACGCTCAAAGAGCTGACCGAAGAGCGCGACGGCGTCAAACATCTGCTGCCTTAACGCTTAGTACGATGATGGCGGGCCTAATCGGGTCCGCCGTTTTTTTTCGCAAAACACATTGACGATTTCATCACGATCCCTTCATGCATCCGTCTGAGGTTTTGTTCCAGGGCACGCAAGCGCCGGTAACGATTCCGGCCTGCGATCACTATGCGGGCTCGGAAAAACTCATGCGAAAATCGCTCGCCTTGCAGCAGCAGCGCGGGCCGGTGTTTGACATTACTTTCGATTGCGAAGATGGAGCGGCTGCCGGTAACGAAGCCGCCCATGCGAAGCTAGTCGCCAGCCTGATCGCCAACGGTGAAGAGAACCGCTTCAGTCGCATTGGCGCCCGCGTGCATGACGTCTCAAGCCCGTTCTTTGAAGACGATGTCGCGGTGATCTGCGCCGGAGCAGCGCGACAACTCGCGTATCTGGTCATTCCCAAAGTCGAGGACGTGGGCCAGCTGTCGGCGGCGATTGATCTGGTCAATCACCACGCCGCTTTAGCAGGACGCGCAGCGTTACCGGTTCACGTTTTAATCGAAACCCATCAGGCCCTGCACCAGGCATGGGACATCGCGGCACTGCCGGCTGTGGAGTGTCTGTCCTTCGGGATTATGGATTTTGTCTCGGCACATAGCGGCGGCATCCCTGCGGCGGCGATGCAAAGTCCGGGACAATTTACCCATCCGTTAGTCGCACGCGCCAAACTCGAGATTGCTGCGGCTTGTCATGCACATGGCAAAATCGCATCACATAATGTGACCACCGAAATCCGGGACCTGACAGTCGTGGCAGATGACGCTTTATGCGCCGCGCAAAAATTTGGTTTTAGCCGGATGTGGAGCATCCATCCCGACCAGATTACGGCCATACTGGGTGCGTTTGCACCGGCCACTGACGAAATCGACGACGCTCTCGCTATTCTGAGTGCGGCACAAGCCACTGACTGGGGCCCGATACAGCACAAAGGTAAATTGCACGACCGCGCCAGTTATCGGTACTACTGGACGGTATTACAAAAAGCAAAACGCAGCGGACACGTGTTACCAGAAACTGCAGGAGGTCTGCTTTAGATCCAAACTGACGGCGAGGAGACAGGCGCATGAAAAAAGTGTTGACTGTGTTGACTGCTCTGATTTTGTTCTGTGGGACAGAAAATTCTGCGCATGCCACTGAGCTGATCTGTGAATTGGGACAGCGCATGTCGATAGCTGGCGATCAAAGCATCGACAATGTGATTCATTTAATCTGGCGTGGGCAGGGCTATCACCTGCAGCGCATCGGTACAAGTAGTGGCGCGCACCGCTTCGAACATAGCGACAGCGGGTTGCTCTGGATAGGGATACCAGCCAAAGGCATGCTGCTTGATACCAAGCGCGGCACACCTCTGGCAAACGAATGCAGGACGGCCGAGCAGCAACGGTCAAGGCGATAAACGAGCTAGCGCAGGGCAGCGCCGGCGAATGGCTCACACAATATTTTTTATCTTAACCATTTTTTAGCTTACAAAAATAAGGAGAGCTCATGTCTCGCAAACCACTCAACGTGCTTAAAGAATTTAAAATTTCTGCGACCAAAAAAGGCAAATTTCACTCGCTGCCTGCGCTGCAAAAAACACTTGGCGTCAACATTGATCGTCTGCCTATCTCGATTCGTATTGTGCTTGAATCCGTGCTGCGTAATTGCGATGGCAAAAAAGTCACCGAAGAGCATGTGCGCCAACTCGCCAACTGGAAACCGAAAGCAGCCCGTACCGACGAGATCCCTTTCGTCGTTGCTCGTGTCGTGTTGCAAGACTTTACTGGCGTGCCTTTGTTGGCTGACTTGGCCGCGATGCGCGGTGTCGCCTCCAAGATGCACAAAAACCCCAAAAATATCGAGCCGCTGGTGCCAGTCGATCTGGTTGTAGATCACTCGGTACAGATCGATCACTTCCGCGAAAAAAATGCACTCGATCTGAACATGAAACTCGAGTTCCAGCGTAATAACGAACGCTATCAGTTCATGAAATGGGGTATGCAGGCATTCGATACCTTCGGTGTGGTGCCTCCTGGTTTTGGTATCGTCCATCAGGTTAACCTTGAGTATCTGGCGCGCGGCGTGCACAACAAAGACGGCGTTTTTTACCCCGACACGTTAGTTGGCACCGACTCCCACACCACCATGATCAACGGCATTGGCGTTGTCGGCTGGGGTGTGGGCGGCATTGAAGCCGAAGCCGGCATGCTGGGCCAGCCGGTTTATTTCCTCACGCCTGACGTGGTCGGCGTAAACCTCACCGGCATGCTGCGCGAAGGCGTGACTGCCACCGATCTGGTGCTGACCATTACCGAACTGCTGCGTAAAGAAAAAGTCGTCGGCAAGTTTGTCGAATTTTTTGGCGAAGGCACCCGCACCTTGTCACTGACCGACCGCGCTACCATCGCCAACATGGCGCCCGAATACGGCGCAACCATGGGCTTTTTCCCGGTGGACGAAGCCACGATCGATTACTTCCATGGCACCGGTCGCACCAAGGCCGAGATTGATGCGTTTTCTGCTTATTTCAAAGCACAGAAACTATTTGGCGTGCCCAAAGTCGGCGACATCGATTACAGCAATGTGGTGCAGCTTGATCTGTCGAAAGTTGCCCCGTCACTCGCCGGCCCGAAGCGTCCGCAAGACCGTATCGAGATCGGGAATGTCAAAGCCAATTTCAAAGAATTGTTTGCGTTGCCGGTCGCCGAAAATGGCTTCAATAAAAAGCCGGAAGACCTCGACGCGGAATACACCAATTCGGATGGCGTCAGAGTGATGAATGGTGATGTGCTGATTGCAGCCATCACCTCCTGCACCAATACCTCGAACCCGAGCGTGCTGTTGGCCGCCGGCCTGCTGGCTAAAAAAGCAGTCGCTGCCGGTCTTACCGTCGCACCACACATCAAAACCTCGCTGGCACCGGGCTCACGCGTGGTGACCAAATACCTCGAAGCTGCGGGTCTTTTGCCCTACCTCGAGCAGCTCGGTTTTGGCGTAACCGCCTACGGCTGCACTACCTGTATCGGCAACGCCGGCGATCTGACCCCCGCGATGAACGAAGCAATCGTCAAAAACGATATCGTTGCCTCGGCAGTTTTGTCGGGCAACCGTAACTTCGAAGCGCGGATTCATCCAAACATCCGCTCCAACTTCCTCGCATCGCCGCCACTAGTGGTGGCTTATGCGATCGCTGGCAATGTCACACGCGACCTGATGACGGAGCCCGTTGGCAAAGGCAAAAACGGCAAAGACATCTATCTGGGTGACATCTGGCCAACCAGCGCTGAGATCGCCAAGCTGATGAAATATGCGATGAACGCCAAAACCTTCAAAGCCAATTACGCCGACGTCAAAGGCGCACCGGGCAAGCTGTGGGAAGACATCAAAGGCGTGGCCGCAGGCGAAGTCTACAACTGGCCAACATCAACCTACATTGCTGAGCCACCGTTCTTCCAGGACTTCACAATGGAGCCCAAAGCAGCGGCCACCGGCATTGCCGGAGCACGTGCGCTGGGCGTATTCGGCGATTCGATTACGACTGACCATATCTCCCCTGCCGGCTCGATCAAAGATTCCAGCCCAGCTGGCAAATGGCTGCTGGAGCATGGCGTACTGAAAGCGGATTTCAATTCGTATGGCTCGCGTCGCGGCAACCACGAGATCATGATGCGCGGCACTTTTGCCAATGTGCGGATCAAAAATCTGATGATTCCAGTCAAGCCGGATGGCTCACGCGTGGAAGGTGGCTTGACGGTACACCAGCCTAGCGGCAAAGAAATGTCCATCTACGATGCGGCGATGGCGTATGTCAACGATGGCGTGCCAACGATGGTATTTGCCGGCGAAGAGTATGGCACCGGCTCCTCGCGCGACTGGGCTGCCAAGGGCACGCAGTTGTTGGGCGTGAAGGCAGTAGTGGCGCGTTCGTTCGAGCGTATTCATCGCTCCAACCTGGTGGGCATGGGCGTGTTGCCGCTGCAGTTCTTGGGCAAAGACGGTGTCGAATCGCTTGGTATCACCGGCAACGAGAGCTTTGATTTGTTGGGCATCGAGCATGACATCAAGCCGCAACAGCAAGTCACGCTGGTCATCAAGCGCGCCAACGGCGAGACCCAGAAGGTCAAGCTGCTGCTACGTATCGATACGCCAATCGAGGTAGATTATTACCGTCATGGCGGGATTCTGCCGTTCGTGCTGCGCCAGCTGCTGGCGGCATAAAGCCGGGATGGCATGATCGCGTGTGCGCGGCCATGCCATCCTGTCTACCGTATTTATAAATACTGACCAGATCAGGAGACTCGTATGTGGAAAATTTTAGTAGCCTTCATTATCTTCGCCGCCGTCGCACTGACACTCGTCTTTAACATGGGCGACAAAATCGACATGCAAGGCGAATCCGGTGCAGGCAACGAACAGCATGCGCCTGCGGCGCCGGCCGCAGCACCTGCAAGCCCAGCAGCAGCACCGGCCGCACATGAACCAGAAAAGAAATAAAAATCAGGCTCGGTAACAAAGCCCGGCATGATTGCGTGCCGGGCTTTTCCATTTGCTTGGCACTGCGCCTGCATCACATGCCCATGACAGGATCCATTAGAATCCGTAGTTTAGCAATTTGATCACTCAGGATCGCCATGCGCCGCGCCACCAAAAGTCCTTCTCGTAAATTTTCTGCCGACAGCCAAAAGCTGGCCACCCTGGCGCAATCATTGGTGCAAGCGGCCAGCCGTATTGAGCAACGCAACTGGGAAAAGCAACTCGACAGCGCCTTGCAAAAACAGTTGGGCAGTAACCAGCAGCAAGCGATCGATAGCGCAATGGACCATCTCTTCCATACCGATCTGGCGGCCTATGACGGCCTGCTAGATACCGTCGAAGCGGTTAGTTCAAGCTTTACCCTTGAGCGCCGCGGTGAGCACGTTGATGCGCTATTGCTTGCTGTGCCGATTCTGGCCTGGACCCGTTTTGCGATTCCAGCCGGTCGGATCCCGGAGGCTGCGCTGCATACCATCAATGCGCACCTGCACGGCCATGTGCTCGCCGCCAACACCAGAACGGCCATCGCGCCGATGCTTTTTTCGATTGATCAGCTGCCCCGCACCTACTGCGACACCTATTTGTTGACGCGCCGGATGGCTGATGCGGCGCTAGAGGGCATGGCACTACAACTCCCCGCAGAATTACCGGAGAGCGCGCCATTTTTAGCTGACACGCGTTTTCTGTTGCTTGTAGTGACCGCTAAAACAGGCATGCCTTTGCTACGCTGGCAAGAAGAAGCTTCGGGCACTAATTTGCAAGCTAGTACGCAGGCCGTATTAACGCAGTGGCAAGTGCAGGCTGGCCCGAATCTGCAACCGCTGTTTCCCGGCTGTGGCATCGAATTGTTGCTGCCTGAGGCTTACTACGTGGCCTGCCGCAATGGCGACAAGATGATACGGCCAGTCTCGATACGCGCTGCGGTACATTACCTCACCCATGCGCTATCTGTCGAGCCTGCCCAGCTCACTGTGGTGGTGGCCGGGGTCGGCGACGACGTCAATGAAATGCGCGTCGATGAATACCGGATCAGCTTTAGTGTTGCCGACAATCCCGATGTGTTCTACGGCGTAGTCTGGCCGCTTTATGATGATGAGAGTGGCGAGGAAGAACTCAGCATTGCTAACCGGCGTGGCGTGCAATCGGTGCCGGTGTCGCCGATCCAGCAAATCGTGGGGCTATTGCGTGACGCAGGGGTTACCCATATCCAGCACCCGGATATCTTGTTCCCGCCAGAATTTTGTGATGACTGCGGCTCACCGCTATTTTGTGATCACGCCGAAGAGATGGTGCATGCAGAGATGCCGGAAGAATCTGCGCAACCTAGTGGTCACCTGCATTGATCACTGCGACATGCTGGCATCGCAATAGGTGCTACTGCTCTGCTATAATCTCCTCTTCGTCGGGGCGTAGCGCAGCCTGGTAGCGTACTTGCATGGGGTGCAAGGGGTCGAGTGTTCGAATCACTCCGTCCCGACCAATAATTAGCCATACTTGCCGCATGTACCGATTGAGCAGCGCGATAACAGTACTGCTTAATCGAACTCATCAAAATTGGCATAAGCAAGCAGGGCGAGGCTTGCGCATTAAATAATATTTGCTCGTCCTTCGTTGCATCCCATCTGCTGTCCCACCAGTCCCCTCAATTTGCCTCTGCTGTCGCTTTCCGTCTTCCAATGAAAGCGGCGGGCATGTCTTGCGCTGGTCCTCCATCGCGGCGGCACAGCGTGCGCCGGACATCACGAGCTTCTGCGCTTGCTCTATCGCTACTTTATTCCAAGAAACAAGGTCCTGCGTCATAATTGGGATTAATGCGCATCGATAAAATCAAACTTTGCTCAATACAAAATAACAACGCTTAACGAACCTCATTGAAAGACGCACCATGGCCACAATCATCCAAACAGCAATCTCGGGCAGCCTACCCAAACCAGCGTGGCTCGCTGAACCTGAAAAGCTCTGGGCGCCCTGGCAGTTACAAGGGCAAGCACTCGAAGAAGCCAAGGCCGATGCCATGCGCCTCGCCGTTGATGACCAACTTCGGGCTGGGATTACCACTATCGGTGATGGTGAACAAACCCGTCAGCATTTTGTGACCACGTTTATTGAAAATCTCACTGGAGTCGATTTCGTCAATCGCAAAACGGTGCGTATCCGTGACCGCTACGATGCCGACGTGCCGGTGGTGATCGACAAGGTAAGCCGGGCCCGCTCTGTGTTTGTCGAAGACGCCAAAAGACTGCGCGCACTCACGCGCGGCCCGATTAAATTTACCCTGCCCGGCCCGATGACGATGATCGATACGGTCTACGACAACTACTACAAAAGCCGCGAAAAACTGGCTTGGGCCTTCGCTGAAATATTGAATGAAGAAGCCAAAGAATTAGCGGCTGCGGGTGTCGATATTGTGCAATTTGATGAACCCGCATTCAACGTGTTTTTTGACGAAGTCAAAGACTGGGGTGTGAAAACATTAGAGCGCGCAGCACAAGGACTGTCGAGCAAATCGGCCGTCCATATCTGCTATGGCTATGGCATCGAAGCCAATATTAAATGGAAGCAAGGGCTGGGCGAAGAATGGCGTCAGTACGAGCATGTATTTCCGCTGCTCGCGCAAAGCACAATTGATCAGGTGAGTCTGGAATGCCAGAACTCTCGGGTTCCGATGGAATTTATCGCCATGCTCAGAGGGAAAGATGTCATGGTGGGGGCGATCGACGTTGCGACGCATCAGGTGGAAACGCCCGAGGCAGTTGCCGATGTATTGCGCCGCGCGCTGCAGTATGTCGATGTCAAGCACATACACGGGTGCACCAATTGCGGCCTTGTGACCATGCCCCGTGAAGTGGCCACCGCCAAATTGCGTGCACTGGCCGCTGGTGCAGCCTTACTGAGCAAAGAATTAGGCTGAGCTTAAATGCGCTCGCGTGGTGTGAGCACGCGAGCGCATCACGAACTTACCGCATCGTCATCACCATCATTTTTTCTGCAGTCATGTCCTGCATGGTGTGACCAATACCGCCGATGCCATAGCCGGACTGACGGCGCCCGGCGAAGGGCATCCAATCCACCCGAAACGCCGTGTGCTCGTTAATCATCACCGCCGAGGCATCAAGCGACTCAAACGCCGACATCGCAAAGTCCAGTCGGTTTGTGAACACGGAAGCCTGAAATGCAAACGGCAAACTATTTGCCTGCGCAATCGCGCTACGCACATCATCGTAGCCATACACGCAGACCACTGGTCCGAATATTTCGGCGCTCGAAACTTTTGACTGCACCGACGGATTAAGCAATACAGTAGGAGCATAGGTAGTCGCGCCAAGCTGCGTGCCACCTGTCATGAGCGTGGCGCCCTCTGCCACGGCTTCCTTGACCCAGGATGCGACGCGATCAACTTCACGCGGCCTGATCAAGGGGCCGCATTCGGTCGTCTCCAGAATCGCATTGCCAACGTGTAAAGCCGCCGCTTTGCTGGCGATGAGGGCAGCGATATCGTGTGCATCGGCGCTCGGCACAAAGACGCGTTGCACCGAGACGCATACCTGCCCCGAATGATAAAACCCGCCTTTGACCAATTTGGGAATCATGGTCTCGACATTGACGTGCTGGTCAACGATGACGGGCGCAGCACCTCCATGCTCCAACGCACAGCGCGTCCCGTTTGCCAGCTTTGACCTGAGCATCCAGCCAACCTTGGCAGAGCCGATAAAACTGAAAAACGCAACGCGCGGGTCAGTCACCAATTTTTCTGCGACATCGAGCTCACAAGGTACAAACCGACACCAGTCTTCCGGCAAGCCTGCCTCGTAGAGCAAGGCAACGAAGGCTTCACAACACAAGGGCGTGTCGTCAGCTGGCTTGACCAACACAGGACAGCCCACCGCCACCGCAGGGGCAACCTGATGGACGATCAGATTAAGCGGATGATTAAATGCCGATACTGCCACCACAGGACCAATCGGCTCCCTGGTCGTGAACGCCAGCTTGCCGGCCGCCGCCGGAGTGAGACCCATCGGCACCTCTCTGCCGGTCAAATGGGATAGCTCTTTAATACACAACTCCACACCATCAATGGCGCGCGCGACTTCGACTCGCGCGTCGATCAGAGGCTTGCCGCCTTCATTGGCAATCATGTGCGCCAGCTCGGCAGACTTACCCATCATCAGGCGGGCGAGATTTTTTAGAATCTCGATTCTTTTATGGGTCGGCAGCCACGCGTCGCGCTGACGACTGAGCTGATGCGCCCGCGCCAGATCGGCGTCGATTTCAGCCCAGTCGCGCAACCTGACAGTCCCGATTGGTGCTCTGTCATAGGGATTAACAACTTCCAGAGTTTTCATGTGGTTCTCGGTTCTTTTTGAATATTCAGTTGGTGCGATGATTTTTTTTCAGTTCATCAATGAGAAGACGCCTGTTTTGCGAATAATCCACCGGAACATCGACAAGGTGCACGCCGCCTGCCTTGAACGCCGCCTCCAGCGTTGGGATAAGATTTTCTGCGCTGCTGACACGATGGCCTTGTGCGCCGTAACTTTGCGCATATTTGACGAAATCCGGATTGCCAAACTCCAGCCCCCAATCGGGCATCCCCGCGCCGGCCTGCTTCCAGCGAATCATCCCGTAGGAGCCGTCATTGAGCACCATCACGACCAAATTGAGCTTGAGCCGAATCGCTGTTTCAAGCTCCTGACTGTTCATCATAAAGCCACCATCGCCGCAAATTGCCATCACCCGCTGGTCGGGATGCGATAAGGCCGCCATCATCGCCGAAGGCAGGCCAGCACCCATAGTCGCTAATGCGTTGTCGAGCAAGATCGTATTGGGCTCATGCGCGCAGTAATTACGGGCAAACCATATTTTGTATACGCCGTTATCAAGCGCAATAATGTCGGCGTCACCCATAACCGCTCTGACGTCACGTACAAGCCGCTGGGGCAGCAGCGGGAACCTGGCATCATCCGATCCGATGGTCGTTTTTTCTTCGACTTCTAATTTAACTTGCTCAAAAAGAGATAAATCAAACTGAGTTTTGCCAAGCAAGGATTCGGTCAGCTTAGAAATGGATAATTCCAAATCACCGATCACTTCCACTTGCGGAAAATAAACCTGATCCACTTGTGCTGCTTTGTAATTAATGTGCACGACCGTCTGGCCATCCGCTTCCATGAAAAACGGCGGCTTCTCAACCACGTCATGTCCAATATTAATAATCAGATCGGCATGGTGAATATATTTGTGCAGATAATCATCATCCGATAAGGCGGCGGTGCCGAGAAATAGCGCCGATCTCTCATCCACTACGCCCTTCCCCATTTGCGTCGTAAAAAATGGGATATTCAGCTTGTGAATGAAATCCGATAAAGCGGGTCGCACGTGCTTTCGGTTGGCGCCAGCCCCAACGAGTATTAGAGGAAACTTTGCTTTTAAAATCAGCTCGGCCACACGCGAAATAACGGCGTCACTTGCGACAGCGTAGAAGCGTGGATGCGGCGGGATAATCGGTGCATCACATGCTTCGGCTGCGATATCTTCAGGCAATTCAAGCAGCACCGCCCCGGGGCGCTCTTCTTCTGCGATACGAAACGCTTCCCTGATAATCGACGGGATAGTGTTGCCGTTCACAATTTGCTTGGATAACTTGCAAATCGGTCGAAATAATCCAACCACATCAATAATCTGAAATTGGCCTTGCTTCGATTTTTTTATCGGCTTTTGGCCAGTTATCATCAACAGCGGAAAGGCACCGAGATGGGCATACGCCGCCGGCGTTGCAAAATTGGTGGCGCCAGGCCCGAGAGTGGCCATGCAGACCCCAACTTTACCGGTTAGTCGACCGTAGGTGGCTGCCATGAAAGCGGCGCCTTGCTCATGACGGGTTAATACCAACCGAATTGAAGACGAACGCAAGGAATCAAGTAGATCCAAGTTTTCCTCGCCGGGCACAGCAAAGATAAACTCTACTCCTTCATTTTCCAGCGCCTTGACGAACAGGTCCGAGGCCTTAATTTTTCCTTCGGGGATTTCTACTCTCTCGCTCATTGCATCGTCCAATCAAATTAAATGAAAATAGGCGCCGATTTTCCCCACCAGGCCGCACCTGTCCAAATTAAGGCGCACCACGAAAATCGCTCTTTTTTAAAATATCTTGCAAGTCAAGCAAGTTAATTAACATGCATTTATTTTTTGTATATTAGGTGACCAAAGCCTAACAGGCAAATTTGATTAAACATAATAAAAAAGCATTATTTTTTCACGCCGCCGTCGCGGCTTCAGGATCGCGCTGAATGCGTCGCTTGCAACACTGATGAACTTTTTATTTTCAGCAGAATGCCAGCACATCAAGGCATAGCAAGAACACCGCAAGAATCCTGCGGCTTTGCAAGAAGCAGGACATTTCATTATTGCCAAGTTCTTTATGACAACAGTGTTTTTTGGTGCAAATCCATCAAATGAACTTATAATTCAGCCCTGTAGAGAAATTTTGTTCTCATGAAACATTTCCTCAAAGTAAAGAGCGCACGATGCAATTAATGTGGGTCTCCGGGCCGACGGGCAAGGTGCATACAATTTCTATTACCGCCCGCAAAGTGCTTATCAGCACTAGCGTGCTTGCGCTCGCCTTGGTCATTACCGGTTTTCTAGTCTATTTGGTGGGTTTCAAAATCGCCATCGAAGCCCATCCGGAGCTCGCCCGTAGCTTGGGAGGCGTCACAACGGAAGCCGAACAGCAGCGCATGGAATCGGTGTATCGCGAGCGGCTGGTTAAGTTACAAGGCGTTCTTGACGCGACGTCCCAAGATATTCGTCAGCTTCAGGCGCTCAAAAATCGCTTTATGGAAATTGCGACCCCGAACGGGCTTCGAGAAAAGCGTAGTGCAACGGAAGATGGCAAAGGCGGTCCTTTTGTCACTGCCAACAGACAGGCAGGCAACGCGCATCATCCGCTCACAACGAGTCTCGATGAAGCCGTCGACGAGTTTGGTCAATTTCAAAAAGTCGTCACGGGACTGCGGCAGGACTGGTCGCAGCAACTGGTGTGGTTACAAACACTTCCTACCGGTGTGCCGGTAGGGGGTGATTTCCAGATGAGTAGCGGCTTTGGGATGCGCAATGATCCCTTCACCGGCACGCTGGCCCGCCATGAAGGTCTCGATTTCACTGCCCCCATAGGATCGCCAATTTTGGCTACCGCGGATGGTATCGTCACCCGCTCTGGTTGGGAAGACACCTACGGCAATATCATCGAGGTTACCCACGCCGAAGGTTTCGTGACGCGTTATGCGCATATGAGTAAGCGACTCGCTGTTGAAGATCAAAAGGTCAAACGGGGTCAGCGGATTGGTGAAGTGGGCAGCACCGGCCGATCGACCGGCCCGCATTTGCATTACGAAGTATTCCGCTTCGGCCGAGTGCTCAATCCGGTGTTAGTTCTGCCAATCAGTAATAGCTGATTCTTCTCGGAGCCTCGGTGCTCCCTGTTCCACTTATAGTGCGGGCATGCCCCCGTAATATTCAAAAGAAAAAACCGGCTAGAAACAGTTCAGGTTATATTGTGGCACTGCGCGCCGATGCATGGAGAGAGTCAAATGTTCCGCAAAATGAAACAAAATAAGCTGCTCCCGACTCAGGAGAAGTTTGACACGCTGATTGGCGCCACAACCGAGATTTATGGCCGTCTCGTGCTGCTCGACAGCGTGCGAATTGACGGCAAAGTCATCGGCAATATTGAAACTGCCAAAGACAAGAAAGTCACGGTTGCTATTGGACGATCTGGCGAAGTGTCGGGCGACATCACCGCGCACAGGGTAATGGTAGCTGGAAAAATAGAGGGCAATATCTACGCCACAGAGCGCGCAGAATTTCACAAAGATTCGGAAGTACGAGGAGATATTACCTACGGCACCATCGGCGTGGAGCACGGCGCCAAATTGCTCGGCTTGGTCATTCAAGCACAAAACAATTCAAGCAGCACGACAGATGCACAAACAGTCATCAAGATGGCGCAAGAGAAAAAATAAAAGCTGCTTTACGCAGCTTGTGAGCCTGATTCAAACAGAAAAGCCTGATCGAAAACCGATCAGGCTTTTTTCTTGAGCTCGCCCTTGACCACACCACCGCGTTGGATGGTAATGCTCTTGAAACTAACCTTGCCATCTACCACGGCGCGACTACCGATCGTTAAGTCACGACAATCAAGCGCCCCAGAAAAATTACCCTTGACGTTCATTGTGTCGCAGGTGACGTTACCATCCAGCACACCGGAGACGCCAATCTGAATCGAATGCAGCGCCAATGTGCCGCGCACAGTACCGTCGATCGTCAGGTAACCACTCGATCTGATCTCACCAATAAACTCAAAACCCTCGCTAATAATAGAGGGTTTGAGGTTACCGTTAGCCGGCTTTACAGAGCCGTTACCATTTGACGCTTGCGCGTACTCCATCTCTGTCGCTGCAGTGTCAACTTCTGTCACTACAGGTTCACTGACAGGCTGAATTGTCTCGTTAGTGGAGGCCATGTTTTCCCGCTCGTCTCTTCTTCGCTTGTTGAACACGCTAATGCCCTGAACTCAGATTAAACAAAAGAGGACGGTGTCGAGTTAGAGTCACCATCAATTTTTTGAAGTGCGCCCTGAAGATCGCCGCCTTTTTCGATTTCGATTTCGGCATATTGCACCGAACCCAGCGCTTTGCCGGTTGAGCGAATGAACAACGACTTCTTCGCCGTCAAAGTATCGTGAATCTCACCACGCAAATCAATAATATCAGCGGTTACTTTGCCCTTGATGACGCCAGAACTCGCAACAATTAATTCGCGCGCGGTTATTTCACCTTCAATGCTTCCAGAGATGGAGGCAATATCCGGAACGACGAAAGTACCGTTCAAAACGACGCCTTCACCAACCGTCAGACATCCACTTTGATTAGAATCTGCCAACAGTGCCTCCTGGGTTTTCAGTAAAATTTTTACAAATCGACATCAAGTCTCATTTAGATCATGCGGTGATCGGACTTCTGCGGCAGAAAATCCTCTCTGGGCACGTCAATTTGTATCTGTGAGGAAATTATACGGGCAAATATGCATAGCCTCGGTAAAAATTAATAGAAATATCGTTTTATTACGATGAAAATAGTTCTTTTTAGAAATATTTTCATCAATGATTTGCTTTCAATAACAATAAAAGCACCGCGTGAAATGTTTTTGATCAACACAAGAATCAGATGGAAAGACGAATCAGGCAGTTTGTATTATTCGAATTTTTTATTTCTGCTATCTTAAATTAAAATTTGCCTTATATCGAAAGGCGCAAGATACTTGAGGTGTCTCCTCTGTATCTCCTCCTCTGATATGGATTTAGCCCGCTCGCTGAGCGGGCTTTTTTTTGGCCGCATCTATCTCGGCCGGGACAACAGCTTCAGGCCTTGAGCAGGCCGAGGATCTTTTCGAGTTCGAATCGTACGCCGGCAAAATCAGCGCCAGTTATCTTGTCCGTCAAAGCCGGGGCCAGGTCTGCCTGAGTGAGACGACTCTCGAGTTTGTTGCGCGCGCCGCTGATGGTAAAACCCTGCTCGTAGAGCAGCTCACGGATGCGACGGATCAGTAGGACTTCGTGATGCTGATAATAGCGACGATTACCACGCCGCTTGACAGGTTTAAGCTGGGTGAATTCCTGCTCCCAATACCGCAGCACATGCGCCTTGACGCCACACAATTCGCTCACCTCACCAATGGTGAAATAACGTTTGGCGGGTATCGGCGGCAAGGGAGCCAGCACGGATTTAGCAGCGCGATCGTTCATCTGACAGAAGAAAAAATTCAGGCCAAATGGGCGGCGGCACCAGGTGCCGAGCCATCAACCATCGTTTTTAATTTTTGGCTGGCGTGAAAGGTCACGACGCGACGCGCACTAATCGGGATTTCTTCGCCGGTCTTGGGATTGCGACCAGGACGCTGGGGCTTGTCGCGCAATTGAAAATTACCAAAGCCGGACAACTTGACTGATTCACCACGCTCAAGTGCGTCGCGAATTTCATCAAAAAATGTCTCGACCATATCTTTCGCTTCCCGCTTGTTCAAGCCCACTTGCTCGAACAATAATTCAGCAAGCTCGGCTTTGGTGAGCGTGGGCAATTCTTTTTCAGCGCGCGAACGGACCTGCGCGGCGATCATCGCGCGCCCAAGATCGGCCGCAAGGACAGATTGCAATTCAACGGGATTACTGTGGTTCATGGTCTCGGTATTTGCCTGCACTATGTGCGCAGTTTTGCGTGATGCTTTTTTTGAACGGCATCGATGAATGCTGCCATTGCCGACTCCACAGATTCGTCTTGTAGAGTGCTTTGAGTATCTTGCAAGGTAATTCGGAAAGCAAGACTTTTTTCGTCGTTTTCGAGCCCCTTTCCTCGATATTCATCAAATAAAACAATGTGTTGCATGAATCGACACGCAGCGTTTGTTTTGCTTTCATCAATCATGGTGTCGAGGATGCTTTGCACATTTACAGCTTGCTTAACTAGCAAGGCGAGGTCTCGCACGACCGCCGGAAATTTTGAAATATCGTGATAAACAGGCAAGCCGCGGTCCTGTAATGCGTCCGCATTAATCTCAAACAGTACCGGTGCTAGCGGCAACTCCGTTTTTTGCTGCCAACGGGGATGCAGTTCACCAATAAAACCAATCGCCCGTTCGTGTATGAACACTTGAGCCGAGCGGCCAGGATGCAGCGCCGGATGGTCGATCGGTGCAAAACGCAACGTCTGTGGTGCGAACAAGGCCTCCAGGTCGGCCTTGATATCGAAATAATCAACGTTTCGCGACAGCTGCCCCCACTGCTCTTCGGCTACCGGACCGTACGCAAGCGCGGTGACACGCTTGGGTTGATCGAAACCGGCGACGCTTAACTCGCCATCGGCGGTAGCCGGATTTTTCAGGTAAACCGCACCGATCTCAAAAACCCTAACCCGACTTTGCTTGCGATTGACGTTGTAGCGAACATTAGCGACGAGCCCACCAATGAGCTGTGAGCGCATCACGCTCATTTGGCTGGCGATCGGATTAAGCAAACGGATAGGATCAGCATTCCCGCCAAAATCCTGCTCGGAGTCCGCATCGACAAAACTGAAGTTGACGACTTCCTGATAGTCAAAGTCAGCTAGCTGCCGACGTATCGCAAACAGCGATCGCTGGTTTTCGGGCGCAATACGCATTGCATTGGCTGCAACCGGCGGCAATGCCGGTATGTTTTCGAAGCCGTAGACGCGGGCAATTTCTTCGATCAGATCTTCTTCGATTTCGATATCGAAGCGATAGCTCGGTGCGGTCACGTCAAAAACGTCCTGGTCTACTGTGAACTGCAGACCAAGCCGCGTGAAAATGTCAGCGACCTGCGGCGTGGTCAAGGGCACACCAATCACCTTGACGGCGCGCGCCAGTCGTAACCTCACTGGTGTGCGCTTGGGCACATTGATGATTTGATCATCGACAGGTCCGACTTTGGTCTGACCTTCAACACCACAGATGTCAATAATCAGCGCAGTAATGCGTTCGATGTGCTCGACTGTGGTCGCGTAGTCGACGCCGCGCTCGAAACGATGCGCTGCATCAGTCGAGAAATTGTAACGACGCGCCCTGCCTTGTATTGCTTGCGGCCACCAGAACGCCGCTTCGAGATAAATATTGACGGTCTCCAGCGACACGGCAGTCGCATCGCCGCCCATGATGCCGGCTAGCGACTCAACCTGGCTCTGATCTGCGATGACGCCTACCCATTCATCGAGCTCAACGGTATTCCCATTGAGGAGTATCAAGCTTTCGCCTTTGCGCCCCCAGCGTACGTCCAATCCGCCGTGAATTTTATCGAGATCAAAAACGTGCGTTGGACGGCCAAGCTCTAGCATGACGTAGTTAGAGATATCCACCAATGCCGAGATCGAGCGCTGCCCGCTGCGCTCAAGGCGCTGCTTGATCCAATCAGGCGTGCTCGCTTTTGCATTCAGGCCGCGAATGACGCGACCGGAAAAACGCCCACACAAATCTGGGGCACTAATGGTCACAGGCAGCGTCTCTTGCAAGTTGGCGATGACAGGCGACGAGACCGGCACTGTCAAGGGCGCGCCGGTCAGGGCCGCGACTTCTCTCGCGACACCGAGTACGGAGAGACAATCAGCTTTATTGGGCGTGAGCTTAATGGTGAATTTAAGATCATCAAGCTGATAAAAATCCCTGAAATTTTGTCCGACCTTTGCCGTGTCGGGTAACTCCATCAAGCCACTATGTTCTTCAGATAATTTGAGCTCACGCGCCGAGCACAGCATGCCCTGCGATTCGACGCCGCGCAGTTGACCCACTTTGATTTCAAACGGCTTACCATCTTCACCAGGGGGCAACTTCGCTCCCGCTAACGCGCAGACCACCGTCAAGCCAGCCCGTACGTTAGGTGCGCCGCAGACAATTTGCAGCAGCGAGCCGGTCCCCGCGTCGACTTCACAGACATTAAGCCGATCTGCATTGGGATGACGCTCTACCTTAAGTACGCGCGCCACCACCACATTGGAGAAAGGCGGCGCCACCGCTTCGACCTCTTCAACTTCAAGTCCTGACATCGTCAGCAGATGCGACAACTCCTCCGAGGTGAGCGTCGGATTGACCATCGTGCGCAGCCAGTTTTCTGAAAATTGCATCGCTAAACCGTTTTAGTTAAATTGTTTCAGGAAACGTAGATCGCCTTCGTAAAACAGGCGCAGGTCATTGATTCCATAACGCAGCATGGTCAGCCGTTCCAGCCCTGAGCCAAATGCAAAGCCGATAAATTGCTCGGGATCGAGTCCCATGTTTCGCAGCACCGTCGGATGCACCTGACCGGCACCGGAGACTTCAAGCCAGCGACCTTTGAGCGGGCCACTGCCAAACGCAATATCGATCTCGGCAGAAGGCTCGGTAAACGGAAAATACGAAGGCCTAAAGCGCACTTGCAAATCGTCGGTCTCAAAAAAGGCTTTGACGAAATTGAGGTAGACGCCCTTTAAATCGGCAAAGCTGATATCGGTGTCAATCCACAGCCCTTCAACCTGATGAAACATCGGCGAATGTGTAGCGTCGCTGTCAACACGATAGGTGCGGCCTGGCGCGATCACTTTAATGGGCGGCTTCTGCATGCGTGCGTAACGCACTTGCATCGGGCTGGTATGCGTACGCAGCAGCAGCGGCTTGCCGGTGCTGTCGTTGGCATCAATGTAAAACGTATCCTGCATTGAACGCGCAGGATGATTTTCCGGGCTGTTCAATGCGGTGAAGTTAGTCCAGTCATTTTCAATTTCCGGGCCATCAGCAACATCAAAACCAATCGAGCCGAAGATCTCCTCAACCCGCTGCCAGGAGCGCATGACTGGGTGGATGCCACCGACGCCGCGGCCGCGACCGGGCAAGGTAATGTCGATAGCCTCGGTATCGAG
The DNA here is from genome assembly GCA_945866125.1 of Bordetella parapertussis. GTDB lineage: Bacteria > Pseudomonadota > Gammaproteobacteria > Burkholderiales > Burkholderiaceae_D > Pernthalerella. Next base: position 77,383 of record CAMBFZ010000004.1, read on the forward strand.
CCGCGCCTGCATCTGTGCATTGGCCAGTGCATCACGACGGGCATTCAGAAGCGCTTCGATCTGTTCTTTGGCCTGATTGATGACGGCGCCCTGAGCGCGACGTTCATCTGGCCCGAGCTTGCCCAGACCTTTCATTTGTTCCGTAATCTGGCCGGTCTTGCCCAGATATTTAGCCTTGGCGTTTTCGAGTGCAGCCGGATCAGCCGCTGCCAGAAAATCGGCTTGCGCAGTGATGACGAGTTGTTCCAGGGAGCTCATGCAGGTGTCCGCTAAAAATCGGCATAAAAAAACAAAACGGAGCACAGGTACTTAACCTCTGCCCCGCCTTGGACTGCACAGACGCCACCAGCGGTGACGCCTGCAGGCCGCATTACGCAGCGATGGTTGCCTTGACTTGATTGACGATCGCGGCAAATGCCGGCTTGTCCATCACGGCCATGTCGGCCAGCACTTTACGGTCGAGGCCGATAGAAGCGCGCTTGAGGCCATTCATGAAAACGCTGTACGTCAGGCCGTGCTCACGCGATGCCGCGTTGATACGGGTGATCCAAAGTGCGCGGAACACGCGCTTTTTGTTGCGGCGGTCACGATACGCATACTGACCCGCGCGCATAACAGCTTGCTTGGCGATACGGTAGACCTTACTGCGGCGACCACGATAACCCTTGGCGGCATTGAGGACTTTTTTATGGCGGGCCCGTGCTGTGACCCCACGTTTAACTCTTGGCATAGTAGCTCCTTCGTGTCGAGAGTGAGGTTAAGCGAACGGCATCATAGCGCGCACTGAGACCATATTTGTTTCATGGACTCCGGTCGCACCACGTAATTGGCGTTTGGTTTTGGTTGATTTCTTGGTCAAGATGTGGCGCTTGAAAGCCTGACCACGCTTGACGGTACCACCTGGACGCACGCGAAAACGCTTCTTCGCGCTACTTTTGGTCTTCATTTTTGGCATAACAACATCTGCCCTTTTAGGCAGCTCCATTATTGGATGATTGCAGGTGGCAACACTTCGTTGCTCTTGGATGCCTGCTCTCACTTATTTACACGATGAAATCGAGTCCACCGTATCTTGCATGCCCCGCCAACTTCAGCGGGACCGCGGATTCTAACAGATTACTTTTAGATTACTTTTTCTTCTTTGGCGCCAGCACCATCACCATCTGGCGACCTTCCATCTTGGGAAACTGCTCAATCTGACCGTACGGGTCCAGATCCACCTTGAGTCGCTCCAACACCCGCATGCCGAATTCCTGATGGGCCATCTCGCGACCACGAAAACGCAAGGTAATCTTGGTCTTGTCGCCGTCATCGAGAAACTTAATCAGGTTGCGCAGCTTGATGTTGTAATCACCATCATCGGTGCCCGGCCGGAATTTGACTTCCTTGACCAACACAACCTTTTGCTTGAGCTTGGCTTCGTGCGCCTTTTTTTGCTCCTGGTACTTGAACTTGCCGTAATCCATCAGACGACAGACAGGCGGTTGCGCAGTAGGAGCGATCTCGACCAAATCGACGTTGGCTTCTTCGGCCAAACGAAACGCTTCGGCAAGACTGACGATTCCCAAAGCTTCGTTCTCAACACCAGAAAGGCGCAATTCGGGGGCAGTGATTTCACCGTTAATACGGTGCGACTTATCAGTAGCTATTGCAGTGTCCTCTTAAAATCCAATAAATAAGCCGTGCGGTCAGCGAAAAGGCAAAACCTGACGGCAACTCCGTCAGGCCTTGGCGGCGATCTCCTGGTGGAGACGCTCTGCCAGACTGTCGATGGACATGACACCCAAATCGACATTACCTCGCGCGCGCACGGCAACTGTGTTTGCATCCCGTTCTTTATCGCCGATAACGACGATATAAGGCAGCTTCTGAACCGAATGCTCGCGTATTTTATAGGTTATTTTCTCGTTACGCAAATCGGTCTGGACTCTAAACCCTTGTTTTTTCAGGATTTGCGCGACTGTTTGCGCATAATCAGCCTGTCCTTCGGAGATATTTAAAATGCTTACCTGCACAGGTGCCAGCCATAATGGCAGCGCGCCGGCATGGTTTTCAATGAGCATGCCGATAAAACGCTCGAGCGAACCCAGAATAGCCCGGTGCAGCATGACTGGCACTTTACGCGAGTTATCTTCAGCCACATACTCGGCCTCCAAACGCACCGGCATCGAAAAATCCACCTGGATGGTTCCGCACTGCCAAGTACGACCGATCGCATCTTTCAAAGTGTATTCGACCTTGGGACCGTAAAATGCACCCTCGCCCGGCGAGATATCAAATTCACAACCAGAGCGCTTGAGCGACTCGATCAAGGCGGTCTCGGCCTTGTCCCACAGATCGTCCGATCCCACCCGCTTTTCAGGACGGGTGGCGACCTTATAGATCACTTCGGTAAAGCCAAAATCGCGATAGACCTTTTGCAGCAGCGCCGTGAAGGCCACGCACTCGTCGAGGATCTGATCTTCGGTGCAAAAAATATGGCCGTCATCCTGCGTGAAACCGCGCACCCGCATCATCCCGTGCAGCGAACCCGAGGGCTCATTGCGGTGGCATTGACCAAACTCGCCAAAGCGCAACGGCAGCTCGCGATAAGAGTGCATATTGGCGCGGAAAATCTGCACATGCCCCGGACAATTCATCGGCTTTAACGCGTAAGCGCGATTTTCCGAGTCGGTGGTGAACATATTGTCTTTGTAGTTATCCCAGTGTCCGGATTTCTCCCAAAGCGAGCGATCCAGAATTTGCGGCGCCTTCACTTCCTGATAACCGTTATCCTGATAAACGTGGCGCATGTATTGCTCGACTTGCTGCCACACTGTCCAGCCCTTCGGATGCCAGAAAATCAGCCCCGGCGCTTCTTCCTGAAAATGAAATAAGTCCAGCAAGCGGCCGAGCTTGCGATGGTCGCGCTTGTCGGCCTCTTCGAGCATATGCAGATAAGCATCCTGGTCTTCTTTTTTTGCCCAGGCAGTCCCGTACACCCGCTGCAGCATTTCATTTTTGGAATCGCCTCGCCAATAGGCGCCGGCCAGCTTCATCAGCTTGAAGACCTTGAGCTTACCGGTCGAAGGAACGTGCGGCCCACGGCACAGGTCCGTAAAGCTGCCTTCGGTATAGAGCGAGACATCTTCGCCGGCAGGAATGGCACCGATCAGCTCGGCCTTGTAAGCCTCACCGATTGAGGTGAAATACGCGATCGCTTCATCGCGCGGCAAAACTTTACGCGTGACTGGCTCATCTTTTTTCACCAGCTCAGCCATTTTCTTTTCGATGGCAACGAGATCTTCTGGGGTAAAAGGACGTTTGTAGGAGAAGTCGTAGTAAAAGCCGTTGTCGATAACGGGGCCGATCGTCACTTGCGCATCGGGGAATAAATCTTTGACGGCATAAGCCAGCAAGTGCGCGGTCGAGTGACGAATCACCTCCAGACCGTCGGCATCTTTGTCGGTGATGATGGCCAGGTCCGCATCTTTTTCAATCAGAAAGGACGTATCGACGACTTTTCCATCGACCTTGCCTGCCAACGCCGCTTTGGCGAGACCTGTGCCGATCGACGCCGCGACCTGCGCGACCGTGACTGCTGCATCAAATTGACGCTGTGAACCATCGGGAAGGCGAATTGAAACCATGATGTACTCCTGCTTGTCTAGTGCCGCAGAAAGCTGCGGACGAAAAAAAACGCGGGCTAGCCGCGTTTTCTCACTGCATACCAAAAAGAGAATCGGACTAGATACGTGAGACCAGCGGTAAGGTGCTAGTTCGCGGTGTCATAACCGATTTGCCTTTCTCGCTCTTATACAAAAGCCTGCAGATATGTTGGTAGGCACGATTGGACTCGAACCAACGACCCCTACCATGTCAAGGTAGTGCTCTAACCAGCTGAGCTACGCGCCTAAAGAAGCGAGATTATAGCCAGCTTTGTATGTTCGCGCTAGTACTCTACATTCATGCCGTTTAATTAAGAGGCGCTGCGCTGTTTGGGTAGCTCAGCGCCGGCTCACTTCCAGCACGCCTTTGACTTCACGAATCACTGCTAGTGCGCGCTGCAGCTGCGCCGTTGATAAAATTTCACCCGTAAAGGACATATGCGCCTGCCCCTTACTGCTTTGCGTCGATACCCCGATCACGTTGATCTTTTCGCGCAAAAAAATATCCGAGATATCGCGCAGCAGTCCTTGCCTGTCCGTGGCCAGCACAAACACATCGACCGGATAGACCGTATCGCTGCTCTGTGAGCCCCACTCAGTTTGAATCATCCGTTCCGGCACCCTGAGCTGCATCTGCATAAAATTTTTGCAGCTCGCACGGTGAATCGAGATGCCGTTGCCACGCGTAATAAAACCCACAATCGGATCCGGTGGCGCCGGTTTGCAGCAACGCGCCATTTGCGTCATCAATCCCTCCGTGCCGACAACCAGCACGCCGGATTTGGCACCTTGCGTCACACTCGACGCGCGGGTTTTACGCGGCAGCACCGCCGCGTCGGCACTGACAGGCAGTGACCGGTTCGGGTCATCCGCATGCAGGGCCTGCTCAACCAAGCGCAAGCTAAATCTGTCTTTGCCCACCGAGAGCAGCAATTCCTCAAGCTTGGGAAAACCCAACTTATGCGCCAGGTCTTCAAGGTTGACCGCAGTCTTGCCTTCCCGTTGCAGTGTTTTTTCTAACAGCGTACGACCCTGCGTTAAGGTCTCGGCCTCTTCGATCGCGTTAAACCAGGCGCGAATTTTGGAGCGCGTGCGCGGACTCGCGGTATAGCCATCCGACAGCCAATCGCGCGACGGGCCGGCCGCGCCCGAGGCCAGCGCTTCGCCTTTAGCGGTGATGACTTCCACTGTTTGCGCGTTTTTCAGCGCCGTATTTAGCGGCACCATCACGCCGTTAATTTTTGCACCCCGGCAGCGATGACCGATGTCGCTGTGCAGATGGTATGCAAAATCAATCGGCGTAGCACCACTGGGTAATTCAATCACACGGGCCTGCGGCGTAAGCACGTAGATACGATCATTGAGCGTAGCCGCTTTAAGTTGCTGCACCCACTGTGCCTCGCTGTCATCCTGACCCACGACGACATCGACCATCTCGCTTTTCCATGTCAAAAGCTGGCGCAGCCAAGCGATTTTTTCATCGTATTTCTGATTCGCGTTGGCCCCACTACCTTCTTTGTAGCGCCAGTGCGCCGCCACGCCATACTCGGCGAAACGATGCATATCTTGGGTGCGCACCTGGACCTCGAGGGTACGGCCATCGTCGGCTACCACCACCGTATGCAGCGATTGATAACCATTGGATTTGGGACGCGCAATGTAGTCATCAAATTCTTCCGGAATCGGTGTCCAGATGTTGTGCACGATACTGAGCACCGCATAGCAGCTCTTGATGTCATCCACGATGACCCGAAACGCACGCACGTCGTGCAGTCGCGAAAAATCGAGCGACTTACCCTGCATCTTGCTCCAGATACTGTAGATGTGCTTAGGCCGGCCGAACACTTCAGCGCGAATGCCGGCACCTGCCATCTCTCCTTTGAGGCGGGTAATAGCCGCATCCACAAAACTCTCGCGCTCGACCCGCCGTTCTTCCAGCATTTTGGCAATGCCTTTGTAAGCGGCCGGATCAACGAAACGAAATGACAAATCTTCGAGTTCCCATTTGAGCTGCCAGATACCGAGACGATTTGCCAGTGGCGCATACAAATCAAAACTCTCGCGCGCATAGCGCAAGGTAAGCGCATTTTCGAGTTTCATCTCGGCGAAGTAACGCAAGGTCGTCAGCCGTGACGCCAGCCGCACCAGCACCACCCGCATGTCAGTGGCCATTGCCAAGGTCATCTTGCGCAGCGTCTCAATCTGACTCGCTGCGGTGTTCTTGCTCTTGACTGGTTCAACCTGACCGAACGCGGTTTCATGCAGACGCATCAGCTGCCGTATCCCGGTGACGAGGTCGGCGATCTCTTTGCCAAAGCGCGGCTCGATTTGCAAAGCGGCCTGCTCGTTAAAAAACGGTAGCTCAAACAATAAGCCCGCAATACGGGTATCGACATCGGATTTGAGCGCCGCCAGACACACCACGACCCCGCGAGAAAAAGCCAATGCATCCTGACCAGTAGGCACGGTACGTCCGGCATACAGCGGATGAACATGGTCTAACGCCTGCAACAGCCTGGTCGCATCCTCGGCACGCAGACCGGCCGTAAGCTGCAGATCGCCATCCAGGATGGCTGCGGTCGAGACCATCTTCAGCCCAGCAGGAAACGCCGCGCCAGCGCGATCTGGTCGTCATGCATGAAGGTCGGGGCGTGACCAATACCAACAAACTCAACTAACTCGGCACGTGGCCCACGCTGCGTCATTTGTGCCGCCGTCTCCGGCGTAAGCAAATCAGATTCGCTGCCACGCACGAGCAGCACCGGACAGCGGATTTTGTCATACGCGGCCCACATCGCTGCCTCACCCTGCTGCGCGCTCTCGGCCGTCATCGACTCAAAGGCCTTCGAGATCGCCGGATCATAGTGCCGGATCCACTGCCCGTCAGGCTGTTGACGCAACACGTCCGCGGCAAGCTTGCGCCATTCTTCGTCGGTGTGTGGCCCAAAGGGCGCCGAGATGGTCCGTATGTACTCGACGCCAGCATCAAAATCAGCAAATCGTACCTCGCGAGCGATGTATTCACCGATACGTGTCAGCGCCGGATAATTGAGGGTCGGCCCCACATCGTTCATCACCATTTTGCGCACCGGGCTCTCGGCAAGCGACGCCAATCCCATCCCGATGAGGGCGCCCATCGATGTACCAAACCAGTCGACTTGCGGCACATCAAGCCGCGCCACCAGCGTGACCATGTCGCTCACGTACTGGGGCAGTTGATAAAACTGCGGATTAGCCAGCCACGACGACCGGCCACGCCCGACCACGTCGGGACAGATCACCCGGTAGCGATCCGACAAAGCCGCAGCAAGATGATCAAAATCATCCGAGATGCGCGTGACACCATGCACGCAGACCAGCACAGCAGGATTGTCAGGGTCACCCCATTCCTGATAGGCCATCCGGTGCAGTCCGGAGGGAGAAAGGCATTGCACTGTTTTGGTGTGAGGCTGGGTCATCGCGCGCAATCGAAAAAGTGAGCCAAAGGATTCGCCATTTTACTGGTGGTTCCGCTTAAAATCGTCAACACATCATTATCATTTTTTCATAAGGGCACGACATGCAGAATGGGCAACTCATAGGCAAGACCGCATTGATCACCGGATCCACTTCCGGCATCGGACTGGGCATTGCCCACGCGCTCGCCGCAGAAGGCGCCAACATCCTATTCAATGGCTTTGGTGATGCTGCCCTGATTACCCAACTGCAGGCAGAGACCGCCAGCCGCTATGGCGTGCACACCGATTACAGCAGCGCCGACATGTCCAAGCCAGCCGAGATAGAAGCGATGATGCAAGCGGCCGCCTCTCGCTTTGGCGGCATCGACATTCTCGTCAACAATGCCGGTATTCAGCATGTCGCTGCGGTCGAAGATTTTCCGGTCGAGCGTTGGGATGCCGTCATTGCCATCAATCTGAGTTCAGCCTTTCATACTACTCGCCTGGCGTTACCGCACATGAAGGCACGCAACTGGGGGCGCATCATCAATCTGGCCTCGGTGCATGGGCTCGTTGGGTCAGCGCAAAAATCAGCCTACGTCGCTGCCAAGCATGGCATTGTCGGCCTGACCAAAGTCACCGCGCTGGAGAATGCGCAAACAGGGATCACTTGTAATGCAATTTGTCCGGGCTGGGTGCTAACGCCGCTAGTACAAAAACAAGTCGATGCACGTGCGGCGCAAAACAATCTCTCCATTGAGCAAGCCAAACGAGAGCTGTTAATGGAAAAACAGCCCTCCGGTGAATTCGTCACGCCCGAACAACTCGCCGCGCTCGCTGTGTTCATGTGCAGCGAAGCAGCCAGTCAGGTGCGCGGGGTGGCGTGGAATATGGATGGGGGTTGGACCGCGCAATAATACCTCCATCGCGCAATCAACATGACGCTCAAGCACCTTAATAAAAACGCCTCAACTGAGGCGTTTTTTTATTTCAGAAAAACCTAAAGCCACATTACAGAAAAGTTACTTCACCGCTCGTTGCTTCGATCAGCTCTTCCTTGGTCACACCGGGCGCCAGCTCGACAATCTTCAAACCTTCACCCGTCACATCAAGCACACCCAAATCGGTAATGATGCGGTCAACCACACCCACGCCCGTCAGCGGCAAGGTGCAATGCGGCAAAATCTTATGTGAGGTCGTGCCGTCCTTAGCTTTGGCGACGTGCTCCATCAGCACCACCACACGCTTGACGCCCGCCACCAGATCCATCGCACCGCCCATGCCCTTGACCATTTTTCCCGGGATCATCCAGTTGGCCAGATCACCATGCTCGGAAACCTGCATCGCGCCCAGGATCGCAATATTGACCTTACCGCCGCGGATCATCGCAAATGAATCTGCCGAGCTGAAAATCGACGAACCCGACAAAGCGGTCACGGTCTGCTTGCCGGCGTTGATCAGATCGGCATCGATCTTGTCTTCGGTTGGAAACGGGCCAATGCCCAGCAAGCCGTTTTCGGACTGCAGCCAGACCTCAATATCCTTGGGGACATAGTTGGCCACCATCGTCGGCAAGCCAATACCGAGATTCACATAAAACCCATCCTGCAATTCCAGCGCTGCGCGCGCTGCCATCTCTTCACGTGTCCATGCCATCGTTTTTCTCCGCTTACTGTGCACTGACCGTGCGTTGTTCTATGCGCTTCTCAGGCGTCGCATTTACCACGATGCGATGCACGAAAATTCCCGGGGTGTGAACGGCGTCCGGATCAAGCTCGCCCAGACCAACCAACTCCTCAACCTCAACGATCGTGATCTTGCCGGCCATCGCCACATTAGGATTAAAGTTACGGGCAGTCTTGCGATAAATCAGATTACCACTGGGGTCTGCCTTCCAGGCTTTGACCAGTGACACATCGGCCACCAGCGAGTGCTCCATCACATATTTTTCACCATCAAACTCCCGCACTTCTTTGCCATCAGCGACAATCGTGCCCACACCCGTTTTGGTAAAAAACGCCGGAATCCCCGCGCCGCCGGCACGCAGCTTTTCTGCCAGCGTCCCCTGCGGTGTAAATTCAAGCGCCAGCTCACCAGACAAATACTGCCGTTCGAATTCTTTGTTTTCGCCCACATAAGACGCGATCATTTTTTTGATCTGGCGCGTCGTCAGCAACTGACCCAGGCCGAAACCATCGACACCCGCATTATTTGAAATGGCGGTCAGGTTTTGCACGCCAGAGTCTCGCAGCGCGGCGATCAGGGCTTCGGGAATTCCGCACAGGCCAAAGCCGCCAACGGCAATCGTATGGCCGTCCTTGACCACGCCAGCGAGCGCCGTTGCGGCGTCCGGGTAAACTTTTTTCATGGGGCTCCTCAGGTAAACTTGGCGGCAAATTTTGCCACGGCGCCTAGAATAGGCGCACATTCAGGCCGACACAATACCGTAAAAGTACGAAGGTACGCAGAATGCTCCAAGCCGACGCAATCGATTTTGCAATGATTTTCCAGCATGCGCCGGTCGGACTCTGCGTCTCCCATCAGCGCTTCATCACGGCCTGCAACGATGCACTGGCCTCCATTTTTGGTTACAGCGCTGCCGAGCTTACCGGGCAATCATTCTCGATTCTCTATCCGACCATGGACGAGTTTGAGCGCACCGGCGCACGCATCGCCCCCATCCTCAATCAACGGGGGCACTACTCGGATGAGCGCATCATGAAGCGTGCCAACGGTGAGCTATTCTGGTGCCATGTAACGGGCCGTGCGCTCAGCCGCGACGATCCCCACGCGGCTGCTATCTGGAGCTTTGAAGACCTGGCTAGCCAGCGACCCGTCACGGCCGCCTTAACGCCCCGGGAGCGCGAAATCGCTGCTCTGCTCGTTGCCGGCCAAACCAGCAAGCTGATCGCCCGGCAACTGGATCTAAGTCCGCGCACGGTCGAGATGCACCGCGCCCGGCTAATGAAAAAATTTAACGCGGCAACCTCAAGCGAGCTGGTGCATCGACTGCTTGGCGCCGACGGCCGCGCCTGAAGCCTTGGCCGGGATTACGTAGCCGGACGACTCTCAGAGTGCACAGCGAGAGTAGGTTTTATTCTATTTTTTGCTACTTACTTGCGACTTACTTGCGCCTTAACTCCGCCCACCGCCAATAACGTCGCACGCGCCCCGCATAAATCACGCGCTGGCCTTACAATCGCATCTTTGCCGCCGCCCTCTCGTTCCAACGTGACCCAAGACACCATCAACCCGCTGGCCACCCCATCGCTCAAAATACGCCTCACCTGCATGGTGTACGAAACCATGCTGCTATTTGGCGTGCTATTTATTGCGACGCTGCTTTTTTCTACTGTGCTCGAACAGCGTCATGCGCTGCGGCTGCGTAGCGAATTACAAAACTGGCTGTTCGTCGTACTCGGCTTATATTTCAGCTGGTTCTGGATGCATGGTGGGCAAACCCTGGCCATGAAAACCTGGCGCATCCGCGTCGTCGATCAACAAGGCGCACCGGTCTCCTGGGCGCGGGCCATGCTGCGCTATGTGCTGGCCTGGCTGTGGCTATTACCCGGGCTCGCGCTTGCGCGCGCAATCGACGCCCAAGGCTGGATGTTAGTGCTTTTGCCAGTCTTGAATGTGCTGCTGTGGGCAGCGGCAGTCGCCTTGCATCCCCAGCGCCAGTTTCTGCATGATCGTCTCGCAAAAACGCGCTTGGTCTTGCTCCCTGCGCCTTCAGCCGAATCGCCCTGAGCCTCTGCCACCATGATCACTCGCTTCACACGCTCAATGCTGGTCGTGCAATTACTGGCCGTTATCGCTCTGGCCGCCCTCTTCGTTGCAATGGGGACGATCGCGTCGCTACCCTTGGCGCTGCTGGCCGGCGTGCTGATCGTCACGCTACCCCGCGCCGCCATTGTGTTCAATAATTTTTTTATGGCAAAGGCATTGCATCGCCAACGTCAGGACGGCACCCTGATTCAGACGACCGCCCTCATCACAATGATGCTGCAAGAATTTTACTGGAGCTCAGTATGCTGGCTAGCGGTATTCCCCTTTGCCGCCTTTCGCGCCCGTCTGCTTGCACAAGACCGCGGGTTGCCCGTGCTGCTCATTCACGGCTACGGTTGCAACAGCGGATTCTGGTATCGTTTCAGCAAACGACTCGCCCGTGCCGGCATCAGTCAGCTGGCCATCGACCTTGAGCCGCTACTGGCTGACATTGATGATTACACTACCTTGATCGATGAAGGCATTGACGCGCTGTGTCGCCACAGCGAGTCAACACAGGTCATTGTGCTAGCGCACAGCATGGGGGGATTAGCGGCACGCGCGTATCTGCGGCGCCATGGCCAATCCCGGGTGGCGCGCGTCATTACTTTGGGATCACCGCACTTCGGTAGCACGATGGCACAACATGCGATGGGGATCAACGCGGCGCAAATGCGGCACACTACGCTACCCGATACCCACAGCTGGCTGCAGAAACTCGCAAGTGCCGAGGCAGAGTCAGTCCGGGCGTTGTTTGTATCGATTTATTCGCGGCACGACAATATCGTGTCGCCGCAGGATTCCGCTGTGTTGCCAGGCGCGCGCAACATCAGCCTCGACTTGGTAGGCCACGTTGCACTCGGCTTCGATGCCGGCGTGATGCAGCTTGTACTGACTGAAATTACTGCAGCCCGCCAAAACAGGTTTCAATCAGAAAACTGATCACCTGCGCATCGGTGTACTGACCGCTGACACGCAAATAATCCATCGTCGGATCGCAAGAACGCGCATAAATCGTAAAGAGCACGACATCGACCGGCAGGGCCGGCTGAATCGCGCCGTCTGCGCGTGCTTTTTCAATCAATTCACCCATCAATTCGTTAAGGTCCAACAAGCGATTAATGTAGCGCGTGTTGTTGAGCAAAGCCTCACGCAAACTCGTGTTTTCGGCTGGCAGTGTTGGCAGGCCGCCGCGCATGCGAATCTCTAGCGCCCATTGCAATACGCCTTTAAGCTGCGCAATCGCCGTCTGCTGTGGATCAAGACTGCGCACGAACGCCAGCGTGTTCTCCAGCAAGCGGATCATCGCGGCTGCAGCGAGTGCTTCTTTGGAAGGAAAGTGCTTGTAGAGGCTTGCCTTGGCAATCCCGACATCGGCAGCGACTTCATCCATCGTCATCAGGTCGAAACCTTTTTGGGCGAGAAGACTATTGGTCGCATCAATGATTGCGTTTTCTCGCACGATAAGTTGCTGCTGTTTGAACGAAAGCTTAGGTTCTTTACTCATTGGTTACTTTTCAGGCACGGCGGTTTTTGAACTTTTCGGATTATAAGGCACCCGAACCGCATAGGGTGCGTCATGCCTTTTTATTAATCATGACTGACTGAGGATGCGGATGAGAAAAAAATGGACCCTCTCGGTCATGGCGGGAATTGCAGTGTGGTTAGGGCTCGCCGGTTTTCCTGTTTATGCGGGCAATCTTGTTGAGGCGGCGACGACATCCGGCAACTTTAAAATTTTTCTGGCAGCGATCAAGACAGCCGGATTGACATCTCAACTCGCCAGCGACGGCCCCTACACCATCTTTATGCCGACCGACCATGCCTTTGCTACACTAGCTGCAGGACAATGGGACACCATCTCGAAAGACAAGATCAGGCTTGGCCGTGTGCTGACTTACCATCTGATTACCGGCAAAGTGAAAGTCAGCGAGGTCAAGCCCGGCAACGTCGCCACCATCGAAGGCAGTCCGGTGAGACTGAAATCCGATAATGGCATGGTCAGCGTCAATGACGCGCGCGTGACAGACAGCGACCTGGCCGCTGACAACGGCGTCATTCACGCCATCGACAAGGTACTGATGCCCCCAGACTGACGCGGCGGACGATCGGGTATCATCAGCCCGTCGACTTTCGTCTTGATGAACAGCGTCTCTTGTGATGAAAAAAATCCAAACCTTGTGCGTGTATTGCGGCTCCTCCATCGGCGCCTCACCGCTGTATGTCAACGCCGCAAAAGAACTCGCAACAGTCATGGTGGAAAACGATATCGCGCTCGTGTATGGCGGTGGACACGTCGGGCTCATGGGCACGATTGCTGACGCGGTGCTGGGGGCGGGCGGTAAAGTCACCGGCGTCATTCCCCAAGCTTTGATGGTGTCCGAGATCAGCCACGAGCGGCTCACGCGTCTGGTGGTAGTGAAAGACATGCACGAACGCAAAGCGCTGATGGCTGAACTGGCCGATGGCTTTATCGCGATGCCCGGCGGGATCGGTACACTGGAAGAATTATTTGAGGCGCTCACCTGGCTGCAACTAGGGTTTCATGACAAGCCGGTGGGCTTACTCAATGTCGACGGATTTTTCGACGGACTTATCGACTTCGTCGCCCACCTGGTGCAACAAGGCTTTTTGAAATCGGAACACGCCGCCCTGCTGCTGGCTGAACCAAACCCGCTAGGCTTGCTGCACCAGTTGCAGCAATTCAGCATGCAGCCCGGCGTGAGTTGGCTCAGCCGGCGCGCGGCGCGTACGCTGGGACCTTAGCGCCTTTAAGCTTCCTCGAACGCCTGCCGGAAATCCTGCAATAGATCCTCGGTATCTTCAATGCCAACCGATACCCTGATCAGGGACTCGGCAATGCCCATGCTGGCGCGCCGCTGCGGTCCCATTTCATGAAAAATAGTGTGTGCGACCGGAATCACCAGCGTACGTGTGTCGCCCAGATTACTGGCAGGGATAGCCAACGTTAGCCGGTTGAGATAATCAAAACAATCGATACCTTCGCGCAGCTCAAAGCTTAGCAAGCCACCAAAGGCCTTAAACAGCTTGCCGGCAATGCCATGTTGCGGATGCGCTTTCAGGCCGGGGTAATGCACTGCTGCCACGCGCGGGTCGGCTGCGAGCATGGTGGCCAGAGCCAACGCACTGGCCGATTCGCGTTCGATGCGCAACGCCATGGTCTCCGCACCTACTGCCAAATGATGGGCCGCTTCGGGGCCTAGTGCTGCGCCAAAATCGCGCAAGCCCTTGGCACGTAATTGCGCCATACCCCATTGAGCAGGCGCAAAGCGTTTATAGGTCTCGGCGATATTAGGAAACTGCGCCCAATCAAACAAACCCGTGTCGGTCAGGCTGCCGCCAAGCGCATTACCATGGCCGCCGATGGCTTTCGTGAGCGCATTGATCACCAGACTGGCACCGACTGTTTTGGGACGAAACAGATACGGTGAAGTCATCGTGTTGTCGACCACATAGAGGATGCCACGCGCACGGCACAAGGCACCGATGCGTTCGAGATCAGCCACCTGGGTACGCGGATTAGCAATGGTCTCGACAAATACCATGCGCGTCGCCGGCGTGATCGCACGCTCGACTTGGGCCACATCGGTGGCGTCCACAAAGGACACCGGCATGCCTTGCAGCTCAACGGTTTGCCAGAGACTGTTGGTGTTCCCGAACAAAAAAGCCGATGAGATGACATGGTCACCACTGCGCAAAAGTGCCTGCACCATCGCACCGATAGCAGCCATGCCGGTCGCAAAGCACAGCGTGGCCATGCCTTCTTCCATGCGATTGATTTTTTCTTCGAGCGCCGAGACGGTAGGATTACCCTGACGACCATAACGGTAGCCTGGCTTTTTACCCTGAAACACGGCGGCGAGCTCACGAGCATCGCGATAGCCGTAGGCCACCGAAGTATGAATCGGCTTATGCAGCGAACCATGCTCGATCGTCTTTTGACGATCACTGTGCAGAATCGTGGTGGTGAAGCCGAATTTTTTACTGTCGTTCATCGCAGCTCTGGAAGGTGGCTTTATTCGATCTGCGCAAGATTGAGATTAAGTTGGGTACGAACGGCATCTTCGATGACGGCCTTGGGGTTGGCGCGGGCGAATTCGATGCGGTCGAGATAGTCGCGGGAAATATCGCCAGTGATGTATTCGCCATCAAAGCAAGATGCCTCGAATTTTTTCAGCATCGGGTTGACATCCGAGATGGAACGTTTGAGGGCATCGATATCTTGATAGACAAGCGCATCGGCGGTGATCTCGCGGCACACTTCCTCTTCGGTTCGACCGTAGGCGATCAACTCATCCCGGGTCGGCATGTCGATCCCATAGACGTTGGGGAATTTGACCGGTGGAGCGGCTGAAGCAAAAATCACACGGCGCGCGCCGGAATCACGTGCCATCTGCACGATCTCGCGGCTCGTCGTGCCACGCACGATGGAGTCGTCAACCAGCAGCACGCTCTTACCTTTGAACTCAGAGCCGATTGCATTGAGTTTTTGACGCACTGACTTGCGACGAATCGCTTGTCCCGGCATCAGAAAGGTACGCCCAATGTAACGATTTTTAATGAAGCCTTCGCGGTAATCGAGATTAAGATTCATCGCCAACTCCATCGCAGCCGGACGGGAAGAATCCGGAATCGGCATCACCACATCGATATCACCGGCAGAAAACTGACGACGGATTTTTTGGGCCAAATATTCGCCCATCTTCAGGCGGGTCGCATAAACCGACGCGCCATCAATGACCGAATCAGGCCGTGCCAGATACACGAACTCAAACGCGCAAGGATTGAGTACCGGATTGTCGGCGCACTGCTGGTTATAGAGCTTACCGTCGTTGTCGATGAAAATCGCTTCACCCGGCAACACATCACGCAAAAAATGAAAACCGAGACCTTCGAGCGCCACGGACTCACTCGCAATCAGGTATTCGGGGCCTTTATCGGTATCGTTAAATCCTATGCATAAAGGACGAATGCCATAGGGGTCGCGGAACGCCAGCAAACCATACCCCGCCACCTGCGCCACTACCGCATAAGAGCCGCGCACACGCTTGTGCAATGCAGCCACCGCAGAAAATAAGGTCGATGGGTCCAGCGAGATGCTGCTGGTAGATTGCTGTATCTCGTGGGCCAGTACATTGAGCAAAACTTCCGAATCCGAATCGGTGTTGATATGACGCCGGTCATTTTTGAACATCTCGATTTTGAGCTGATCGGCGTTAGTCAGATTCCCGTTGTGTGCGAGCGTGATGCCAAATGGCGCATTCACATAAAAGGGCTGCGCTTCTTCTTCGCTCGACGAGCCGGCAGTCGGATAGCGGCATTGGCCGATACCTGAATTACCGGGAAGCGAGCGCATATTACGGGTTCGGAACACGTCGCGCACCAGACCGTTGGCCTTATGCATGCTAAATGTATTACCGTGACTAGTCGCAATACCTGCTGCATCCTGACCGCGATGCTGCAACAGCAGCAGCGCATCATAGATGATCTGATTAACCGGACCGTGAGAGACGACGCCAACAATGCCACACATGGTGGACTCCTCAACAATAACAACTCAGACTGGCTGCAACGTACCGGACAAGCCCAATTTCACCAAACGCGCCCGCATCTTGTCGGCCTCGGCTTTACTGCCAAAAGGGCCCACGCGAATACGAATCCGCTCACCTGCCTTAGTACTGATTTTCAGTGCGTGGGATTTAATCCCGGCTTTTTTTAGCTTATCTTGTAATTCATCAGCCTTGACTTTTGAGGCCACGGCCGCCACCTGCACCTCATACCGGGTTGGCGCTTCCTTGGCAGGGGCAATTGCTGACGCCTCGGCCACTGGCACTGTGGCAGATTCGGGTTTGACCGCCGCAGCGACTGGGGGGGTCTTGGGTACCTGATCGGCTATTTTTGCGATTGGTGACGGCAGCACGGCCACAGGCGCAGGTTCAGCGGGCGCGGGGCTAGCGAGACGATGATCAGGAGACGGCGTAAGCTGCTTATCAACCGATTTCTCGGCAGACTTATCAAGCGACTTGTCACGCGATGGAATCTGCACGGCAATATCGTCCGCCAGCGGCTTGGGCTCGGAATCAAAAATCATCGGCAAACCGATGATGGCAGCGAGCACCAACGCAGTGGCGCCAATCAAGCGGCGCCGCGCGCGTTTTTTTTCCGGCAGCACAGGATCGAGCGGCTCTTGCGCGTCGGAGGCCTTGGCGCCGCGGGACCGACGCGGTTTGACGGGGACGTCGAAATCGTCGTCGGGGTCTTGCTTGTTTTTACTAAGGAACGAGAACAAGCCCATAGGTATTTTTTGAATTGCGCAATCAGTGTAAAGCGGACTTTCTGGCGACCAGTGCTCCGGCCACAGTCAGAAATGATCCGAAGACCGCAATTCTATCATTCTCCCCTGCGCGACTTATTGCGTTTAGGAATGCTTTTTCGGGAGAGTCAAAACATTGGATCGTCAACTCGGCATCCGGTTCAGCCGGCGCGCTCGAGCCGGACTGCTCCAGCAACGCGGCGATGGCAACCGCGGAGGCCGCACGCGACGATGGCAGATCACACAGGTACCAGTGATCAACACGCCCTTTCAGTTGCGTCAGCACGCCCGCGATATCTTTATCGGCCATGGCGCCGAATACCGCATAGGTATAAGGATGGAAGCCCATGTTGTCGAGATTTTGAGCCAATGTGGCAGCGGCATGCGGGTTGTGGGCCACGTCGAGTATGACGGCCGGACGTCCCGGCAAGACCTGAAAGCGGCCGGGCAAATCGACTAAAACCAGTCCGGTGCGCACTTCTTGCGCCCCGAGTGGCAGACGCAACCGCAATGCCTCCAGCGCGGCTAACGCGGCACTAGCATTCAAAAGTTGATTGGCACCACGCAAACTGGGATACGCGAGCGCACTACGGCGCTGACTGCGACCGCCGTAGTTCCATTGCTGTTTGTCACCCGAATAATTAAAATCCTGACCAAAACGCCAGAGATCAGCCCCAATGGCTGCCGCATGGGCAACCAGGGAGGCAGGGGGCGCCGGATCGCTGCAAATGGCGGTACGTCCGGCACGGAAAATACCGGCCTTCTCGGCACCGATTTTTTCGCGCGTATCACCCAGATACTCGATATGGTCGAGGTCAACGCTGGTCACAATGGCGACATCCGCGTCAATGATGTTGACCGCATCAAGCCTTCCACCGAGGCCTACTTCGAGGATGACCACGTCCAGCCCGGCGCCGGCAAAGTAATGCAGAATGGCGAGCGTCGTAAATTCAAAATAGGTCAGCGACACCTCACCACGCACCGCTTCGACTGCCGCAAAGCTGGTGCAGAAGGCATCATCCGTCAGCATCTCACCGTCGACGCGAGCGCGCTCGTTAAATCGAATCAGATGCGGTGAGGTGTAGAGCCCGACGTGATAGCCGCCTTGCAGCAGCATGGATTCCAACATCGCGCAGGTGGAACCTTTGCCGTTGGTGCCGCCAACCGTAATGACGGGGCAATCGAACTGTAGCTTCAACGCGCGACCTACGGCGGCAACCCGCTCCAGACCCATGTCGATGGCTTTGGGATGCAGCGCTTCTAGTCGAGCGAGCCAGTCGTTGAGTGTGGTGGGATGAGTTTGCATGAACGATACAAAATAAAGAGGGAATCAGCGTCTGCGCCGGCAAGGTCGGGCACTCGTCCGCAGCGGCAGAATCTTTGATGACCGGGTTCTGATGGACATCAGAACCCGGTGAGGTATTCAGAGCAGCATTACTGCGCCACTACCTCGGCCGGCTGATTCTGCAAGATCGCCAGCACGCGCGCAATTTCTTCCCGCATCTGCCGGCGGTCGACGATCATATCGATCGCACCTTTTTGAATGATGAACTCCGAACGCTGAAACCCTTCAGGCAGTTTTTCGCGCACGGTGTTTTCAATCACGCGCGGACCGGCAAATCCGATCAGCGCTTTTGGCTCCGCCATCACCACATCACCCATGAACGCAAACGATGCCGATACGCCACCCATGGTGGGGTCAGTCAGCACCGAAATAAAGGGCAATTTTTTCTCGGATAATTTAGTCAGCATGGAGGTGGTCTTGGCCATCTGCATGAGCGAGAGCAAACCTTCCTGCATGCGCGCGCCACCGGTGGCGGTGATGCAGATGAACGGTACTTTTTGCTCCAGCGCCGTTTGCGCGCCGCGCACGAAACGCTCCCCCACGACCGAGCCCATTGAGCCGCCCATGAATTCGAATTCAAAACAAGCCACCACAACCGGCAGCGCCATGATCGCGCCGCCCATAACGATCATTGCATCGGTCTCGCCGGTGGCTTCGAGCGCAGATTTCAGGCGCTCGGGATATTTTTTGCTGTCCTTGAATTTGAGCGTATCGACCGGCAAGGTTTCTTGCCCGATTTCATAGCGGCCTTCCGTATCAAGCAAGGCGTCAAGACGTTCACGCGCGCGGATACGCATGTGATGGTCGCATTTGGGACAGACATGCTGATTGGCCTCGAGGTCAGAGCGATAGAGCACCGCTTCGCAGGACGGACACTTGACCCACAATCCCTCAGGGACAGTGCGGCGGGTCGCAGCGTCGGAGCGCTGAATACGGGGGGGAAGCAGTTTTTCCAGCCAGCTCATGGAGGCTCTCTTTCTCAGACAGGCGCACCGCGCCGTTTAAGCCCGCATTTTACTCGTAGCATGGCATTGTCGCCAGCCCGTAAAAGTGCCGGATTGGCAATCCATTTCAGGCCGCCCTTTGTTCGCGCAGACAATGCAATAGCAGGCTGTCCAGGCAGGGTTACTCGATGTAAGCGGGTGGCAGCGTCTAGTGCAATACGGTGAATTCAATTTGTAGGGTTTGCAAGATGAAAATCACTGGAATCCAGTGATTTTCACCGAACCGCTTACTCGTCTATTGCCTTGCGAATGACGGACAAGAATGCCTGCACGGCTGCTTCCGCTTTTTCCGGCGGCGTCTCTTCGAGCACCTGGATAATTCGGCTACCGATGACAATCGCATCCGATACCGCCGCCACCGCTTTGGCGGTGGCGGCATCGCGAATGCCAAAGCCCACGCCAATTGGCAACTTTACATGCTGACGAATTTTTTCTATGCGCGCCGCCACTTCAACGGTATCGATATTTCCCGCACCTGTCACGCCGCGCAGCGACACATAGTAAGAAAAACCGCTGCCGACTTTCGCTACCTGACGAATCCGCTCGTCAGTTGAAGTCGGCGCGAGCAGGAAGATAGGATCTAAATCCTGCGCTTGCAAGGCACTGGCAAATTCCACGCACTCTTCGGGCGGATAGTCGACCACGATCACGCCATCCACACCGGCTTGTTTGGCTGCATCGATGAAGGTCGGCACACCCATGCGCTCAATCGGGTTCGCATACCCCATCAACACAATCGGTGTGCTCTGATTGGTTTTACGAAATTCCTGTACATAACCGAGCACGTCTCGGGTGCTGACGCCAAACATCAGCGCCCGTTCACAAGCGCGCTGAATAACCGGACCTTCTGCCATCGGATCGGAAAAAGGCACGCCTAGTTCGAGAATGTCGGCGCCACCGGCAACCAGCGAATGTAGCAAGGGCACGGTCAAGGCAGGCGATGGATCACCCGCGGTGATGAAAGTGATCAGCGCTTTTTTTTTGTTCGCTGCCAGCGCAGCGAAGGTGGTTTTGATTCTTGACATAGCCTGTTTTTTTATTTGGTGTGAGGATGCAGCTTGTCGAATTCAGCCACGGTATGCATGTCTTTGTCACCCCGCCCGGACAAGTTCACCAAGATGGTTTTATCTTTCGGCAGCGTAGCGGCAAATTTTGCCGCATAGGCCAGCGCATGGGCCGACTCAAGCGCCGGAATAATGCCTTCGATCTCGCAGCAATGATGAAACGCCGCCACCGCTTCTTCGTCAGTGACCGACACATATTGTGCACGGTGCGCATCCTTCAGCCACGCGTGCTCGGGACCCACACCGGGATAATCCAGGCCGGCCGACACAGAGTGCGTCTCAATAATCTGACCGTTTTCATCTTGCAGTAGATAGGTACGGTTACCGTGCAACACGCCCGGTATGCCCGCGAGCAGCGCCGCAGAATGGCGACCTGTTTCCAAACCTTCACCAGCGGCTTCGACACCGATGAGCTTGACCTCGTGATGATCAATATAAGGATGGAAAATCCCCATCGCGTTTGAACCACCGCCGATGCACGCCATCACATAATCAGGCTGACGTCCGGTTAATTCGGGCATTTGGGCGATGCACTCCTGACCGATCACGGACTGGAAATCACGCACCATCATCGGATACGGATGGGGTCCGGCAACGGTGCCGATGATATAAAAGGTATCTTCGACGTTCGTCACCCAGTCACGCATGGCTTCATTCAACGCGTCTTTAAGTGTTTTAGAGCCAGATTCGACCGGCACAACCGTCGCGCCCAGCAACTGCATACGATAAACATTTTGCACCTGCCGCTTGACGTCCTCGCTGCCCATGTAAACCACACACTCGAGACCAAAACGCGCGCAGATGGTGGCCGTTGCCACGCCGTGCTGCCCGGCGCCGGTCTCGGCGATCACGCGTGGTTTGCCCATGCGCTTGGCCAGCAGTGCCTGACCGATCACGTTGTTGATCTTGTGGGCGCCAGTGTGATTTAAGTCTTCACGCTTAAAATAAATCTGTGCGCCGCCCATTTCGTCGGACCAGCGACGCGCATGATAAATCGGGCTGGGCCGACCGACAAAGTACTTCAGCTCGTGATGAAATTCACGTAAAAACTCAGGGTCGTCGATATAGCGCGCATACGTCTCTTTAAGCTCTTCAAGCGCATGGGTGAGCGTCTCGGAAACAAAGCTGCCGCCATAAGGGCCAAAATGGCCGGACGGATCGGGAAAGTTGTAATGGCCGGTGGTGTCCTCGTCGCCAAGGTGTGCGGTATTGTGGTCCATGCTGATCTCTTTTAACGTAAAGTTTGACTGTCGCCTGCCCGTACGGCAGACACGAAGGCTTGCATGAGCGCGGCGTCTTTGATGCCCTTGGCCGCTTCGATGCCACTGCTGACATCGACGGCAAAAGGCCGCACGCGCACGACGGCGTCAGTGACGTTTTGAACGTTCAAGCCACCACTTAAAACGGCCCGATGCGCGAGTTCTGCGGGGATGAGAGACCAATCGAAACCCTTTCCACTACCACCATAGCCGTCGACCCAAGTGTCGAACAGCAGACCAGCAAACAAGGGGCTGGCCGCGCGGTAGGCGTGATCGCATTCTAGCAAATCTGCCGCCGTCATATCGGGCTTGACTCTGAGCGCGCGCACAAAAGGACGATTCACCGCTTGAGCGATCGCGCAGCATTGCGCGGGACTCTCGTCGCCATGAAATTGCAACATTGCTATCGGCGCAATCGCCAGCACCTGCGCCACCTCATCAGCGCTGGCATTAACAAACAAACCGACGCTGACGACAAACGGTGGCAAAGCCGCCAGCAGCGCGGCTGCCTGTTCGGCGCTGACGTTACGCGGCGAGGGCGGATAAAACACCAGACCGATGGCGTCCGCACCAGCGGTGACAGCGGCCTCAACGTCATCCCGACGGGTCAGCCCGCACAATTTGATACGTGTTCGATGTGTCATCCGTTGTGATTCCAAAACAGGGGCGTGGTGGTATCGATTTGGGGCAAATTCCAACGCGCATCGTAGTCGATTTTCGCCAAGTACAATCCGTCCGGACTAAAGGTCGGCGCCGCCAGATCGCGGTTGCGCGCCGCCAGCACCTCGCCCACCCATGCTTCAGCCGCATTACCTATGCCAACCTGAATCAGAGACCCAACGATATTGCGCACCATGTGATGCAGGAAAGCGTTTGCCTTGAGCGTCACCAAAATCAGCTCACCCTGGCGCTGCAGGGTAATCGTGTGCATGGTGCGAACGGGCGAATGCGCCTGACATTCGGCCGCACGAAACGCGGAAAAATCATGCGTGCCAATCAAGGCCTGGGCCGCCGCTTGCATTGCCTCGACCCGCAAGGGCCGGAACACCCAGCCGCTGCGGCCACTCCAGAGCGGCGAGCGCACAGGGTGGTTATAGATCAGGTAATGGTAGGTGCGCGCCTGCGCAGAAAAACGGGCGTGAAAGGCATCCTGCTCAGCCCCTGACGTCTGCGTGCCGCCAGCCACTTCTGCTGCCCAGCGCACTGCGACCGTAGCCGGCAAAAACGCATTCAGCCCCCTGACCCAGGCGAACAATTCGCGCTCGGCCTCGGTATCAAAATGCACCACCTGCTCGATAGCGTGCACCCCGGAGTCAGTGCGGCCAGCACAAACCGTTGCCACCGACTGCTGACAAAACTTTGCCAGTGCCGCCTCGAGCGTGTCTTGCACCGTCTTGCGGTGCGGCTGTGTCTGCCAGCCTTGCCACTGGCGGCCGTCATACTGTATGCCGAGTGCGATGCGTTTCACTGAATGCCTTTAATTATTCTTATGTCGATACCCAGCCCAATCAGACCGCAGTCTGCCAAAGGTCAGAACGATAGACGGTTGCGGCGCAAGGCGACGAATTCGGGCCTGCGCCACTAGGACAATCAAAGCTAATGGAGCGGCGTTTTTTAAAACGCCGCCATCCTGTGCGGCCCGATTTTACGCGAGTTGCCGCAACAAGGATTTGGCTTTGAGCGCGAGTTCGGGATGATGCCCGCCGGCGACTTCGCTGAGCAGCTCACGGGCGCCGTCATTGTCGCCAATCTCCTGGCAGGCAAGCGCCAGATCAAGCTTGGTATGCAGCGCCCTCGCAATAGAATCATCGGCAACGGCATCTGACTCGGCCGCTTTGGTCGGCGCAATACCGGACAAACTGAAGTCGATCTTTGACACCGGCGCGCCTTTGCTGCGCTCGCCCAATTTGTCGGCGCTGTCTGCTTTGCCCGATTTGCGAGCGTTGAGCAGGTCGCCGAGTCTGACATCAAAATTGAGCACATCAGCCGGCGTTGATGGGTCGACCAATTTGAGCGAAGGCTCGATCTTGCCGGCGTGATCGCCCGCAGCCGGTACGATGGCGCGCTCAGGCAAAGGTGGTACAAAAAGTAAATTAGCGGGATCAAGATGCTGCCCCATCTGCATCGCCTGCGTCCACTCTTCGCCATACCCGCCGGTCTGGCGATACAGATCAGCGGCGAGTTTGCCAAACTTTTGTTTGTCGCCGCGGGCCGCATAAATTTCGAGCAGCTTCAGACGCAATGCGTGCCGCTCTGGGTGCGTGCGCAGCGCATCGAGCAAGATCTCCTCTGCTTGCTCATCACGGCCATAAGCGATGTAGACATCGGCCTCTGCCACAGCATCGACCTCGTTGGTGTCGAGCTGGCTCACGGAGGGCACGAAATTGGAATGAAAGACGCTATTACTGGTATCAATGTGGTGTCCACCAGCGGCACCAAAAACCGGCTCAGGCTCACTCGCAGGTGCCGGCCCGGGTTTGCCGGCAGCGGCCTTGCGCGCACGTCTGTGCCGACGCCACAGGACGCCTGCAAGCAGCAGCGTCAGTGTCGCTGCGCCCGCAAGCTGTATCCGCAAATCCTGTAGCCAGAACGCGAAGGACAATGTCTCTGCCGGGATTGATGCGGCAGGTTGAACGTCTGACTTAGTGTCTGACTTAGTGTCTGACTTAGTGTCTGGCTTTACTGCTGGTTTCAATTCGGGCTTTAAGGTCGGTTCCGCGACGGACGCAACGACAGGCTCAGGTACCGATTCGACAACCGGCGCGGCGGTCGCCGCCGCAGGTGCTGACGGCGCGCTTTGCATCTCGGCCAACGTCTTGTTTTTTAGCGCAAGGAGCGTTTGCATGTCGCTGATATTTTTTTCAAGCGCAGCCACACGCGCGTTTGCTTCGGCCAAGGCCTTTTCGCTGGCAATCTTGTCAAGTTTGCTGGCCTCGTTAGCCGCGGTGGCCGCTATTGCGGAAGCGGCCGCCGGGGTCGCACCGGCAGCACTCAGGCTCAGCCGGTCCTGGACAGTGTTAACACCCGCCTCATTGACTTGCACACCGACCTTGCCAATGCTGCTGCGGTTGGCACTCTGCTCGGCATCGGCAGCCTTGGTCGCTGGCGTAGGCGCCACTGCGCCAGCTTGTTGCGCTAGTTGCTGCCGGTAGCGGTTGAAATCAGCAGCCTGCGCACGTACCGTTTTGCGAGCCAGCCCGGCATCGATTGCTTTGACGGCATCTGCATCAGGCAGTGTCAGCACGCTGCCGGTTTTCACGCGATTAATGTTGTTGCCAGCAAAGGCAGTAGGGTTGGCTTCTTGTAACGCGACAAGGACCTGTTCAAGTTGTGTGTCATCTGGCTGTATCGTGCTGGCGATCCGGGCCAGCGTATCGCCGCGTCGAACCGCGCGTCCCGCGGCCGGTTCAGCGGGCACCGGCGGCTGTTGAGAGGCGCTAGTGGGTGGGGCTTGCGGCGCCACCTTGGAGGCGACACCTGGTGCCACATTCGGTGTCAAATTCGGTGCCACATTCGGTGCCACATTCGGTGTCACATTCGGTGCCACCTTAGCTGACCCATCGGGCCCGGCAGCCCGGACCTCTGCCGCCGCAACCGTCACCGGTGCCGGATTGATAAGGGGTGGGTCGAGCAGCAAGGTGTATTGTCGAATCGTGCGGCTTCCGTTAGCAGTAAGCTCAAACAGGATCGTGATAAACGGATCATTGATAACTTGATCGGAGCTGAGGTGAACGCGATAACGCTCGCCTGTTTTTTCTATCGAAAAACGCAACGATCCGGCCACGGACGGGTAATCGAGTCCCGCGTCGGTATAGGTGGCCACCGGCGCCAGCCGCGCGCTCAATGCGCCGGCTTCTGCTGATGAAAGTGCAGTGATATCAATATCGGCATCAAGCTTTTGCCCGATTGCCGAACGTACCGTCAGCGGTCCAAGCGCTGCGGCCTGCACCAGACCAAACTGGGCAAGCAAAACCGCCGCAGCCAGCAGACGAACAATAAAAGCGGGATAAGAAAATAAAAGGCGCATGGGTGATCGGACTTGAGCAGGAGTCAGGACAGCGGGCTAAGACCATAACATCGTGCATTGCCTCGTGCAAGCCAGGTTCGCCGCGCTACGCAAACAAAAACCGCACCGTTTCCTATATCGGGAAAATGGCGCGGTTTATCGTAGTACATTCACAACGAAGTGACGAACTTAGTCGTCGAGCAAAATTCTTAACATGCGACGCAGCGGTTCTGCAGCCCCCCAAAGCAGCTGATCACCGACCGTAAATGCCGATAAATAATCATCACCCATGTCCATTTTGCGCACACGTCCCACCGGGATGACGAGACTGCCCGTGGTCGCCGCCGGCGTTAAATCGCGCATCGAAGCCTCGCGGTTGTTTGGCACGAGTTTGACCCACTCGTTATTGCTGGCAATGATGTCGTTGATCTCGTCGAGCGGCACATTTTTTTTCAGCTTAATGGTCAACGCTTGCGAATGGCAGCGCATCGCACCAATACGCACGCACAGACCCTCAACTGCAATGGCCGGCTTAGCGTGTTGACCGAATGCGGCACCACGGCCAAGAATTTTATTGGTTTCAGCGCCGGCTTTCCACTCTTCGCGCGACTGACCGTTGCCGAGATCTTTATCAATCCACGGAATCAGGTTACCGCCCAAGGGCACACCAAACTGTTTGGTTTCGTCGGCCGTCATCGCGTGCTGCCTGGCCAGAACTTTGCGATCGATTTCCAGGATGGCAGAGGCTGGGTCATCAAGCAAAGCCTTGACTTCGGCGTGGATGCTGCCGAACTGGGTCAGCAATTCACGCATGTGCTGCGCGCCGCCACCGGAGGCGGCCTGATATGTCATGGAGGTCATCCAGTCGACCAAATCGTGCTGGAACAGGCCGCCCAATCCCATCAGCATGCACGACACGGTACAGTTGCCGCCGATGTAGTTTTTAACGCCGCCATGCAGCGCCTGCTTGATGACATCCAGATTGACCGGATCGAGCACGATGATGGCATCGTCTTTCATCCGCAAGCTGGAGGCCGCATCAATCCAATATCCGTTCCAGCCGGCTGCGCGCAGCTTGGGGAAAATCTCGGTGGTGTAATCGCCCCCCTGACAGCTCAGGATGATGTCGCATTTTTTTAGCGCATCAATGTCATTGGCGTCTTTCAGCGTGCTCTCGTTTTTTGCCATGGCCGGCGCTTTGCCACCGGCGTTCGACGTCGAGAAAAACACGGGCTCGATATGCGAAAAATCATCTTCCTGCTGCATGCGCTGCAGCAATACCGAACCCACCATGCCCCGCCAGCCAACCAAACCAACCAGTTTCATTTTTTCATCCAGCCAAACAAATTATTTATTGAATAGGACGTCATCGAACTGATCAAACCAGCGCGTTGACCACTGCGGCGCCCATCTCGGCGGTGCCCACTTTGGTGGTGCCGGCCTCGAAGATATCCGCGGTGCGCAATCCTTGCGCGAGTACTTTTTTCACGGCGGCCTCGATCCGGTCTGCCTCGGCGGTCAACCCCAAGGAAAAGCGCAGCATCATTGCAGCAGACAAAATCGTCGCCAGCGGATTGGCAATGCCCTTGCCGGCGATGTCTGGTGCCGAGCCATGCGAAGGCTCGTACAAGCCTTTGTTGTTGGCATCCAATGAGGCCGATGGCAACATACCGATTGAGCCGGTCAACATCGCCGCGGCGTCTGACAGGATGTCGCCGAACATATTACCCGTCACCATGACGTCAAATTTTTTCGGCGCCCGCACTAGCTGCATGGCAGCGTTGTCGACATACATATGGTCGAGCTCAATGTCCGGATATTCTTTGTGGACGTCGATGACGATGTCTTTCCAAAACTGGAAAGTTTCCAGCACATTAGCCTTGTCGACGCTCGTCAGGCGCTTGCTGCGTTTGCGCGCCGCCTGAAAAGCGACATGGGCAATGCGACGGATTTCAGGCTCCGAATAACGCATCGTGTCAAAGCCTTCCCGTGCACCCTTGAAAGGACCATCCGGCGCTTCGCGCACACCGCGCGGCTGACCAAAATAGATATCACCAGTGAGTTCACGGATGATCAAAATATCCAGACCGGATACCACTTCGGGTTTGAGCGTAGAGGCACCAGCCAACTCCGGATACAGAATCGCCGGCCGCAAATTAGCAAACAAGCCCAGGTTTTTACGCAGCCCCAGAATGGCTTGCTCGGGACGCAGCGAGCGCTCGAGCGAATCGTATTGCCAGTCGCCGACAGCCCCAAACAAAATAGCATCGGCTTCCTTGGCAAGCTTCAGCGTGCCCTCCGGCAGCGGATGACCATGCGCGGCGTAGCCGGCGCCACCAACCGGTGCCGTTTCCATTTCGAATGGCTGACCAAGGGAATGGAGGACCTTAACAGCCTGCTCGATTATTTCAGGGCCGATACCATCGCCCGGCAAGATTGCAATTTTCATGGGAGTCAGTGAGAGTGGTTTAAATCGTATTAGCCAGCCACGGAAAGCGGGCAATATGGCGTTCTTCAAAATGATGAATCGCATCGGCCTGTTGCAGGGTCAGGCCGATATCATCGAGCCCATTGATCATGCAGTGCTTGCGAAAGCTGTCGATCTCGAAGTGCAGCAGCTTGCTGCCGTTGGCAGTGGCCACGGTCTGCTGCGCAAGATCGACCACGAGCTTGTACCCGGGGAAGGCTTTGACTTCATCAAATAGTTTGTCGATCTCGGTCTCGGGCAGCACGATAGGCAACAAACCATTTTTGTAGCAGTTGTTGAAAAAAATATCAGCAAAGCTCGGGGCGATCACGGCACGAAACCCATATTGCTCCAGCGCCCAGGGCGCATGCTCGCGAGAGGAGCCACAACCAAAATTTTTACGGGCCAGCAGCACCGATGCACCTTGGTAGCGAGAGTGGTTCAGCACAAAATCCGGATTCAACGGACGCGTGCTGTTGTCTCTGCCAGGCTCGCCCCGATCCAGATAGCGCCACTCGTCAAACAGATTTGGGCCAAAGCCGGTTCGCTTGATCGACTTTAAAAACTGCTTTGGAATGATCGCATCGGTATCGACATTGGCGCGGTCTAGGGGCGCCACTAGGCCGTCGAGTAAAGTAAATTTTTTCATGCTCAGTATTGTTGGTTAGAGGCGCAGCTGCTTATTTTTTGGTGGCGTCCTGTACTTTTTCGCCCAGCTTTTCGAAATCTTTGCCCACACCATTGATGGTGTTGCAGCCGGCCAGCAGCACAAAGAGACTCAGCAGTATCGTGATTTTTTTCATTGTGTTTCTCCTGGTTAGATAAGTTAGATGCCGTTAGGTGACGTTAGGTGCCACGTACATCAACGAAATGACCGGCGATCCCGGCAGCAGCAGCCATGGCGGGACTCACCAGATGCGTCCGTCCGCCCTGTCCTTGGCGCCCTTCAAAATTTCGGTTCGAGGTTGACGCACAACGCTCGCCCGGCTCCAACCGGTCCGCGTTCATCGCCAGACACATGGAGCAACCCGGCTCGCGCCATTCAAAACCGGCATCTTTAAAAATCTTGTCCAGCCCCTCTTTTTCAGCCTGTGTCTTGACCAGGCCCGAGCCCGGCACGACCATGGCTAACTTGACGTTGGAAGCGCGGAATTTACCGCGCACGACAGCAGCGGCAGCGCGCAAGTCTTCAATGCGGGAATTGGTACACGAACCGATAAAGACCTTGTCGATACGGATATCTTCGATCGGCGTGTTGGGCTTCAAGCCCATGTAGATCAACGCTTTTTCCATTGCGTCGCGCTTGACGGCGTCTTTTTCCTTATCAGGATCCGGCACCCGCGCATCCACCGGCACGACCATCTCGGGCGAGGTGCCCCAGGTGACTTGCGGCTGAATCTCGGCGGCATTGATCATCACTACCGCATCGAATTTTGCGTCAACGTCTGAATGCAGTGTCTGCCAATATTCGACCGCTCTTTCCCAATGCGGCCCGACCGGCGAAAACGGCCGGCCCTTGACGTAATCGATGGTGGTCTGGTCGACCGCAATCATACCGGCGCGCGCGCCTGCTTCGATGGCCATATTGCAGACCGTCATGCGGCCTTCCATGGACAGCGCGCGAATTGCCTGACCGGCAAATTCAATCGCGTAGCCGGTGCCGCCGGCCGTGCCTATCTTGCCGATCACGGCCAGCACGATATCTTTGGCCGTGATACCCGCACCAATGGCGCCGTCAAGCTGCACCAGCATGGCTTTGGATTTTTTTGCTAACAGCGTCTGCGTAGCCAGCACGTGCTCCACTTCCGAGGTGCCGATACCATGTGCCAGACAAGCAAACGCGCCGTGCGTGGACGTGTGCGAGTCGCCGCAGACAACCGTCATGCCCGGCAAGGTCGCGCCCTGCTCTGGCCCGATCACATGCACGATGCCCTGACGCTTATCGTTCATGTTGAAATAGGTCAGGCCGTATTCTTTGGCGTTTGCATCCAGCGTCTCGACTTGCAGCCGGGAGACCGGGTCAGCGATGCCATTGGCACGGTCGGTGGTGGGGACGTTGTGATCGGCGACGACCAAGTTGGCCGCATTGCGCCAGGGCTGGCGGCCAGCCAGCTTCAAACCTTCAAAGGCTTGCGGGCTGGTGACTTCGTGTACCAGGTGCCGGTCGATATAAAGAATGGTGGTGCCGTCTTCTGCGGTGTGCACCACGTGAGACTGCCAGAGTTTGTCGTAGAGCGTTTGGGCCATGGCGGGAAAGACGCGGTTTGCCGCGTAGTTTGAGCTAAAAATAGCCCCAGATTATGCCATACCAGCAGGGGCGAATCCGCTGCTTATCGGATTCGCAAAAAAATGCAAAGCACGGCGCCTACTTATGCCCCTCATGCGCCTGCTGATACAGCGGCATCACGCGTGCCGAATAGGTTGTCAAATCCT
The DNA here is from genome assembly GCA_945866125.1 of Bordetella parapertussis. Classification (GTDB taxonomy): domain Bacteria; phylum Pseudomonadota; class Gammaproteobacteria; order Burkholderiales; family Burkholderiaceae_D; genus Pernthalerella. Next base: position 108,147 of record CAMBFZ010000004.1, read on the forward strand.
GCACCCGCTCGGCCCGCGGCGGGTGGGTCGACATGAACTTCAACGGCTCGCTGCCGCCGACCTGCGCCATTTTTTGCCACAAGGTAATGGCCGCGCGCGGATCAAAGCCGGCGCGCGCCGCTAGTTCGACGCCCATGCGATCGGCCTCGGTTTCATGGGCGCGGGAATTTGGCAGACCCAGCAAACCCTGATACGCGTATTCCATCCCCTTTTGACCGACTTGCCCGACCCCGGCTACCGTGGCCAAAATAGAAATGCCGATGTTAGCCACGGCCTGCTCGGAGGCGCGTTCACGGGAGTGCTCGCGCAGCGCATGCGCAATCTCATGACCCATCACCGCAGCGAGCTCGTCGTCGGTGAGTTTTAGTTTTTCAATAAGGCCTGTGTAGACCGCGATTTTTCCGCCCGGCATACACCAGGCATTGACCTCGGGAGAACTCAACACATTAATCTCCCATCGCCAGCTCCGTGCGTCCGGTCGAAAGGCCGCCACCTGCGCAATGAGTTTGTCGCCGATTTGACGTACACGCTCAAACTGGGCTGCATCCGTGTTGCGCTTGTTTTTTTTATCTGCCTCGGCCATCAGCTGTCCATACTGTTTCGCCGCACCCTGTTCCATAGCCTGCGCGGACACGGCCATGCGCTGCTGACGATCAACACCCACCATGCCCGCTTGCGTGGTGCGCACCGTCTCGCAGCCAGCCAAGGCCAATGCCAGCGAAATAGTCAGCGCGGCGTTACGAAAAACGATCTTCATTTATTTTCCTCATCCAGATGCTGCCAGTGATAGCTCAACAACGCAGCGGCTAGTCCTGCAAGCGACATCGCCGCGGCAATCAGATAGACCAGCTGTGCGCCAAATGTATCCCAGCACGCAGAGAGCAGCAAGCCGCCCAGACTGCCGCCGAGACCGTACGAGATACTGATAAACAAAGCCTGACCCCGCGCCTGTAGCGCCCCCGAAAACCAGCGCTGCAAGGTCGCCACGGACGCCGAATGATGCACCCCAAACGTGGCCGCATGCAGCACTTGCGCAATCAGTAGCAAGACCAGAGACTGCGCACCAAAGCCAATCATCAAAAACCGCAGCACACCAATGGCGAGACTGGCAATCATCAGATTTTTTACTCCAAAGCGGCGAAAGAGTGGTGCCTGATAAAAGAAAAACACAATCTCGGCGACGACACCAAGGGACCACATCAAACCGATCACGGTCTTGCTATAACCAATTTGCGCCAAATAGAGTGAGTAGTAAACGTAGAGCGACGCGTGGGCTGCTACCATCAAAAAAGTCGACGAAAAAAACGCTATTACCGCGCGCCGTCTTAGCAGCTGCCGCACCAGCGGTGTTTCATGCGCGTGCGCCACCACAGGAACTTCACGCATGCGCAGCGTGACCGCCGACACCATCAGCAACAACGCCAACGCAATCGCAGGCATCCAATCGACGCCATACCAGTCCAGCAACTGCCCCGCCGTCATTACTGCGACAATAAAACCAACCGAACCCCATAACCGCAAGCGCCCGTAGTGGGTCAGATCACCCCGCATGGCCGAGAGCATCAAGGCTTCCGACAAAGGTCCTTGGGCGCTGGTAAATAAATTAACGATCACCATCACGACAAAGAAAGCCCAAAAAGTCTGACCATAAAACATGCCGCAAAACGCCAGCGCCGCGGCCAGCGACGTGACTCGCAGTACTCGGACGCGCTGACCAGTGTGATCCGCGACCCAACCCCACAGATTGGGTCCGAAAATACGCATGACCTGCAAGAGCGACATCAAGACACCGATCTGCACAGCCGACACACCGCGTCCGGCAAAGTACAAACTGGCATACGGCGAGAACACGCCGACGTAACCGTAATAAGCGAAAAAAAACAACGCGAAATTCAGCGATTGTTCAGGTCGGGGAGAGAGGGACACGAAGGAAGCCGGTCTTTCGAAATGAGGCGCTCAGTCAATACAGCGATGCAGCAAAGGCAGTCGGCACAGCATGATGCAACGCAGGACGTGATGCACAGGAAGCAATCAGCCCGCACGCCCTGTCGACACATCACCACACTGGGCCCGATGACGCAAGGCCTGATCCATCAGCACCAGCGCCAGCATGGCTTCGGCAATGGGCGTGGCACGGATGCCAACGCAAGGATCATGCCGCCCCAGTGTCTCGACCATCACAGGCTGACCATCGCGATCCACCGAGCGGCGCGGCGTACGAATACTCGACGTCGGCTTGATCGCAATCGATACGGTGATGTCCTGGCCTGATGAAATACCCCCCAGCACACCGCCGGACTGGTTACCCGCAAAACCTTCCGGTGTGAGCTCATCGCCCTCGGAACCTTTTTGCGCAACGCAGTTAAAGCCGGCGCCAATTTCCACGCCTTTTACTGCATTAATGCCCATCATCGCAAACGCAATATCAGCATCGAGCTTGTCGTAGATAGGCTGACCCCAGCCCACTGGCACGTTTTGCGCCACCACGTTAATACGCGCACCACACGAATCCCCTGCTTTGCGCAGGCTGTCCATGTACGCTTCGAGCTCAGGCACGATGCTGGCGTTGGCGGCAAAAAATGGATTGGCAGAGACCTGATCCCAAGACTCAAACGGAATCACGATATCACCTAGCTGGCTCATGCAGCCTTTGAACGTTACGCCGTACTGACTATGCAACCACTTACGTGCCACCGCAGCAGCACCCACGACCGGTGCTGTCAAACGCGCCGACGAACGACCACCGCCGCGCGGATCACGGATACCGTACTTGTGCCAATACGTGTAGTCAGCATGACCCGGTCGAAAACGGTCAACAATGTTGCCGTAGTCCTGACTGCGCTGGTCTTCGTTTTGAATCAGCAGCGCAATCGGTGTGCCGGTGGTTTTGCCCTCATACACACCAGATAAAATCTGCACTGTGTCAGATTCTTTGCGCTGGGTGACGTGGCGTGAGGTCCCGGGCTTGCGGCGGTCGAGCTCAGGCTGAATATCGGCCTCGGACAAGGCCATGCCGGGCGGGCAACCGTCAATCACGCAGCCAATTGCGGGGCCGTGCGATTCGCCAAAAGTGGTGACACAGAAAAGAGTACCGAATGTATTGCCGGACATGATGGAGGACGCAGCGGAAGACGGAAAGCGCTCATTCTACCAGCCGCCGGCGTCCCGTCAGCGCTATCAACCAACTCCTTAGCGCCCGCGGATACGCTGGCTGCATCACGCAAAGCAGCGCAAGCAGCAGCGCATTGGCAAGCGCCGTAAAAAGAAACAGCTGCGGCACCGACAGCCCTGCGCGCAACAGCAGCATCGCCATGAGCGCGGCGACCACCATGAACAAGGCATTGAGGATATTCATGCCACCGATGGTGCGCGACAGATGCGCCCGCTCGGCTTTCATCTGGATGAGCGCAAATAGCGGCACGACATAAACGCCACCGCACACACCGAGTAAGGCGCAGTCCGCCAAAATACGCAGACCAGCACCTTGCGCGAGAAACCCAGCCGCGCCAAGTGGCGTCACAGTCACATAGGCGATACTGGCCAGATAAAGATCGAGCCCGAACAGGCTCAAACCCAGCGCACCCATCGGCACCAGCCCGATCTGCAACTGGCGTCCCGACAGTCGCTCGCAGAGCAAAGAACCGGCGCCGATGCCAAGCGAAAACGCTGTCAGCAGCAACACAAACACCATTGGCTCACCGTGCAGCACATCGCGCGCAAAAACAGGAAATTGGGCGAGCAACATCGCCCCGAAAAACCAAAACCACGAATTGGCCAGCATCGCGATAAAGACCTCGCGGTTACGTGCCGAAAACCGCAGATTACGTCCGATCTCGGTAAACGGATTACGACTAATTACCAGCGCCGGATCGACCGCAGGCGTGACCGGAATAGCGCGACTGCATAGCCATCCGAGCACCGCCACCAACACCGTCGCACTCATTATTATGACTACACCGTAGGGTTGCGAGCTCACCAGCACCGCACCACTGAGCTGGCCGGTCAGGATGCCGACAAAGGTCCCCATCTGCACCATGCCATTGCCTCCGACGAGCTCGTTGGGCTCCAGATGCTGGGGCAAGTACGCGTGCTTGACCGGACCGAACAGGGTCGAGTGCAGCCCCATCGCCACCACGGCAGCAATCAGTATCCACAGGCTGTGCGTGAGCCAACCGAGCGCCGCGATCGCCATGATGGCAATCTCGAGCACCTTGACTAAACGCACCAGGCGGGATTTTTCAAATTTGTCGGCGATCTGGCCAGCGGTGGCCGACACCAGAACAAAAGGCAGAATGAACAAACCGGCAATCAGATTATTGAGCAAGCCAACATTAAGATCGGTCCAGCTCAGCGCGTCATAGGTAATGACGGTGACCAACGCGGTTTTGAACAGGTTGTCATTAAAAGCGCCAAGAAACTGCGCGCAAAAAAACGGCGCAAAGCGCCGTTCAATCAGCAGGGTGAATTGATTAGAAGACAAAGCGGGATCAGTCAACGCAGGAAAACATTTACTCTTCACCCTCGGCCGGCCAGTCGCGAATGTAAGCCTTGAGCATTTTGTTTTCGAAGCTTTGCGCCTCAAACACTGCCCGGGCCACATCGTAAAATGACATCACGCCCAGTAACACCGCACCATCGAGGACCGGCACATAACGCGCATGACGCTCAAGCATGATCCGGCGAATCTCGTTAACGTCAGTGTCGGGCGAGATCGACAAGACGGTACGTTCCATATGCTGACCGACACTATCGTCACCAATCGAGCCACGGTTAGCGTGCACCGCTTTCATTACCTCGCGGAAGGTCAGCATGCCGACGAGCGCGCCAGCTTCCATCACAACGAGAGAGCCGATGTCTTTGTCGGCCATCACATCAATCGCTTCGCGCAGTAAAGACTCAGGCGACACCGTATAGAGGATGTTGCCCTTGACCTTGAGGATTTCAGAAACCTTCATGTGTCGCCTCCATAATTTTTTGTTTTTACTAATGATCGTGGCAATGTAGCCCAGCCGCCGTAAAAAAGCCAGTATCGCACTGCGTTGCGCGAGCACCATCAAGCGAGATCAAGCGCATCCCCTATAATTCCCGCTTCACAAGACTAACGTGCCGCATCAGGAGACCACAAACCAATGAGCGAACCCAAATACCCGGGCTTTGACACCCTGTCCCTGCACGCAGGCAGCGCCCCGGATCCTGCCACCGGCGCGCGTGCCACGCCGATTTATATGTCCACGTCGTTTGTCTTCAAAGACGCCGACCATGCCGCTTCGCTGTTCAATATGGAACGGGCCGGTCATGTGTATTCCCGCATTTCAAATCCGACCAACGCTGTACTTGAAGAGCGCATCGCTGCGCTCGAAGGCGGCGTAGCCGGCATCGCCGTGGCGAGTGGTCAGGCCGCGCTGCATTTAGGTCTCGCCACGATTGCGGGTGCCGGCTCCCATGTACTGGCCTCGCGCGCACTGTATGGCGGCTCGCAAAATCTGCTCGGCTATACGATGAAGCGCTTCGGCATTGAGACCACCTTCGTCGATCCGCGCGACCTCGACGCGTGGCGCAGCAATATCCGCCCCAACACCAAGGTCCTTTTTGCAGAGACCCTCGGCAACCCCGGACTCGATGTCCTCGATATCGACAAGGTCGCTGCTATCGCGCATGAAAATCATCTGCCGCTGATGATGGACTCCACCTTCACCACACCGTATCTGCTACGACCATTTGAACACGGCGCCGATCTGGTCTTTCATTCCGCTACCAAATTTTTGTGCGGGCACGGTACGGCAGTGGGTGGTCTGCTGGTCGACGGCGGCACCTTTGACTGGCAAAACGCCTATGAAAAATCGGGCCGCTTTGCTGAATTATGCGAGCCCTATGACGGCTTCCACGGGATGGTATTTGCCGAAGAATCCAGCGTGGCGCCGTTTTCATTACGCGCACGACGTGAAGGCCTGCGCGACTTCGGCGCAGTCATGAGCCCGTATAACGCGTTTACCATTTTGCAGGGCATCGAAACACTGGGCTTACGCATGGACCGGCACGTGGCCAACGCGCGCAAGGTCGTCGAGTTCCTGGTTGCGCACCCGGCGGTAGCGTCTGTCTCCTATCCCGAATTACCCGACCATCCTGACCATGCGCTGGCAAGCCGACTGCTGCCCAAAGGCTGCGGCTCGGTCTTTTCATTCGTCATCAAAGGTGATCGCGCCGCTGGCCAGCGCTTCGTTGAATCGCTCACGCTATTCTCGCATCTGGCCAATGTAGGCGACGCCAAATCACTAGTGATTCACCCGGCCTCAACCACGCACTTCCGGGTACCGACAGCGCAACTGGCAGCCTCCGGCATTAGCGAAGGGACGATGCGTTTGTCCATCGGTTTGGAAGACGTCGACGATCTGATCGATGATTTGAAACGCGGCCTGAAAGCCGCACAAAAAGGAGCGTAAGCCATGCAACTCACACTCCACGGCCACACCGCCTATTGCTATAACGGTGGCAAGCCCTTTGACGCCAGCCTGCCCACAGTCGTCTTTATCCACGGCGCACAAAATGATCACTCGGTCTGGATTTTGCAGACCCGCTATTTTGCGCATCACGGTTATGGAGTACTAGCGGTCGACCTGCCCGGACATGGTCGCAGCAAAGGCGAGCCACTGCCAACGGTGGAAGCCATGTCCGATTGGTTGCTCGCGCTGCTCGACGCCGCCGGCGTCACCAACGCTATCCTGATCGGCCACAGCATGGGCTCGCTCATTGCGCTGGAGACTGCCTCCCGTGCGCCCGATCGTATCCAAGGTATCGCCTTGGTGGGCACCGCCTATCCCATGAAAGTCTCGCCGCTGCTGCTCGAAGCCTCACTCTCGCGGGAGCAATCGGCCATTGATATGGTCAACATCTGGTCGCATTCGGGCATCGCGCAAAAACCATCGTCACCGGGACCCGGATTCTATGTACAAGGTGGCAGTCGGCGCCTGATGCAGCAGATCGCCCAACGCAATCCACAGCAGGTATTTTTTACCGACTTCAGTGCGTGCAATGCCTACGCACGCGGTGATGAGGCCGCAGCCGCTGTGCGCTGCCCGGTGCTGTTTTTGCTGGGTAAAAAAGATCAGATGACGACGCCGAAAGCAGCCACCACATTAATTGCCGCACTGCCTGCAGCCACCGTAACGCAGCTCGACGCCTGTGGTCATGATCTGATGGGTGAGCAACCAGATCAGGTGCTGGATGCGCTGTTCCGATTCGCTGGCAACGTGGCAAAATAATCAGCCAGGGACTGACCGAGTCCCAGATCCACCAGCTGCCGGACCTGGGCGCCAAGTGCCGAATAACTGCCCGCTGCAAACGCAAACACCCGGTACACCTCGGCCAGGCTCAGCTTGTGCGGGTTCGTGAGCAAGACCCAACGGTCTTGCTGACGCTGCGCCAGCCGTGCCAAGCGCGACAAGCGAACACGCTCCGGCTGGATGCGTGCCACCCATCCGGCTTCCAGCATCTGCTGCAACAACTGCTCGGACTCATCAAATCCGAGGCGGGTCTGCTCACGCAGATGCAGGGTGTCTACCGCTGCTTTGTCGGCATGGGCCTGCACCAGCACGCGCAGCACCGCAACCGCATCGAGAAAGCGACTACCGGGCACCGGGCGATGCCACCAGCGCTCATGCTTGACCACCGGCAGCGCCGCAGCCAACACCGCACCGAGCAGCGTGATAAACCAGAACAGATACACCCACACCAGAAAAATCGGGACCGCAGCAATCGCGCCATAAATAATGCGATAGCTGGGAAACTGCGTAATTGAATACGCAAAAGCGCGGTTGGTCAGTTCGAACGCAATTGCCGCGACCAGCCCACCGATGACCGCATCGTGCCAGTCGATCAAGCGGTTGGGCACCGTCAAGTACAACAAACTAAACGCCAGCGTCATGAGACTAACCGAAATCAGCACCGACAGCACCGGACCCAATAGCGGCAGCTGACGCACAAACGATCCGGCAAAGGGCGACAGCAGCATCGTGAACGACAAGGACGCGCCAATCAGCAGCGGCCCCATCGTCATGATCGCCCAATACACAATCATCCTTTGCACAAAACGACGCGGGGTCTTAACGCGCCAGATCTGGTTAAGGCTACGATCCACGATGGCAAACATCATGATGGCCGTCACGATCAGCGTCACCGCCCCCACTGCGGAGACGCGACTGGCCTTAGCCGCAAATAAGCTCAGGTTGTCGAGAACCGTGTTAGCTACCCCCTTGGGCATCAGACTCTGCACAAAATACGCTTCGAGCGCATCCCGAAAAGTTGTAAATAATGGGAAGGTCGTGAAAATGGCAAACGCAATCGTCACAATCGGCACCAGTGCCAGCACACTGGTAAAGGTCAGGCTGCCGGCAACTTGCGGCAACTGCTCTTCGTCTAGCCTGCGCATAATGAAACGCAGCAGATCACGCAAGCGATTACCGGTCTGACTGCGCGGTTCATTAACGGAGAGGAAAGCGGGTGTCATGCGTCTGCAGGATAGCTAAAGCGCCCTATAATACCAAGCATGACGACACCGCTATTACCTATTCTTGTTTTGTATTATTCCCGCCATGGTGCCACCCGCAGGCTCGCCGAGCTGATCGCGCAAGGAATTGAAAGCGTGCCCGGTTGCGAGGCTATGCTGCGTACGGTGCCGGCGGTCTCCAACCTGGCCGAAGCGAGCGAGCCGCTGGTACCGGCGTCCGGTGCACCGTATGTCGAGCTCACTGATCTGGAGACTTGCGCAGGACTGGCGATGGGCTCCCCCACCCGCTTTGGCAATATGGCCGCTGCCCTAAAATATTTTATCGATAGCACCAGCTCGCCATGGCTATCCGGAGCGCTGGCCGGCAAACCTGCTTGCGTGTTTACGTCCACCGGTAGTCTGCACGGCGGACAGGAAAGTACCTTGCTATCCATGATGCTGCCGCTACTGCATCATGGCATGTTAATAATGGGTCTGCCTTATACCGAAGCGGCATTGATGACGACAGCCAGCGGCGGCTCACCCTATGGTGCGACCCACTGGTCCGGCGTGGCAGGCGATAACGTGTTCAGCGGCGATACGCGTGCGCTGGCCATTGCCCAAGGCAAGCGACTGGCCGAAACCGCACGTCAATTAAAGGTAAATCATGGTACTCGTCAATGAATCACCCGTGCAGCGGTCGCTGCACATGGTCGCGCTGGGCACACTGCTTGGCCTGATTGTTTTGTGTACGAGCTGGGAGTTAGTGCTAGCCCCATTGCGCCCCGGTGGCTCATGGATGGCGATCAAGGCGCTGCCGCTACTACTACCGCTGTCCGGCGTAATCCGCCGCAATATCTATACGCTGCAATGGGCGTCAATGCTGATCCTGCTGTATTTCATCGAGGGCGTGGTGCGCGGATGGAGTGAGACTGGGCCTTCGGCAGTGTTAGCGCTGATTGAAGTTGCTCTGTCGACCGTCTTTTTCTTTTGTGCGATATTTTTTCTGCAGCCTTACAAAAAAGCAGCCAAACAACTTGCCCGCGAAACCATCGCCAAAGCGGCCGCCGCCCAACGTGACTGAAACACGAATGACCGATTTCCTACCACGTTGCCAGCAAATCATCGGCGCTAGTCAGGTCTTAACCGGACAAGACATGGTCGGCTTTCTGAGCGATTGGCGCGGGCGTTTTACCGGTCAGGCGCGCGCCGTACTCAGACCGGGTACAACCGAGGAAGTCGCCGCACTCGTCAAGCTATGCCAACAATACCGGGTACCGATTGTGCCGCAAGGGGGCAATACCGGTCTGGTGCTGGGCAGTGTGCCAGACGACAGCGGCGCCGCCGTCGTGCTTTCTCTGAAACGATTAAACCGCATCCGCGCCACCGATCTGCAGAACAACACGCTTACTGTTGAAGCCGGTTGTCTGCTCCAAGAAATTCAACAGCACGCGGCCGCCCACGATCGTCTTTTCCCCCTCTCACTAGCCTCAGAAGGCAGCTGTACCATCGGCGGCAATCTCTCTACCAATGCAGGCGGCACAGCCGTGCTGCGCTATGGCAGCATGCGGGCACTGTCGCTCGGGTTAGAAGTCGTCACCGCCGATGGCGAGGTCTGGCATGGTCTGCGCGGACTACGCAAAGACAATACCGGCTACGACCTGCGCGATTTGTTTATCGGCGCCGAAGGAACGCTGGGCATCATCACCGCCGCAGTACTCACGTTATTTGCGCAACCCAAGGCGCGATTAACGGCCTTGCTCGCGATGGATTCACCGCAGCAAGCATTGACTTTGTTATCGCATGCGCAGGCCCAATGCGGCGCTGGCCTGACCGGCTTTGAATTGATGTCGGATTTTTGTCTGCAACTGGTACAGCGGCACTTCCCGCAGCTATCGTTTCCGTTAACCGCACGTCATGCGCACTACGTGTTGCTGGAGTTGTCCGATCAAGAATCGGAAGCGCATGCGATGCAGCTACTCGAAACCGTGGTGGGCGACGCGCTCGAAAAAAATCTGATTAACGATGCAGTGCTGGCCAGTTCGCTATCGCAAGCTGACGCCATGTGGCAGCTACGTGAACATATCTCACTGGCACAGGCGGCGGAAGGAAAAAACATCAAGCACGATATCGCACTGCCGGTATCGAAAATCAGCGAATTTATCACGGAGACTGATGCGCTGTTACAGCGCGCATTTCCTGGCTGTCGCATGGTGACATTCGGTCATTTGGGCGATGGCAATTTGCATTACAACGTCTCCGCGCCTGCCGGACAAGATGATGCTTTATTTCTCCAGCAGCAAGAGGCGGTTAATCTTCGGGTGCATGACAGCGTACATCGATACAACGGGTCGATCTCCGCCGAGCACGGTCTGGGCGCATTGAAGCGCGACGAAATAAAGCGCTACAAATCCGACACCGAACTGACTATGATGAGGGCCATCAAGCGGGCACTCGATCCGCACAATCTGATGAATCCGGGCAAAGTGCTCTGAATCTTTTTTTGTGAGGTCTTCATGTCACGTGGCTTACTACCGGCGCTACCGCCGGTATTGTTGTCGGCGTTTTTCTTGATTTTTGTTCCCTCTTCTCACGCTGTCTACAAATGCACGCAGCAAGGCACCATCAGCTACAGCGATCAGCCCTGTAGTGGCAATCAGCTTGAACTAGCAGCACCACCACCTGCACGTGCGCCCGACCGGGCGATCGAACTTCAGCGTGAAAAAGCTGACGTAGCGCGCATGCAAAATGCGCGCGAGCTCATGGAACGACAAGATCAGACATTTCGCACCATGAGCTTGCGCGGCGAGGCCGCCAAAAAGAAAAAATGCAACGCCCTGGCATTGCAGAGAAAATGGAAAGAAGAGGACGTTCACCTAGCCACGCCCTCCACCCAGATCAAAGCGCGCCGTAACGCTCGCCGTGCAAGTGAAAAATATCAGAGCGAGTGCAGCGATCTGCCCATACCCTAGCGCGCAATGAAAAATGTCAAGGAGGTCAATACGCTTGCGCTAACACGCTGCGAGCATTGAAAAAACTGAACTCGCGGCCCAATTTGTTTTCGAATAGGGAAATGAATGGATAGCCTATGCTGAAAGACATTCTGATCATTACCCAAGACACCGATGAATCCGCTATTCTTCAGCAGTCGCTTGGGGCTGTACCAGATGTGCCGTTTAGCGTACATTGCGCAAGCAATCTTCATGACGCACTTGGGCGCTTGAGTGCGCTTGATTTTGCTGCCGTATTGTTGGATCTGGAACTGCCAGAAAACACGCACCTGACCGCATTTGAGACCCTCATGCTAGCGGTGCCTTATCTTCCCATCATGGTATTGGTCCAGCCGCATGCTGAGAGTCTTGCCATGGAGGCAGTGCGGGCAGGCGCACAAGGATTTTTTACGAAAGGCTCTGCCGGCAGTTATTTGATCGCCCAACAACTCCGTACGGTGATTGATCGCAAAGCAGTTGAGGAATCACTCTTCATTACAAAAGGCCAGGCTGAATTCATGCTCAACTCCATCGGCGACGCGGTGTTGGGCACGGACATGATGGGTAATGTCACCTACCTGAATCAGGTAGCCGTACAAATGACAGGTTGGTCCGTCAAAGAGGCTGTAGGTAAGCCCGTTGATAACGTCTTCCATCTTATCGATTCAGAGACTTACGAGCCCTCACCGAATCCGATCATTTTGGTGCTGCGACACGACAAGGTGTTCGAGTTGCAGGCAAATGCCTTGTTAGTGCGGCGCGATGGCATGGAGTTTGCAGTCGAAGATACCTCTGCGCCCATTCACGATCAACGCGGTCGCATCACAGGCGCAATCACGGTGTTTCGCGACATTAGTGCCATGCAAAGGCTAGGAAGACGGATGGCTTATCTTGCGCAGCATGATTTTTTGACTGATCTGCCAAACCGCATGCTGCTACGCGACAGAATCGACCAGGCGATATCGCGCGCCAAACGCGAAAAGCTACATCTTGCGCTACTTTTCCTCGATCTCGATAACTTCAAGCAAGTCAATGATTCACTCGGTCACAGCATCGGCGACCAGTTGCTGCAGTCTGCCGCCAAACGCTTGCTCAGTTGCGTGCGCGGCGTTGACACGGTGAGCCGACAGGGTGGAGACGAATTCGTGATTCTGATTTGCGACGACTTAGAAGAACAAGACGTCTACATCATCGCCGAGAAAATCGTGACGGCTTTTACCCAGCCCCATCAGATAGAAAATCACGCGTTAACTATTTCCCCCAGCATCGGTATCAGCACCTACCCAACAGACGGACAAACTACCGATGCTCTACTAAAAAACGCAGACACGGCGATGTATCACGCCAAACGCAGCGGCAGAAATAATTACAAATTTTTTACCGCGGATATGAATGTGCGGGCCGTTGAGCGACAAAATTTTGAAGCGTCCTTGCGCAATGCCTTAGCCCGACATGAGTTCAAAGTACTCTATCAGCCGAAATTCAGACTTGCTACCGGCGCCCTCACAGGGGTCGAAGCATTGTTGCGATGGCAGCATCCGACAGAAGGCTTGCTGACTTCGGCCCAATTCATTCACATCGCCGAAGAGAGTGGGATCATTGTCGCTATCGGCCGTTGGGTGTTGCGTGAAGCCTGCCGTCAGACAAAAATTTGGGAAGATAGCGGGATCGGAAACATTCAGATCGCCATTAATATTTCCGGTGCTGAATTCAGCCAGCAAGACTTTATCAGTCAAGTACAGTCAGCACTAATGGACACCGGACTGGCTGGCCAACGTCTGAGTATTGAGCTCACCGAAAACGTGGTGATGCGGCAGTCCGATGCAAATATCGCCAAACTACGCGCCCTTAAAGCGATGGGCATCGAAATTACCGTCGACAATTTCGGCTCTGGCTTTTCCAATCTAAGCTTCCTGAAACAGCTGCCGATTGATTTACTCAAAATTGATCAATCTTTGGTCAATGAAATCAACGCCGCTTCGCACAATGGCACGGTTGCCAGCGCAGTGGTGGCAATCGGTGAAAATCTACATCAAAGAGTAGTTGCAGAAGGCATAGAAAATGCGACACAACTTGATTATCTGCGCCAGCTTGACTGCGAAGAAGGACAGGGATTTTATTTTAGTCAGCCGCTTGAAAGCGGCCCGATGACAGAGTTTTTGCAACGACGCACAGGGCCCACGGGGCTGCCTGCAGCGTGATCAAATCAACGGTGTGCGTGATACGCAATTAGTTGGATCGCGCGCCGTTTTTCAGTGTTGCAAGCGCCCAAGCCGGGTCGCTGTCGCTGGGGAAAATCGGGTAGTGAACCGCTTGAATCACGCCGTCAACCACGATCATCGTCAGTCTCTTCAGAAGCGTCATGCCAGACGTATCGAAGGTCGGCAGATTCAGTGCTTTTTGCCATACAAATCCGGCGTCACTCAAGACGGCAAACGGAAGATGGAGCCGGCTGGCCATCTCGGATTGGTAGTCGGTCGTCTGCGAACTTAAACCCAATACGGTTACCCCCAATCCAGTCAACTCGTGATGACAGTCGCGGTAAGCGCAGCTCTGTGGCGTGCAGCCACGAGCACCGGGGATATCATCCCACCCCTGTGGCAAAGGCGTGTCAGGCCGGCCCGTCATTGGATAGCAATATATGAGTGACGTACCCGACAATTCTCCCGGATTAACGGCGCCACCTGATGTCGATGTAAGTGCTATCGAAGGTATGCGCATGCCAATGAGATGGGCCGCTGCTCCATCGTCTTGGGGAATCGGAAGGTTAGCAGGTAGTTGGGTGAAGTCAGCCATCAAGTGAGTCCCATGCTTTCAAAGTACAAACAGATAAGCTATTACTTTTCGCCACGAATCGTAGCCTCAACCGCGGTGCGCGACTGGAAGAGTTTTGATGTCGCGATGGCAAAGGTGCTGTCTTCATTATTTCGACATTGCTCGAAGGCCTTTTCAAACATCGGATCAAAATCTGTCTTCAAGGATTCCAAGCCGCTCTTTACGACAGCCTCGCCAACGATCACTGCAGTGCACTTGCAGATCAAACGCCCCCGACCCTGCATCACTTCAAGACAGCTTTTATTGATTGAATCTTGCACCTTGAGTAGATCGTCGATGGAGAGGGCTTTGGCGGGCGTCTGCGCGTGGACGGTACCGGCGCTGAGTAACACCATGATGTAAATGAAATTTTTCATAGTTAATTTTTATTTAAAAGTAAACAAGATCGATTTATTGCGCTATGCATAGCGCACACTAAACAGCTGCACGGCTACCTCGGTTTTTTCGCCTTTTGGATGCGAAAACTTAAGCTCTTACCGCGCTTTCGATGGGCAACATCAATGTAAAGATGACGCCGTTTTGCTGAGGCAAATAGTAAACTTCCCCACCAAGGAGCTGGGTTAAATTTTTCACAAGGTACAAACCAAGTCCGGATCCCGTTTTTTTACCGGCACTCTCGGCACGATAATATTTTTCGAAGAGCCGATTTGCATCTGGAAATTCGTTCGGGCCGATTTGATTGGCAATCGTTAGCTTCAGGAAGCCTTTATTGTCATTCACAATGCGCGTGATGGCGATACGAATCGGACTAGACTCGACACTGTATTTCACTGCATTGTCGATCAAATTCGACAAAATTATTTTCACGAATTGCCGATCTGATTCCATGTTGATCAGCTCGTTTGCATCAAAAACAAAACGATCGGCCTTGCCAATTTTTTCTACGTTTTCATCAATAATCTGATTGATTGAAAAACGTTCTATCTTGAACGTGATGGTTTGACTATCAAATTTATCTGTTGTGAGAGTTCGCTCAATAATTTCAGCAATATCAGCAACGGCACCTTGGATATGACCTTTGAATTTTTTGAATGTCTCGTCGCTCGTGTACCCGATTTTGAGAACTGATAGCGGCGTTTTTAATTCATGATTCAGCATCGCGATAAATTGGCTCTGCTGCTCTCGCCGACTTTTTTCCAATGCCAATTCAGTCTGCGATAACTCAACCATCAACTTGCTTTGCTGATACTCCAACTCCTGCTCGGCGCGCCGTCGACTGAGCAGAAATGTCAACGCAATCAATATGACCATGCCATTGATCAGCGTGGCATACAAGCTTACAGCATTAGCCTTAATGAGGCCAAGATACGGCGAGATCGACGCGATCAGCGTAAGCGATAAAATCAGGTAGGTCCAAAAAATGCCTGTTTCAAATTTGAGTTTCGATTTTCTAAAGATATACGGTATGTAAAGCATCGAGATCGCCAACGGCAACACTAAAATTCCGGAGCCGGCAACGGCAAGGCCACGACTAACAAAAAAGAAACAGACCAGCAAACCTAAGTTACACACAATAAAAAAATCAAAGGTACGCACTAGTGGCTTTGTATTACTTAATTCAGCCAGCATGCTGCGATGAAAAATTACACCCATGAATACGTGAAGTAACACAAACAAACTCGTGACGCTGTCCGCTAATACCGGACTGTCGGGCAGTACATACTTGGACAAAAAACCCATCAGCGAAAACCCATGCACAAACTCAGAAATCTGAAACAGCATGAAATAAGTAATGAGTCGATCCCTCGTCACATAACTTGAGAAGATTGTCCACGCGATGAGCAGTACAAGAATGCCGAAATAAATACCCAGCATCAAATCCCGGCGGCTCTCCAGTAGCGTGAAGTCTTTTTCATTCAATACTTGCACATCTAAAATTTTAGACGTGCTGGTCTTAATACGCAGATAAATCACACCCTGCATCGGCGCTGCCAAGTCAACCGCGAGAGAACTCTCAGCACGCGAGCGCTGATTAAAGGCCTGCAAGTCGCCGACTTTCTGAGATTGCCAGCGATGATCAAGATTTTGATAGATGGTAATTTCATCAATGAATGGCGGCAAAATGCGCAAGATCAATCGCTGATCCGGCGCGCCCGGCTCATAATTGAGGCGCATCCAATACACACTCTTGGAATATCCTTTGTTGAGCAACCCGTCCAACGGGGTAAAAGAGGCGTCAATCACCTGATCCAGGCTTTGCGCACCGGTTTTATCTTCGAAATAGGCTTTTTCTGTTATCCGGTCATGGATCGCCAATGCGACGCCGGAATGCAATAAGGAAACAAAGAAAATTGCTAAAACTAGTATTTTATTTTTTATGTTTGCCATGCCCACAATTCGCCTAACCGGATTATCTTTCTAGTTTAACCTGGGTAAGGCCATACCTGTCGCAACGCGCCCAGCCGCATTACAACGAATTAACGAAAGCAATCAGGTCCGCCCGTTCAGCTTTACTCATTCCGGCAAAAAAATCGCGGGAAGACTTGGCTTCACCACCGTGCCAGAGAATCGCTTCCAACACATTTCTCGCCCTGCCATCGTGCAGGAAACTGGTACTACCATTGACCTGCTTGGATAAACCAATTCCCCATAAAGGTGGGGTACGCCAATCAGCTCCCCCGGCGCGAAAATCAGGACGACCATCGGCCAGATCAGGCCCCATATCGTGCAGTAGTAGGTCGGTATAAGGATGAATGGTTTGGTTGGATAATAAAGGCAAGGGCTCGAATGTACCGGTCCGCAGTTCGGCAACATGACACTGCGCGCACCGCGCGGTGTCAAATAACTTGGCGCCGCGCTGTACTTCCGGCTTAGTAGTGTCCCGCCGTGCAGGAGCGTCCAAGGCCAGCAACCAGAAGTTGATAGCCTGCCATAAATCATCGCGAATTTCTGGCTTACCCGTATGGTAGGTCGCCAGGCATTCTTTTTGAATAGTCGGACAGTTCTGTGTGGGATAAACGGTCGAGGTAATACCAACGTCATTGAGCAAAGCAGCCGCAATCTGCTGTTTAATCGTAGGCTGATTCGCTTTCCATCCAAACCGGCCAATGCTCATGCGGTCGTTGATATCGTCCCGCACCAGATTAGGACGCCCGTTCAAGCCTTGAGACTTCTGCCGCTCTGCTAAATCCAGAATATCGGATTCACTGATCGCCTCAAGATAACCAAGCCCAAACATTGCCTGTGCATTACGCAAGGAGTGCATGCTGCCCTCGCCCAAGGGACCGAAATTGAGCTTTTCCACACGAACGACTGGCTGTCGCAGTGCGACTGTCGCACCGTCAGCCAGAGTAACCATGCTCCTTTTCCAGTCGATATGGAGATTACCTTCACCGGCGCGCTGCGTCTCATCGGCACGTTGAATTGTGTCGAAGCTCTGCAGTTGCCCGCCGTAATGCGGGTCGGGCTTTGGGCCACCATGCGCGTCCTCACCGGGAATGGATAAACGCAAGAGCTGCTGAAATACCTGATTGCCATTAGCATCGCCGGCGTTACCGCGGCCACCCTGTACATGACAGGCGACGCAGGACGTCGCAAGATAGGTTGGCCCCAAGCCCCACTCGCCCCCCCCGGGACCTGGGCGAGAAAAGTCCCAGTTGGCAATCAGCTTGTTATAAATAGCAATCCAAAATGTATTAAAGACCTTTTCGCCGGCATGAAATTCACGACTTTGATCGTTATTTAATCCGGGGACTGCCTGAAGATAAACTGCATTGGCAGGAACAGATTCCGACTTATCCGCACCGGTCTCAGGTGATGCGAGCACCGGTACTGCGGATAAACTGAGGCAGAGAACAAAACGGCTGGTTCTGAGAATATTTTTTATAGTCTGCTGGCGCATAGATCAATCAATCCGGGAAACCCGCATGGGACAAGACGCAAGCGGAGTTACGCCTTAGCGTCCTGTGTTTGTATTATCTATGATACTACCCCGCTGGGAAAAGCGATGCGCGTTTGTCCGTCCAGATGGTGACACGAATTAAATCCAGAAAGATGGCCGGAAAGGGCTGTGATGCATCAAGCGCAATAATCGACTTGAGCATGCTGAGCGACGGTGGCGCTAGACGCCGAACCCCGATTTTCATCGGGGCCCGCTGTGCCACTACGACGCCCACCCTATGATGACCGTACATAGCAGCAAAGCACGCGCTGCTGGCTTATTTTTGAGGCGTGCGCGTGGCCTGCCAGGACACAAACTGCAATACGCCACCGCGCTTGATCCACATGCTATGAAACCGGACTTCAACGCTCAAGTCCTGATCTTTGACGCGGACGTCAAAATTCCCTAGCCCATTGAGTATGCCAACACAATCAAACACTCTGAAAGTCAAATCAGACCGGCGCATTGTCTTGTACTTAACCGTCCCAGAGCGCATGGATTCAATATAAGACTGCTTATTATCGACAACGGCACTGCTATGGATGTACACCAGATCGCTGGCAAACATTTTTTCCATCGCAGCGAAATCATCATTGATCTGGGCTGCATAGCGCGCGTCTTCCGCTCTGCTCATCTCATCGGCCGAAATGGGATCGCAATTAGTAGCATTGATGGAAGGCACAACAAATCCGAGGGACAACGCGCAAGAAAACAGCATGGCAAAGTGATGACGCATAGGGCTCTCCTTTTTTTTAATGTCGGCAATCGGAATGAAGCATTCGTAGGCTGCACAATCTCATTCAAAATGCGCTCATGCAGTTTAGGTCAATGACAAAATAAAAGCCATCGCCGTCGAGACACAGTAATTTACCAAAGCGCCCCAACTATTAAATTCTGCCGCACACCACACTAAAGACAACGCAAGCCTATTCAATAACAAAGGGATCGCGCTAATGAAGAGCGGCCAACTGCACGAAGCACTAGAGAATTTTGATAAGGCGATCGAATTACGTCGAGGGAAGTACGCTGTGGCTGCTTGAAGATAATGCAGAAGCCGCCTCCAACTTACGCCAAGCGGCCCATGCACAAGGCATCCGCCCACATCGTCTCATGTTCGCAAAAAGAACTGGGCTGGCGGAGCATCTGTCCCGACAAGGACTGGCCGATCTATTCCTTGATACCTGGCCCTATGGGGCGCATACCAGCGCCAGCGATGCACTCTGGGCAGGATTACCGCTAATGACTTGTATCGGCGAAAGCTTTGTCAGTCGTGTCGCGGCAAGCCTGCTCACCGCGCTAGATCTGCCAGAACTCATTACAAATTCGTTATCAGAATACGAACAACTTGCCATTTAGTTGGCAAAAAATGTCGCTAAATTTCAATCCATCAAAGACAGATTACTTATTAATCGACACAGTGCACCCTTATTTCAAGCGATCATGACAGTTCGTCATATTGAGACTACCTATACAACAATAGTAGAAAGGATTCGTCGAAATTTAGCACCACAATCTATTTCCATTCGCGGCGCCGAGGACGACTTGGATCAAGCCGCCCCAAGGATGGCGCAATTACACAAACAGATAAAACCCATTAATCGTCACCAGCGTGCCGAGTAAGGACACTGCGGTCGACCCGGTCATTGCTAAACGCGATTTAAAAAACAAGCCGAAAAACGTTAAGAAAAATCCAAACATGAGTAGACCGTTAGCCACACCAAACCAGCGTAATTTGAGCGACTGAATGCTGCTGAGCGCTTCATTTCGCTTAACGGATTCTTTCAATTCTTTTTTACCGTCATTTCTTTGAGGCGACGTTTCGATGCTCTCCGATTTGGCGCGATAATCCGTCGCATTCTTCGTTGCCAAATCAAGCTGTTCAGACGCATAGCCGTCTTTTTTAGCCATGTTTAAATCAAGCTGGTCCGCCGATACTTGATAAATAGTCTGCTGCACGGATGCAGCTTGAAACGAAGCATGCGCATTGGTTATCTGCACCTGATGAAACATCAACTCATTTTGCGCAGTGTTCAAACCGTAGCTGGAAAATCCCTGCGCAATAATCAAGGCCGTCGTCAGAACGGCGACTTTGGCTTTCAACTCCTCATACCCTGATTGACTCATCGATTCGCTTCCTAGTTGGTGAATATTGTCCGCCTTCGACAGCAGGCCAGAATTTTGGGCACACAACGCACGCTGCCTACTAGCGGCGTGGTTCGCTAAGGCGACCGGATAATCAGGTTTGAATGCAATCGCATCAAGCACGATGCCGCGTTGCTTCAGTTGGTGAGGATGAATATCCTCATGCTTATCCAGAGCAGTTTTGAGATCATTCGTCCAATTTTGCAGATAGTCGATTCGGGCCAGGATCATCGCGCCGTTGTCGTGACTGTCGCTATCATCAAGAATGCGCAAATCTGCGTCACCCTCTGCGTCCTTCATACGGCGTACATCCGCAGCACCTTCTGCGTCCTTCATGCTGCGCCTGTCCGCAGCACCTTCTGCATCCTTCATGCTGCGCCTGTCCGCAGCACCCTCTGCGTCCTTCATGCTGCGCCTGTCCGCAGCACCCTCTGCGTCCTTCATGCTGCGCCTGTCCGCAGCACCTTCTGCGTCCTTCATGCTGCGCACATCTGCAGCACCATCCGCGTCCTTCATGCTGCGCCTATCCGCAGCACCTTCTGCGTCCTTCATGCTGCGCCTATCCGCACCACCTTCTGCGTCGCGTATGCTGCGAATCTCGGCAGCACCGGCGATGTCTTTACGCGCTGGCGAACTGTCAACCAACTCATTTCGCGTGGTTTTCGACCCGCCGACACCTGCAGCTTTTACAACAGTATCAATAATGGCGCGCGCTGCAGTGCTATCGTCACCCTGGGTTATTTTTTGTGCCTCAGGATCAGCCAGCGCTGTCACGTCAGCCTGATGGCGTTTGGACGATACGCCATCTTCCTTTTCGTATTCGTTGGCGTTTTCGGCCATGACGATCATGTCCTGTTCGCTCGCCATTTCACCGGATAACTTGGATATGTTTTCCTGCATCGTCCGATTGATGGCGGTACCAAGCTCGGACTGCTCGGTTAACGCAGGAGGCGCGGTAAGATTCGGGTCTTGCCCTTCGATTGTGCGATCAAAATGCTGCTGCGCGTCCTCCTTACTCTTGATTCGTTCAGAATTATGTTTGTTGCGCGACTCCTTAAAGCCGCCTGTGCGAATATCTTGCGGCTTTTCATTTTTCAAAAAAAGATTTTTGAAATGGCCGTTAAAATTTGCTTCGGAAACGCCGAATTCCGCCAGCATCCTTTTAAATAAATCTTTTTCGAGAATGTCAATCCGACCGTCAGCAAGCATGGAATCGCACACATTCATCAGAACACAAAGACGCTGCGGCTGATTTAAAAGCGGCGTGGCAAGCTTAATAAATTGATGAAATTTAATTTCTTTGACATATTTGAGCGAAGCCTTCAGCAAGGCTTGCGACTGACCGATCACGACTTGCAGCTGACCCACTTCTTCCGCAGCCATGCTTCCGTCCGCGCTCATCATGTAAAGCACCGAGGCCGCCAAGGCGACTTGCGGCGTAAGCGCATTCGTCACAGCGGTATCGTCAAAAACGCCAAAAACCGAGCGTTTATTTTTGATCGATATCGTCTGAAAATAGGGCTTGAATGTTTCCCGACTGTGCCCGAGAGCGTTGAGCATGCGAGAAAATAAACTCATCTCCGCTTTTGCCATCTCGCCATCTGCCATGATTGAATCGCAGACATTCATCAGCATGCAGAGCCGATCATCCCCTTCGAGGGCGTTCGGTATTTCACTTAGAAAATGATCAATGCTGTGTGTTTCGACGTACTGCACCGCCCTGTGCAAAATCTGATCGTCGCCACCTACAACGGATTGAAGTTGACTGCACTCCTGCTCAGACAATTCCCCATCCGCTGCCATCATGTAAAGAATGGACGCTACCATCGCCAAGTACGGGGTCAGTCCGACAGAGCCGCCATGACTCATGCCGACGAAACCCTTTTCGCTGGCGATATTTTTGAGCAGACCTTTAAACAGATTGGCGGATGGCATCACAAGAGTCGTTGATCAAAACGGAAGCGCCCTATGTAGCATCGGCGTATCGAACTCCAGCAGGTCAATTAAATCGCCCGACGTTGTCTGAAAAGCGCAAGCTCACACGGTCGAAGACGACAGTACCTTGATGAATCCCACATTCCCGCATGAAAAATCAGAAATACCCACAATCGCTCTCAAAATTAAAAGCAATGTGATGAACAGTCAGAGTCTGATCAAGAAAAAGGGGCGGCCGAAGTAGCGCCAGATATGGCGGATGGACAAAAACCTGAAGGGAATAAGCGCCACAAAGCTAAGGCTGCCAGTCAGTTGTAAATTGTGTAAATTATTTCAGGCAGATGAAAGTGCATGTGGAGACGAAGAACTCTAAATAGGCTGCTTGCTGTCGACAGAGCGTCGATGCGCGCAAGGAGGCATGTACTTACCGCCTTATATTATTAGGCCTTATCAGTATTTTTTCATTCAAATACCAATAGCCGAGATCGGCAATCGTGTCGTCAAATAAGTGCTCCGCCCATTCTCTGTTTTGGTGCGAGCCTGATGATAGATCACCGGCTATTTTTTTTGACAACATCCGTGCCTGCGCTGACGAAAGACAAGGTCCTTGATCAGACTGCAGGGATTGAAGTGCGTACTGAGTTAGTAGGGTAAACGCGTCGTTCATCGTATTTTCAGTGGCTGTGCTGAGTCCCGGGCCGAATTTTTTTTGTCATCTTACTGAATATCACGCCTGCACTTGGCAACCTGACTTACGTCGTTTTGCACGGCCTTGCGATTTTTAGTGTCCATGCATCTGTGAGGCTAAATAACTCTTATGTGGTAAATTTATTTGCAGTTAAAAATATAAACAAAGAGCACGCGTGAATGCTCTGAAATCTCCATGAAAACTCACAATAACTCTCAACTCATGCAAATAGTTTGATGAAAACCTCGTTTACGGCATGTCGGCCACTGGCTATGCGTTTGATCACCAGGTTTTTTTGGGCTCGACACTTTTTAGTACTTTCTGTTTTTTTCTTTTCCTTTTTTCTGCCTTCCTCAGCATCGGCAGCGACGGCTATCAACGTCGACCATTCATATTTTTTTGATACGCAGGCGCGACTTGACATCGAATCCGTTGCAAACGCACCGTTTAAGGATTCGGATAAGAAATTAAACCTGGGATATAAAAAGGGTTCAATTTGGATCCGACTCAAGATTACCCCGTCAACCGATCAGTCCTTGGCGCAAGCCAAACCAGCTTCCGAGACCGTCATTATTCGTGTCGGACCGCATGACTTAAACACTATCGAGCTCTACGAATTCGACGCCGAAAAATGGCATCGCCAGGTCGCTGGCGACCTCCTTCCACCAAAAGAAACAATATGTACGGATGACTATTACTGTTTTCTTCTAAAAGGACAGGGAGCACAGCCGCAAACCGTTTACATAAGAATTGAATCGCCTGGGTTTTTGACGATCAACACAGATGCGGTTTTGTTGACAGACCTGGCACGTGTCAGCAACGATCGTATCAGGCGCACCTACTCGGCATTAACAGTCGCCGTTGGCATGCTGATATTAGGCCTGTTTTTGCTTGCCAGATACCGTTCACGGCTGACGCATATCTACTGCTGGTTTCAGGTGTCTATTTTTCTTTATTTAGTCGCAATCTACGGCTTTCTTTCTGATTGGTTCCCCGGACTATCTCCGACTGTTTTGGATACCTTGCCTCATCTTTTTTTTATGATGAGAACATTCTTTTTGATACTGGGCGTCTTTGTCATTATTCAACCCTACTGCTCTTCAATTTATTACGAACGGGCCATTTTGATTCTCTTAGCAATGTGCCTGATTAATTGCGTACTTTTTCTAATGGGTTATCAAGTATTTGCAATGAAATCAAATTTACTTATTTTTACCCTACACGGCAATGTTCAATTTTTTGGATTGGTCAAATCAACGGGTGTTGAAAAAAAAGTAAAATCTATTTTGCTATTTGCCTACATCTGCGCAACCCTTCTTCTTGTGGCAGCTTTGGTACCTTGGTTTTTTCCTGACCCGACCCCAGGAATTCGGGCGCCTATCCAAAATCTGCATGATTGGCGACTCAACGGTTTTGCTGTTGGTTTGATTGTTTTTTTATTAGTAAAATCTGAGACGGAGTTTCGCGAAAAAACCAAAAACGAGGAGCTCACCGCGCTTCGGCTTGATAAGGACAGAGCGCGGGCCAACGAAGCGCTGCTAGCAGATCGTAATACTCTGATTGACCTGATTACGCATGATCTAAAAAATCCCCTTGGCACAATTAAATTTGCGGCCACCTCCCTCAAAGATCAATTAAAGGACAATCTATCAGCCTTGCAACGACTCAAGCACATCGATCTCTGTGTCAGCAGAATGAACAAGCTCATTGAGCATGTAGCATTGTCAGCAAGGGTTGATCGTTATGAACCAACTGATCTAATCCATACACAGCCCGTTTGTGAACTAATCGATGAATTAACGGAGATTTACCCAGAACGAGATCGATTCGATATCCGCGTAACAGAGCATGCTGCCATCACGGCAGACCGTGAGATGCTGGCTGTGATATTCGGTAATTTAATCGAGAATGCCTATAAGTACAGCCATTCGGGAAGTAACATCAATATCACCGTCACCTGCGATAACAATCCACTTTCTAATGCGGGCAGTCAGTCTGCGACTGCCGGACAAAGTAGCGAGACACTCTGCTTCGAAATTAGTAATGCCGTTGGCGTATTCGGGGCGCCCGACGATGCGCATATTTTCGAGCGATATTACCGAAATCCAAACTCCCTGATTATTCCCGGAATGGGCCTCGGACTCAGTCTGGTACAGGCAGCAGCAAATAAGATTGGGGCCAGTGTGCAGTTTGCGCACCTCGCCAATACCGTTACCTTTACCGTCAGGATTCCAGCATGAACAGCCAACAACAATCACAAGCAGTAAGATCGCAGCCTTTATTGTCGATCGGGCTTGTCGAAGATGATGTGTTGCTGCGGGAGGAAGTCAGTGATCACCTGTCCAATCAGGGCTTTAAGGTAAGCGCTGTGAACTGTGCACTTGCACTGGATGACATGATTACCCATACACCCGTCGATATTTTTATTATTGATCTTAATTTGCCGGGCGAGGACGGCTTGAGCTTATCAAAGCGGCTAAGGCAAACGCGACCTGAAGTCGGCATCATCATCATGACGGCAAAAATCACTTTAAATGACCGAATCGCCGGGTACGGCGTTGGCGGCGCTGATGTCTATCTGACGAAGCCAATCGCCCCCGATGAGCTGGTGATGATTGTGCGTAGCCTGGGTAGGCGGGTCAAGTCAACAGACGACGAGCCAGAGTTATCTCTCAGCCTGCGACAAAGAACCTTGCAGGGACCAGAGCTGTCGTCGATATTACGATTAACTACCCGCGAAAAAATGCTGCTCGTCGCCTTGGTTCAGGCGCGTGACAATACGCTGGAATCAGCAGTCCTTTGCGATCTGTGTACAGGGGATACTGCCGAAGAAACTATTAGCAAGCACGCGCTGGAGGAGCTCGTCGCACGGCTAAGAAAAAAAATCCGGGCGGCGCAAGCCGAGGGGGCTGAACCTGCGATCAAATCAGTTTGGGGAGTGGGGTATCAACTTTGTTTGAAAATTAATCTCATTCCCTGAGATTGTTCGCTAAGTTGTGTCTCAAATTATCCGGGTCATCAGGAGAAGCAAAGTGCGATACCAAATCAAATTTCCCTTCCTATTACTATTAGCGATTGCGACCCCGCCGGCGCAAGCCGAGCCAACTACTGCGCTGCCAAATTTTTACCTTGGGGTAGATGCAGGAATTCCGTTTGGAACCGATCAGCCTGCGCTAATTCGTCGAGGGGTGGTATCTCGCGTTGGCGGCAGTGCTGAAGTGAATCAAGATAGCATTGGTATTAATGGTCGATTATTTGCGGGTTATCAAATAACGGAAAATATCGGTATCGAGTTGAGTGTTTTTCGCACTACGGCAGCACAATTTTCGCTCAACGGCACGACGGCTAGTCGTGCTACTTACGCCGGCAACGCAAGCGTGCAGGGATCCGGGTTTACCTATGCGGCGATGTTGCGCCCCTCAGTCAGTACGGGGTGGAATCAGCTGTTTTTTAGGCTAGGCGGACATCGCTCTACCTCTGACACCAGCACACAGGTTTTTTTTTCGGGTCGAAGCAGTACAACAACAAGTTCTTCAACCGGCAATGGCGTGCTGTTTGGCCTGGGTTTTGATGGCCGCATTAATGAGCGATTCGATTGGCGGGTACAGTTGGTACAGCTCAATACAGTTGGTGGCGTTTCAGGGCCGGATAGCACGATCTTATCAGTGGGCGCGCTACGGAAATTTTAGTCTACTAGCGGTGGGTGCTGGTAACCCTGCGGTCCCCGATATGTATGCGCAATGCGTGTCTCAGAAATTTAGTTTATCCGGTTAGCATTCAACGACGCTGGTTTCCGGCGTTCGCCGGAACGACGGAGGGAATGTACGTGTCATCGCGCTGTTCCAATTCGGCTCAAAATAAAACACCACCTAAAAAAAGCTGCACCTGCGTGCAGCTTTTAGTCCGAGCGCAGGGGGCGCTTGCAAGCGCTCCCTGATGATGCCGACGAACTTGTTGACGCTTAGTTCTTGGATTGATCGACCATTTTGTTTTTGGCGATCCAAGGCATCATCGCACGCAGTTTGCTTCCTACCTGCTCAATCTCATGCTCCGCATTTAAGCGACGACGTGAAATCAGGGTCGGTGCGCCAGCCTTGTTTTCCAGGATGAAGCTCTTCGCGTATTCCCCAGTCTGAATATCCTTGAGGCACTGACGCATCGCGTTTTTGGTGTCTTCCGTCACGATACGCGGGCCGGTCACATACTCACCGTACTCAGCATTGTTCGAGATCGAATAATTCATGTTAGCGATGCCACCTTCATAGATCAGGTCAACGATCAGTTTCAACTCATGTAAGCATTCGAAGTAAGCCATCTCAGGCGCATAACCACCTTCAACGAGCACCTCGAAACCAGCTTTAATCAACTCCACCGCACCACCGCAAAGCACCGTTTGTTCGCCGAACAGATCGGTCTCGGTCTCTTCACGGAAGTTGGTCTCGATGATGCCGGCACGACCGCCGCCATTTGCCATCGAATACGACAACGCGATATCACGGGCGTGTCCCGATTTGTCTTGGTAGACCGCGACCAGATGCGGCACACCACCACCCTGGGTGTACGTTGCGCGCACCGTGTGGCCTGGCGCTTTCGGCGCGACCATGATCACGTCGAGGTCAGCACGGGGCACGACCTGGCCGTAGTGCACGTTAAAGCCATGTGCAAACGCGAGTACTGCGCCTTGTTTGGCGTGCGGGGCAACGTTCTCGTTGTAGACCTGCGCGATGTTTTCATCGGGCAGCAAAATCATGATGACGTCAGCCGCTTTGACCGCATCATTGACTTCGGCCACGTTCAAACCAGCGGCCTTGACCTTGTTCCATGATGCGCCGCCCTGACGCAAACCAACCGTGACTTTGCAGCCAGAGTCGTTGAGATTTTGTGCGTGGGCGTGGCCCTGCGAACCATAGCCGATGATGGCGACATTCTTGCCTTTGATAAGGGAGAGGTCGCAGTCCTTGTCGTAAAATACTTTCATGATTTTCCTAACGGGATAATAAGGGTTGTCTATCTTGTTTTTGCTTGCTTCAAACTTTGAGAATGCGCTCGCCACGCCCGATACCTGAGCCGCCAGTGCGGACGGTCTCGAGAATGGCAGCACGGTCGATGGCATCGATGAAGGCGTCGAGCTTGGTCTTGTTGCCGGTCAGCTCAATGGTGTAAGTCTTCTCGGTGACATCGATGATGCGACCACGGAAAATATCCGTGGTGCGCTTCATTTCTTCGCGCTCCTTGCCAACAGCACGCACTTTGATGAGCATCAGCTCCCGCTCAATGTGCGCGCCCTCGGTCAGATCGACCACCTTGACGACTTCAATCAGCCGATTAAGATGCTTGGTGATCTGTTCAATCACGTCATCTGAACCGCTCGTGACAATCGTCATGCGCGACAGCGTGGCGTCTTCGGTCGGCGCCACGGTCAGGGTTTCAATGTTGTAGCCGCGGGCGGAGAACAGCCCCACCACGCGCGACAACGCGCCGGCTTCGTTTTCCAGCAATGCAGAGATGATATGGCGCATGTTAGAGATCCTCCGAGCCAAGCAGCATTTCAGTGAGGCCCTTGCCGGCCTTGACCATCGGCCAGACGTTTTCATCACGGTCGGTGATGAAGTTCATGAACACAAGTTTGTCTTTCATCGCAAATGCATCACGCATCACACCATCCACATCAGCAGGATTGGTAATCGTCAGACCCACATGCCCGAAGGATTCCACGAGCTTGTTAAAGTCAGGCAGTGAATCCATGTAAGACTCTGAATAACGCGAGCCATAATCAATCTGCTGCCACTGACGCACCATGCCCAGATAACGGTTATTGAGCAGCACGATTTTTGGCGTCAGATGATACTGCCGGCAAGTAGCGAGCTCCTGAATATTCATCTGTATCGATGCTTCGCCGGTCACGCAGGCTACCGTGGCATCCGGAATCGCCATCTGCACACCCATCGCATACGGCAAGCCTACACCCATGGTACCCAGACCACCGCTATTGATCCAGCGGCGCGGCTTGTCAAAGCCGTAGTACTGCGCCGCCCACATCTGATGCTGCCCCACGTCGGAAGTAACGTAAGCATCACCCTTGGTGACTTCCCACAGCTTCTGAATCACCGACTGCGGCTTGATGACCTCGGTCGAGGTCGGATAACTCAAGCACTCTTTTTTGCGCCATTCGTTGATCTGCTTCCACCATGACGACAACGCAGTTACATTCGGCTTGGTCTCGGCAGCATCAAGCTGGGCCAGCAGTTCAATGAGCACGTCTTTCACGTTACCGACGATCGGGATATCGACTTTGACGCGCTTGGAAATTGACGACGGGTCAATATCAATATGCACAATCTTGCGTGGATTGGTCGCAAAATGTTTGGGGTTGCCAATCACGCGGTCATCAAAGCGCGCGCCAATGGCGATGAGCACGTCGCAGTGCTGCATGGCCATGTTGGCTTCGTAGGTGCCGTGCATGCCGGGCATGCCGACAAAATGCTCGCTCGACGAGCGATACGCACCCAAGCCCATGAGCGTGTTAGTGCACGGGTAGCCTAGCCGATCCACCAGCTTGTTGAGCTCGGGCGAGGCATCGGCCAAAATCACGCCGCCGCCGGTGTAGATCATCGGACGCTCTGCGGTCAGCAGCAGCTGCAGCGCTTTGCGAATCTGACCAGCATGCCCTTTGTCGACCGGTTTATAAGACCGCATCTCGAGCTCTTTCGGATACTCGAAGGTGGTCTTGTCCATGGTGATGTCCTTCGGGATATCAACCAGCACCGGGCCGGGACGGCCTGTCTTGGCGATATAGAAGGCTTTTTTCATCGTCATCGCCAGGTCTTTCACATCCTTCACGAGGAAGTTGTGTTTGACGCAGGGACGGGTAATTCCAACGGTGTCACATTCCTGGAACGCGTCCTGACCGATCGCGTGCGAAGGCACCTGACCGGTAATGATCACCATCGGGATGGAATCCATATAGGCAGTGGCAAGGCCAGTCACGGCATTGGTTACGCCGGGACCCGAGGTCACCAGCGCCACACCCACTTTTTGAGAACAACGCGAATAGGCATCGGCTGCATGCACTGCGGCCTGCTCGTGACGAACGAGGATGTGCTGAAACTTATCTTGCTTGAAGATGGCGTCGTAAATGTAGAGAACAGCGCCGCCGGGATAGCCGAACACATGCTCGACACCCTCTTCGGCCAGACAGCGCACGATAATATCGGCGCCAGAGATTTCCGTACTCATGCTACTTCCTTTCAAGGTCCATTGGAGATTGATCGGATGCTCTCTCCTGATGAAATTTTCAGCAGCTTCATTCTCGGGCGTTCCTTTTTTGTGCGGTGACGCTACTTCGTCGGGCACCCATAGATGCAGTTCAAAATAACGCTTAGCGCGACTCGTTCAGCCTGAGGTGATGCAGATGCTTAGAATCTCTCGCGCTTATGGCGCGGGTTAGAGCAAACAGCTTTCAAAATGAAAGAGCCTTGACTCACAGGTAGCGTCTTGCGCCACCTGTGGCAAGGCACAGGGCCGTCTCACGGTGATGAGAGGAACGATACGTTACTGCGTTGCACCATCCGGGTCAAGCCAAATCTCGGGAAAAACGTTTGAAATCAAGCGTTTTGGGCCGACGAGGTGGTCGCCACTTGCCCGTCATCTCTACCGCACTTGTGCGTGATTATTTAAATGATAATCCCGATGCCGTTCTGAGCATTTCATCGACCAGCGTCAGGCCAATGGATGCGAGCAGCCTGACGACCATCACGCCGCCATTTTTTTTAGAGTAGTTAGGCAACCGGCACCATCAGCCGCGCGCGAATCTCCTCGGGCAGCGCCAGCGATTTCTCCAGCCGCTGGTCGACCCACACCACCTTGGCCCCACCCTCGGCCGCCAGCGTGGCAAGATCATCGACCCGCCGTATCTGCTGCCAGGTCTCGAAACTGGAGCGCCCAAACACCCCCACCCCAAGCGTGACCTCAATCTCGCCGGGGTAACGTAATTGTTTTAAAAACGTACAGTGCGCATTGATAATGACTGGCCCCTGCGCAGCAGGCTCGGGTGGACAGCCCATCGCCTCAAACCAACTGATGCGCGTCTGCTCGAGATAGCGAAAATAAATCGTATTGTTGACATGCCCCATCGCGTCCATATCGCCCCAGCGAATCGGCATGCGCAAGCAGTACACCTGCGTAAATCCCTCTTTCATCAGAACGCTGCCATGCCGTCGTCCGCGGTCATGATCGCGCCATTGATAAAGCGCGACTCATCGGCTGCCAGCAACAAGAGCAAGCCGTCGAGATCTTCCGGCATCCCCACGCGTTTACGCGGCAGCATGTCGACTAATTTTTTGCCGGCTTCGCTGTGGAAGTATTCTTTATTGATCTCGGTCTCGATGTAGCCCGGGCAAATCGCATTGACATTAATGCCATAACGTCCCCACTCCAGCGCCATCGCCTTGGTCATTTGCACCGCGCCCGCTTTGCTCATGCAGTAAACACCGATTTGCGAGAGCACCCGCAAGCCTGCCACCGAGGCGATATTGATAATGCGATGCTGGCGGTTTGGGTCGGCTTTGGCGCGCACGATCATGCGCTTGGCTGCCTCCTGGGCGACGAAAAACGCGCCGCGCAAATTGGTATCCATCACGTACGCATAATCTTCCGGGGTCACGTCAACCAATCTCTGCGTGCTCGAGACGCCGGAGTTATTGACCAAAATATCAATCGGCCCGGCCTCGGTCTCGGCATGGGCGAGCGCTGATTTGATACTGGCGTAGTCGGTCACGTCGAGCTGCACCACATGGGCCGCACCGCCATTGGCTTCGATCTCGGCGCGCAACTCTTTGAGACGCTCGGTACGCCTGGCCGCCAACACCACCTGCGCACCTGCCTCGGCCAAAATTTTGGCAAACCGGCTGCCCAAACCACTTGATGCGCCTGTGACGAAGGCGATTTTGCCGTTGAAATTTACTTCGATGCCCACGATATCTCCTGATGGTGATTTTTAACTATTTTTTCTGCAGGCATTATCATTACATACATTGAAGGCGGCCAGCCTGCGCAAACTGGCGCTGAGGAGCAAAATCCTCGACAATCCCGACACCTTGATAACCCTGACAAAGCGGCAACGATGATGAGCATGAGCCAAGACCCTGCATTCCTCGAACAATTCGGACCACGCGAAGCGATGGAGTATGACGTCGTCATCGTCGGCGGCGGACCGGCCGGCTTATCTGCGGCGATCCGGCTCAAGCAGCGCGCTGCCGCTGACAATCGCGAGATCAGCGTTTGCGTACTCGAAAAAGGCGGTGAGCTTGGTGCCCATATTTTGTCTGGTGCCGTGATGGACCCGGTGGCCATCAATGAACTCTTCCCCGACTGGAAAGAGCGTGGCGCACCGCTTAATACCCCCGTCTCGGAAGACCGCTTTCTGTTTCTGACCGAATCCGGCGCGATCAAAACACCCAACTGGCTACTGCCCGGCTGCTTTCAAAACCATGGCAACTACGTCATCTCGCTGGCCAATGTTGTGCGCTGGCTCGGCCAGCAAGCCGAAGAACTTGGCGTAGAAATTTTTCCTGGTTTTCCAGCGGCCGAAATTTTGTATGACGCGCAGTGCGCCGTCAAAGGCGTAGCCACCGGCAACATGGGTGTCGGCCGCGATGGCAAGCCAACCGACGCCTTCCAGCTCGGCATGGAACTGCACGCCAAGTACACCCTGTTTGCCGAAGGTGCACGTGGCAATCTGGGCAAGCAACTCATCAACGGCTACAAGCTCGACGCGGGCAAAGATCCGCAGACCTATGGCATCGGCATCAAAGAACTATGGGAGATCGACCCGGCCAAACATCAAGCCGGGCTGGTGATTCACTCGGCCGGCTGGCCGCTGGACGCCGCCACCTATGGCGGCTCGTTTCTCTACCACCTGGAAAATAATCAGGTCGCAGTAGGCTATGTGGTGGGGCTGGCTTATGAAAATCCCTATCTGTCGCCGTTCGAAGAATTCCAGCGCTACAAAACCCACCCGTCCATCCGCGGCTTTTTTGAAGGTGGTAAGCGTCTCTCTTATGGCGCGCGTGCCATCACCGCCGGCGGTCTGCAATCGCTGCCTAAGCTCAGCTTTCCGGGCGGCGCACTCATCGGTTGCGATGCCGGCTTTTTAAATGCCAGCCGCATCAAAGGCAGCCACGCCGCAATGAAGACTGGCGTGCTTGCAGCAGATGCCGCATTTGACGCCCTGTGCGCCGGCCGTGCACAGGATGAGCTGAGCGCTTATGCCACCGCGTTTGAACAATCCTGGCTGCACGAGGAGTTGCATGTGGCACGCAACTTCAAACCCTGGATGAGCAAAGGGCTCTACACCGGCACCCTGATGGTCGGGATTGATCAGGTCCTGTTGCGCGGCAGAGCGCCCTGGACCTTGCATCACACCCATGCTGACCACACCTGCTTAAAGCCCGCAGCGCAATGCACGCCCATTGTTTACCCCAAACCCGACGGCAAAATCAGCTTTGACCGGCTGTCGTCGGTATTTATCTCCAACACCAATCACAACGAGCACCAACCCGCGCACCTGACACTCAAAAATCCGGACGTGCCGGTGTCGATCAATCTGGCCCAATACGCCGGACCAGAGTCGCGCTACTGTCCGGCTGGTGTATATGAGTATGTGGCCAACGAAGGCGGTGGCGAGCGGCTGCAGATCAATGCGCAAAACTGCGTGCACTGCAAAACCTGCGACATCAAAGATCCAACCCAAAACATCGTGTGGGTCACGCCCGAAGGCGGGGGCGGGCCAAACTATCCCAACATGTAGCGCCCGTGATTCGGCGCAGCATCACTGTCTCACCAACTTGGTGGGTCAGTGATGCTGCGCTGATGGCGCGGGTATTTACGCCCCGCGCACGCACCATAATCTCTGCTACCGTTGCCGACCATGCAAGCCCCCTCCTCCGTCACGCTGCGCGAAGCATTCTGGTACTGGCTCAAACTCGGCTTCATCAGCTTTGGGGGGCCCACCGGTCAGATCGCGTTAATGCACACTGATCTGGTCGAACGCAAGCGCTGGATTTCCGAACGACGCTTCCTGCACGCGCTCAACTACTGCATGCTACTGCCCGGACCCGAGGCGACCCAGCTCGCCATCTACATCGGCTGGCTCATGCATCGCACCGCCGGCGGTATTCTGGCCGGGGTCTTGTTCGTACTGCCCGCCTTGTTGCTCCTGATTTTGCTGTCGTGGATTTACCTCGCATTTGGCGACGTCCCCGTCGTTGCCGGCATCTTCTACGGCATCAAACCGGCTGTCGTGGCAATCGTATTGGCCGCGGCTTGGCGCATCGGCAGTCGCAGCCTGAAAAATCGCTGGCTGATTGGCATCGCAGCACTCGCCTTCATCGGCATCGCCGCGTTTCATTTGCCCTTCCCGCTGATCATCGGCACCGCCGCTCTGATGGGCGCAATCGGCGCGCGCCTGCTGCCGGATCACTTTCATCCTGGCGGCGGCCATCCCGACAGCCAGGTCTCATACGGCGCTGCCCTGATCGACGACGACACACCGCCACCGGCGCATGCGCAGTTTGCGTGGCACAGGCTGGTACGCATTTGTGCCATCGGTAGCCTGATCGGCTTACTCGGTTGGGGCGCGATCGCGGCCGCCACTGGCCTCCACGGGCCGCTGGCACAAATGGGCTGGTTCTTCACCAAGGCCGCGTTACTGACCTTTGGTGGCGCGTATGCGGTGCTGCCTTATGTCTACCAAGGTGCTGTTGACGGCTTTCAATGGCTCACGCCAGCGCAAATGATCGACGGCCTCGCGCTCGGTGAAACCACGCCGGGACCGCTGATCATGATTGTGGCCTTTGTGGGCTTTGTGGGTGGCTGGACCACAGAAGTCTTCGGCACTGGCACGCTTTTTCTGGCCGGCGCAGCGGGCGCGGCGGTGGCCACTTTCTTCACCTTTCTGCCCTCGTTTCTCTTTATTTTGGCTGGTGCCCCATTGATCGAATCCACCCGCGGCAACCTCGGCCTGACTGCGCCACTGACTGCCATCTCTGCGGCCGTCGTGGGCGTCATCGTCAGTCTCGCGCTGTTCTTCGCCGAGCAGGTATTTCGGCTCGGCTTGCCCGTCGGCGACTGGAACTGGGTGGCCATGGGTATTTGCCTGGTCGCCGCCATCGCATTAGCCCGATTCAAAGTCGGCACCATCAAACTCATCGTTGCCTGTGCGTTGGCAGGGCTCGTGGTATCTTATTTGCCTTAATTTACTGAGCATCACGCCACATGACCGAACGTATCATTCCCGTTGCCGACCTGCGCCACCTGCCAAACCTTCCCACCATCCCGGCTGATCTCGCGCCGGCCACGGGCCTGCTGGCCGACACTCTTGCGCGCCCGCTGCGCGACCTGCGCATTTCAGTCACCGACCGCTGCAATTTTCGTTGCGTCTATTGCATGCCCAAAGAAATCTTCGACAAGGATTATCATTACCTGCCCCACAACTCCCTGCTGTCATTTGAAGAAATCACGCGCATCACCAAAATCTTCATTGCCCATGGCGTCGAAAAAATCCGGCTCACCGGCGGCGAACCGCTGCTGCGCAAAAACATTGAAAAGCTCATCGAGATGCTCGCCTCGCTCACCACGCTTGACGGCCGGCCGCTCGATTTGACCATGACCACCAACGGCTCACTGCTGGCAAAAAAAGCGCAATCACTGAAAGACGCCGGACTGCAGCGCGTCACGGTCTCGCTTGATTCGCTCGACGAAACCACCTTTCAACGCATGAACGACGTCGACTTCCCGGTCGCCGATGTGTTACACGGGATCGATGTCGCGCACCAGGTTGGCCTGCAATCCATCAAGGTCAATATGGTCGTCAAGGGCGGCATGAACGATCAGGAAATCGTCCCCATGGCACGCCATTTCAAAGGCACGCCCGCCATCCTGCGTTTCATCGAATACATGGACGTGGGCGCCTCTAATGGCTGGAAAATGGACGAGGTCATTCCCTCTGCCGAAGTCGTGCGCCGCATCAATGCCAGCATGCCCTTAGCCGAAATCGAACCCAATTACACCGGCGAGACCGCGGTACGGTGGCGCTACGCCGATGGCGGGGGCGAAATCGGCGTGATCTCCAGCGTCACCCAGGCCTTTTGCGGCGACTGCAACCGCGCGCGCTTATCCACCGAAGGCAAACTCTTTACCTGTTTGTTTGCCACCAGTGGACATGACTTGCGCGCGCTGCTGCGGGGTGATTTTAGCGACGCCCAAATCACGGCCGCCGTCGCGCATCTGTGGGGCAAGCGCACTGACCGCTATTCCGAGCTGCGCACAATCAATACCGATGGACTGAGCCGGGCCGACCGCAAGGTCGAAATGTCGTATATCGGTGGCTGACACCAACGACACGCCGGCCCTGCCGGCGCCTGGCCTGACCGACCTGACTGCGCATATCGCAGGCTACAACGCTGACGCACTCTGCGTGGAAGACGCGCAAGCAATCATTGCACGCTTCATTACACCCATCACAGCCACCCAAACGCTACCGCTCAAGCAACTGCTCGGTCGCGTGCTAGCCGACGATGTGATCTCCCCCATTAACGTGCCCGCTTATGACAACGCGGCGATGGACGGTTTTGCATTGCGACGTGCCGATGTGGATGTCGGCACGTTACGCATCAGCGGGCGCGCTTTGGCGGGAAGCCCCTTCACAGGCGCCGTGTTGCGCGGCCAGTGCGTGCGCATCATGACAGGGGCCATGATGCCCGCTGACTGCGACACCGTCGTGCCACTAGAACTAACAAGCCCACTGGGAGCCGACCGCGTCAGCGTGCCGCCCGGCGCCGTCCAAGCCGGTGACAACCGGCGGCTTGCCGGTGAAGATCTTGCCATCGGCACGGCTGCCCTGCGCAAAGGCAAAATACTCACGCCGGCCGACCTCGGTCTGTTGGCCTCATTGGGTATCGCCGAAGCCAGCGTGCTGCGCAAACTGCGCGTGGCGCACTTCTCCACCGGCGACGAGCTGCGCTCCCTTGGCGAGCCGCTCACCGAAGGCTGCATCTATGACAGTAATCGTTACACACTGCATGGCATGCTCACCTTACTGGGCTGTGAGCCGCTTGATCTGGGCGTCATCCACGATGATCCGGTGTCAATTGAAACCGCATTACGTAACGCCTGCGAACAAGCCGATGCAATCATCACCTCCGGTGGTGTTTCCGTGGGTGACGCTGACTTCATGAAACCCTTGATGGCAAAACTGGGCGAGGTCTTGTTCTGGAAAATCGACATGCGTCCCGGCCGACCAATGGCGTTTGGGCAGCTTTGTGTCAATGGTCATCGCGCGATGCTGTTTGGTTTGCCTGGCAATCCGGTGGCTGTGATGGTGACGTTTTATTTTTTTGCGCGCGCCGCACTGCGACAGATGATGGGGGCCCACGCACAGCCGCCTTTGTTCACCAAAATCAGATCCGCACAGCCGATCCGCAAAAAACCCGGCCGCACGGAATATCAGCGGGGTATTGCACTCTCCGAGCCCGACGGACAACAAAGCGTGCGCATCACCGGTGCCCAAGGCTCGGGCATTTTAAGCTCAATGTCGGAAGCCAATTGCATGGTGGTGCTGCATCATGCGCAAGGCAACGTGCAGGCCGGCGATATGGTGGATGTGATCTTGTTTGACGGACTCATCTGACTTACTGTGCGTAACTCTAGGCCGCTGCGACCTGGCCTGCCGCTATCGCCGCACACTCAATCCGGCTTATTGCGCATCCAGTCCGCCGTCTTAAAAAATCCTTGGAGCAAAACGTCTTGCTTGTCTTCATCGATGCCGAGATCTTGCATCGCCAACACCATGCACAAAAGCCACTGGTCGCGAGCGCTAGTGCCAATAGCAAACGGCAAATGGCGCGCCCGTAAAAACGCATTGCCATAACGCGGCGTATACAAATCCGGACCACCACTCCAGCCTGACAAAAAATGATACAGCTTATCGCGCGAGCCATCGAGCGAAGGCGGATGCATCGCGCGCAACACCGCAAACTCCGGCTGCAGATCCATCAAATCATAAAAACGATCAACCAGCTCGCGCACCCGCACGTCGCCGCCAATCAAGTCATAGAGGGTGTGAGATTGTTCAGGTGTTGTCATGCACGCCATGATAACGCAGCCATTATTCCCACTCCGAAAAAGTCAGATAGGTATTATTTTTCTAACGAAAATTGTTCGCTTGACGCCCCGCAATCGGGGCGCAATTAGGACTTTAACAACGATTTAAATCATTACCATCACTACGTCGAAGGTCGGTGAAGAGACACACAGGACGAGACAAATGCTTCACACCAAAATAGTCACGATAACGATTGCACCACATGCACGATTTGATCGAGAAAAATTCGCCCCGTCTTGAAATCCTCATGCGTGCAGTCGATGTCTTGACGCTCTACACCGCAGGACAACTCGCCGGACTACTCCGCTTCTCCGCCCCGCTGGCCGAAGCGGCGCCGGTTCACACGGCGGTCCTCTATTTTTGCTGTGCGCTCAGTTTCGCATTATTTGCGCAATGTGACTTGTATATCTCCTGGCGCGGACGCTCGCTGGCGCTCATGCTGGGGCAGGCTGCGCTGGCTTTTCTGTTTGTACTTGCTGCTGGTTTGGTCTTTGGTTTTCTGATCCGGCAGATCAATGATCTCTCTCGCCTGTGGATTTTATACTGGGGTCTGCTCGCCGTATCCGGGCTGATGCTCTCGCGCGTCTTGCTGTATTCAACCCTATCCGGTTTGCGCGAGCGCGGCTATAACAACAAGCGCGTGATCCTAGTTGGCTACGGTACTACCGGGCGCGAATTACACCGCCGCGCCCAGCAGCAGCAATGGACGGGCTATCAAATCAGAGCCATTCATGGCGGCGACGGT
>CAMBFZ010000005.1 GCA_945866125.1 Bordetella parapertussis
TGGTTCAACCATATCCGACTGCTGGAGCCGATCGGTTATATACCGCCGGCCGAAGCTGAGGCAAACTACTGGCGGCAACTCGCCAGTGAGGCTACTCCGGTGGCCTTAACTTAAACCAACTGGCCTCCACGAATTCCGGGGCGATTCACTCTGCCAGTCCCTGCTTGCCCCCCAGACGCTCAAGCGCCTTCCAGCTAAGTCGGGGAAACAGGTCAAAGTCATCCACACAAAGAAAAACGGGCTAACGCTTTTGACGTTAACCCGTTGATTTTGCTGCTTTTTACTGGTGCGGCTGGCAGGAATCGAACCCACGACCCCTTGGTTCGTAGCCAAGTACTCTATCCAGCTGAGCTACAGCCGCGAAGAACGGAAGTATAGCACTAGCGGAATCAATTTGGAAAGCATCACGGCAAGAACTTAGCGTTTGGGCTGATAGAGGTCTTGTCCGGCCTCGTTAATATGCTGGCGCAACGCCTTGCGCTCTTCCGGCGAGAGGCGCTGCTGTTTGCGCTCCCCTTGTTGAGGGGGACGGTCGTCGGGACGGGGCTCCATCCGGTCTTGCGGGGCCCGCTCCGGCCGGACTCGACTCTCACCACGGCCTTGCGGCGGATCAGCCCAGGCGCCGGCCATCCCCGCCAAAAGCAACACAGATAAACTCAACGGCAAGAAAAACACTTTCATGACAAACAATCAAAAAAGAGGCCGCTCGCGGCAATAACAAACAGTGTACGGTCGATCCCAGCCAGGCGCCGCAAGTCCTCCCGCCAAAGTTTGTAAAGCTTTGTAATCCTTGCGCTGCCACGTGGCTACGGTGCAGGAAGGACGTTACCATACGGCCATGAACCCGCCAAATACTTCCGCCCCGGTGGCCTCGAAACGCAGCCCGGGAACGCAAGCCAAAATTCTCGTCGTTGACGATGATGCTCGCTTACGTGACTTGTTAAAACGCTTTCTCTCGGAGCATGGCTTCGCTGTCACGACGGCGGCCAGCGCCATCGAAATGAATCGTTTTTGGATACGCGAGCGCTATGACTTGCTCGTGCTTGACTTGATGCTGCCGGGCGAAGATGGCTTGTCGATTTGTGGCAGGTTACGCGGCGGTGGCGACCATAC
The DNA here is from genome assembly GCA_945866125.1 of Bordetella parapertussis. Taxonomy (GTDB): domain Bacteria; phylum Pseudomonadota; class Gammaproteobacteria; order Burkholderiales; family Burkholderiaceae_D; genus Pernthalerella. Next base: position 1,114 of record CAMBFZ010000005.1, read on the forward strand.
GCCCATCATCATGCTCACGGCCAAAGGCGAAGATGCCGACCGCATCACGGGCCTCGAACTAGGCGCGGACGATTATCTGCCCAAGCCGTTTAATCCGCGTGAGCTGCTTGCGCGCATCGCCGCCGTGCTACGTCGCGCAACGCCGGATGATTTGCCCGGCGCGCCAAGTGAACACGACGAATCTTATGTCTTTGGTGCATTCAAATTTGATCTGGGCAAGCGGGCACTGACCAAAAACGGTCAGGCGGTCACCCTCACCACAGGCGAATTCTCGGTCTTGAAAGTGCTGGCGCGCCATGCCCGACAACCTCTCTCACGAGAAAAACTCATGGAGCTGGCGCGCGGCCGCGAGTACGAAGTTTATGATCGTAGTCTGGATGTCCAAGTCTCACGCCTGCGCAAATTAATTGAACCCGATCCCGCCAACCCACGTTTCATTCAAACGGTCTGGGGTCTGGGTTATGTTTTTATTCCCGATGGTCAATCAAGCCAATAAGTCTGATCAACACATGATGCCTCCGCTGCCTTGGCTGCGCAGCGGTTTATTCTGGCGGACTTTTTTTCTACTGGCATTTTTGATCGCCATCAGCATGGCCGCCTGGGTGGCGAGCTTTCGTATCGTTGAGCGCGTCCCGCGCGGCGAGCAAATCGCCGCTCAGGTTGTCTCCATTGTTACGATCACCCGCGCGGCGCTGACGCACTCGGCGCCGGCTCTGCGCCGCGAGCTCTTGCTTGATCTGGCCAGCAGTCAGGGCATCCGGGTCTATACACGTGAAGATGACGACATCACGCGTGCATTGCCCGATAACGCCTTGACTGATGTGATCGAAGAAAGTGTTCGAGTCCGACTGGGCGCGGAGACCCAGTTTGCCGGCTATGTAAATAATATCCGCGGTTTCTGGGTGAGCTTCCGGATCGAAGACGACGACTACTGGCTGATGATGGATCGCGGTCGTATCGAGCGTGCCTCTGGCGTGCAATGGTTGGGCTGGATTACGGTGACACTTATTTTGTCTTTGGTCGGCGCCGTGTTCATCAGCCGCTTGATCAATCAACCGTTGGCTAATCTGTCCTCTGCGGCGCGCGCGATCGCAAGGGGTAAAAAACCGGCACCGTTACCAGAAAAAGGCCCGGCTGAAATTCGTGAGGCGAACCAGAGTTTTAACCAGATGATGCACGACCTGCAGCAAGTTGAATCGGACCGTGCTGTTATTTTGGCGGGCATCTCGCATGATTTGCGCACGCCGATTGCCCGCATGCTTCTTGAGGTCGAAATGGCCCAGCTGACGGACGCCGCACGACAAGACATGCAGTCCGATCTGGGACAAATGGAAGCCATCATTGGGCAATTTCTGGACTATGCGCGTCCAACTGAGCCAGGCCATTTTATGTCCGTCGATGTGTCGGCCTTGCTGCAGCAAATCGCGCAAGAGACGGCGCGTCACGCCGATGTAAAGGTAAGCACCGCCATTGATGCCTCGCTGACCGTTTCAGGCAACCCAACTGACATCGCTCGCGTGATGCACAATTTAATCGAAAATGCGCGCCGCTATGGCAAAGCGGCAGGAGAAACATTGACTGAATTGTCGATCGCAGCGACACGCCACGCCAACGACATCGTGATTACCATCGCTGACCATGGGTGCGGTCTCCCGCCAGATCAGATTGCGCATCTGCTGAGACCCTTTACCCGCATGGATAGCGCGCGCGGACAAGCCAACGGTGCCGGATTGGGCCTGGCTATTGTGGACCGCATCATTCAGCGCCACAACGGCAGACTGGAGATTAGTAATCGCGAAGGGGGCGGGCTGGTCGTGCGGGTCTTCTTACGTCGCGCTGCGGCCTCATCCGACACGGAGAGTCCACGCTGATTGGTGAAGAACGAGGTCTCACGCAATCAGCGCAGCGGACTACCTACGACAAATCTTTCAGCAGCGCCGCCAGCGTATCCTGCGGCAGCTCTTCCAGATGAATCGGATAATTCGGATGATCGCAGCCGACCATCATCTGCGCGCCGCTCTTTAACGCGGCCTTCATGTCAGGGGTCAGCTCAAAGCGGACAAAATGCACCGCGGAGGTTTTTTCTGCCGTCTCGCGTTCCAGGTCTTCATCCGCGATCGCATACACGCGCGACTGACCTTCGACCTGAATGAACAGGCGATCTTCAATCCCGATCAACTTAGCCAGGGCGACTTTGCGCTCAGCCACGTTGCCGTACTCAATCAACATCGTCGCTTTGAAATTGCTACCGTCCGGGCACAAGGGGTTGTAAGCATCGAGCTCGGATTGAATACCCTCCTCTTCGAATATTTTTTCAATCCGTAGCATTTCCTGCACCTGATAACGCAGCGTCATCTCGTCTTCAAACAACAAAGAGACGTGGTTACCTAATAACACTTTGCGCAGCTTTTTATGTTCGATGACTTCCTTGCGGAATTCATTGCGTTTTTTGGCATAGGTCTCCAGACCCATGAGACTGTCACGCGAAATAATCATGTCGTTTCCTTTTTAATTCGAATCCTGAATCCATCAGATCCCATAGGCCTTGCGCAGCAAGGCCAGCGGATGCGCCATCTCGGCTTTTTTGAGACCGGCTTCCTCCATCCCTTGCGCGATATGGTGGCCTGCGAGTTGGCAGTCTGATGAAATGTAATTGGGCTCGTCGTTGGCCATAGCTTTAAATACCGGCTTGCCGATTTTCATCGACATCGCGTGAAATTCTTTTTTCACACCGAAGGTACCAGCATGGCCTGAGCAACGTTCGACAACATTGAGCGTTGTATCCGGCACCAGCTGCAACATCTCAGCGGTCTTGCGGCCTACGTTTTGGACCCGCGAATGACAGGGAATGTGATAGGACACATTGCCCAGCGACGTACTGAAATCGGTCTTCAACAGACCATCACGATTACGCGAAATAAAATACTCGAACGGATCCCACATCGCTTCTTTCACCAACTGCGTGTCAGCACAATCGGGGAACATCAGCGGCAGCTCTTGCTTGTACATCAGCGTGCAAGAGGGAATCGGCGTCAATATCGCGTAACCTTCTTTGGCCAGCTTGGCCAGATGCGGAATGTTGATCGCTTTTTTCTCAGCGACACCTTGGAGGTCACCCTGCTCGAGCTTGGGCATGCCGCAGCAAGCCTCTTTGTCCACCATCACGTAGGGGATCGCATTGTGATTGAGTACGGCCAGCAGGTCGTGGCCGATACCGGGCTCGTTATAGTTTACATAGCAGGTCGAATAAATGGCGACCTTACCTGGCGTGAGCTTGCCGTCTTTGATTGGGTGCGATGGCGACACTGCCGCGCCAGAGCGAAATTTGGTCGTCGCAAATTCGGGCAGCCAGGCTTTTTTATCGATACCCAAGACGTTTTCCATTACACCACGGGTCACCGCTGATTTATTGACCGCATTGACCGCTTGGGTAACGATAGGAATACCGGCAAACATGCCCAGGCCATCGGTGTTGGACAAAAATTTATCGCGCGCAGCGACTTCGCCTTTTTTGAATTTGACGGCCTTGGCGCGCAACATCAAATGCGGGAAATCGAGATTCCATTCGTGCGGCGGCGTGTACGGACACTTCGTCATGTAGCACAGGTCGCAGAGATAGCACTGATCAACCACCTTCACATAATCTTTGGTATCGACGCCATCCATCTCCATCGTCGGCGATTCATCCACCAGATCAAATAGTAAAGGGAAGGAGCCGCACAGCGAGACGCAGCGGCGGCAGCCATGACAGATGTCAAAGACGCGCTCCATCTCTTTATTCAACGATTCTTCGTTGTAAAAATCTTCGTTCACCCAGTCGAGCGGGTGACGGGTCGGCGCCTGAAGATTACCTTCGCGATTGGCCATGATGGTGCCTTTGGAATGGGTGTTCAGTGTGGATTGTGATGAGCGCGCAGCGCAACGGCCTGCCAGCGCTCACCACAACCCTCTCCTGCTGACGCGAGGAGAGAGTCGTGCAGAAGCCTTGATCAGTCGACCAGAGCGTCCAGCGCTTTTTGATAACGATTGGCGTGCGAACGCTCAGCCTTGGCCAGCGTTTCGAACCAGTCAGCGATCTCATCGAAACCTTCTTCGCGCGCGACTTTGGCCATGCCTGGGTACATGTCGGTGTACTCATGCGTTTCGCCAGCAACCGCTGCCATCAGATTTTGACGCGAAGAGCCGATCGGCAAACCAGTTGCCGGATCACCCACTTGCTCAAGATACTCAAGGTGACCGTGCGCATGGCCGGTCTCGCCTTCAGCGGTCGAACGGAACAGCGCCGCGACGTCGTTTTGGCCTTCGATGTCAGCCTTGTTCGCGAAGTACAAATAGCGGCGGTTAGCTTGGGATTCGCCTGAAAAAGCATCTTTCAGGTTGGCTTCGGTCTTGGAGCCTTTTAACTTTGACATAGACATCTCCTAATGGGTCAAAACAGAGGGAGCGCGCTGCCGCGCTCGGCGGGTATTCAAGGCGGCTATAGAACTGCCGCGACTAAAAACAGACTAGCAAGTAACTGTTTTCAGAGCGTGATTGTGAGGGGTCGAGGGCAAAAGCTCAAATTGGCAATCTCAATCCCCTCGATTGAAAAAATCAATTGAGTTTTTTATATGTCAAGCAAACAACTATTGCTATTTTTTAAAAATCAGCGCGACGGCATCGGCCTTCATGCCCTCTCCGCGCCCTTCCCAACCTAGTTTTTCATTGGTCTTGGCCTTGAGGTTTATCTGGCTGGCAGCGATATTCAGATCAGCGGCGAGTTGGGCAATCATTTGTGGCAGATGCGGTGCCATCCTCGGTGCTTGGGCCGTGATGGTGGCGTCGATATTGCCGATTTCATAACCTGTCTCGCGTACACGTCTGGCCGCTTCGCGCAGCAGCACCCGTGAATCTGCGCCGGCAAAGCGCGCATCGGTGTCGGGAAAATGATGGCCAATATCGCCCAACCCAGCCGCGCCAAATAATGCGTCGGTAATCGCATGCAGCAGTAAATCGGCATCCGAGTGTCCAAGCAGGCCAGTTGGATGCGCAATCCGCACGCCGCCAATCACCAGCGGTCGGCCGGGAACCAGCGCGTGACAGTCAGTGCCCTGCCCAATACGAAACGGTGGCGGCGATGGATGGGTCATGCACTTCCCTTTAGATAGAGTTCGGCCAGCAGCCTGTCTTGCGGCAGTGTGACCTTAAAATTACGTGCGCTACCTTCTACCAGCAAAGGACGCAGTCCAAGCGCTTCGATCGCACTCGCTTCATCGGTGACCTCACCGGCCTGCTGCAGCGCGTTTTGCAACTGCGCATAACGAAACATCTGCGGTGTTTGTGCTGCCCAGAGCGACGCACGCTCAACCGTCATGCCAGCGCGCCCACCTGCGTCGCTGCGCTTGATGGTATCCACCACAGGCACTGCCAACAAGCCACCAACCGGATCATCTTTCACCGCCGCGATGAGTTGATCAATCAGCGCCACCGTTACACCAGGCCGGGCCGCATCATGCACCAGGATCCAGTCATCAGCACAGACCTCTGCAGCAATCGCAGCGAGGCCGTTAGTGACCGAGGCGCGCCGGGTGGCACCCCCGCATCGCAGCACAGTGGTGCGCTGTGATAGTGGTACCTGCGCAATGTAGCCATCATCGGCGCTGACGACCACAAAGGTATGGGCGATCTGCGGCGTACCGGCGAAGGTTTCCAGCACATGTTGCAGCATCGGCTTACCGGCCAGCGATACATACTGCTTGGGACCGTCTCCCCCCATGCGCTCGCCGATACCGGCAGCAGGAATCAAGGCAAAGTAACGCGGCACGCTCATGGAATTTAATCAGGTTGAAAGAGAAATCCAGACACGCTGGACAAGAACGGTGGCACAGCTTCAGGCTAGTAGCGGCCGTCGGTCGAGAACTAATTTATAATCGCACCTTACATTTTCACTGTCAATTCACGCTCGCTCCTGCTCCCCTGCGGCACCATCCGCGCAGACAGTGCTGATTGCCTCCACCATGTCCTTCGATCCGAAACGCGCTCTCCCGAAACCCGGCACTCGCTTTGTCTTGCCCGCTTTACATGGCGCGGCCGACGCCTGCGTGTTGGCGCTCGCTGCGGTGGCGCTCAAGACCGAAGGCAAAATGCTGGCCGTCGTTGTCGCCAATGCACCCGATGCGCAACGACTGCTGACAGAGATACCGTGGTTCGGTCAAGCCGGTGACGATGCGCTGCGCTGCCATCTGCTGCCGGACTGGGAAACGCTGCCCTACGATGCGTTTTCCCCGCATCAGGATTTGGTCTCTGAACGGCTCGCGACCCTGCACGAAATTCACAACGGGCAGTGTGATGTCTTGATTGTTCCAGCCACCACGGCGCTATTGCGCATGGGTCCGCCCGCTTTTCTGGCCGCTTACACCTTCTTTTTCAAGCAAGGTGAAAAGCTTGATGAAGCCAAGCTCAAATCCCAGCTGACCTTAGCCGGCTATGCCCATGTTGCGCAAGTCATGTCACCCGGCGAATACTCGGTGCGCGGTGGTCTGATCGATCTCTTTCCCATGGGTTCGGTGCTGCCTTACCGGCTTGATTTGTTTGGTGACACGATCGACACCATTCGCACCTTCGACGCCGACACCCAGCGCTCGCTGTATCCGGTGAAAGAAGTGCGTTTGCTGCCGGGTCGTGAATTCCCGATGGACGACCTCGCGCGCAGTGCGTTTCGCAGCCGCTGGCGCGAGGTATTTGAAGGCGATCCATCGCGGGCGACGATGTACCGTGACATCGGCAACGGCATCCCTGCGGCCGGCATCGAATATTATCTGCCCCTGTTTTTCGAGCAGACGGCAACTCTGTTTGACTATCTGCCCGAGGGTACCTGCTTTGCACTGATGGGCGATATTGACGCTGCCATTCAGCGTTTCTGGAACGATACCAAATCGCGCTACCAATTTCTCAAATCCGATCGAGAGCGGCCCTTGCTGCCGCCCGAACAAATTTTTCTCGCTGACGAAGAATTTTTCACTCTCGTCAAACCCTATGGGCGCTGGGTCATTCAGGAAGACAGCACCGCGTCAACGCTCTCGGCACCACTACCTGATATTGCAGTCAACCGCCGCGCAGACGACCCGCTGATCAATTTGCGCGCGTTCCTGCTACAAACTGACAAGCGCGTCATGATCTGCGCCGAATCCAGTGGTCGCCGTGAGACCTTGCAACAATACTTTAATGAGTACGCGTTGCCGCTGGCCGTCAGTGAAAGCCTGGCTGACTTCCAGACCGGCAGCGATAAACTCAGCCTGTGCGTGGCGCCCTTGCATGCCGGCTGCCAGCTTGCCGCCGAGCTTGGCAATATCGCCTTCATCACCGAAACCGAACTCTACGCTGGCAGTGGCCGTCGCGCCGGACGCCGCAAACAAGAAGGCCCCACGCAAGTCGAAGCCATGGTGCGCGACTTATCCGAACTCAAAATCGGCGATCCGGTGGTGCATATCAACCACGGTATCGGCCGCTATCATGGCTTAATCAGCATGGATCTCGGCGAGGGTGAAACCGAGTTTTTGCATCTCGAATACGCGAAAGAAACCAAACTCTATGTGCCGGTCTCGCAGCTGCATGTCATCTCGCGTTACTCGGGGGCTGCACCCGACGACGCGCCGCTACATGCCTTAGGCTCTGGCCAATGGGAAAAAGCCAAACGTCGCGCCGCCGAGCAGGTGCGCGATACCGCGGCTGAATTACTCAATCTGTACGCCCGCCGCACACTGCGTCAGGGACATGCATTCCAATATTCCGCGCACGACTACGAAGCCTTTGCCGACAGCTTTGGTTTTGAAGAAACCGGCGATCAAAGCGCCGCCATCACCGCCGTCATCGGCGACATGACCTCAGGCCGGCCGATGGACAGGCTTATTTGCGGCGATGTGGGATTCGGCAAAACCGAAGTCGCGTTGCGCGCAGCGTTTGTTGCCGTCATGGGAGGCAAACAAGTCGCCATCCTCGCGCCCACGACGCTACTGGCAGAGCAGCATGCGCAAACCTTTGCCGACCGCTTCGCAGACTGGCCGGTGCGTATCGCCGAACTCTCCCGCTTCCGGAGCACCAAAGAAATCAATCAGGCCTTGAAAGGCATGGCCGAAGGCACCATCGATATCGTCATTGGCACCCACAAACTGCTCTCTGCTGACGTAAAATTTTCACGACTCGGTCTGGTCATCATCGACGAAGAACATCGCTTCGGGGTACGTCAAAAAGAAGCCCTGAAAGCGCTCCGTGCCGAAGTTGATGTATTAACGCTGACTGCCACGCCGATCCCGCGTACGCTGGGCATGGCGCTCGAAGGCTTGCGTGATTTTTCCATCATTGCCACCGCACCGCAAAAGCGGCTCGCGATCAAAACCTTTGTGCGCAGCGAATCTGAATCCGTCATCCGCGAAGCCTGCCTGCGCGAACTCAAACGTGGCGGGCAGATTTATTTTCTCCATAACGAAGTCGAGACGATTGAAAACCGCCGGGCGATGCTCGCAGCACTTTTACCCGAAGCGCGCATCGTCATCGCCCACGGCCAAATGCATGAGCGCGATCTTGAAAAAGTCATGCGGGATTTTGTCGCGCAACGTTTTAATCTGCTGTTGTGCACGACTATTATCGAAACCGGTATTGACGTCCCGACCGCAAACACCATCATCATGCATCGCGCCGATCGCTTTGGTCTGGCGCAGCTGCACCAGTTGCGGGGGCGGGTCGGTCGTTCACATCATCAGGCTTATGCGTATTTGCTTGTGCATGATGTACAGGTGCTCACCAAACAGGCACAGCGGCGGCTTGATGCGATTCAGCAAATGGAAGAACTCGGCAGCGGCTTTTATCTTGCGATGCACGACCTCGAAATTCGCGGCGCCGGTGAAGTACTCGGCGAGAGCCAGTCCGGCGAGATGACCGAAATCGGCTTTCAGCTTTATTCCGACATGTTGAACGCGGCAGTGCGCTCGCTGAAAAATGGCAAAGAGCCCGACCTTGCCGCGCCGCTCTCCACCACCACCGAAATCAATCTTCACGTGCCCGCCTTATTACCAAGCGATTTTTGCGGCGATGTGCACGAACGCCTGTCCATCTACAAACGACTGGCCAATGGCAACAGTCAAGAAAAAATCGACGACATGCAGGAAGAATTAATCGATCGCTTCGGCAAGCTGCCTGATGCCGTCAGAGCATTGATCGACACGCACCGTCTGCGCGTGTTAGCCAAGACAGTGGGCATCATCAAAATTGATGCCCACAGCGAAGCGGCCTTGTTGCAGTTTGAACCCACGCCGCCGATTGATCCGATCCGCATCATTGACCTGATCCAGAAAAACCGCAACATCAAGCTCTCCGGACAAGACAAACTACGCATTACCGTTTCTATGCCCGATCTGGCTGCGCGCGTCGCGCAAGTCAAGACCACCATTCGGGCGCTGGCGGCATAACCAAGCCCTCTCACACCGTGACCATGAATCTGATTTTACAAGGCCTGCACCCTGAACGAGCCATCATTGAACGACTCGCTGCCCTCGCTGATGCGCAATCTGTTACACAAATCAATACCCAGGCTTGGCGCTGCGACGCCGTCACTGACAGTGTGCCAACTCGCGCCTTAATCGACGCTGCCTGTCAGCATGCGCAGCTTGATGGCTGCTTTATTGAGGCAGGCAAACAACTCAGCGATTACAAGCTTCTGGTGATGGATATGGACTCCACGCTCATCACCATTGAGTGCATTGATGAAATCGCCGACATGCAGGGTTTGAAGCCGCAAGTTGCCGCCATTACCGAGGCAGCAATGCGGGGCGACATTGCGTTTCGCGACAGCCTGATCCAGCGGGTCGCCTTGTTGCAAGGTTTGCACGCATCCGCATTGGAACAAGTTTTTGATGAACGTCTGACCCTCTCGCCGGGCGCGCTTACCTTGCTTGAAGGCGTCAAAGCGGCTGGGCTGAAGACGGTGCTAGTTTCGGGTGGGTTTAGTTTTTTTACTAATCGACTCAAACAGCAGCTTGGCCTTGATGTGGCACGCGCCAATCTGCTCGAGATTCAGGACGGAAAATTGACAGGCCGCGTGCTGGGCGAGATCATTGACGAACAGGCTAAACGACGCACCGTCGAGAGTGAAAGTGCTGCGCTTGGCATACCGCCCTCGGCCGCGATCGTGATGGGCGACGGCGCCAATGACCTGCCGATGATGTCGGTGGCTGGATTATCCGTGGCATATAAAGCCAAACCGGTGGTGCGGGCGCAGGCCGATGTGGCATTGAATTTTGTTGGTCTTGATGGTGTGCTGAATTTATTTCGCTAAATTTTTTTAGGTGCACGCACTACCACTCCCCGCGACTCTCGTTGCAAATCACAGTCACCATGAGCCAAGATACCTACTTCGATCTCGCATTCGAATCCAAAAAATCGCTGCTCTGGTGGCTCTATTTATTGCACGGGGCCTCTCTGCTGTTTTCTCTGGGCGCGTTTTCATTCATCCCGCTCATCATCAACTATCTCAAGCGCGGCAGCACGAACGGCACTTTTCTACAGAGTCATCATAGCTGGCAGATTCGTTCGTTTTGGTGGTATCTGGTCTGGATGACAGTTGGTGGCTTGCTGTTTTTGACAATCATCGGGATCCCCTTGGCGGCACTTATCTGCTTCGGCGCCTGGGTCTGGAAAGCCTATCGCTTAATCCGCGGCTTCATTGATCTCGGCAATAACAAGCCTATGCCAACTGCCGCAGCGCCTGTGCAAGATCACTGATCAAATCAGCTGGGTCTTCAAGTCCGACATAAATGCGTACTAGTTGCCCTGCTTCGGTCCAGTTGCGTCGCATGCTCTGCATCCGGTAAGGCACGCACAAACTATTCGCACCACCCCAGCTGTACCCAATCTTGAACAGCTGCAGACTATCGACAAACCGATCTGTCTGCGCCTCGCTAAAGCGCGCGTCAAACACCACCGAAAACAAGCCACCTGCCCCGCTAAAATCACGCAGCCAGTTTGCATGACCCGGACAATCTGGCAGTGCCGGGTGCAGCACGCGCGCAATTTCAGACCGTTCTTTTAGCCAGATCGCGAGTTGGCGGGCCGCAGCGTCATGGGCATCAAAGCGCAGCTTCATGGTCGCCAGCCCGCGCAAAACCAGATAGCTATCATCCGCCGATACGCCCATGCCAAGACGCATATGCGCGCGTTCGATTTTTTGATGCAGCGCTGTATCGCGCGTAATCACCGCGCCCATCAACACATCCGAGCCACCAGACTGGTATTTGGTCAGCGCCTGCATGATCACATCAACACCATGCTCAAACGCGCGAAATGCCAAACCGGCCGACCAAGTATTATCGAGCGCGACCAACACACCTCGCGCATGCGCGGCCGTACAAATGGCGCCGATATCGGGCACTTCCATTGAGACCGATCCGGGTGCCTCAGTCCAGATCAGTCGAGTGTTAGGCTCGATCAGCTCGGCAATGCCGCTGCCCACCATCGGATCGTAATAACGGACACTGACGCCAAAATCCTGCGCCAGCCAGCTACCCAGGTCGCGGTTAGGGGTGTAGACATTTTCAGGCAGCAGCACATCGTCGCCGCTTTTGAGCAAGGCCAGATTAACCATGGCAATGGCCGCCAGCCCGCTCGGGGCAAGCAGACAGTGCCTGCCCGCTTCTATCTCGGCGAGCCGAGCTTCCAGCGTAAACGTGGTGGGCGTACCGTGCAGACCATAGGTATAAGCGCTCTTGTCCTGCCAGGTCCGGGCGCGCAAGGCAGCGACGTCTTTGAACAGTACCGTGGAGGCATGGTGAATCGCCATCGGAAAAGCAGCGAAGCCGTCCGGCGCACGATATTCGGTGGCCGTTAGCAGGGTTTGCAGCGATTTTTTATCTGTCACGCCAACCTCAATGCGCCTTGGCCCACAGATCATGCGCGTCGGCTGCTGTGACGGTGACCTCAACGAACTCGCCCACTTTGAGTTTGCGCTCCGGCTCGTAGGGTGGCTTGACGTAGACCACGCCGTCAATCTCCGGCGCATCTGCGCTTGAGCGACCGGTGCCGCCGTTATGATCAACCGCATCGATCAATACCCGCAAGGTCTTGCCGACCTTCGCTTGCAAGCGTGCTTTGGAAATGGTCTCCTGCAATTCCATGACCCGACCACGACGCTCTTCACGCACCTCATCGGGTACTGGATGGGCAATCGCATTGGCCGTAGCGCCCTCGACCGGGGAATAGGCGAAGCAGCCCAGGCGATCAATTTGCGCTTCCTGCAAAAAGTCGAGCAGGTGCTGGAATTCTTCTTCGGTCTCGCCTGGAAAGCCGGCAATAAAGGTCGATCGGATCGTAATATCCGGACACACAGCGCGCCAGGCGCGGATCCGTTCAATATTTTTTTCGCCATTGGCCGGACGCTTCATGCGCTTTAATACCTCCGGATGCGAGTGCTGCAGCGGCACATCGAGATACGGCAGCACGTGACCGCCCTGCATCATGCCGATCACTTCATCGACATGCGGATACGGATACACATAATGCAGCCGCACCCAGGCGTCGTACTGACGCGCCAGCTCGCCCAATGCGCGCACCAGATCAGTCATGTGCGTACGTACCGGCTTGCCATTCCAAAAACCGGTACGGAATTTAATATCCACCCCATAAGCACTGGTGTCCTGAGAAATCACCAACAGTTCTTTGACGCCGGACTTGAAAAGATTTTCAGCTTCCAGCATCACCTCAGCGATTGGGCGCGATACCAGATCGCCTCGCATCGACGGAATGATGCAAAAGCTGCAGCGATGATTACAGCCTTCGGAAATTTTCAGATAGGCATAATGCCGCGGCGTGAGCTTGATGCCGTGCGCGGGCACCAGATCAATAAACGGCGCATGCGGCTTGGGCAAATGCACATGCACCGCATCCATCACCTCGGCCAATGCATGGGGCCCGGTTACAGCAAGCACTTTAGGGTGCACGGTTTGAATGATGTCTTCACCGGCTGCGTTTTTTCTGTTCCCCAGACAACCGGTGACAATCACTTTGCCATTTTCATGCAAGGCTTCACCGATGGCGTCGAGTGACTCCTGGACCGCTGCATCGATAAAACCGCAGGTATTGACGATGACGAGATCGGCACCATCGTAAGTTTTGGCGGTCTCATAACCCTCGGCGCGTAATTGGGTCAGGATCTGTTCGGAGTCGACCAAGGCCTTCGGGCAGCCAAGGGACACAAACCCCACTTTGGGCGCGGGCTTGGTCATCATTTCGGGTATCACGGGAGAGGGGCTGGACATAGAGGGCGGGGCACAAAAAAGGGGACAAGAGCGAAGCCGCCATTGTACCCGTTGCGCTGCGCCGGCCGCGCCGGCAGCCGGCAGTCTTTATTTGCCTTCGGGTGGCTTCGTGCCCGGCATACCGGGCATCCCCGGCATCCCGACGGCACCCGGGAACGGAAAACCGCCAAATACATTCTTGGTCTGGCTTTGCATTTGTTCTTGCATCTGGATAAAGAGGCTCTTGCTCTGCTCGATGTAGTTGGTCATCATCCCTTGCATCATCGGCGCCTGCACACTCATGAACTGGGTCCACATTTCAGGGCTGAAGGGTTTGTCGTCGACCACGCCTTTTGAATTTTCAGTCATCTTGTTTTGAATATCGATAAATACCTGAATATTCTTTTCAAGATACGAGCCCATCATCCCCTGCATCGCATGACCGTAATAACGAATGATCTGAGTCAGCGCCGAACTCGAGAACATCGGCTGGCCGTTGGCTTCTTCTTCCAGAATAATCTGGAGCAGGATGCTTCGAGTCAGGTCTTCATTGGATTTGGCGTCAACCACAACGAAATCTTCGTTGCCGAGCACAAGCTGCTTCACATCGGCCATCGTGATGTAAGAACTGGTCTGAGTATCGTAGAGGCGGCGATTCGGATATTTCTTAATCAGCCGCTCGGCGGATTTCTTTGTGCTGGTCATCTGAGTTCCAATTTTTTGCGTTGCAATGCAATTGCATCATTTTATGGGTAATCCGAACGGGCGTTCGTGTCTCGAAGCCCAATTATAGTGCCTGAAAACAAAAGCTTGGAAAGCGATTGGATGCCTCTTTGGCAACATATTGCGCCGCAAAGCAGCCATCGCAAGGATGGTCGGGGGAAAGGAGGCGCCGCGATCCCGCTGGGACCGCGTATTTTTACTCGGCCTTTGCCTTCACATAGCGCCCCGGCGCTGGCTCAATGGGCTTATGGCGGGCGTTGCCGTATTTGCGCGGCGCATTGACCTGCTCGCCGGCGTGGCCGGCTAGAAAGGTAGACCACTCGGTCCACCAGCTGCCTGGATGTTCCGTTGCACCTTCCAGCCAGGTTTGGGCGGTATCCGGCAATTTGCCTTTATTCGTCCAGTAGCTGCGCTTTTTCTTGGCAGGCGGATTAATGACACCGGCAATGTGGCCTGACGCGCCGAGTACAAAATGATTATTGCCGCGCTTGGCACGGTTAAGCAGGCCGGTCGTCGCGTAAGCACTGGTCCAGGGCACGATATGGTCTTCGCGTGACGCATATAAAAACGTCGGGACCTGCACCTTACCCAGATCAATCGCATCCGCTCCCACCTGCAGCTGACCGGCGTTGCGCAGATTATTTTCGAGGTACATATTACGCAGGTAATAGCAAAACATCGGGCCGGGCAGATTGGTGCTGTCCGCGTTCCAGTACAGCAGATCAAACGGCGGTGGGTCTTCGCCTTTGAGGTAATTAGATTCGACGTAATTCCAGACCAGGTCATTCGGTCGCAAGCTGGAAAAAGCGGCGGCGAAGTCACGGCCTGGCATCAACCCACCCTGCCCGATGCTTTGCTCACGCTGCGCGACCTGGGTCTCATCGACATACACCGCAATGGCACCGACATCAGAAAAATCCAGCATCGTCGTCAGCAAAGTCAGGCTTGACGCTGGCTTTTTGCCACGCGCAGCCAAGACCGACAAGGCCGTTGCCAGCAGCGTGCCACCGACGCAAAAACCCAGCGTATTGATCTGCTTTGCGCCGCTGATGTCTTGCGCGACTTCGATGGCGTCAATCACGCCATGCTGAATGTAGTCATCCCAACCCAGCTGGGCGTGCGACTCATTTGGATTGACCCACGACACCACAAAGACCGTGTGACCTTGTTCAACGGCATACCGAATCAAGGAATTTTCAGGCTGCAAATCAAGAATATAAAATTTATTAATACAAGGCGGCACAATCAACAACGGCCGCTCATGAACCTGTTTAGTCAAGGGCCGGTATTGGAGCACCTGAATCAGCGTATTTTCAAACACCACCGCACCTTCGGAGGTCGCCACATTGACGCCCACTTCAAAGGCAGTTTCATCAGTCTGTGAGATATGACCTTTGCGCATGTCGGCGATCATGTGCATGATGCCCTTGGTCAGACTCTCGCCTTTGGTCTCGATGAGTTTTTTCTGCGCTTCGGGATTGGTCGCCAAAAAATTCGACGGTGACATCGCATCAATCGCCTGCTGCGTCGCAAAGCGGATTTTCTGTTTGGTCTTGGCATCCGCCTCCACCGCATCGGCCAACGCATTCATCATCCGCGCGTTAAGCAAATAGGATGCAGCATTAAACGCATAGAGCGGATTGGATTGCCAGGCTGGCGCACTAAAACGCCGATCGCGAATCTGGGGCGTGCGCGACGCTAACAAGTCCGCCCAAAGCGTGCTCATGGACTCGGTGAATTCTTTTTGCAAAGCGGCGAGTTTTTCAGGCGGCACCAACGCGGCCATCGCAGGATGCGCGGGCATCGACGGCATCGACGGCATCGACGGCATCGCAGGCATGGCTGACATGGAGGGCATGCCAGCCTGCGCCAGATTGACCATCGACTGCCATGCTTTCGGGTCTGTCATTTGGGCCAGCCAATCTGTCGGCGCGGCACCCATTGAGGAGAAGTGGTGATCAGGTTTGCTCATACGGTTTCCTGGTTTTCGCGTATGCTCAGCGCTGGACTTTGATGGCGAGATGACGATGCACATCGCAGCAGTAGGCTGGAGCTATGTCGTGTTGATGATGGCAATTACCGAAGACTCGGTGGTTGCTGGCATTATGACGTTTTTCCTCTATGGCGTGTTACCCGTAACGATCATTTTGTACATCACCGGTACAGGTGGACGTCGTCGTCGCAAAGACCAAGAACGTCAACGCGCAATGCAAGAGCGGCAACAGGCCATCGAAAATGATGAACGGCTCTCCGCCGAGGTACTACCTGATCCAGATCAGCGACGCCATGCGACCAGTAATGCGGTCACGCCGGAATGAATAAAACTGCTGCGCATCGCTCACGGTACAGTCTGCTCCGCCGGCGACTTGGGTGACCCCCACGCGAGCCAATGCCAATCGTGCAAGCTGCGGCAGATTCGCCCAATATTTACCGCTCTGCCCTTGGATCGCCACAAACGCCTGCTCGGCATCACCACCCAAATGCGCAAACGCAGCGCGCACATCTTCACCGACTTCAAATTGTTGCGGCCCGATGGCCGGACCCAGCCAGGCCAACAGCCTATCCGCTCCCGCTTCTTGCATCGCCCTGACGGTATTTTCCACGACCCCTGCCGCCAAACCGCGCCAGCCAGCGTGGGCCGCACCGACCACCTGTCCCCGACTGTCACACAGCAGCACCGGCATGCAATCCGCGCTCAAGATCGCGCACACGACACCAGGCTGCGTGGTGACACTGGCGTCGGCCTCAGGCGCATCAAGAACAGTGGCCGCATCCACCACACGATTGCCATGCACCTGCGTCAGCCATGCCGGCTCGGCTGGGAGTTGCGCTTTCAACAGCGCCCGGTTGCGGTACACCGCATCAGGCTCATCACCAACATGCAAGCCAAGGTTAAGCCCCCCGGCGCCGGCAACGTCGCCGTAAGGCGCCACGCTGACGCCACCACTGCGCCGGGTAGAAAGCACGCCGACCGCGCCAGGCGCGGCCGGCCAATAGGGAAAAATCGACGCCATAGAAAAATAGTAAAAAATAATAAATGCGGTGTGCGTCGTCCGACAAACAGCGCTTCAGTCCGGCAGCACGATCCCGGCGCGAACAAGCAAGTCGGCCATATCGTGCGGACAATCAGCCCGCCAGTGGCACGGCTCACCGGTGGTGGGATGCAATAGACTGAGCCGTTGCGCATGCAGTGCCTGGCGCGGAAAAAAACGAACCAGATGCTGCTTGCCATAGACCCCGTCGCCAACCAGCGAAAAACCAATCGATTGCATGTGTACCCGAATCTGGTGCGTGCGTCCGGTCTCGAGCTGACACAACATCAGCGCCACCGGTCGCCCCTCAAGCTTGCCGGCGGCCAGCCGTTGATAATGCGTAATGGCCGGCTTGGCTGTCTCCAGGGTACTCACCGCCATCTTGACCCGCTCACGCGGATGACGGCCGATCGCCGCTTCGATGCGTCCGCCGGATACCGGCTGCCCCCACACCAGCGCAAGATATTCACGGCCGACACTGCGCTCTTGCAGCTGCCGGACCAGATCGGTCTGTGCAAGCAAGGTCTTGGCGACCACCATCAGGCCACTGGTGTCTTTATCCAGCCGGTGCACGATACCTGCACGCGGGATGCCTGCTAGCTGCGGCCAGCGATGCAATAAACCATTCAATAGCGTGCCGGTCCAGTTGCCGGCACCGGGGTGCACCACCAGACCAGCTGGTTTGTTAATGATGATCAGATCGCTATCTTCAAAGATCACCTCGATGGCGATCGGTTCGGGTAGATAAGCCTGCTCAGACTGCGACACCTGCGGCATCACGATCACGGTCTCGTCGCCGTACATGGTGGCGCGTACCTTGGCTGGCTTGCCATCGACGCTGACGCGCCCTTCTTCAATCCATTGCTGCAGTCTGCCGCGCGAGTATCGCGGCATCAGCGTGGCAAGCACTTTATCAAGGCGCACGCCACAGCTCTCCGGCTCGAGCTTCAGCGTCACCGGCGACAAAACCTCGGGCTCCTGTTCAAATTCATCGATCTCATCAATGATCTCAACGACAACAGGGTCTGTCACAGCATCAGGTGTATTGGGTTTCACAGCGGGTTCCATCGGCTATAATCGCGGCTTGTCCAGACGCCTTTGCGCCCCAAGCCATGTTGAAAAATCATTTGAAATTTGCTGCCGTCATCATGGCCCTGTTTTTATCGGCCTGCGGCTCGTTGAATACGGAGAAGTCAGACGAGACCAAATCCTGGTCTGCGTCGAAATTATACGCTGAGGCCAAAGGCGAGCTCAACGGCGGTAATTACGAAAAAGCGATCAAGTACTTTGAAAAGCTTGAATCACGCTACCCATTCGGCTCCTTTGCCCAGCAGGCGCAAATGGAAGTGGCTTACGCCTATTACCGTCAAAACGATCAGGCGCAGGCCCTGGCCGCAGTCGAGCGCTTCATCCGCTTGCACCCAAACCATCCCAGTGTCGATTACATGTACTACCTGCGCGGACTGGCCAATTTTAACGACAAAAAAGGCCTGTTTGATTTCATCAGCAACCAGGACCTGACCGAGCGCGACCCCAAGGCCGCACGCGATGCGTTCGAGGCTTTCCGCCAGCTCATCGAGCGCTTCCCCAACAGCAAATATGCAGCCGACGCCAGTGACCGGCTGAAATATCTGGCCAACGCCATGGCGCAGTACGAAATCCATGTGGCCCATTATTACTTGAAGCGCGGCGCCTATCTTGCCGCCATCAACCGCGCACAAACGGTGCTGCGTGACTACGCAGGTTCACCCTTCAACCAGGAAGCCTTGCGCATCCAGATTCGCTCCTACGACGAGCTGGGTATGCAAGATTTGCGCGATGATGCCGAGCGGGTCTACGCGCTCAACTATAAAAACAAGTCAACCGCGCCCCTGGAAGCCAGCGCCCGTAAATCCTGGTGGAAGTTCTGGTAGACGCTTAGTCTGCCAGCCTGCGCCGGAACACCCAGCTGCTCGGGCTGGAGTGCGCGGCATCGAACGCATAGCCTTCGCGATCAAATGTTTTCAGCTGGTCCGGCTTGGTGATTTTTTTGTCAATCGCAAAACGGGCCATCAAACCCCGTGCGCGTTTGGCATAGAACGAAATAATCTTGTACTTGCCGCCCTTCCAGTCTTCAAACACCGGCGTAATCACTGGTACCGTCAGCAGCGCGGGCTTGACGACCTTGAAGTACTCCTCTGAAGCCAGATTGATCAGCGCGGGCGCCGGATGTTGAGCCAGTGCGGCGTTGATTGCATGCGTCACACGCTCCCCCCAAAATGCATACAAATCCTTGCCATGCGCATTGCCCAGCCGGGTACCCATCTCAAGCCGGTAAGGCTGCATCAAATCAAGCGGACGTAATACCCCGTAGAGTCCTGACAAAATCCGCAGATGATCTTGCGCCCAGGCCAGTTGGGTTTCGCGCAAGGATGCCGCATCCAATCCCTCGTAGACATCCCCATTAAAAGCCAGCAGCGCCTGACGAGCGTTATTGAAATTGAATTTTTTTGACCAGTCGGCGTAACGCTGCGCATTCAGCTGCGCTAGCGGATCCGAAATTTGCATCAGGCTGCCCACCTCAGACGGTGACAGCTGACGCAAAAGTTCAATGAGCTCGGCCGAGCGCGGGATAAAATCCGGCAGGCTGTGTGTGTTGGTCGGCAGGGGAGACGCATAATCGAGCGTCTTGGCAGGCGAGAGAAGCATCAGCATCACGTTGACCCAAAAAAATTTTGCCCATGATACCTAAACCACCGCCGCGCATCGTCCTTGACACCAATGTCTGCCTCGACCTGTTCGTCTTTCGTGACCCCCGCTGGCAAAAGCTTGATATCGCACTGCGCGATGGCAGCGTGGAGGCCGTCACCCGCGCCGAGTGCCGGATGGAATGGTTACTCGTGCTGGCATATGAAAAACTCCAGCTCGACGCACCCCGGCGCACCCTCCTTGCTGCAGAATTCGATCGCATCATTCGCCTGTTTGAGATGCCGGTCGATGACGCGCTAGTCAAGCTACCGCAATGCCGTGACCCGGACGACCAGAAATTTCTCGAACTAGCCTATGCAGCGCGGGCGAAGGTGCTGATCAGTAAAGACAAGGCGTTACTGAAACTGGCGCGCAAGACCGCCAAGGCAGGCTGGTTTGAGATCATGACGCCGCAGGCGTGGGTCGATCAAACAGCGGCTTCGTAAGATAAATTGAGCGCTAACACTCTGAGCACGACCCGGACAAACAATGTCCGGGCTTGCCCAGCAAATCACTGGCCTTTGCAAGCATCTACTTTGGGGCGCGCAGTTTCAACATCTCGACCATGTTCGCTTTGCGATCTTCATTGACCTTTTGCACCGTCACGCGCTCGCCTAGCAGCTTCAAATAATCTCGCACCGGATAAGCCGCCAACACGTCTTCGCCATAAATCGCCTTCGATGCCATGCTGACAATAGGCAGGTGCACGGCACCCGCGCAATCGGCCATCGTAAAGGTGGCACCAGCAAGATACGGCGAAAACTTGACCAGCTTGCCCAGTGCTGCCGCGTTGCGGGTCAAAAGTTTTCGAACATTGTTTTTTACGTCATCGCTGACTTTGCCGCCGAAAAAAGCTTCTTTATAAAGCTCGCGTGCAACGAGCTCAAGATGCAGCTCAATAAACTGGATTAGCTCGCGAATTTTGGCGGCAGCCAGCGGGTCGGAAGGTAGCAGCGGATGCGCGGGATAGGCCGCCTCCACATAATCCAACATCACCTGCGATTCGCACAGCACCGCACCATCGATTTCGAAATAAGGAATTTTCCCAAGCGGTGACTGTTCCATCAACGCGGCAGAGCGATCAGTCCAGACCAGCCTCTCGTTGAACGGTACACCTTTTTCCATCAGTGCCAATCTGACCTTGTTGTAGTAATTACTGGCCGCAAAGCCGCATAACGTGAGCATGCTGTCTCCTTAGTGGGGTTGGGTTGGGTTGTGTTGTCGTTGTGGCAGCGTCTTGGGCTGCTGATGCACGCTGGCTCTGCGGTTACAATGCAGAGCGATAAAAAATCAGCTGACCAGATTATCCCTGAAATCAATAGCATCAAATTAAATCACAACCATGTCTGCCGAACTGCTGGCCTCGCGCCGCAACGCCACCCTGATTCTGACTTTATCCAACCCCGGCGCAAAAAATGCGCTGCACCCGGATATGTATGCCGCCGGCATCGAAGCACTGTCAACTGCCGAGCGCGATCATGACATCCGTGCCGTCGTGCTCACCGGCGCAGATCATTTTTTTTGCGCGGGTGGCAATCTCAATCGCCTGCTTGAAAATCGTGCCAAAGAACGCGCCGTGCAGGCCGACTCGATTGCGCAGCTGCATGGCTGGATCGAGGCCATCCGTGACTGCCCCAAACCCGTCATTGCCGCCGTCGATGGCGCTGCAGCGGGTGCCGGTTTTTCACTCGCGCTGGCCTGCGACCTGATCGTCGCCGGCGCCTCTGCAAAATTCGTCATGGCATATATTAAAGTGGGCCTCACACCCGATGGCGGCGCGTCGTGGTTTTTATCGCAGGCCCTGCCACGTCAGCTTGCCACCGAAATTTTGATCGAAGGCAAACCGGTCTCATCGACCCGACTGCACGAAGCCGGCCTGGTCAATCGCGTGGTGCCTGATCAACAAGCTTTGTCGTCCGCGCTCGAATGGAGCGACGAGCTCGCCGCACTATCACCGCATGCGATTGGGAATATTAAATCGCTGCTGCGTGAGGCGCCCACCAATAGCCTCAGCCAGCACTTCGAAGCCGAAAAACAAAGTTTCGTCAGCAGCCTGCATCACCGCGACGGCCTGGAAGGTATCAGCGCCTTCCTCGAAAAGAGAAAACCGATTTACCGATAACTTCGCCATGCACTCACCGATGACTTTCACCAAACGACGCCGTGTTTTTTTGATGCGCCATGGCAGCGTCACTTATTTTGACGCTGCCGGCAAACCCTTCCTGCCTGAGACCGTGCCCTTAAATGAACAAGGCCGCGAACAAGCCACTGCTGCCGGCAGTGTATTTGCCGCCGCCGGCATCCGCTTTGATCGCGTCATCGTCTCCGGTTTGCCCCGCACCATCGAGACCGCCACGCGCGTGCTGGCCGAAACCGGACAAGAAATCGCACTTGAGCAGTGGCCGGAGATGGTCGAGATCAAGGGCGGCAAACTCTCGGCGATTCCCGACGCTGATTTGCGCGAAGCCTTTGTCGGCGCCTTCGAAGGGATCGCACCAGAAGCCAAACGTTTCCTTGGTGGCGAGAGCATCGGCGAACTGATGGACAGAATTCATCCCGCCGTCGACAAACTGCGTCAACAGCCCCAATGGGACACGGTGCTGCTGGTGCTGCATGGTGGCGTAAACCGCGCCATCCTGTCTTATGCACTCACCGGTCAGCGTTTGTTCATGGGTAATCTGGCGCAAACTGCCGGCTGCATCAACGCGCTCGACGTCGGTGAGGCGCAGCACGACTGGGTCGTGCGCCTCATGAATTTTTCACCGCCATCGCATCTGCAGGCCGAATCGCGCGGGACCACCATGGAAGCGCTGTTCCATCAATATAGTCAGGCACGAGGACGATGAGCTGCCTGAGTTAAAATCAATGCACCATTTCTTAAATAAATAGCTGTTGGAGATCCGATTGTATGTATGAAGAATTCATGGGCACCAAGCCCGTTGCTGAAAGACAGAAAGTTGATTTACCCGCGCTGGCGCGCTACATGCAAGAGCATGTTGAAGGTTATAGCGGCGACTTAACGATTGAGCAATTCAAGGGTGGACAATCCAACCCAACCTTTAAACTCACCGCAGGCAAGCACAGCTATGTACTGCGTACCAAGCCCGCGCCGGCTGCCAAACTGCTGCCCTCTGCGCATGCAATCGAGCGCGAGTACCGCGTGATGGATGCCTTATCCAAGGCTGGCTTTCCGGCGGCGCGCCAATACGCACTGTGCAACGACGAAGACGTAATCGGTCGTGCCTTTTACGTCATGGAATTCATGGATGGTCGCGTACTGTGGGACCAGTCAATGCCAAATATGAGCCCCGCCGAACGTGCCGCGCATTACGACGAAATGAATCGCGTCATCGCGCAACTCCACAGCATCGATTACCAAGCAATCGGGCTAGAGACCTATGGCAAGCCGGGTAATTACTTCGGTCGTCAGATCGAACGCTGGACACGTCAGTACAAAGCCTCCGAGACCGAGCTGATTCCGGCCATGGAGCAACTCATCGAATGGCTGCCGCAGAATATACCGCCAGGTGAGCAAACAACCATCGTGCATGGTGACTATCGCCTCGACAATATGATCTTTCATCCAACCGAGCCGCGCATCCTCGCGGTACTCGATTGGGAATTGTCGACACTCGGTCATCCGCTGGCCGATTTTTCCTATCACTGCATGAGCTGGCATATCGTACCGGGACTGTTTCGCGGGATTGCTGGGCTCGATCTCAAGGAACTCGGGATCCCGACCGAAGACGACTACATCGCCAAATACAGCGAGCGCACCGGCATCGCCATCAACAAAGACGATTTCCGTTTTTATCTGGCCTACAACATGTTCCGCATGGCCGGCATCCTGCAAGGGATCATGAAGCGCTATCAGGATGGGACTGCCGCGAGCGAGCAGGCACTACGCAGTGGACAGGCCGCAAGGCCAATGGCAGAGATGGGCTGGGACTACGCATCAGGAAAAAAAGCACTCTGAACAACGCAATTAAATAACAAACGAGGAGACCAGATGGAATTCGAATACTCAGCACGTTGCGCGACACTGCGTGAAAAACTTTTGGCGTTCATGGATGAGCATATCTATCCTAACGAGCACGCGTACAAGCAAGAGGTCGACAACAACGGCAAAGAAAAAGGGAATCGCTGGCTGCCGACGCACATCATCGAAGAGCTCAAGCCGCTGGCACGCGAACAAGGCCTGTGGAATTTATTCCTGCCCAAGTCGGTGCGCGCGCCCGAAGGCCTGTCCAATCTCGACTATGCGCCGCTATGCGAAATCATGGGCCGCATTCCCTGGGCACCGGAAGTCTTCAACTGCTCCGCGCCTGATACCGGCAACATGGAGACCATTGAGCGTTACGGTAGCGAAGAACACAAACGCCAATGGTTAGAGCCACTGCTGCGCGGCGAGATTCGTTCTGCTTTTGCGATGACAGAGCCCGATGTCGCGTCGTCAGACGCCACCAACATCGGCACCCGCATTGAGCGCGTGGGTGATGAGTACGTCATCAATGGCACCAAGTGGTGGATCTCTGGCGCAGGCGACCCGCGCTGCAAGATCTTTATCCTGATGGGCAAGACCGATCCGGAGGCAGCACGTCACTCGCAGCAGTCGATGATTTTGGTACCCGCCGATACCAAGGGTGTCGACATTAAGCGTCCGCTGTCGGTGTTTGGCTATGATGATGCGCCGCACGGCCATTGCGAAATTATTTTTGACAACGTCCGTGTACCCGCCTCCAATATTTTATTGGGCGAAGGTCGCGGCTTCGAAATCGCCCAAGGCCGCCTCGGACCTGGCCGTATTCATCACTGCATGCGCGCCATCGGCACCGCTGAGCGGGCCCTTGAATTGATGTGCCGCCGTCTTGATTCCCGCACCGCGTTCGGTCGCAAAATCTCCGAGCAAGGCGTCTGGCGCGAGCGTATCGCCGAATCCCGCATCATGATTGATAGCGCGCGACTACTGACACTCAAAGCGGCCTACATGATGGACACCGTTGGCAATAAATTTGCCAAGGCAGAGATCGCCATGATCAAAGTGCTGGCCCCAACGATGGCGCAAAAAATCATCGACTGGGCCATTCAGGCGCATGGTGGTGGCGGCGTATCGGATGATTTTCCGCTGGCGATGTTATGGGCACACAACCGTACCTTGCGGATTGCAGACGGTCCGGACGAAGTACATCGCAACGCAATTGCCAAGCTCGAACTGTCGAAGTACGTCGGTCTGCCGGGCGAGTCGCTCGATCTGCCGGTCACCCGTTCCTGATTGGAAAATCAGCGTCAGTTTGTAATGATTTAACGCGCCGGATGATCCGGCGCTTTTTTATTCAGGAGAATGCACGATGATTGACTTGTATTCGATGGCGACGCCGAATGGCCACAAGGTTCACATCATGCTCGAAGAATGCGGGTTGCCGTACCGGGTGCATCATATCGATATTGGTAAAGGCGATCAGTTCACACCCGAATTTTTAGCCATCTCACCGAACAACAAAATCCCGGCAATCGTCGACCCCAACGGCCCAGACGGCAAGCCCCTGTCACTCTTTGAGTCGGGTGCGATTTTGGTTTATCTGGCCAGCAAGGTCGACCGATTTTTGGGACACAGCACCCGCGAAAAATACACCGTACTGCAATGGCTGATGTTCCAGATGGGCGGATTAGGTCCGATGCTGGGGCAAGCGCACCATTTTCGTATTTATGCGCCAGAGAAAATCGACTACGCGGTCAACCGTTACACCAACGAAGCCAAGCGGCTCTACGGCGTACTCGACAAGCAGCTCTCGCAACACGCGTATCTGGCCGGCGATCACTACAGCATTGCCGATATCGCGTGCTTTCCCTGGACGCGCTCGTGGAACAATCAGGGCATTAGCTGGGACGATTATCCGCACGCCAAGCGGTGGTTTGACGTCATCAGCGAGCGCCCGGCAGTGCAGCGCGGGGTCGAGGTACTGACGGCCTTACGCAAACCCTTGATCGACCCCAAAGCGATGGAAATTTTATTTGGGAACACGCAGTACAACAAACGATAAGGCGCCCATCGTGCACCCCAACATATTGGCATTTGATGTCTTTGGTACTGTCGTTGACTGGCACGGCTCGATTGCGCGCGAGGCCGAGCACTATCTGCCCGGGATTGATGGGGCGGCCTTTGCCAATGCCTGGCGCGCAGGCTATGTGCCGGCGATGGCCGAGGTACGGGATGGTCGCCGCGGCTGGACAAAAATCGATGATCTGCACCGCCTGATATTGGATCGTATTCTGCTTGACTTCGGTGTCGCCCTCGAAGAAAGCCAGAAGCGGCAACTCAATCTGGCCTGGCACCGGCTTGATCCGTGGCCCGATACGGTGGCTGGCCTCACCCGACTCAAATCAGCTTTTACGATTGTCACCCTCTCCAACGGCAACCTGGGTTTGCTGGCCAATATGGCCAAGTTTGGTGGCCTGCCTTGGGATTTGATTTTGTCGGCCGAAGTCTTCGGTCATTACAAACCCGACCCCGAGACTTATCTTGGTGTCGGCCAGGTGTTTGACGTGCCGCCGGAGGCGGTCATGATGGTCGCCACGCATGAAGATGATCTTGATGCAGCGCGTGCTTGCGGATTACAAACAGCCTACGTGCAACGCCCCCACGAGTATGGTGCCAGCGTGATCAAACCAGTCGGCGATATTGCGCGCTTTGCGGTGTGCGCGACAGATTTTATGGACCTGGCGGATCAGCTGATCCGCTAATCCGCTGATCCACTAATAAGCACAGCACAACACCCCCATCACTAAGGAGACAACGCGATGAAAACAGCATTAATTATTGGTGCCTCACGTGGCATCGGACTTGAACTCGTTCGCCAACTGCTCGCTGAACACTGGACCGTTCACGCAACGGCGAGAACCGACGATGCGCTGACCACACTCAAAACGATGGGTGCGCAGCCCCACAAACTTGACGTGACTCATGCCGAATCGATTGCCGCGTTAGGGCCGCAAGTGGCTAGTGTTCCGCTTGATTTAGTCGTCTATGTTGCCGGCGTGGTGAGCGAATATAGCGGCGCCAATGTCGCGCCGACAGCAGCCGAATTCGATCGGGTCATGCACGCCAATGTGTTGGGTGCGATGCAGTGCATTCCTTTGCTAGCGCCAAAAGTTGAAGCAAGCGGTGGCAAATTTGTTTTCCTCACTAGCATGATGGGCAGTATCGGCGAATCCGATAACAGCATGGCTTGGCTCTATCGGGTCTCCAAAGCCGCGCTCAACATGGCAGTCAACAACGCCCGGTTTGATTTCCCGAAAGCGACCTTGATTGCCATCCATCCCGGCTGGGTGCAAACCGAGATGGGCGGTCCAAATGCCACGGTTACGCCAAAAGACAGCGTGGCGGGCATGCTGAAGGTCATCGGCGGCATGACGCTTGAAGACACGGGACGGTTTGTCGGCTTTGATGGAAAAAAATGGGCGTGGTAAATCGAGCGACAAATCAGGCCGGCGCGTGAAAAACGCCGGTACTACAAAATATAGAAGACACAACTATAGAAGATACAACGCAAGCGGCTGTGACCCGATGACAATCAGATCACAGCCGCTTGCGCTACGCAAAAAAATCCTGCCCGACAGCCTTCACCTGCTGCCACCGAAACAC
The DNA here is from genome assembly GCA_945866125.1 of Bordetella parapertussis. GTDB lineage: Bacteria > Pseudomonadota > Gammaproteobacteria > Burkholderiales > Burkholderiaceae_D > Pernthalerella. The sequence goes on from CAMBFZ010000005.1 coordinate 28,500, forward strand.
CCGACTAAAAATACCGCCGCAACACCGACTCGGCCACACAGGCCGGCTTTGCATTACCTTCCCGTTCCATCGTCACCTGCCACACCGTTTGTACCCCACCTTCAATTCTTTCCAGTGACAGCAAGCTAAATCGACCGCGCACACGACCGCCAACCAACATCGGTGCCGGGAAGCGCACTTTGTTCAAGCCATAATTGATACTCATGGTGCCAAACGGGAGATCGATGACCTCTTCGATAAATTTTGGCAGCAACGACAAGGTTAAAAAACCATGCGCGATCGTGCCACCAAAAGGCGACTCGCGTTTTGCGCGATCGACATCCACATGAATCCATTGCGGGTCATCCGTGGCCTGCGCAAACTCATTGACCCGCTGCTGGCTAATCGTCAACCATTCTGAGACTGCAATTTCATTACCGACTTCCGCTTCCAGTGCTTCAACAGACGCAAACGTGTGCATCAGGCTTCCTTTCAATCCATTACGCAGCGTGCCTAAAACCCGGCTGTGCTGCAAAGCGCGCCAGATGATGATCGGTGTCACCCAAGGTCAACTCAATCATCGACAAACGTTTGAAGTAATGTGCGGCCGGTAGTTCATCTGTTACGCCCATACCGCCATGCAGTTGTACCGCTTCTTGTGCAACGATTTTCAGTGCCTGACCAATCCGCGCTTTGGCCGCTGACACCGTGCGGCGTCGTTCGACCGGATCGGCCGAGCCCACTCTAACCGCAGCCAGCGTAGCCATCGAACGGGCCTGCTCAAGTTGCATGAACATCTCCGCCATCCGATGTTGCAATGCCTGAAATTTACCTAAGGGCGCACCAAATTGTTGACGTGTTTTCAAATAATCGAGCGTTGCTGCGCTCAAGGCTTCCATCGCCCCTAATGCTTCGGCGCACAGCAACGCAATGCCATAGTCAGTCGCAGCATCAAGCAGGGCCCAGCCGTGCCCTGCGCTACCCACTAACGCGCTGGCAGGTACCGTGACGTTTTTCAAAGCAATGTGCGCGGCCCGCATACCGTCATTGGTACGGTAATCACGGTAGGTGATTCCAGCACGATCAGCCGGCACCGCAAAGAGCGAAATACCATCAGTGTCTCGCTGCGCACCAGCAGTGCGGGCCGACACAATCAGACAACCCGCCTGCGCGCCATGCAACACCACACTCTTGGTGCCATCGATTACAAACCCGTCGCCATTGACAACCGCGGTGGTGGCAATATCAAACAAGTCATAGCGCGACTGCTGCTCGCCCAGCGCGCAGGCCAGCTTCAATTCACCCGCAGCGACTTGCTCCAGCAAGTCGGGATGCTGACCCGACAATTTTAAAAACTCCACACCCAGCGCCGTCGCAAAAACAGGCTCGACAACCAGTGCGCGACCGAGCTCCTGCATCACCACCATCATGTCGAGCGCCGAGCCATCGAAGCCCCCCTGCGCCTCGGGTACCGGCAAGGCCAGCACACCGAGTTCCGCGAGTGCCTGCCAGCTTGCCTCAGCGCTGCCACTACCGGCGTGAATCATTTTTTTACGCGCATCAAATCCATAATCTTTTTCAGCCCAGCGATGCACGGTGTCAGCGAGCTGCTGTTGTTCCGGTGTCAGGTCAAAGTCCATGCTGTCCTCATAATCCCAAAATCATCTGGGTGATGATATTTTTTTGAATTTCATTCGAGCCACCGTAGATCGAGGTCTTGCGGTAGTTGAAGTAATACGGCACCAGCGGCGCGGCATCATCGTCACCTGCGGTGCTGTGTGCGATGGTGCCCTCGAGATAGTCCGGCTCAAACGGCAGACCCAGCGGTCCGACCGCCTCGACCATCAGCTCCGTCAAACGCTGCTGCACTTCGGTCCCTTTCACCTTCAGCATCGACGCCTCAGGTCCGGGCCCACGACGTTTTCCTTCTTGCGAGATAACACGCAAGACCGTCACCTCAAGTGCCATCAATTCGATCTCGAGTGCGGCAAGCTTGGTAGCAAAGAGCGGGTCATCAATCAAGGGCTTGCCGTTTTTATGCTGCTCCCCGGCGATGCGCTTAACGAAAACCAGCTCGCGTTTGGAACGGCCAACTGCCGCAATACCGGTGCGTTCGTGACCAAGTAAATACTTGGCATAGGTCCAGCCCTTGTTTTCTTCGCCGATCAAATTCGCAACCGGCACCCTGACCTTGTCAAAAAATACTTCATTGACTTCGTGGTCTTCATCCAGCGTGATGATGGGGCGCACCGTAATACCGGGCGTCTTCATGTCAATCAGCAGAAATGAAATTCCTTCTTGCTTGCGCACGCCGTTATCGGTGCGCACCAGACAAAACATCATGTCGGCGTGCTGCGCCAATGTGGTCCAGGTCTTTTGTCCGTTGACGACATAATGCTCGCCATCGCGCTCAGCGCGGGTCTTGAGCGAGGCCAGGTCAGAACCCGATCCAGGCTCTGAATAACCCTGACACCACCAGTCCTCACAAGACAAAATACGCGGCAGGTAGTGACGCTTTTGCGCGTCGTTGCCAAAGGCGATGATGACGGGAGCAACCATGTTCACGCCAAACGGCATGATGGCCGGGGTGCCAGCGCGCGCGCACTCCTCTTCCCAGATGTGCTGCTCTGCTTTGGACCAACCTGTGCCGCCGTGCTCAACTGGCCAGTTAGGCGCAACCCAGCCCTGTGCAGCGACGATCTTGTGCCAGCGCACGAAGTCGTCCTTGTTCAAGCGTTTGTGATTGAGCACTTTGTGCTGCAGATCGGCCGGCAAATTGGCTTGCAGCCATGCGCGCACCGTATCGCGAAACGCCAGCTCGGCTGGCGCGTAGTTCAAATCCATGATGTTGTCTCCGCCGGTTGATCTCGTTTAAAAGCACGACCGTTCGGATATTACACTACGGAACTAAAATCGGGGAAAAGGCGCAGCGCGCGCAGCGCTGCGCCGGCCTATCAGTTGATATACGAATGAAAGGCGTCCGGATGCTGAACCTGACCGGTTTGAGTCGACCGATCCGCGGGCAGATTACTGCAGGCGGCCAAGGCCAGCATCACTACAATCATTAAACATTTTTTCATCAATTTCCTCTTTCTCATTTACAGGTTGGTCACATGCGAAACGATCAATGCTAGATGCATAACAATCGGCATTGCTGCGTTTGGCGGACTTGCGTTCAGAGCCTGCGTGTTACTAATAGTTTCAAGGAAGGGACGTCATTTTTAATAAAATTTGAATTTCGATCTTTTGGGCGATTATCGCCGGCTCACTCGCTATATTAGGCTAGCAGATTCAATTATTTTTGTTGATGATTTGACCGATAAAAGAACACTGCCCCGCCTATGCTTGATTTTCATCAGCGTGTCTGATGGCGCGGCTGGTTTTTGTTTATGCCGCAACCCGTATTAATTTTTCTTCGCGAATCGGCAAATTGACCAACACAGCGCCGATGGCCAACAAAATATCGGCGTACCACATGCCGTTATAACTGCCGGTTGCCTCGAAGACCTTGCCACCAACCCAGGCGCCCATGAATCCGCCGATCTGATGCGCCAGCATGATGACGCCGAACAGGGTCGCCATATTACCCATCCCGAAAAACTTGGCCACCAAACCGACCGTTGGCGGCACGGTCGCCAAAAAAGTCAGGCCAAGTACCGCCGCGAATACCAGCATCACCGGTCCGGTCTTGGGAGCGATCAAAAACAAGAGAATAGCGACGGCACGCGCGCCGTAAATAAAGCACAGCAGGGACTTCATCCGCCAGCGGCCGATGGCCCAGCCGATACCGATACTGCCAATAATGTTAAATAAGCCAATCATCGCCAACGACCAGGCACCAAACTGCAAAGGCAAACCGCAGTTGGCAATCACGCCGGGCAAATGCGTGCCTAAAAACGCGACATGAAATCCGCACACAGTAAAACCCGCTGCCAGCATCAGGTAATGTCGGTCTGCCAGTGCAGCGCGTATTGCGGCACCCGCAGCGAGCGGCTTGTGTCCCGCCGGTGCATGCAGCATAGGATCACCCCGAAGCAAAAAAGCCACCGGCAAACCCAGCAAGACGATCAAGCCCATCATCTGCATCGCTTGAAACCAACCCAGATTTAGAATGAACGCCCCCGCCAGAGGCGCCAGCAGAAACTGCCCGAACGAGCCACCCGCATTAATAACACCGGTCGCCAGACCGCGTTTTTCGGCCGGGATCAGACGGGAGGCCGCTGCCATTAACACCGCAGGGCCTGCAATCCCGGCACCACCTGCAGCCAAGACCCCAATGGTGAAGATCAGGCCAATGGTGGTGTCCATAAGAGGCGTGAGAATAGTCCCCAAGGCCACCATCAACATTCCCACAAACAGCACACGTCCCGCACCAATCTTGTCAGCGATGGCACCCGCAAAGGGCTGGGTCAGCCCCCATCCTAACTGGCCACACGCAAAGGCCAGACTGATACTGCCAATGCCGAGGCCGGTGGCGCTGTTAAGCGGACTCAAAAAAAGACCCATGGTCTGACGCACCCCGAGGGTAAGCATAAAAGCGCCGGCCGCACTGAAAAGAACAAGCCAGACGGCTGGGAGGCGCTGCGTAGGAGAAGCAGGATTGGTTTGCATGATTTTATTGGTCTTGTGCCAGACAGGCTAATGATTGATCGAGTAGCAGATGGAGAGCCGCGACACGCTCAACCCCTAATTGCCGATTTAATTTTTCTTGCGCTGTCTTCCAATGACGTCTGGCTTGCGTGCGCAGCGCCAGCCCCGACTGCGTCAATGTCACCAACCGGCTGCGCGCATCATTACCAGGCTCGAGCATGACCCAACCGGCATCGATCAAGGGCTTGAGATTGCGCGTCAGCGTGGAGGCGTCCATCGTCATCGCCTGCGCCAGCTTTCCCGGCGCAATCGGACCCAACTTGGCGATATGACTGATGAGAGAAAACTGCGTCGTCTTCAAGCCTAGCTTGCCCAATTCAACGTCATAGTGATGCGAGACGCGGCGGGTCAACTGACGTAGCTTGAAGTTGGTACAGCCTTGCGGACTAGATGCCGTTGTGGAGGACATTGCCGAATAATATAGTTGCAGATACAATTATTGTACCTACAACTTAGTACAAGCACAAATGAAGGGTTTTAAAACAATGTCAGCAAATCTAAGCTCACAAGAATGGAACGCGCAATACGATGCGGTGGTGCAGGCCATGCGGGCCGGTGGTGGTCAGGCCGGCATCATGACGCCGGAGATGGCGCGTGGAAAAACAGGACTGGCCCTATTGCAAGCGATGTTGGCTGGCACACTTCCCTATGCACCAATCGCCGATACGATCGATTTTGCGCTGATCGAAGTCGCGCAAGGCAGTGTGATATTCCAGGGCACTCCGCAATTTAAACACTACAATCCGTTGGGCTCGGTACATGGCGGCTGGTATGCGACGCTTCTGGATTCGGCACTCGGCTGTGCGGTACAGACGATGATGCCGGCGGGGCGCAGCTATACGACCGCGGAGCTAGGCGTCAATATCGTGCGCGCAGCGAACCACAAAACCGGACCGCTGCGTGCAATTGGCAAGGTGCTGCACTGCGGACGTCAGTTGGCCACTGCCGAGGCGCGCATCGTGGACGCAGAGGGTAAATTGTATGCACACGGGACAACGACCTGTCTGGTCTTTGAGATACCGGCGGATTAGATACCGTTTAGCGCGACGCAGATAATTGACGATCTCATGGGGCGACTTTTTGACGGCCAACGCAACATGCTGCATCCCGATGGTAATCGGAGCGACAAGCGCGTGTGAGGCGCACCCAAGCGCATTAGTTTTTTCCGCATGCTTGCCGCCAGAGCGCTTCCCCCGTCGAGCCGGGTTGCAGCGGCGCCCAGCCTTGCGGCGTTTTCTCTGAAAACAAAACATCGCCATTGGCCATATTTTCAGGAAAAATCGTCAGCGCGATCTGCCGCAACTGCTTTTTTTCACAATCGTATTCGTTGGTGAATTTTGCCGACAAATACGCATGCCCGGCAAGCTTCTGTATTTGATGAAAATCTTGTGAGCTTTCGGCTTGAACAAGCTGCCCGTTTTTTTGCGCACTATCGAGATCGATATACAAAATCGATTCACGTGTTTCGCTGACTAGTTGCCATCCCGCCCGGGCCGGGCTGACGATGAAAGTCAGCGCCATAAATATTAGATGCCATTTTTTCATTATTTTTTCACCTGAATAATCATGATGGATCGCGATTCCTGCACGGCGATGTTAGTGTCACTGCATTTGTTCAGCCTCGATTGAAACACAGCCAATGCTAAGATGCTTCGTGTTCCCCTATCATCTGACTGAAAGCAATCAATGACCATCAGCATGTACCAAGCCAGCGTACCCAGAATCATCAACATGCTGGGCAATCTATCCCGCATCATCGAGAAGGCGCAAGCACACGCCGACGCCAAAAAAATCGACCCTGCCGCAATAATTGATTTTCGTCTTTACCCCGACATGTTTAGCCTGTGCCGTCAGGTGCAAATCGCTACCGACACGGCCAAGAGCGTCGTCGCCCGTCTGGCTGGCGCGGACATTCCCGCCTATGAAGACAACGAGCGTTCGTTCGATGACTTAAAAGCGCGGATCGCCAAAACAATTGCCTTCGTCGAGACCTTCACGCCAGCCCAAATCGACGGCACGGAAGACAAAGACATTGTGACCAAACGCGGTGACAAAGAAACGCATTACAAGGGCATGCAGTTTTTACTTAACCATGCGATGCCGAACGTTTATTTTCACGTGACCACGGCCTACAATATTTTGCGTCACAACGGCGTGGAAATCGGCAAACGCGATTATCTCGGCACAGTCTAAACAGACCGTGCAAACTGGCGACCGCCCAGATCAGGGCGCGATCTTGACGGTCGGCCAACCGCGCTTAGTCCATTCGCTCATCCCCCCGTCGACAAATCGTACATGCTGATAGCCGCCGCTTTCGCGTAAGGCTTTCAGTGTTTTTTGTGAACGGTTTTGCGTGTTACAGACGAGATAAACCGGCTTTGCGGGATCAAGCGGAATCTCACTCAGACGTTGCGGCAGCTGCGACATCGGCAGCAGGAGCGCACCGGCGACGACGCCCTGCGCGTGCTCTTTGGGCTCGCGAATATCAATCAACACAATACGCCCGGCCTCATGCTCTTCTCTGGCTTGCTCCAGACTGACCTGGTCTTGACTGAACGCTGCCGGCGCACAGCCGATTAGGATGAAGAGGCAAAACAAAACACGCGATAGAAAAAAACGAATGGGTAGCATCAGAGGCTGGCTCCTTTAAAAAATGAACATGCGATGTCGGCACGTGTGGCGCATATAAATAGTGACTTATCAATATTTCCCGCTACAATCAAGCCGTATTCATGTCGAGCAGAAATAATTTGCGATAGCAAACGATTATAGTTTGTGCTTGCCCGACTCTGCTGCTTTGTATTTTAGTAAATAATCCGTATCGCATGACTTTATCCGCCATCACAAATCGACTTCGATCGCATCGCGCTGACCTACTCAGCGCACTGTTGATTGTGAGCTTGCTATTTGTACAATGGTCAGGATTAACCCATGCAGTCGCACACGCGGGCAATACCGCCATCGTCTCAGCCGATGCAGCTGAGTCCTCTATGCCTGCCGGATCCGGCGGCTTTGATCACCAAAAATCTGCCAGCAGTTGTGCCGCACTTGACGCGGCAACACTCGGTGTGGCGCTGCCTAGCCCGTCCTTTCCAACTGTCCTCCAATCGGCGGTGGCAAAAGCCATCACCCAAGCTGCTACCACGAGCTGGATCACACCCTTCCGCGCGCACTTCTCGCCGCGCGCTCCCCCACTGAAAGCCTGAACGGCCCGTCTTGTTAGCTGCATTCAGCCTGCCATCGAGCGTTGGTTGTGTGCTATCGCTATTCATACCATTCAGTGGAGATTTTCATGACATTCCCCTTACGCTATTTGGCGCATGCGATCGTATGCGCCCTTGCCGGCACGACTTTAACTGCCCAGTCGCAAGACAACACCAAATCGCTCTCGCCCGTCGTTGTCACCGCCGATCCATTTGGCGCAGAAGAAAACGCCATGATTTTAGCCCCCGCTAAAGTACTTAGCGGCGACGAGTTACACGACAAGCTCGGTGGCTCGCTGGGCGACACCTTGGGCAATGAGCTCGGCGTCAACGGATCCGGTTTTAGTTCGGGGGCATCGCGACCGGTCATCCGCGGCCTCGAAGGATCACGCGTCAAAATTCTGCAAAACGGCATGGGCGTCGCTGACCTTTCGTCGATCTCGAATGACCATGCAGTAGGCAGCAGCATTGCCACCGCACGTCAGATTGAAATACTGCGTGGACCCGCTGCGCTGCTCTATGGCTCCGGCGCCATCGGCGGTCTGGTCAATATCGTCAACGACCGTATTCCTTCGTTGCTGGAGCGCCGACCCACTGGCGAAGCCGAGCTTCGCTACAGCAGCGTTGACCGGGGCACTGGGATACATTTCTCTGGCGACGCGTCGTCCGGCAACATTGGTTTGCACGTTGATGGCAATGCGCTCAACACGGGGGATTACCGCATCCCGGGCAATAGCGCCACCCCTGATGCCGAAGCACAGGATCTGAACGATGTAAAAAAACTGAGTTTCTCAGGTAATCGAGAAAAATCGCTTGCCTTTGGCGCGTCGCTCGTCAAAACCTGGGGGCATATCGGCGCGTCTGTGGCGCAACTCGACAAAACCTACGGCATCCACGGCGCCGACGAAAAATCGACGATCGATATGGCACAAACGCGGTTTGACATAGAAAGCCTGATCAAATCGCCCTTTGTCGGATTTGACGCTTTACGCATCAAGCTCGGACAAAATAATTATCAACACACGGAGCTCGAAGGCGGGACCGATCCCCATGTGCGATTTAAAAATAATGCGCTCGAATCGCGCTGGGAACTGAGCCACCTGCCCGTCTCTGGTTGGCGAGGCAAACTTGGCGTGCAAACCGAACAGGCGACAACGGAAGCACTCAATCTCGAAGGCGCGGACCCAACAGTACCGCGCACCCGCTCCCAATCCACCGCCGCGTTTTTGGTCGAGGAGCGCGACTTCGGCACGATCAGAGTCAATCTCGGTGGCCGCTTTGAATCCGCGTCACGCAAACCCATCGACAATTTGGCGCGCAGCTTCGATCTGGGCTCGTATTCGGCCGGGGCATTGTGGTCATTTATGCCTGGCTACGGCTTGGGTGCGACCGCCTCGATTGCGCAACGCGCGCCGACTGCCGAAGAGCTGTATTCCAACGGCGCGCATCACCCGACTGAAACGTTCGATGTGGGTAATGCCAACTTAAGAAAAGAAAAATCTCAGAACATTGAGTTATCCCTGCAAAAAAACAGCGATAAATTGCGTTGGAAAGCCAATGTCTACCAAAACAAGATCAAAGATTTTGTCTTTGGTATCGTTGGCGATGGCACGCATTTCGACGGGTCGGGTGCGCTAATTATGGAAAAAGACCGGGTCTTCAGTCAGGCTGATGCCACGTTACGCGGCACAGAGGCCGAAATCAGCTACAACTTGAATGAGCCCGGCTGGTTTGGCCGGCTCTTTGCCGACAGCTCGCGCGGCACACTCGATCATCTGGGAAACCTTCCGTTACAACCCGCCACCCGCACCGGGCTCAATATTGGCTATCAGAACGCCGCTTGGCGCTCAAACCTGAGCGTGTTGCACGCGAGCGCACACAACCGTATTGCTACTGTCTCTGAAGAGACCCCAACAAAAGGCTATACACGGGTCGACACGGGGGTGTCGTATGTGCAGCGCTATGGCACAACAGATCTGACCTGGTTTATGTTGGCCCGCAATTTGTTGAATGAAGAAATCCGCTACTCAACGTCACTACTGAAAGATTATGTGCCACAGCCGGGACGTAATTTTATTGTTGGCGTGCGCGCCCGCTTTTAATAGCAAGGGCAAATCGACAAGACAGTCACACGCTTGGCGCTGATCCCGCGCTTACGCAAAGACGGCAGCATTTTTGGAGCGACTCGTCTGTCGGCTGAAGAATGTTGACATCAAGGGGGGCCGATATCGGAGACGCTATCGGCCTTTTTTTGCTCACTCCCGGCTTGTGCGCTCCGCGCTTCAAAAAATTGTAGGGGCAAACACCAAAATTGCGCGTTGTAGGCCACATGCCAATCCATCGCCGCTTGTGCCCCAACAACCGGGTTGACATGATCACTATTCTCAATAAAATCGAATCTGAAATAATGCAGCAGATTAAAAATAGCCAGCCTTGCGCTGCATCCAATCTCCTAATTAGCATGCAAAAAAATAACGCCAGACGACTATTTACGTCAATTGCTGCGACTTCAGCGCGCAGTAATAATCAATTAATTCAATGACTTAAGAAGCCCCTTCACATTCAAGCTTAATAAATTAAGAAGACTATTTAACCACCAACCTCGAACAAACGTTCGATAGCCATCAAATTTGTTGTAGCGCAACATTGGATATAAGTTTCAGCTTTAAAGTTGAGCCTGTAGATTTATTTCTAAGTAGTAAATCATCCATCTATTTAATTGTATCGGTCGCGACGAATCCAATTTCCCCGATAGCACCAGCATTTTTTTCGCCCTTAATTTAACCAACACTAAGTAATTATTAACTGCTAATAAATATTTTATCGCGGCGAGCTGCCAGACGATGACATAGAAACCTTGCCACTATTGAAAAATTAATTATTTAAATAAATACTAACAAAGAGTTAATTTTGACACATCTACAACGTCCAAATCATCGGCTAGCTATCGCCCTGACCACCCTCACATTATTTTTGTTTGGGTTATTTCATCTTTACGATACTTTGATGGCAACAGATCTGCGGGCAAAAAACTATCTAAATAGCATTAATGAAAAAATCGCAATCGATCTTGAGGACGAATTAAAAAAGAAATTATAAATCGATCAGCATTTTTGAAAAGAGCCTCCGAGAAAATAAAACAAATACAAGTTTATTTTCAAATACCACTGAGTCAGAAATAAATAAATTAGAAGAAAGCGTATGGAGAATAATTGATCTCAAGTTAGATGAAGAACAAGTGATTATTTTTTCCGATAATTATGGGAATTTTATTTCAGTTCAAAAAATAACTAAAAATAAATACTTAGTAATAAGCCAAAATTACGAATATATTTTTTATGCAGACGAGCGGCCAGCTCGTATAGAAAAATCAAAAAATAAATACATCACAAGAAAATTAAATAAAAATAAATGTGACTGGGCAAAACAAGCACCACAAAATAAATTTGATTTTGAAGTTATATTAACTGATGATTGTATTGGTCATGCAACACGGCTTTTGTTGACAAAACCGATCTATAGTGAGGCAAGCAGAATACATGGAGTCATTGCCATTAGTATCAATCCAGAGAAAATAAAAAAAATAATCTCGAAATCAATGCCAGATGTGACATTCAAAACACATATTTTAAGTAATGATATTTCAATTATTGACTCATCAAACCTCAAATCACTTAAAGATATAAATTCAGCTTCATCAGATAGGGGCTTAGATTTCCTGAGGTTTACGAAAAATGACCCTATTTATTCAAAAAAAACTGGGAAATTTGAGAATCGCATCTTTAAGTACTCCGACTCATCAGAACAATACTGGGCAGCCACATTAAAAGCATCCGAGTCCAACTTTAAAATAATCACCATAGCGCCGGAAACTAAGCTAATTAAATTAACAATTTCGAAGATTGCGATTAATTTAGGGGTTTCGATTGCCTGCTTAGGCCTTCTTTTGCTTCTGTTCATCTGGAACCATGGAAAAACCATTCATGAAATAGAGTTTTTAAGAAGAAATATAGCCGGCTACGGCAATAAAAGACAGTTGGATTTATCAAAAATAAATAAAAACCGTAAATTAAAAGAGATCGGATTACATTTTAATTCAATAATTTCCCAATTAAAAATAGACCAACTTACAGGAGTTATGAACAAAGATGCATTTATTAATGAGATTAATTCACACAATAAACTTAAAAAAAATTTTATTCCGGCGCATTTCGCAATTCTATTCATTGACCTGGATGGCTTCAAGGAAGTGAACGATCAACATGGGCATCACACAGGTGACGAAATTCTCAGAGTCGTAGCAAAACGCATGCATGCAGAACTCAGGGAATTTGACTTGATATCCCGGTTTGGAGGCGATGAATTTGTCATCTATCTAAATGAAATGACCGAGCTCAAATCGGTAGAAGAGATCACGGCCAGATTACGGCTCTGCATCGAAAAACCGATTGAAATTTCGGGGATAGGGCAGGTAGCCGTCGGCGCGTCAATTGGAATGGCACTCTGCCCCGCTGACGGGCTTGATTTTGAACTATTAATGCAGATAGCAGATCACAGGATGTATAAAGAAAAAAATCAATCCCCTCAGAATAAGATCTTGACATAAGTATTAAAATTGGCCTTATCTCATGCCCGACAAAAAATTAATTCTATGAAAATTAATTTAAAATATTTAACCCCAAAACGAAAGGGATAATAAAATGAAAAACGAAAAAACAATGTTATCGTATAATCCTAATTATATTAGTGTCAATCACAATACTGACGCCAAATCCATAAGTGATTTTCAGCCTCGCATCTGGTCTTCAAAGCAGCAATTATTCCATCTTTTAAAAATTGATGAGAAAAAAGTAGATAGTAATAATCAATCAGTAAATTATCAACATATTAAATACAAACAAGACCAGAAAATATGTTTATCTGGGACGCCGTGTAGTAATTTATTTGTCGTATATTCGGGCTTTCTAAAAACGTCCTGGTCTGATGCCTACGGAAATGAAAAGGTTTTAGGGTTTCCGATGCGTGGCGAGATACTTGGCCTAGATGGATTAAACGACTACGAATATAAAAATGACGTAGTAGCAATCAGCGATGTTGAGTTAATCATAATTCCCAATAAAATAAACAATATTCATGATCCAGAAGACAGTCATTTAGTTAATAAGTTACTCAATATTTTTTCGAAAGAATTAGTAAATACACAAAAGATAGAATACATTATTGGCTCACTTCCGGCAGAGGCGCGGGTAGCGAAATTTTTGTTGTCGCTTGGGCAGAATTATGCGCAGCTTGGATATTCAGATAATTGTTACAATTTAAAAATGACTCGTAATGATATTGGGAGTTATCTGGGACTTACCTTGGAAACGGTTAGTCGCACTCTCTCGGAATTTAATAAAGCAGGTATTGTTACCGTCGATCAAAAATCAATCCAGATAAACGATTTGGAGACGTTAAAACGGTTACGTCGTACGACGCCGATTCGCTCACGCAAACTTTCGGCTTGATCCTTGATCTGCCTTTTGCCCTAGACCTTATTAGAAACGCCGCAGAAAGTTATTTAATGCACTTTTAATGCTGGCAGAGATGATATTTACCTAAGTGTCGCTTCGCGAATCCTGACTGACGCCGGTGTCGATGCTTGTCGATTTATAGGCGACACAATCAAACAATACGCCATTCAGAAGTTATTAATCTGAAGCGATGCCGTTGAGAGATGGTAGATGATGGGAGTGGCCTCACCTTTGGATGCGGTCAGCGGCCGCGTCGAGTGTGTCTATCGACCACTCCACGCCATCGCTTTTAGCAGCCCAGCAACCTGCGCGCGACGTGCAAGATTTCTTGGCAATGATGCCGGAAGATATTCTCAGCAAAGCATCCAAGATATTGGACAAACAAAAAGGCCGGTATCCATTGATACCGGCCTTGTGATGTGGCGTCCCCACGGGGATTCGAACCCCGGTACTCACCGTGAAAGGGTGATGTCCTAGGCCTCTAGACGATGGGGACAAAAGCTGTCCGTATTGCTGACCTATTTTTACCGCTGCAACAGACTGGATTTTAACTCAGTGGTGGAGGTAAGCGGGATCGAACCGCTGACCTCTTGCATGCCATGCAAGCGCTCTCCCAGCTGAGCTATACCCCCTTTTGCAGAAGCGGAATTATAGCCGAGTTTTTTCTCCGCTGTAAATCATCAAGTTAGATTTTTTTACAGGCGCTTCGCCAGTCGCGCCATCACGGTGTCCCGACCAAACAGGGCCAGCACGACATCCACCGATGGTGTTTGCAGTTGCCCGGTCAGCAGCAAACGCAGTGGCATCGCTAATTGCGGCATCTTTAGCTGATGCGCGGCGAGTGTTTCTTTTAACAGAGCGGCGAGCGTCTCTTTGGTCCATTCGACGCTTTGGCAGCCTTGCGCGAACTGCTGCAGCGCCGGACGCACGGCGTCAGTCAGATGCTGCGCAAGCAGCGCCGCCTCTGGCTTCGGCTCACGATAAAACAGCATCGCGGCATCGGCGAGCTCATTGATGGTATTGCTGCGGTCCTTCATCAGTATTAGCACCTGCTCAAGCGGTGGTGCGCCGTCAAATTGCGCACCCTCTCGCTGCATCACGGGCAGCACCAGCGAAACCAGCCGCGCATGCTCTACCTGCTTGATGTAATGGTTGTTGACCCAGCCTAGCTTCTCGGGATTAAATTGCGCCGGCGATTTGGTCAGATGATCCAGATCAAACCAACTACAAAACTGCGCCATCGAAAAAATCTCGTCGTCCCCATGGCTCCAGCCCAGACGCGCCAAATAGTTCAGCATCGCCTCGGGCAGATAGCCTTGCGCCGGATAGTCCATGACGCTGACTGCGCCATGGCGCTTGGAAAGCTTTTCGCCGTCGGTGCCCAGTATCATCGGCAGATGACCGTAGATGGGCAGCGCGCCACCAAGCGCGCGCAAAATATTAATCTGACGCGGCGTGTTGTTGACATGATCGTCCCCACGAATGACGTGCGTGATTTTCATATCCCAATCGTCGACCACGACACAAAAATTATAGGTCGGCGTGCCATCAGGGCGGGCAATCACCAGATCATCCATCTCGGCGTTGGCAATCGTGATCGTGCCCTTGACCGCATCGTCCCAGCTGACGACGCCATCCAATGGATTTTTAAAACGCACGACGGGTTTACGGTCGGCCGGTATCGTCGGTAAGATCTTCCCCGGCTCAGGTCGCCATGTGCCGTCATAGCGCGGCTTGTCGCCGGCAGCTCGCTGACGCTCACGCATCGCTTCGACTTCTTCAGGCGACGCGTAACAGTGGTAAGCGCTGCCCTGATCAAGCATCTGGGCGATGACTTCGCGATAGCGATCCATGCGCTGCATCTGATAAAACGGGCCCTCGTCATGATCCAGTCCCAGCCACTGCATGCCGTCCAAAATGGCTTGCACCGCCTCTGGCGTGGAGCGTTCCAGGTCGGTGTCTTCGATACGCAAAATGAAGGTGCCGCCAAAACGGCGCGCGTAGGCCCACGCGAAAAGCGCCGTGCGGGCGCCACCCACATGCAGGTAACCAGTGGGGCTAGGGGCAAAACGGGTGCGTACAGTCGTCATACAGTGTCTTGGGTTGCCAAAGGCAGAACGGAAAAGCGCTATTTTAGCCGCTAGGACCTCTGTGGACGATGGGGAAACAGCCCTGCACTGCTAAAATCCTGCTTTTACTTCATCCAGCATCCAAGCAATGAGCGTCGCCAAGCCAAAGAAATTGTTCGTCACCACCGCGCTACCGTATGCCAACGGCGCCTTTCACATCGGTCATATCATGGAGTACATCCAGGCTGATATCTGGGTGAGGTTCATGCGCATGCGCGGCAACGAGGTCCATTTTGTTGGCGCCGACGACGCCCACGGCGCGCCGATCATGATCGCCGCTGAAAAAGCCGGGGTCACCCCGCAAGCCTTCGTGGCCGACATCGCCGCCGGGCGCAAGCAGTATCTTGATGGTTTTCATATCGCCTTTGATAACTGGCATTCGACCGACGGCGAAGAAAACCATGCGCTATCCCGTGATATTTATACCCGTCTGCGCGACGACGCCAAGCTGATCACCACCAAGACCATCGAGCAGTTCTATGACCCAGTCAAGAGCATGTTTCTGCCGGACCGCTATATCAAAGGCGACTGTCCGAAGTGCGGTGCCAAAGACCAGTATGGCGATGCGTGCGAGGTGTGTAGCGCGGTGTATGCGCCCACTGATTTGAACAATCCGTACTCGACCCTGACCGGCGCAACGCCGGTGATGAAATCGTCTGAACATTATTTTTTCCGGCTCTCCGATCCGAAGTGTGTCGAATTTTTACGCGCCTGGGCGCTTGATCCGCGTCGACTGCAACCCGAGGTTGCCAACAAGGCTCGCGAATGGCTCGAAGGCGACACCGGTCTCGGTGACTGGGATATCAGCCGCGACGCACCCTATTTTGGCATCGAGATTCCTGACGCACCGGGCAAATATTTTTACGTCTGGCTGGATGCGCCGATCGGCTATCTGGCGTCATTGAAAAATTATTTCAACAAAACCGGTCGGGACTACGACGCCTTCATGGCGGACCCAGACACCGAGCAATATCATTTTATCGGCAAGGACATCACCTATTTTCATACGCTGTTTTGGCCGGCGATGTTGCACTTTGCAGGCTTGAAGGTGCCCAATAATATTTACGTCCACGGCTTCATTACGGTCAGTGGCGAAAAAATGTCCAAGTCACGCGGCACCGGCATTTCGCCGCTGCGCTACCTTGATCTCGGCATGAATCCCGAATGGCTGCGCTATTACATCGCCGCCAAGCTCAATGCCAAGGTCGAAGATGTCGATTTCAATCCTGATGATTTTGTCGCCCGCGTCAACAGTGACCTAGTTGGCAAATACATCAATATCGCCAGTCGCGCAGCCGGCTTTATCACCAAAAAATTCGACGGTAAAGTCGCCACCGGCTGGGCCAATGAACAAGACCCGTTTTTGTCTTCGCTACGTGCCGCCGGTACCGAGGTCGCCGCGCTTTATGAGGCCCGTGAGTTTGGCAAAGCCCTACGTGCAGTAATGGATCAGGCTGATGCCGTCAATGCCTATGTTGATGCCAACAAGCCTTGGGAACTCGCCAAAGACGCCGCTAACAACGCCAGGCTGCAGGAAGTCTGCAGTCGCTTGCTGGAAGCCTTCCGCATTCTGACCATTTATCTTAAGCCCGTGCTGCCTACCTTGGCAGCACAAGTCGAAACGCTGCTCAATATTGCGCCACTTGGCTGGGAAGATATTAGCCATCCGCTGCCGGATCAGCACAGCGTCAACCCGTACAGCCATCTGATGACCCGGGTCGATCCGGCGATGCTGGAGGCCTTGTTCGACGCCCCCGAAGAGACACCAGCCGAATCAGCAGCGTCGCACATTGAAGCCATCGCACCCGAGATCAAGATTGATGACTTTGCCAAAATCGATCTGCGTGTCGCAAAAATCGTCCATTGCGAGACGATTGACGGCTCCGACAAAATGCTGCGCCTGACACTGGATGTTGGCGAAGGTCGCACGCGCAACGTGTTCTCGGGGATCAAATCTGCTTACAAACCAGAAGATTTGATCGGCAAGCTTACCGTCGTGGTTGCCAATCTGGCACCACGCAAGATGAAATTTGGCGTTTCTGAAGGCATGGTGCTAGCTGCCTCGGCGATGGACGAAAAGGCAGATCCGGGTTTGTACATTCTCGAACCATGGCCGGGCGCGCAACCGGGCATGCGAATCGGTTAAGCGACACTGCGGTAGGAGTAAAATACGGCGCTTGAGCGCTAACCATTATTCGTTTAACCAGAAGCCCCCCATGAAATTTTCCAAGCAACAAAGCGGCTACGTCTCAGAGATCACCCGATTCATCGCCGATCTCAAGCAGCAAGATCCAGCGCTCGAAGAAAAGCAGCGCGCCGGCCGCGCACTGTTGTGGGATCGAGAGCCAATCGATCTCGATGCGACCCGTCGCACCAAAGATTCACGGGTCAATCAAGCCGCTTACGTCTACCAATCCAAATAAAATACTCGTGACTGCTCTGCGTAAAGACAACGTGATCGACACGACACCAGACGTCATCGATGGCGTCGCGTTTGCCAAGCTGTATGGCGAGCCGCTGTTCAAGTTACCCAATGACTTGTACATTCCGCCGGATGCGCTGGAGGTGTTTCTCGAAGCCTTTGAGGGACCGCTGGATTTGCTGCTTTATCTGATACGCAAACAAAATTTTAATATCCTCGATATTCCGCTGGCGCAGGTAACGCTGCAGTATCTCGATTACATCGAGCAAATCCGCAAACACAATCTTGAGCTGGCCGCTGACTATCTGCTGATGGCCGCCATGCTGATCGAAATCAAATCGCGCATGCTGCTGCCGGTTAAAAAAGGCGACAGCGGCGAAGAAGCGGGCGACCCGCGCGCCGAGCTCGTGCGCCGCCTGCTCGAATATGAACAAATGAAACTGGCAGCCTATCAGCTCGACACGCTGCCGCAAGTAGGTCGGGATTTTGTGCGTACGCAGATTTATATTGATCAAGCCGTTGTCACGCAGTGGCCCGACGTCAATGTGGTCGACCTGCAAAGCGCCTGGGCCGATTTACTGCGTCGTGCCAAGCTCACTGCGCACCACACCATCTCACGCGAAGAGCTGTCGGTACGCGAGCACATGACCCATATTTTGCGCCGGCTGCAGTCGAGCAAATTCGTCGAATTTCAAGATTTGTTCGATCCCTCCCGCGGTGTGCCTGTCGTGGTGGTCAATTTCATCGCACTGCTGGAACTAGCCAAAGAAACCTTAATCGAGATTACGCAGGGGGAGGCCTTTGCGCCGATCTATGTGCGTCTGGCTTACTCGCCCAACTAAGATTTTTTCAGACTGCTACTTCCGTTATTTGTGTGGCACTCAAGCTGACACCACGACTGACCCGATTCGGATTACCCCATGAAAATCGTTTCTTCCATTGATGAATTACGCGATCAATTGCGCGGCCAATTGCGCACGGCTTTTGTGCCGACCATGGGCAATTTGCACGATGGACATTTGTCCCTGATGCGACTCGCACGCAAACATGGCGACCCGGTGGTGGCCTCTATTTTTGTCAATCGCCTCCAATTTGGCCCCAACGAAGACTTTGAAAAATATCCGCGCACCTTTGCATCCGACGTTGAAAAACTGGAAAAAGAAGGCGTCTATGTGCTCTTTGCGCCAACGGAAAAAGATTTATATCCGGAGCCGCAAGAATTTCGCGTCCAGCCTCCTGAGGACATCGGCGGCATTCTTGAAGGCGAATTTCGCCCCGGATTTTTCACTGGCGTCACCACGGTCGTGCTGAAATTATTTAGCTGCGTGCAACCACGGGTGGCCGTGTTCGGCAAAAAAGATTATCAGCAGCTCATGATCGTACGGCACATGGCGCGCCAATTCGCGCTGCCCACCGACATCATCGCCGCCGAAACCTATCGCGCCGAAGACGGACTGGCGCTGTCCTCGCGTAATATGTATCTGAGCAAAGAGCAGCGCACCGAAGCCCCGGCACTCTATCGCGAACTTAGCGCGGTGGCCGAAGCCATGCGTGCCGGCCAGCTTGATGTATCGCTGCTTGAAAAATCCGCGATGGCGCATCTTGCCGCGCGCGGCTGGCAGCCGGACTATGTGTCGATCAGAAAACGTATCGACCTGCAACCACCTGCAGCCGGCGATCTCGCGCAAGGCTCGCCACTGGTCGTGGTAGCCGCGGCCAAACTAGGCAACACGCGCCTCATCGACAATCTGGAAATATGACGCTGGGTCACCGCCGCGGTGTGCGTTGGCTTGGTCTGACGCTACTTATTGTCACTGGCTTCGCGCATACCGCGCCACGCGTTGTTGATGATACTGGCGCCACCATCAGCCTGCCCTCTGCGGCGCGACGTATTGTCAGCCTCGCGCCGCACGCGACCGAATTATTGTTTGCAGCCGGCGCCGGCGATCTGGTCGTCGGTGTGTCTTCAGGGAGTGACTTTCCAGAGCAAGCGCAGCGTATCGCCTCCATAGGCGGCAGCACGCAAGTTGATCTGGAACGCATCGTCAGCCTTCGACCCGACCTGGTCGTGGCCTGGAAAAACGGCAACCCGGCCCGTCAGATTGCCCGTCTCAGAGCGCTTGGCATTGCCGTGTTTGAAAGTGAACCGCGCAGCTTCGACGGCATCGCCACGACCATTGAGAAGCTCGCTACGCTTGCCGGCACCACCGCACACGGCCAACAGTCGGCGCAGACTTTTCGCCAGCAGCACATGCAGCTGCAGCATCGCTATGCGGGGCGCGCGCCGGTCGTGGTGTTTTATCAGATCTGGGCGCAACCGCTCATGACGCTCAATGCAACCCATCTGGTCTCGCAGGCCTTGACACTGTGCGGCGCGCAGAATGCGTTTGGCAGTTTGCCCCAACTCGCTCCCACGATTGGCACCGAAGCCGTTGTCAGTGCGAATCCAGAAGCGATTTTTATCAGTGATCAAACAGCACAGGCGATGGCCAAGTGGCGCCGTTTTCCGCGCATGACCGCAGTAGAACGCAGCAACCTGTTTGTGGTTAATGGCACGCTATTGAACCGGGCCGGGCCACGTATGCTCGACGGTGTCGGACAGCTGTGTGAGCAAGTCGAGCAGGTTCGTTTGCGCCGGCCGCACTGACTGCACACATAGGGTTGCAAAAATAAACGATTGATTCATCAAGAAGCCCCAACCATGACCCCTGAACAACGCGCCGAACTGCATCTCCGCCAGCAAGGCACACTGGCTGAATTACTCGGCTTTGACGTCCTCGACTTTGATGCCGATGGCTTGCGTGCCGCATTCGACATCAAGCCACATCATCTTGCGCCTAACGGCTATCTGCATGCGGCATCGATTGTGATGCTTGCCGATACGTCGTGCGGCTATGGCTGCATGCTACATCTGCCGCAGGGCGCGACGAGCTTTACGACGATTGAATTAAAGAGCAATCACCTGGGTACTGCGCGCAAAGGACAGGTCACGTGCGTGGCCAAGCCCGTGCATCTGGGACGCACCACGCAAGTGTGGGATGCAACGGTGTCAGCCGCTGGCAAGACGATTGCGTTGTTTCGTTGTACGCAGATGGTGCTGTGGCCGAAGTAGTGCGCGCGGCCATACTGCCTCACTGGGCTACTAACAACCCGCCCTGCAAGCTGAATTGACAAGAAAACGCCTGCGCCAAAATGTCGGCCGTCATCACCTCGTCAACCGGCCCTATCCAGTGCTGTCCCTCGCCGAGCACCAGCGCATGGGTCGCAAAGCGCGCCGCCAAATTAACATCGTGACAGCTCGCCACGATCGCATGGCTTGTCGCCAGATCACGCGCCAGACGCATGACGCTGAGCTGTTGTGCGACATCCTGATGCGCAGTTGGCTCATCCATCAGCATCAGGTCCGGATCTTGTGCCAGTAGGCTTGCCAGCGCCACCCGCTGACGTTCGCCACCGGACAAACGGGTGATATCGGCGCCGGCTTTTTCGCCAAGACCCACCCGCGCCAAAGCGGCATGCGCGGCGTCCAGATCGGCGGTGTCATCCCAGGCTCGACTAATGCGATAAGGCGCGCGCCCGATCAAGACCGTATCGAGTGCCGAATGCGAAAACGCATCAGCCTGATGCTGCAGCATCAGGCCACGCCGCTTTGCCAGCGTGGCTGCAGTGAGGGAAGCAATCGGTTCACCGGCCAACAGCAGTCGGCCGGCGGCGTGCGGCAGCAGACCCGAGAGCGCGTAGAGCAAACTACTTTTACCCACACCGTTTTTTCCGAGCACACACCAAAACTCGCCACGCCGCACGGTCCAATCAAGACGATCCAGCAGCGTGCGTCCGCCAAGCGCGATCTGGAGTTGCTCAGTCTGCAAAAATCGCATTAGCGGCTCCTTGCCAGTAGCATCAGAAAAACCGGCACACCGACAAGCGCTGTCACCACCCCAACAGGCAACTGCACCGGCGCGACCAGGCTTCGGGCGAGCAAATCGGCCAGCGTTAATGCGGTGCCACCGGCGAGGGCCGAGGCCGGCAGCAGCAGCCGCTGGTCATTGCCTAGCACCAGCCGCAGCCCATGCGGCACCACCAGTCCGACAAAACCGATCGACCCAGCCACAGCCACTGCGCTAGCTGTGGCCAGCGACGCCACCAGCAAGGCCATCGCGCGCAGACGCCGTACCGGCACGCCCAACAGCTGCGCAGCAGCCTCACCATGCGAGAGCACATTGAGCTGCCTTGCATGCCCGCATGCCCAGAAGGTAGCCAGGCTCAGTACAAGCCAGGCGGGCCACAGCAGCGGCCCTGAATCCAATTCCCCCATCAACCAAAACACGATGCCGCGTAATTGACCTTCAGGGGCAAGCGACAGCATCAGGCTCATCAGTGCGCCAAAGCCTGCCGAGATCATTACGCCGGTGAGAATAAGGCGCACACCGGATGGCGACGAGGCCAATGCCGGCGTCAATCCCATCAGCGCGCGCCGCGCCAAACCAAACAACAATGCCGTCGCCAGCAAGGCACCCCCGAAGGCACCGAGCGGCAACCCAACCGTCGCCAGCGCAGCGGGCGCCAGCCAACTCATCGCCATCGCACCCGTGGCCGCACCACCTGAGATACCCAATACATACGGGTCCGCCAGGGGATTGCGCAGCAACAGCTGCATCAACGCACCAGCCAGCGCCAGGAGACCACCGACAACAAAGGCAGACAGCGCGCGCGGCAGCCGCAACTGCCACAGAATGTCTGATGATGCCGCTTCAATCGAACAACCGCTGCCCCCACACCACACCGCCGTGCCCAGTGCTGCCATGGCCAAAGCGACCAGCAAAAACAGCACAGCACACACACGCTGCAAGGTGAGAGGACGGGTCATGATGGCATGCGGTTGTGGTGCAATTAAATCGATGGGCCGGTATTGTCAGTGCTGCCAATTCAGACCAACGAACACACTGCGTGGCAGTTGATTGTAGCCATACACGGTTTGATAGCGCGCATCAAACAGATTAATCAGTCTGCTCTGCACCGACCATTCGCGATTGATTGCATAGCGTGCGGTGAGGTTGGCAAGCCAATAGGCATCCAGTGTCTGACTACCATCCGGTCTGCTACCGGTATAAGTCAGATCGCCCCCGGCGCGCCAGGCACCAAATTGTCGTGAGGCGGATAAGGCACTCATGACTTTAGCGCGCCGCCGCAAGGTGTCACCGGTACTTTGATCAATTGGATTTTGTAACGTCAGGCTAGCGCGCCAATCGGTATCGGCAAGATGACCGGATGCGCTCAATTCAACACCCTCATTGTTTACGCGACCGATATTAATGGTCTGGTAGGTCGCAGCATCGTAGCCAAACTGATCCCGGGTTTTGGTGCGAAACGCCGTCGCCCGAAGCAAGCCAAAACCAGATTCAATCTGCACGCCCAGCTCGATAGATTGCGAATGCTCTGCCTGCAACGCACGGTTGCCATAAGACGCGTCGTAGAGCTGGATCAGGGTCGGTGCATTGAACGCAGTCGAAGTATTAGCGATCAGTTTGACTACAGGCGAGAGCATGTAACCATAGCCCAGAAAGCCGGTCGTATCGGCGCCTGAGCCGCCAACGTCGTCATGCCGGACATTGACCTGAAGCTGATGGGCGTCGATCTTTCCCTGCACACCCGTGTGCAAGCTTGAACGACTACGACTGTAAGTGCCGGTCGCGTAGTCGATTGCTTCAAGTTGATCGCGACCGGCATCAAAGCCGGCGGTAGCAACCCAGCCTTTCGGCAAGGCGATCTGATTTTGCCATTGCAGCAGACTTGCCTTGCTATTGCTGCGTGCATTGTAGCTATAGCCAGCGGGATCGGTGCTGATATTCTGATTGCCGCCGCGCGCGTTACTTTGCGATAGATTGATGGTCGATACCCAATTATCCGTGAACGTATTTTTTGAAAACAGCGAATACGATTCTTGTTTGGCAAATCCACGCGCCACATCGGTGGGCGTGCCACCACCACCCCCATCGAAATTGAATTTTCCTTCGTTGGCATAGACGCTCAAACCGAACTCCTGATTCTTATCCCATTCATGACTCAGTCTGCCGGCGACACTCTTGTTGCGGTAGCCATCACGATCCGGATTTTCGTTTGTGAATTGCGCTGTATTGTTGGCCGACACACCGTCCGAGGCAAAGTCTGTTGCCGACACCGAATAACGGGTTTTTTCCATCGCACCGGATAAGGCTGCGGAAACGGATTTTGTGCCATGCGACCCTACTTCGACAGCCACATTTGCCGCTGGCTTACTACTCCCTTTATGCGTAAAAATCTGAATCACGCCACCAACGGCGCCAGAACCGTAAATCGCCGACACGTTGCCACGCACGATTTCGATCCGCTCGATCTGTGCCGGCAAAATATGCTCCAGTGCGGGCGCGGCAGAAAATCCCTCCCGTCGCAACGGCACGCCATCGAGCAAAATCAAAGTCTGTGCAGGCGAGGCGCCGCGCATAAATAGCGTACTGGCCTGACCTGGGCCGCCCGTTTGCGACAGCTGCAAGCCGGCTTCCCGCTGTAACAGCGTCGGCAAATCGAATGCCGACGCATGACGAATATCCTCAGCGGTGATCACGGTGGTGTGCGCAAGCGCGTCCGTCTGCGGTTGGGAAAAACGCGAGGCAGTCACCACAATCGGCGGCAAAACATCGTCAGTGGCTTGCGCGAACGCAGGATGAGAAAGCAAGGAAGTAAGCAGCACAACGCGCGCACGCACAGACTGCTTGGAGTAACAGATGATTGACATGATTTGACCAAAGAAAGGCATCCCGCCAGCTTCCCCGCAGGCAGGACTCATCAGGAGCGTACATCGAATAGTGAACACAACAGCATCGGCGCAGCATCAAGCCGCATCGAAGATCTGACGAAATTCACCCCGTTCGTCTCTCCCACCTGTCCTGGCCGGTATCCGGGCTCGCAAGACTGTCCGCCTTGCCTTCCCATGCGAACTGCACAGTGACTTACTGGGGCGGATTGCATGGCCGTTGGCCATGCGCTTGTTTACCGTTGCGGGGGCAGCACACGTTGGCGCAGCGTCTGGTTCATCAACCAGATCAGCGCTTCGTGTTTCCCGTTTAACTGCACGCCGAGAACGGCGCGCGGGCACCAAAACGGCACGAGTGTAGTCGATGGCCGAGCCAAACGTCAATCGAGTTCGCCAAAGCCATCGCACTCCTCTGCCGCAGTGCAGCTTTGCCGGTCCGGCCAAAAGCACTACACTCTCTGCTCGATTACCCCTGCGCATCCTGCGATTTATCCATGTCCCAGACCCGCCCTGCCCGTTCCACATCGCACGAGTCCAAGACCGTGTATTACACCCGTCAGTACAATGCGCGCGCGTCGATTCCCGAACATCCGCAGATCTTTGCGCGCTGGCAGCATGATTCGGCGCTCGTGCGACGCACCCACGCAGGCTTGCTCGATTTACCCTTTGGCGAGGCCGCTGGCGAGCGGCTCGATTTTTATCCGGCGCATCGCGCCAATGCGCCGCTCCTGGTTTTTATTCATGGTGGCTGGTGGCGCTCACTCGATAAATCTGATTTTACTTTTATCGTGCCCAGCTATCGTCGTGCCGGCTTCAATGTCGCGCTCACCAACTACACCTTGGCGCCCGACGCATCCATCGAAGAGATCACTCGTCAGCAGTTACACGCACTCGCGTGGCTCTACCGTAGTGCAGACCGTCTTGAGTTTGATCGCAAACGCATTGTGGTGGCCGGCCATTCTGCAGGTGGCCATCTGGCAGCCATGATGATGGCGGCACGCTGGCCGCAGCTCGCGGCCGATTTGCCGCTGGATCTGGTGAAGGGCGGGGTCTTGATGTCGGGTCTGTACGATCTTGATCCGGTACGCTATGCGAGTTTCGTCAATGTCGATTTGAAGCTAACGCCAGCCGACGTGCTGCGCGTCTCACCGGGCTATCTGCCGCAAGCCCATGCTGCACCCTTCGTCACAGCAGTCGGTGACCTTGAGTCGGATGAATTCAAACGACAAAATAATCTGATCGCGCAGCAGTGGCAGTCAGCCCACGCAGGTGATGTGGCACTGCAGGGTATCCATCATTTGTCGATTTGTGATGCCTTTGCCGAGCCCGGACACGGCTTGTTTAATGCTACCTGCGCCTTGATCGACGGCTTGTCAGCACGCGCTTAACACACCTGACAGACCTACCGCCGCAGCGTGTGCGCACGCTGCGCATCCAGAAATTCAGTTGCCAGCAAAATCTCGCGCAGCAGATAAATAAAACTGCCTGTCAGCGCCACCATCGCCAACACGAACAGTGTGGCAATCACGGTCCCCAGGCGCAAATTTAGCGCATCCCCCAAAAACAGCGCCGCCACCACCACGCAGATAAGTAAGGCACAAGTAGTCGACAGCGTAATGGCACGATTGATCTTCTGCGCGCGACGAAACAATATCTCCATCTCCTGCTCCCGGCGCTCATCAGGCATCTGTATGTCGACCGACTCTCCCCGCTCTTCCAGCGCACGCGAGCGATCAATGATGCGCGCAAGGCGATTGGTCAGCACCAGCATATTGGTGCCGACACCGGTGAGTAAAAACACCGGCGCAATCGAGAGCTGAATGATGTGACCGATTTCGCCCAATCTGATTTCCATTTTTATTGCCTGTTCTGAAGGTCGGCGAGAGGTGCCTGAGCGGCGCAGTTTACCAGCAGACCATCGTGGCTCGCTGCCTACCAGAAATTCCCCTGGGCCGCGAAGAAGTTTGACGCAAATCAACTAGGTGAAGCGGTGAAAAGCTGATACATTTATCATAAATGTTGCCTTTTTGTTACTAAAGAGCAATCCGAAATTAAACATCACCAAAAAACAACGTCTGACAACGATGAACAGCAACACGATTTGTATCCCGCGCAATCGACTGGCAGCACGACCATGGCCAGGCTCAGTCAGGAGACCGACGGCATGATCCGCGTCGTAGTGGCAGACGATCACACCATCATGCGCGAGGGATTAAAACGCATTTTGCACGGCGCCGAAGACATCGAAGTCATAGGAGAAGCGGTGGACGGATTTGAAACACTAGCCTTAGTCAGACGCGGCGGCTTTGATTTATTGCTGATGGATTTGTCAATGCCTGGTCGTAGTGGCGTTGATCTGATTCGGCAAATCAAAGACGAAGCACCAAAACTGCCTTTGCTGGTATTGACCATGCACGAGGAAGAACAATATGCCGTGCGCGCCATCCGTGCCGGTGCGCTTGGCTATCTAACCAAAGAAAGCGCGGGCACCCAACTCATTAGTGCCATCCGCAAAGTCGCAATCGGCCGGCCTTATATCAGCATGGAAGTCGCCGAGCAGCTGGCCATTGATGCGATGCCGGCGCGACAGGATATGCCGCACAAGTCATTGTCGGATCGTGAATTTGAAGTATTCAATTTGCTCGTCAGTGGTAAGTCCATTACCGAAATCGCCGAGATGCTGCATCTCTCTGTAAAAACAGTGAGCACGCACAAGACGCGTATTTTGCAAAAAATGAGCAGCCATTCATTAGCAGAACTTGTTCAGTATGCCGTTGCGCACGGCTTGCTTGCACCCTACCGGCCTTGATCATTTCCATAGGAGAAAACGATGCAAACAACTGCTATCACATCAGCTAGGAATCGTCCGAGGTTGTCCCTGTTGATCCTACCTGCGTATTCAGTGCACCCCGATAGCTATAAACAAGTTCAGTGGCGATACTACCCACTCACATTCTGAGCATGACTGGCAGAAACCAGAAAAGGCAAACAGATATTGACCCAGCAGCAGCGACATGACATCGAAGACTTGCTACAAACTGCCCGGTTGTTTTAACCGTCACCAGTTCAGCGTCTGCATTCGGCAGCATGACCGTCACTTAAGAACGGATACCCGATGCCCCTGTCTCTGCTTATCCGTTCCAGCACTCAAAATCAGGAGATGACCATGACATCCACGCATACCAACGAGACACGATTTGACCCGAGCAATGCCGGCCTGCATGCGTCATCATCAGAAGCGGGCTGGCAGCGACAGGGCAAGCTATGGTCCAATCTGAAAGAACTCTGCGACCTACTGCGCATTCCGGTTGCGATCTCTATCAATGATGAAGAATTTCTTTTCCAGCACGTGCAGTTCAAAACCGGACAACGCATCCACACGATTGGCCAGGCATTCGATACGCTCTATATTGTGCATTCAGGATTTCTTAAAACGGTGTTGATCGATGAGTACGGTAACGAGCAAGTCCTGAGCTTTCCGATGAAAGGCGATCTTTTTGGCGTCGATGGCATTCATACGCGTCGCTATGCTTCTGAAGCGGTAGCCTTGTCTAATTGTGACTTGATCCTGCTACCGTTCAAAAAATTTACCTCACTGGGTCGCGCGCATCTTGAACTTGAGCATGCGATGTACAGCGTCATGAGCCGCGAGCTCGTGCGCGAGCAGGCGATGGTGAGCATGTTGGGCGCGTTATCAGCTGAGGCGCGTGTTGCCCGCTTTCTGGTCTCGTTGTCGGAACGATTTTCCGAGATGGGCTATTCCAGCAAATTATTTAATCTGCGCATGACCCGCCATGAGATCGGCAGCTATCTAGGCTTAACACTAGAAACCGTCAGTCGCACCTTGTCAGCGTTTAACGAGATCGGCTTGATCTCCGTTGATCAACGCTCAATCGGGATTCGCGACATCGACGCACTCCGTACACTACGACGTCTGCCTCCCTCAAGTTCGCGTGCCAAACAGGCCGCAAAAAAATCCCGCGAAGCTGCCGCTGCACTGGCAGCGCAAACTGCGCTGGTCGCCAATCCCGCAATCCGAACCGAGTTGGATAAGATCACCGTCATCTCACCCACTTAGACAGCGCATTCAAGCAACGCTCAGAGCGAACGTAACAGCCAATCCCGGCAATAGCGATGCCGGGATTGGTTTATTAGCCGTCTTGCATTGATGAATCCCGCTTATCGTTTGAGATCAACCGCTGCAGACCAATGACTGCAGATCAGCCGCTTTGCCTTCACCACTTTCATCACAACTCAGAACCAGAAACTACGATTTTCTGCGATGACCGCCAGCGTGTTTTCTTTCAGAATAGTCAAGCTCTTCAGTTTCTTCAGGGTGCGTCGCGTGGGATACCGCTTCACTCGCGGCAGTGGTGGCGCTTTCGATACTACTGCGCGCAGCCATCATGTTGCGATTCGCCATACTGGTAACTTCCTTGAATGCTTTCTCCCACACCGACAGCATACTGATTACGGGATTGAACATGGCATTGTCAGCCGTCTCAATACCGGAGTTAGTCTGTTGACCCGCTTGGGCACTGCGGGCCATGGCGAGTTGATTCACATGCTCCATATAATTTTGGATCGATTTGCCGATCTCTGCCTGCATTTCGGCGAAGGCCGCCATAATCTGCTGTTGCGATCGCATTGCTTTTTCGGGACGATGCGCCATCGTGCTCTGTAACTCGGTCATTTTGGATGGATCGCGTATATCCGCAATCGCTTTGGCGAATTTTAATTGACCATCTACCGCCTGATGCGTGACGTCAAGTACGGCACGATCAATTTTTTCGGTGCCAGAAAATACGGCATCGGCTAATTGCATCGATGCTTCTAGCTGACATTGAACCATGTCCACCATAGGATTGTGCTGCTGCATTTTCCGCATAATCAGACTCCTGAAAAACAAAGGGGGATAAAAAATTTATACCGACAAGACGAGCCTGATACACGGGCTAGCTTATTCAAGCTAGTTTGTCACCCCAACTCGCGACGGTTTTGAGTCAGCACAAACACCCGCGAACGGCTGTCCAGTAACTGACAGCCTGTATCATCGTCTCAAAGATGTCGCAAACAGAGGGCATCATTGATAGGAAAGCCGAGACATGGATTTAGATTTTAGCGCCGCCGAGACGGCCTTTCGCAGCACCGTGCGCACGTTTCTTGAAGCAGAGCTACCGCGCGACATTCGACACAAAGTACACAATGGCCTGCAATTAGATAGCCAGGATTACATGCGCTGGCAACGATTGCTGCACGCGCATGGCTGGGGTGCACCAGCCTGGCCAGAGGCCTTCGGCGGTTGCGGGTGGAACGCCGTAGAGCAATTTATCTTCGAAGAAGAAGCCGCGATGGCAGGGGCACCGCGTACGCTGCCCTTCGGCGTCAAAATGGTGGCGCCCGTCATCATCGCGTTCGGCAACGACGCGCAAAAGCGCCACTATCTGCCGCGTATTTTGTCGGGGCAAGACTGGTGGTGTCAGGGCTATTCAGAACCGGGCGCCGGATCGGACCTGGCCTCTCTAAAAATGCACGCGCAGCGAGATGGCGATCACTACATCGTCAACGGTCAAAAAACCTGGACCACGCTGGGGCAATACGCCAACTGGATATTTTGTCTGGTGCGCACCGACCCACACGCCAAACCGCAGCGCGGCATTTCATTTTTGCTAATTGATATGCAAAGTCCGGGCGTGTCGGTGCGCCCCATTATTACGATGGATGGCGCACATGAGGTCAATGAAATCTGGTTCGATCAGGTTCGTGTGCCACGTCATAATTTGGTAGGAGAAGAAAATAAAGGCTGGACCTGCGCCAAGTTTTTGCTGGGTCATGAGCGCGCCAATATCGCCGGCATCGGCATCGCCAAGCGCGAACTAAGCCGCCTGAAATATACGGCCAGCCAAACGCAATCACGCGGCCAGTCACTGCTTCGTGATCCGCTGTTTGCTACGCGCATTGCACAAATTGAGATTGACCTGATGGCGCTAGAGATCACCAATCTGCGCGTGCTCTCTGCAGAAAAAGAAGGTCACGCGCCGGGGCCCGAAGCGTCTTTATTAAAAATTCGTGGCACGGAAATTCAACAGAGCATCAGCGAACTACTGGTACAGGCGAGCGGCCCTTATGCGCTGCAATTACGACGCGAAGCAATGACAGCCGACTTTCATGGCGAACTGGCCGGACCAGCCCAAGCCGTCGGCCTGGCAGCGGGTTATCTTAATCTACGCAAGCTCTCCATCTATGGTGGATCCAACGAGATCCAAAAAAATATCATTGCGCAAATGCTGCTCGGAACCTAAACCTATGGACTTCACTCTCACCCATGAGCAGCACCTGCTGCAAGAAACCACGCGCCGCTATCTGCAAGACCGTGCTGGATTTGACACCCGCCGCGCCGGCATCCATCAGCCACATCCTCACGACGGCGCGATCTGGCAAGGTCTGGCCGAACTCGGCCTGCTGGCGCTCAATACACCGGCCGAATTTGATGGCCTTGGTTGCGGCCCCATTGAGACCCTGCTGGTGATGCAGGCCGTCGGCGAATCCTTACTGCTCGCACCCTATGCGGCCAGCGCCGTGGTCGCAGCGCCCTTGATCGATGCACTTGGAAGTCAAGCGCAGCGGGCAAGCTATCTGCCGGCACTGGCGCAGGGCGATTGCATCGCCGTACTCGCGCATGATGAACAAAACAGCACGCATGATCGCTTTGACATTAACGCGCACGCAGTGACAGACGGCGAACAAGTCAGGATGTCTGGTCATAAATGTCTGGTCGTTCATACACTCTCGGCCGACATCGTGCTCATTACAGCGCAGTGGCAAGACCAGCTCGCCGTATTCGCGGTGCCCACTACGCTACTGACCGGACGCATCGTTGCGTGCCCCCTGGTTGACGGCACTCTGGCGGCGGATTTGCTGCTTGATGGATTGCTGATTCCTGCCAATACGCGTTTGGGCCAGACTGATGCAACAACAGCCATCGGCGCCGCGCTCGATCGCGGACTCGCCGCGGCCTGCGCCGAAGCAGTCGGTGTGCTCGATAAGCTACTTGCTGCCACGGCTGAATACACCCGTAACCGCCACCAGTTTGGCGTGGCTATTGCCAGCTTTCAGGCCCTACGGCATCGACTCGCCGAGATGGTGATGCATGTCGAGCAAGCCCGTTCAATGAGTTATCTGGCCGCGCTGCGCAGCATCGAGCCTGATCTCGCAGAGCGCGCCAAAGCACTGTCGGCAGCCAAGGTGGTCATTGGTCAGGCCTGCCGCTTTGTGGGTCAACAGGCCGTCCAGCTCCACGGTGGCATGGGCGTAACTGACGAGCTTGATGTCAGCCACTACTTCAAAAGGCTCATGGCTATTGAGATGCAATGGGGCAGCACCGAGCATCACCTGCAAGCCTTTGCCGCCGCGCTTGCATGAATCCGGCGAACGGCCAGCAATATGGGGCGCTAGCGAGGGTATAATTACGCCCGGCAAGCAGCGTGGTACAGCGCGTTTAGCACGCGCGATCACGTCCTGCCACAATCACCCCGCTCCCAGATCGGACAGCGGCTGTTAAAAGCCCGGACTGGACTGTATGCCCAAGAACCCCACCAGGAAGCCCCTGGAGATCAAAATTTCTACTGTCGTGGCAGTGGCTGCGCTGATTGGTGACACCGGTCAGGCCGCGTTGTCGGCAGCGCTCACGCAACTGACCGGCGGTTCACCGGATTATTTTGACGACGACTTTACGGTGCTGGACTTCGCCCCAGTCACGCCCAGTCCGACACCCGGCAGCATCGACTGGGCGGCACTGATTGCCTTATTCAAATCCTATCGTCTCAATCCGGTCGCGGTGCGCAATATCCCCGCCAAGCTCGAAGACGAAGTTCGCGCGCAGGGACTCGTCATTGACAACATGGCGCAGCCCAGACAAGTTGACGCGAACATAGAGTCAGCGCCGGTGGCGGCAATTAAGCCGGCTGTCGCCATCGCGCCGATTCCGGCGGCGGCACCGGCGACTCCGGTGCCCTCTGCTGCACACGACAAAACCACAGCAACAGCAACACGGACGATGGTCATTGAGTCGCCGGTGCGTGGCGGCCAACGTATTTATGCCAGAGGTGGCGACTTGGTCTTGATGGGCGTCGTCAACCCCGGCGCCGAAGTCATCGCCGACGGTAGCATTCATGTCTACGCGCCCTTGCGCGGACGTGCGTTAGCAGGCGCTTCCGGCAATGCCGAAGCGCGTATCTTTTCCTTGGCCATGGAAGCCGAGCTGGTCTCAATTGCTGGCGTCTACCGCACCTTCGACGAGGGCTGGCCAAAGGACCTCTCGAAAAAAGCGGCGCAGGTAAGCCTGGTGAACGACAAACTTGAGATCGTGCCGATTGCCCCGGTTTCAGCCAAATAAATTTTTTTATTGAATAACCAAGACTCAAACAAGGAGTTTGTTGTGACAAAAATCGTCGTCGTAACTTCCGGCAAAGGTGGCGTAGGCAAGACCACCTCCAGCGCCAGTTTTGCCTCCGGCCTCGCACTGCGTGGCTTCAAAACTGCGGTGCTCGACTTTGATGTCGGCCTGCGTAATCTCGATTTGATCATGGGCTGCGAGCGCCGTGTGGTGTACGACATGATCAACGTCATCAACCGTGAGTCGACCCTCACGCAAGCGCTCATCAAAGACAAGCACTGCGATCATCTGTATGTATTACCAGCGTCCCAGACGCGCGACAAAGATGCGCTCTCTGAAGAAGGTGTCGAGCGCATCCTCGACGAATTAAAAGCGATGGAGTTTGATTACATCATTTGCGATTCACCAGCTGGTATTGAACACGGTGCCGTAATGGCACTGACTTTCGCTGACGAAGCTATCATCGTCACCAACCCTGAGGTCTCCTCGGTGCGTGACTCGGATCGCATACTCGGCATCATTCAGGCAAAATCACGGCGCGCGCAGCATGGTGCCGAGCCGGTCAAGGAACATCTTCTCATCACACGCTACGCACCCAAGCGAGTCGACTCTGGCGAGATGCTCTCGCACGAAGACGTGCAAGAAATTTTACGCATCCCACTGTTGGGCATCATTCCTGAATCCGAATCCGTACTCCATGCGTCCAACCAGGGCAACCCGGCCATCCATCTCGAAGGCAGCGATGTCTCTGAGGCTTACAAGGATGTCGTAGGACGTTTTATTGGTGAAGATTTGCCGCTGCGCTTTGCGACGTATGAAAAGCCAGGCATTCTTTCGCGTCTTTTTAAAGGAAAGTGAAATGGCCCTGCTCTCTTTTCTGTTTGACAGCAAGCCCAAGTCAGCGAGTGCCGCTAAAGAAAGGCTACAGATCATCATCGCTCGTGAGCGCAATCTCGCCAACGGACCGGATTTCATGCCGGCGCTGCATCGAGAATTAATTGCCGTGATTTCGAAATACACCCGCGTCAATCCGGACGATATCAAAATCTCACTCGACAAACAGGGCAACCTCGAAGTCCTTGATGTCAACGTGATCTTGCCGGATGCAGGCGCCACACGCTGATAAGACCGGTCGTTCCATCCTGCTGCATGGCATAGACTTCACCTCTGCGCCGCGCAGCAGAAAAGGCATCACAATCGCGTCTGGTTATTTGGATGGGGACAGCTTTCATCTTGACGCACTTACCACGCTGACCGATTTTGCTGCGTTTTCAGACTGGCTTAGTCAGCCTGGTCCTTGGCTGGGCGCGTTTGATTTTCCCTTTTCATTTCCGCGCGACCTGATTATTCAATTAAGTTGGCCGCAGCAGTGGGATGCAATGATCACGCACATTGCTAGTTTGTCGCGCGCACATTTGCGCGAGCAATTCAAAGCGGTGTGTGATGCACGTCCTGTCGGCAGCAAGTTTCTCCATCGCGCAACCGACTTATCGGCGGGGTCTTCTTCATCAATGAAATGGGTCAACCCACCGGTGGCATACATGCTGCATGCCGGCGCGCCGTTGTTGCTCGACGCGGGTGTTTCTGTCCATGGGATGCATCAGGGTGACCCAAGCCGCATCGCCGTCGAGGCGTATCCCGGTATGGTTGCCCGCTCCATTACCAGGGCGTCGTATAAAAATGATGCGCGGGCGATGCAAACGCCAGAGCGCCACGCAGCGCGGGCCACCATCCTCGACGCCGTCGAGTCAGGAGCGTATCCGCTTCAAATTCGGCTCAAAACCGGCAGCCACCGAGAAGCGCTGTTGCAAGATGGCAGCGGCGACCTGCTCGACGCAGCGCTATGCGCCTTACTAGCAGGCTGGGCCTGGCAGCGGCGCGAACACGACTTCGGCTTACCGCGGCAGGGATTTGATCCGCTCGAAGGATGGATCGTCGGCGCCGCCTAACCGCGCCGAGGGCTTGTTGCAAACGCGGCATAAAATGCCAGCGCGCCGGGGTTACTCATTGCATCCGGATTGGCAATTTTTTCCAGGGGCATGCCGAGTAAAAGTTTTTTAATCGGCAGCTCCATTTTTTTGCCTGTCAAGGTGCGCGGAATTTCAGCCACTGCAACTACCTCATTGGGTATATGGCGCGCCGATAGCTCGGTACGAATCTTGTCGCGAATGCGTTGCTCTAATGTCGCGTCAAGTGTAACGCCTTCGCGCAGCACCACGAATAGCGGCATGTAAGATTCACGGCCAAGATATTCAAGATCTACCACCATGCTATCCAATACCTCGGGAAAGTCTTCGACAACCCGATAGATCTCTGCTGTGCCCATCCGAATGCCATAGCGGTTAATCGTGGCGTCCGAGCGACCGTAAATAATCGCACCACCACGCTCAGTAATCCGGATCCAGTCACCATGCCGCCATAGACCCGGGTATTGATCAAAATAGCTATCGAGATAACGTAAATTACCTGGGTCATTCCAGAAATAAAGCGGCATCGATGGCATCGGTATCGTAATAACCAATTCACCAACCTCACCAATCAGCGACTTGCCAGCCTCATCGAGCGCATGTGCCGCCACGCCTAAAGAACGACACTGCATCTCTCCCGCATAAATCGGCAAGATCGGACACGCGCCGACAAATGTCGCCGCCGTATCGGTGCCGCCACTGATCGACGCGAGCATGATGTCGGTGCCCACGTGCTGATAAATCCAGTGATACGCATCGGAAGTTAAGGGTGAACCGGTTGAACCAACTGCGCGCAAGCCCTGCAGATCCGCGATCTCAGCGGGCTCAATACCGGCCTTCATGCAGTTGGTAAAAAATGCGGCACCGGCGCCAAAAAAACTGATCCGCTCTTCACCAACAAAACGCCACAGCAGACCAAGATCCGGATAGCCGGGATTGCCATCATAAAGACAGATTGTGGCACCTACCATCAGCCCAGTTACCTGGGCATTCCACATCACCCAGCCAGTAGTAGAAAACCATAAAAACCGATCGCTCTCGCCTAAATCGAGATGCAAGGCATGACCTTTTACGGTCTCTACCAGCGCGCCGCCATGGCCGTGCACGATGGGCTTGGGCATGCCGGTGGTACCCGATGAGTACAGGATCCAGAGCGGATGGTTGAAGGGCAGCTGCTCAAAACGCATGGTCTGCGCCTGCGCGGCCGAGTGGGTGAGCAAATCAGCCCAAGATATAGCACCAGCTAAACGTGCGTGCGGATCAAGGTAGGGCAATAGCACGGTGTGTTCCAGCGTCGTGAGCTCGGTGCGCATGGTCTCGACCACCGCGAGGCGATCAAAATCTTTACCGCCATAGCGATAACCATCTACCGCCAGCAACACCTTAGGATCAATTTGTCTGAAGCGGTCAAGCACACTCGCACTACCCATATCGGGCGAACAGGATGACCAGATTGCACCAATGCTGGCGCATGCATAAAACGCCACCACGGTTTCGGGGATATTGGGTAAATAGGCCACGACACGGTCACCGGGGCCAACGCCGAGCGCACGCAATGTATTGGCAACGGCCGTGATCTGCGCACGCAAGGCGCCCCATGAAATCTCAACCGGCGCGCGCACTTCGGAGCGAGCAATGATGGCAGGCTTGCTTGCGCTACTTTGATCGGTGTTGAAGCGAAATATCTGCTCGGCGAAATTGAGGTGCGAACCCTCAAACCACACCGCGCCCGGCATTACGCGTTCGGCCAGAACCCTAGTGTAAGGCGTCGCACTCTTGATGTCAAAATACTGCCAGATCGTTTCCCAAAAATCTTCGACGTTGTCGGTAGACCATTGCCACAAGCTCTGATAATCAGAAAAATGCAAGCCGCGTTTAGCCAGCCATTGCATGTAGTCATGCAGCCTCGTGCCGGCAATGCGTGCTGCGTCCGGCGTCCACAAACGTGGATGTTCGTCTGCCATTCCTGTCTCCTGTTTTTTTGCTAGTGGCCAGCGGGCATGATAATGCAAACCGCCGGCCGAGACCGGGAAGCAGACGAAGAACCGTTTTATTAGTGCAGTATGGCCCCCGCCTCAGCAGACCCACTGAGCGTTTCCCGTACCGGCAGGCCACGCTCGATAAACTGCTTCATGCGTAGCAAATCTTCGTCGAGTGTGCATTGCGGATCTTCCCCGAGCAGCACCGCCACCTGCTCGTCGCTGCTGCCCGCAGGTGGACTCCAAGTTAATTTTACTGTCACACGTGTGCCCATTTCAGCTGGCGTCAGCAACACTGTTCCGTGATGCATGACGCGGGCATCGGACTCGCTTTGCCAAGCCAATTTGGCAGGCCGCTCTGACACTGTCAGTAAAGAATTCCATTCCACCTCGGCCCCACCATGCCCTTGCATAATCCAGTGCGACCGATTGTGCCCAAGGTCGCGCACCTCGACGACGTGCGACAGAAAATAGGGGAAATTTTCATAGCGACTCCAGATATCAAATACCGCCTCCGGTGTCGCGCTGATCTCGATTGTTTTTTCGATTTCAACAGCCTGTCCTGCAATTGGCGCAGCAAGTCGGCGGCTGCGCTTGCCGGTGCCACCTGCGAGCAGCCCTAATCCAGCCGCACCGAGCAAGCCAAGCGGCGCGCGGCGTGTGATGCCGTACCACGCCAATAAGCCCGTCCCCACCGCCCCCGCAACCCACAAGGTATTGCGTCCATTGATCAGGCCGCCGCGCGCGCGCGTGTGCGACGCATGCCGCACTGCCTCCACACCGGGAATAGCTGCCACTAATTGTGCAAGTCGATCCTGTTCATGCGCAGCGACTTGCCCACCCAAGGTCACAATGCCCTCATGCGCGCTCACCTCGACATCGTGCAAATTCGATATAACTCGACCAAGCCGCGAGCGAACCCGCGCCTGCAGCACATGATCGTCGATAGGCTTGGCCTGACGCGGCGAGAGTAAACGCGTCGCACTCGCCTGCAAGCCATTCAAACGGTTGCGGGCGTGGTGCAGAGTCTGCGTCATTGCTTTCGATGTGTGATGGCTGACGCTACTGACTTTGTCCTGCAACAGTGCACGTCGACGTCGCCCTTGCGAGGGATCGGCGATATACATGGCGAGCGCACCCACAGCTAGCCCTGCCAGCACATTCACGACGGTATTGGTTCTGCGAGTTTCATATTCCACGATGTTCTCCTTGGGTTCCAGAAGGGGATGAATCAAGATGAAAACGGTTTGATGTTGTCTGCGCCGCATTTGCCAGCAAGGCAATCACTTCCTCGTCGCTGGTCTGACGGAAGTCTGCGTAGTACTGGCCGACTGCATAAAAGCCGGACGGTACGGCCAGATACACCATCGCATCAGCGTCATTTTTTATTCTCGACAAAGCGCTTTGCGGTAGCACTGGAACGGCCACCGTGACGTGGCTCGCGTGTGCCGCACGTGCTGCGCGGATGGCTGCCTGCATGGTGCTCCCGGTGGCGATGCCGTCATCCACCAGAATAACCTGCTGGCCTTCCAGCTGATGCGGCGCGCGACCGCCCCGATAGCGCAACTCACGCCGTTGCAGCTCGCCGGATTCGCGTGTAATCACGCGGGCGATTTCTTCCTGAGAGACCCGTTCCAGCGCCAGCACGTCTGCGTTAAACACGGTTTGACCACCGCTGGCAATGGCACCCATTGCGCATTCCTCGTGGTAAGGCAAACCCAGTTTGCGCACCACCAGCACATCAAGCGGCAAATCTAAAGCCTCGGCCAACGCAGCGCCCACCGGCACGCCACCTCGTGGCAATGCCAGCACAACGGTCTGCGGCTGATGCGCATGCGCCTGCAGCTTTTCAGCCAGCAACTCCCCTGCCGCATGCCGGTTTTTAAAAAGGAAATCTTGGTGATCCATCTCTTTTTGACTAGACAGACGACGAAAAGATCAATATTTCTTTACTGCAAGGTTTCTTCAAAGAATGTACTCTCGGGGCCTGGAACTTTCGCTCCTTCCGCCCTTCGAATTTGTCTATTTACGCTTAAGCGAACAAGATGAAAAAATACGTTGTTGCCTTGCTGGCGTTGCTGTTGGTGCAGGTTTTTTGGGCCGGCAGTGCACACGCCCAAACCACCAGCTGTCTGGCGCATTTTGCAGATAAAACAGCGCCAAGCTTCACCCGCACAGCGCTGCAAACCAAAACAGTGGGGCTTTGCTACGAAGCCTTTGCGGTGATGCATTCGGGGGTGTCGCGCACGCCGCTTTGGTCGGCTGAGCATCTTACGCGCGAGAGTCTGGCGCAAGCACGTGAGATCAAACGGGACAATGCGTTTCATGCTGAGATCACGTTGCCACCGGAAGACCGCGCGCAGCTGGCCGACTATGCGCATTCGGGCTTTGATCGTGGTCACATGACGCCGGCCGCCGATATGCCCACTAGTCAGGCGCAGTATGAGAGTTTTTCACTGGCTAATATCGTGCCGCAAGACCGCGAAAATAATCAGGTTTTATGGTCAGCGATTGAAAGCGCAACCCGTCATCTGGTGCAGCAGCGCGGCGAGCTGTATGTTGTTACGGGACCGGTTTTTGAAGGCGATAAAATCAATCGTCTTAATGCCCGTGTTTTTGTGCCGACGCACGTTTTCAAGGCAGTCTACGACCCGGTGCAAAAAGAAGCTGCCGCCTGGCTGGCCCCCAATGATGCGAGCAATGCGTATGAAGTTGTGTCGATTGCAGAATTGGAAAAGCGGATTAACATCAATTTGTTTCCGTCCTTATCCGCAGCAGTCAAGGCGAAGCCGGCGTCGCTGCCCGAGCCCAGAATCCGCAAACGCAAATAACATCCCTAACGAGAGGCTTGTCATGCCGACCCTGCAACCGTTTCAAAATGAAGCTGACTCGATCACCATTGGCGAGCTTACGGTAGAAAACCGGCTCGATCAGCTAGAACTTTACGGCGCGCTGGCCATTACGCGGGACAAAGCCGGCTTGCGGCTGGCGCTGGAAATGAAGGCCCTGATCGACGCGACGGTGCAAGCATTGCAAAGTGCCGCAGATTTACCGGAGGCGATGTCGACGCGTCCAACCGACAGCGTCGACAATCCATTTAAGTAGCCCCCGGCAGCGTCTGCTTTCCGGCCGTCCACGCGCGCCGCGCAAAGCTGTCATACTGCGGCCTTCCCCCTGATTGAGAGACCGACGCCCCATGACGTCAGCCCCGCCCAACCTACGTTCGCACCCCTTGTTCCGGCCGGATTTACAGCCTGCGCCTTTCCTGCCCATGTCACGCGCAGAAATGCAGGCATTGGGCTGGGACAGCTGCGACGTGGTGCTGGTAACCGGCGACGCCTATATCGATCACCCGAGCTTTGGCATGGCACTGGTTGGCCGCCTGCTCGAAGCCCAGGGCTACCGGGTGGGCATCATTAGCCAGCCAGATTGGCACTCGGCTGAGGCCTTTCGCGCGCTGGGTAAGCCGAATCTGTATTTCGGCATCACAGCGGGCAACATGGATTCCATGATCAACCGCTACACGTCGGACCGCAAAATCCGTACCGACGACGCGTATACCGCCGGGGGTGAACCCAACAAACGTCCGGACCGCGCAGTGACGGTCTACGCGCAACGCGCCCGCGAGGCTTTCCCCAACACCGCCATTATCATCGGCAGCATCGAAGCGAGTCTGCGACGTATCGCGCATTACGATTACTGGTCTGACACGGTGCGTCGTTCGGTACTGCCAGATTCGAAAGCGGATCTGCTCATTTTCGGTAACGCCGAGCGCGCACTGGTCAGCCTCACGCACCGTCTGGCAGCGGGCGAGTCGATTAAATCCATCCGCGACTTGCGCGGCACCGCCTTCATGGTGTCCTCTGGCTGGAAGCCGGCAGAGGACTGGAGCGTGATTGACTCCACCCGCGTCGATACGCCCGGCAAGGTCGAGGTGCATCCGGACCCGTATGAGATGA
Organism: Bordetella parapertussis; assembly: GCA_945866125.1. Taxonomy (GTDB): domain Bacteria; phylum Pseudomonadota; class Gammaproteobacteria; order Burkholderiales; family Burkholderiaceae_D; genus Pernthalerella. The sequence continues at coordinate 69,486 of CAMBFZ010000005.1, forward strand.
AGGAAAAAAATCCTGAAGCCTGTGGCACGGATCAAGCTGAGGCCAAACCGGCTGTGCAGGTAATCAAGCTGATGACGCGCGAAGAGCGCCTTGCCCAGCAAAAGGAAATCCGCGAAAAAAGCGTAATCCGCCTGCCTTCTTACGAGGCCGTTAAAGCGGACCCAATTACTTATGCGCACGCATCACGCGTCTTTCACGTCGAATCCAATCCAGGGAACGCGCGTGCGCTGGTTCAGGCCCATGGCGAACGCGATGTCTGGCTCAATCCACCGCCCTTGCCGCTGGCAATGGATGAGATGGATCATGTCTATGACCTGCCTTATGCCCGCGCACCGCATCCGGCCTATGGCAAAGCAAAAATACCGGCTTGGGACATGATCCGGTTTTCAGTCAATATCATGCGGGGTTGTTTTGGAGGCTGCACTTTTTGCTCGATTACGGAGCACGAAGGCCGCATCATTCAGAGCCGTTCCGAGCCATCGATTTTGCGCGAGATCGAACTCATCCGCGATAAGACAAAAGGATTTGCCGGCACCATTTCAGACTTGGGCGGACCCACAGCGAATATGTATCGGCTCGCCTGCAAGGACAAGAAAGTTGAAGAGTCATGCCGCCGGCTGTCTTGCGTGTATCCGACCATTTGCTCCAATCTCAATACGGACCACAGCAAACTGATCCAGCTCTACCGGCGCGCACGCGAAATTCCAGGCGTGAAAAAAATTCTGGTGAGCTCTGGCCTGCGCTACGACCTGGCCGTGCGTTCGCCCGAGTATGTGAAAGAGCTCGTTACGCATCATGTCGGTGGTTTGCTGAAAATCGCGCCCGAGCATTCCGAAGAAGGCCCGCTGACGAAGATGATGAAGCCGGGTATGGGCTCGTACTATAAATTCAAAGAGCTGTTCGACAAGTATTCGAAAGAAGCGGGAAAAGAGCAGTATCTGATTCCGTATTTCATCGCCGCACACCCGGGCACCACCGATGAAGATATGCTCAATCTGGCCCTGTGGTTGAAGCAAAATGACTTCCGACTAGATAAGGTGCAGACTTTCCTGCCTACTCCGATGGCGATGGCGACGACCATGTACCACACCCGAAAAAATCCGCTGAAAAAAATCAGCCAGGATTCAGAAACGGTGGACACCCCTCGTTTAGCGAAAATCCGACGCTTGCACAAAGCCTTGCTGCGTTATCACGATCCGGCTAATTGGGAGAGTATCCGCGAGGGGTTGCAAAGAATGGGACGCAGCGACCTGATTGGCAGCGGGCCACAGCATCTGGTACCGCGATTCGATAGCCCAGCGGGCAAAAAAATGTCCTCGGTGGGTTCGGGTGAGACGCCGTCTGTAAATCGACTGGCGAAGAAATTTGGGGCTGCACGACCGCGCCAGGGCGCGGCCGTCGTGCGGACGATGGAGAAGGGCCTAGCCGGAAAAACCGTACGCAAACGCTAGCCCTATTGTTAGCAGACCGCCTAGCGCTAAGTAAAAATTTTTCTGTGCCAGAAATATCCTCTAGCGATCCCGTCAGAGCGGGACACTTAGAATGAATCTCCTCAAAATATTTCTGGACCGAGATGGGTACTCACGCTGAATTTGCAACAAGCAGTTGCCCTGAGTCCAGTTTAAATATGATCGCTACTTAGTCCTCACGATCTGCGTCAAAATATTCTCTGTTTTTACTCAGCACAGAGGTCTCGGCAACCTCTGCTTCGCTTGCAAGACCGGAATCAAGTTTCACAAAAAATTGACTTGATATCGAATTAATTGACTGAAAATTATCAGAGCCTGCGTAATCTAAAATTTCGGGATTTAGCGGAATTTGAACAAAAGCTCGAAAGGTAAAGACATTTCGCTTTAGGAAAGATCGATAAAATATCTCAGGAGTAAAATCCAATAACACCGCCATATTGGCGTGGACTGGCCCCAAAGCTTGGCGCGCTTCTGCCGTGAATGCGAGCGGGGGCCCAATGACAGCGCCACCACTTGCGGTCCTATCGCCAGGAGCTAGCCAAATCAGGCCAGCGTCCGGCAGGACCGGCGGCGAATTCAATAACACAACGGTCGAGGATGCTTTTGTTGACTTACCAGCCTTTACAGGAATATTTTTGATAATTTTGGTCGTATAGGCCGGAGAGAACAATACGACTTGATAAGAATTAGCCGGGTTTTCGTAGAATTCCTTTGGCTCTCCTGCATCGGGTGTCTTCGGTAACTGATCCAGCGTAAGCACACCGCTTGTTGCCGATGCAGGAGCAGCGATGCGTCTGACAATTTTCCCATCTCTCTGCACAGTCACCATCACTGAGCCGTCGTTAGGCCCCAGATCGACTGTGATTGATCCCGCATTTTTCTCATCAAACACAGTCGCAACTGGCGCAAAAACAAAATTTCCCTCGGTTTTTTCGAAAATTGAACGGAGGTCTAATGTAATTCCAATCGATGTGGAAGAGCCTCTACCAACGCTAAAACTTAGAGGCATCTCCAAGGTTCGACTAGCATCACTCGAAAAATCAATGAGGGCCTCTTGGTTTGTACGAATTCTAGTGTCAGGGTTTTCTTTTGTTAGATTTACATAATTACGATAGCTATCGGCCACTTGATTAGGGCTAAATATCAGCCTTATTTTTTTATAAGCACCAGGAGACACAGATCCACTGGCAAGATTTATGCTGCTTTGAGTGAAAGGCACAAAATCCACTGGTCGGCCGCGAATTGATTTCGGCATCTCGACATCGATCCATTCGGATTCTACGGCACCGCTTTTATCGGCTGAAAGCACTTTTATACTGGCAACTTTAAGAAAAACTTTATCAAATCTGGTAAGCCTGTCGCTAGAGATTGGATATTGCGCGTTGACTTTCATCGAAACCGATAATGTTGCCTCGTTTGACATAGTTGATTTAGCTTTATCATTCGACCCGCCGCATGCAGCCAAAACAAAAAGGGGGGAAATGAATATAGAAGATATTTTAAATAGTTTTTTCATTACAAAACCTAAGATGATCTAAACATAACAGGTTCCTTTAAAAAATATCTATTATTTATTGATAATTTTTTATTTTCGAATCTGATACGAAAAATTTCAATCCTTACTAATCAATGATTTATAAGGATTAGCTGCCCAGCCAATCCGTCTTGTTCTTTTATGGTTGCCAAATCTGGATTAGCTCGGATCTTGATGACATCCAAAGGAAAGCCACCAGGAAAAAGGATGGCTGAGTTAAATGAACTATAGAATAGTAGCTGCACGTAGCTATTTGAAAGTGTGCTTGTATATACGGTAGAGGGCTGTCCTTTCATAAATCTTCCAAGGTTATATCCATAATCAACAACGAACCAAATACCACCTATTTTTCTAAGCACTTCAAACGCATTAAGTTCGCTGTCATCCACATTCAATGGGCCAGAAAGCTGTATCGGCGTGTCCACTTTTAGTAATGATGGCTCAAGCGTCAAAGCTTCTTTAAGCGCCAAAAATTGCGTGGGCTTAGTGCTACTAACTACCGGGAAACCATTAATAACTTTAGTGAAAAAATTTGGTGAAGAAAAAACAACTTGATACCCCACTGAGTCACCAGTGGAAAAAGGCAGGTGTGTGAGCTTGACTATGCCGGCACTTGCCGGAATTTTATTTCGAATAATCTTTCCATTGCGCTGCGCACTTACCATGACCGTACCATCAGTCGTGCCAAGATTAATTTCGATGGTGCCAGCGCTCGACAAATCAAGGGCAGTCGCGACAGGATGAAAAATGTAGCTTCCAAACAATGAATTAAGGTCAGCCGTTTTTGCGAGTGCCCGCAAATTTAACGTTATTCCCATCGAAGAATTTTCGGATTTTTTAATCTCAATGTCAGTATTTAATATCGACGCAGGCGACACCACAACTGGAAAAACTCTATTTTGTTGATTTCCATTTTTCTCACTTACATAATTTGGAAAATTAATTCCATCCGATTGATCGAATGTTAGCTTTACACTTTTATATCTTCCGATTGTTACTGCTCCCTTAGCAAGTACTAGCGGAGTATCGGTAAAATTCAGAAAATTTTCATTAATTAATCTAGGCATAGCAACATCTTGCCAACCAGCTGCATCGGCGCTTGCATTCGCATTCAGATGAATCTGAACTTTGTTGATTCCTAAATTAATATCCTTAAAGCCGGCAGTCGGATTTGTTTCCAGTTGAATGGTGAGTGTTCCACTCGGACCAACTGGGGTTACCGGACCCGGTATGATCGTGACCCCAGGAGGGCCGGAGACAAACCCTGTTTGTGAAGCAGAATTTGTCGGAAAAATAGGTGCGGATACGATCACCGTATTCGAATTATCTGAAGAGTTTTGCGGGTTCGAATTGACAGTAGGAACGTCCCCCCCACATCCTCCCAAAGCCAGAGTCATCACCAATAAAAATAATTTTGATCTAGTATTAATAAACATAAATACACCTTTTTCAAAATTAAATTTGGCTAAAAAAATAAAAATAGAAGAAAGATACAGTCACATTTGTACGTTTTAAGGTGTACAACTTAAGCCGATTTGAGCAACGCAATAATCGGCTGTGAAAGCAGAAGAATTTAGGTCCGGATCAATACGAACTTTAAAATTAGTACTCGAATCCGAAAATTTATTGAAGGCAATGGGAAGCACGTAATAATCAGCAATGTCCGGGCCCGCAGCGGAATAATCGATCGCTATGTCTCGCCGCAATGAATTCTGCTGTAACTGTGAAATCGGCGAAACGGTATAGGCCGTCACTATGGCAAGATCAGTCTGCAATGATCCAAGGCGCTGAATCAGCTCGACACCCATTACCCCCAGAACCTCGGATGTAGCGGACTTATCGGCCTTGATAAAAAACGTATTAGTCGGATTTTGTGCGTAAGAAATAGCGATTGAATCTAGAATACTGGTTGTCTGCCCACCGCCATTGACCGGAATATTTTTTATGACTTTTGTGATGATATTGCGAGACGAGAGAACGACTTGATAGGAATCATCAAGACTGGATGTTTTGGGCAATTGGGTAAGTAATACTCTGTCGGCATTCTTAGGTGCGTACAGGCTCCGCACTATGCGTCCGTAACGCTGCACGCTGACTAATACCGCACCATCGTTGGCACCAATATTCAGTTCTATATTACCTGCCTCGCTAAGATCAATGGACCGGGCTACTGGTCGATATATATAGGTCCCATCGACCATGCCAAACAAAGATCGCAAATCCATCGTGATGCCCAACCACGACGTTGAACCTGCTTTTACTTCAATCTCTGTGGGTATTAGAAATCCATCCGTCACATTACTTGGATAATTGACTAACAGCGACTTTCCGTTACCCCCTGGCGTGCTTCCGATTGCATAGTTACGGATAATCTGTCCCGACACGTTCGGATTGAAAATGATTTTTATTTGCTTGTATTTTCCGGGCGGTACGGGGGTTTTTACTAGGAGAAGCGAGTTGACCGTGTATTTTGTAAGATCTACCGGATTGCTCTGAATACTAGTCGACAGCGGAATATCAACCCATCCACTGCTGTCTGCCTGGGCCGTTGCATCTCGGTGTATCTGTATTTTTTTAAACGCAAGATTGATTTGCTGAAAGCCAACGATTTCACCAGCGGCAAGAAAGTAAGCAGGATTTGTCTGAAGATAGACTTCAAGATTACCAGTCGGGGCGGGTATGACCGGCGCAGAGGTAACGGTAGACTTCGCGTCACCGCCGCAGCCGACCAGGCTGCTGGCGCCAATTGAAAACATTCCAACAACAAACAACCGCGACCAGAAGTTCATCAAGCGCCCAATCGCCAGGAATTTGAGAGGTTTTATCGAAAACTCGTTGAGTCATAACAACGAACTTAGCGATTCTGTGACGAGGAACAATACTTAGTTCAGGTCGAACCACACAAAAACGCAGGCGAAAAAAAACCGATCTGTTGATCGGTAATTTTGGCTGTGTTGAAATCAAACGGCAGGTGCAACACTCGGCCAATATGGTGGGAAGTGCTGGTTTCGAACCAGCGACCTATCGCGTGTGAGGCGATCGCTCTACCCCTGAGCTAACCTCCCGGGCCGGCGCGAATTATCGCACAATCGCCCCATCCAATCAATTTAAGGGTAATTGCCGCCAAACGCACTGGCCTTTGACTTCCTTATCCAAGGACTTGAGAACAGTGTCGTGCGCCGCCAATTCGGCTGCATCGGGCGCTACGAGCAGAATTTCTGCGATCTCCGTTACCCGTCTGCTTGCACCGCCCTGCACTTCATCCATGTTGAGGTCAATGGTCAGGCTATTTTGCCCGCGCGTCATGGCCAGATAGACCTCGGCCAGCAGCTCGGCGTCAAGCAGCGCACCATGCAACGTGCGGTGCGCATTGGAGACCCCATAGCGGTCGCACAGCGCATCGAGCGAATTGCGCTTGCCGGGATGCAGTTCTTTTGCCTGCACCAAGGTGTCGGTGATCTTCAGGACCTGGCTGCCAAATTTGGGCAGGCCCAGCCTGTCAAGCTCGGCGTCGAGAAAGCCGACGTCGAATGGCGCATTGTGAATGATGATTTCAGCATCGCGCACAAACGCACAGAATTCGTCCGCGATCTCAAAAAACTGCGGCTTGTCCCGCAAAAATTCAGTCGTCAATCCATGTACCGCCAACGCGCCAGGGTCAGAGTCTCGCCCGGGGTTGGTGTAGCGATGAAAATGTTGTCCGGTCAGGCGGCGGTCAACAAGCTCGACGCAGCCGACTTCAATAATGCGGTCGCCGGTACGCGGGTTGAGGCCCGTGGTTTCGGTGTCTAAAACAATTTGGCGCATGAGGATTCAGTCAGTAGATAAAAATATCGGGTGTTCAGGCTAGAGCACCAGTTCAACGCCTTTGTTGGCCAACGCATCAGCCCGCTCGTTTCCTTCGTGGCCGTTGTGCCCTTTAACCCAGCGCCAGCTGATTGCATGGCGCGCCTGCGCCGTATCGAGCGCCTGCCAGAGATCGACATTTTTGACTGGCGCACGGCTGGCGGTCTTCCAGCCCCGCGCTTTCCAGCCATGAATCCATTCGCTAATACCTTTTTGTACGTACTGACTATCCGTATGCACAACCACTTCGCATGGGCGCTTGAGTGCATTCAGCGCTTCGATTACGGCCATCAGTTCCATACGGTTGTTGGTCGTGTTGAGCTCGCCCCCAAACAATTCTTTTTCGGTGGCGCCAGCGACTAACCACGCACCCCAGCCACCGGGGCCGGGATTCCCTTTGCACGCGCCATCTGTAAAAATTTCTACTTTATCCATGCGTTTAAGTTTGCTTATCCAGTGAGTTTTTCATTTTATTGGTGGCCGGCACACCGGCCCGCATTGGGGTTCTTTTAGCTTGCCATGCGGGTCCGATCAGTCGCATGCCCTTAACCCGCTTGATCGCCTGCACGATGTACAGTGCACCGAGATACGGCCACCATCGATCGCCCGCTTTTTCCAGAAACGCAAAGCGTTGCAACCATTTCGCCGTCACACACGGTGGCGCGTAACAACCAAAATGGCCGCGATTGACTTCCATATTCAAAAGTTTAAGCCAGTCTTTGAGACGCGGCACGCTGATGAATTCGCCATTCAACGGTAAAAAATGTGCACCGGTCAAACGCCCCGCAGTCTGCCGCACGCCCCACATGCTGGCTGGATTAAAGCCGCAAATGATGACCTGCCCTTCCGGAATCAGCACACGCTCCACTTCACGCAGCACCTGATGCGGCTCGATCGCAAATTCCAGTACATGCGGCAGCACCACCAGATCAAGGCTATGGGTCGCAAAGGGCAGCTCGGTGAAGTCATGCGTCAACACGATACGGCCCGGCTTATGCGGCGATAACGTGGTGTCGGTATGCCATCTGTTGGGCATGCGGCTGGCTTCCAGACCATCAATTGGTAGCAAGCCAATCTGCACTGCGTTATAGCCAAATATATCGGCAGTAAGTTCATTAAGACGCGCCTGCTCCCACTGGCGCGCGTACGCACCGGCCGGCGTATCAAACCAGGGAGCCAGCGATATAATCGGTTTTTCTTCAGCGTGGTGGTGCATACCCATGTCAGTCAAACAGATTTTGTCGGTTACCACGATTCCGGCTTTTGCCGATAATTATTTATGGCTTATTCATGATCAGCACAACGCCGTAGTCGTTGACCCCGGTGATGCCGCACCCGTACTGGCGACGCTTGCCGCACACAAGCTTAAGCTGGTCGCTATTCTACTCACTCACCACCACGCTGACCATGCGGGTGGCGTTCCGGCGCTGCTGAAGGCCTTTCCCGTTCCGGTGTACGGCCCGGCAGCCGAAAAAATCGCCGGTGTCACCCACCCTCTGAGCGAAACCGACTCAGTGACCGTGCCAGAACTGGGGCTGCACTTAGCGGTCATTGATGTGCCCGGTCATACGGCAGGTCATATTGCTTACTATGCCGCACAAGAACAATGGCTCTTTTGTGGCGACACCTTATTTGCCGGTGGCTGCGGCCGACTCTTTGAAGGCACGCCGGCGCAGATGACGGTGTCGCTTGACAAACTCGCCGCGCTGCCGGATGCCACCCAGGTTTATTGCGCGCACGAATACACGGTCTCTAACTTACGCTTTGCCTGTGCTGCGGAGCCAACCAATCCGGCAGTCGCCGAGCGGCTTAAGTTTGAGCAGGCACGACGCGACAAAGGCGAGGCCACCGTTCCATCCAGCATTGCTGTCGAAAAGGCAACCAACCCTTTTCTGCGTTATCGCCAACCTGCCATCATTGCTGCGCTGATTGAAGGGGGTCGCCTTGCCCACGCCGACCCGGTTTCTGCGTTTGCGGCCCTCAGAGAATGGAAGAACAGCTTTCGTTAGCAAACTGCCACCAAGCCCACTGTAACCGTCATGACATTTGTCTTGACGGGCTTTGACTGGCTTCACTACACTTGCGCGAATTCAATCTATCCTGCTGGCAGCAGTTTTCGCCAGCGGTGAAAACAAGGCCAATGCATCAATCACGATTCATCCAGCTAGTGTGTGCAGCACTAGCCTTCAGCTTGATGCTGCCATTGCAGCCAGCACTGAGCAACGACCTCAGCATCGCACCCTACGACCCGCAGTCCGAGCGCAACGAGCTGCCTCGGGACGTGCTGCCATCGGGTGAACTACTCAACAGCGGGCCGGATTATTTGTATCAGTCCGAAGATCTTGACATCCAGAGTTTTGATGTCTGGGATCGTATCCGCAAGGGCTATGCCATTCCGGACCTCAACAACCCGCTCGTGGCAACCCATACAATCTGGTACAGCTCGCGCCCTGAGTACATACAGCGCACCACCCAGCGCGCATCGCGCTACCTGTTTCACGTCGTGCAAGAGCTCGAGAAACGGCAAATGCCAACTGAGCTGGCCCTGCTGCCGTTCATTGAATCGGCGTTTAATCCGCAAGCGTATTCGACCGCAAAAGCAGCCGGCATGTGGCAATTCATTCCCAGCACCGGGCGCGATTTCAACCTCAAGCAAAACGCGTTTCGCGATGAGCGCCGTGACGTCATTGCGTCGACCAACGCGGCACTGAATTATTTACAAAAACTCTATGGCATGTTCGGCGACTGGCAACTGGCGCTGGCAGCCTACAACTGGGGTGAAGGTTCGGTCTCCCGCGCCATCGCCAAAGCCCAGGCCGCAGGGCGTCCAACCGATTTCAATAGCCTGTCAGACTACATGCCTTCAGAGACGCGCAACTATTATCCCAAGCTGCAGGCCTTCAAAAATATCATTACCGCTCCTGCGCAATACGGTATCAAACTGCCGAACGTAGAAAACCAGCCGTATTTCGTCTCCATCAAAAAAACCCGGGATATCGACATCAAGCTCGCCGCGCAATTAGCCGAACTGCCAATGGAAGAATTCAGAGCCTTAAATCCGCAGTACAACCGCCCCGTGATCACCGGCAGCCCGACCACGCAGATTTTGCTGCCCGCGCTCAATGCACAAAAATTCAAGGAAAATCTTGGTAACTGGACCCATGCACTGTCGACATGGACTGCCCATAAAGTCACCGCCGCCCGGGAGCGTATCGAGACCATTGCGGCCAAATTCAAGACGACCCCGCAAGTCATCCGCGAAGCCAATGAAATACCACCCAACATGCACCCCAAGGCCGGATCGACGGTGCTCGTGCCACGTCTCGCCAGCGCCGGGGATCGCGATATTGCCGATGAAGTTGTCGACAACGCGGTGCTGAGCGTCGAAGCCGACACCCCACCAAAAAAACGCATCAGCATCAAAGTAGGAAAACGCGACACCATGGCGCTACTTGCGCGGCGTCACAAAGTCTCTGCAAGCCAGATCCGCGAATGGAACGCGCTCTCAAACGACAAGCTCACCACGGGTCAGGTCTTGAAGATTGAGGTCAAGGCCGGTAAGAGCAACAAAGAAATACCGCGCCACAAAATCACGCGCAAAAAGCCCAGCGAACACCCCTCAAAGCGTTGAGTAGGTCGCCGCAGCGAGCAGGCGCTGCGTGTAGGCCTGCGTTGGCGCGGACAACACCGTCGCTGTGCTACCGCTCTCCACCACTAAACCATCTTTGAGCACCAGCACCCGATGCGCCATGGCGCGTATAACGGCAAGATCATGGCTGATGAAAAGATAGGCGATACCGTATTTTTTTTGCAAGCCAGCGAGTAATTCGAGTACCTGCATTTGCACCGACACATCCAGCGACGAAGTGGGCTCATCAAGCAAAATCAGTGCAGGTTTCAGAATCAGTGCACGGGCAATTGCAATACGCTGGCGCTGCCCTCCCGAAAACTCATGCGGATAGCGCGTCATCATCGATTCAGACAAACCGACTTCTTGCAAACAAGCCGCTACTGCATCACGCAAAGCCGCCTGCGAGAGCTGCGGCTGATGAAGTGCGAGCCCTTCACCCACACTTTGCTCAATGGTTCGGCGCGGCGATAACGAAGCAAATGGGTCCTGAAAGACGACCTGCATCTGCGCACGCAGAGGGCGCAGCGCACTCGCCTCCATGTCACTAATCAGGTGGTCGCCAAAACGAATACGGCCTTCTGTGCGCGCCACAGACAAGCGCAACAGCGCCATGCCCAACGTCGATTTTCCTGAGCCGGACTCCCCCACAATTCCCAAGGTCTCACCGCGCGACAGCGCAACATCGACTTCATCAACCGCGACAAAATCACGCCTCTTAAACCAGCCCTGCTTAATCGAAAAACGACAACGCAGGCGTTCAGCTTCCAGTAAAAGAGGCCCATCCGGCACGGCTTCGGCAACGAGTCTTTGTGGATGACTGGCCAGTAGTTTTTTAGTGTAGTCCTCGCGTGGATCAGCAAACAAGGTGGCCGTGGGCGCGACCTCAATGAGCCGGCCCTGCTCCATCACGCCCACTCGGTCGGCAAAACTTTTGACCAGATTAAGGTCATGCGTAATCATCAGCACAGCCATGTTTTCTTCGCGCTGCAATTGATTGAGCAGCGCCAGAATCTGCACCTGTATCGTCACATCAAGCGCGGTGGTCGGCTCATCAGCAATCAATAGTTTGGGCTTGCACGCCAGCGCCATCGCAATCATTGCGCGCTGTCGCTGCCCACCCGAGAGCTCGTGCGGATAGGATAACGCGCGGCGCGCCGGTTCCGGGATGCCGGTTTTGTCGAGCAGGGCTACAGCACGATTCGCCGCGTCGCGACCGTTCATACCTTCGTGCAGCATCAGCACTTCCGCAATCTGGTTACCGATTGTGAAAAGCGGATTCAACGCCGTCATCGGCTCCTGAAAAATCATCGCGATATCTTTGCCGCGCAAGCCACGCAGCGCTGCGTCAGATTTGCTCAGGATATCGTCGCCATCAAACAGAATGCGCCCGCTGGTCTGCGCATCGGGGTTGAGCTTCAGCATAGACCGTGCGCTGACTGTTTTTCCAGACCCAGACTCGCCCACCAGAGCAAATTTTTCTCCTGCCGCGATCTCGAAATTGACACCATCGACGACGGTAGTCGTGCCAAAGCGCACACACAAATTTTCAACGCGCACCAGGCTCATGATTTTCTCCGCACATCCAGCGCGTTGCGCAAGGCGTCGCCAATATTGGTGAGCAAAAGCAGCGTCACGGTCAGCACCATAAAGGTCGATAAGGCGATCCACCAGGCGTCGAGATTATTTTTTCCCTGTGCAAGCAGCTCACCCAGACTTGGCGTCGATGGCGGTACGCCGAGCCCGAGAAAATCCAGGCTCGTCAACGCCAAAATCGCGGCACTCATGCGAAACGGTAAAAAAGTCACCACCGGCGTAAGGCTATTGGGCAGCACATGGCGCCAGATAATTTGCCAATTCGACAGACCCAGCGCACGCGCTGCCTGCACATAATCAAGATTACGGTTGCGTAGAAAATCGGCGCGCACATAATCCGACAAACCCATCCAGCCAAACAGCGATAACAACACCAGGAGCAACGCGACACTCGGCTCAAAAATGGAGGCAAAAATAATCAGCAGATACAGCTCCGGCATTGAACTCCAGATTTCCATAAACCGCTGAAAAAACAGATCAGTCTTACCCGCAAAATAACCCTGCACCGCACCAGTGAGCACACCGAGCACCACACCCGTGATCGTCAGCGCCAGCCCAAACAAAATCGACACGCGAAACCCATACAACAACCGCGCCACAACGTCGCGCCCGCGATCGTCCGTACCCAGCCAGTTGTCGCCGGTTGGGGGCGCCGGATTAGGCGCCTTGGCAAAATAATTAAGTGTGTCAAAACGATAGTGATTGACCGGATAGATCGCCCAATTGCCGCGCTGCTTAAATTGATCTTGAATGAAGGGATCGAGATAATCTGCCGGCGAATCAAAGTCGCCACCAAATGCTTTTTCCGAATAGTCAGTAAAAATCGGAAACATCAACTGCCCGTGGTAGCGCGCCACCAATGGCCTGTCATTGGAGACAAACTCGGCACCCAAACTAATGACGAAGAGCGCCGAAAAAATCAGCAGGCTCCAGTAGCCGCGCCGGCTTTGTTTGAAGCGCTGCCAGACTCGCCGCCCCGGCGACACTGATTGTGCTGTTTGGGTCACCGTATTCATCGCGCCAGACTTTCAAATTGCACGCGTGGGTCTGCCCACACGTAGCACAGGTCACCAAGGAGTTTGACCACAAGGCCAATGAGGGTAAATAGATACAGCGTACCCAGCACCACCGGATAATCGCGCCGCACCACCGATTCATACGACAGCAGTCCCAGACCATCGAGCGAAAACAAGGTCTCGATGAGTAAGCTGCCCGCAAAAAAAGCACCAATAAACGCTGCCGGAAAGCCAGTGACCAATGGGATCAGCGCATTTCGAAAAACGTGCTTGTAGAGCACCACCTGCTCCGACAGACCTTTGGCGCGCGCGGTCAGCACATACTGTTTGCGTATCTCTTCCAAGAAGGTATTTTTGGTCAGCATCGTCATCACCGCAAATGAACCTGCGACCGAGGCCGTCACGGGTAGCGCAATGTGCCATAGATAGTCTTTTGTTTTGCCCAACCAGGATAAGGTCTCCCAGTCGTCTGAGGTCAAACCCCGCAACGGGAACCATTGCACGAAGCTGCTACCGGCAAACATCACCAGCAAAAAAACCCCCAACACAAAACCAGGAATCGAATACCCAACCAACACCAGCATGCTGGTGACATTATCAAAGCGACTGCCCTCGCGCACCGCCTTGGCGATCCCCAGCGGCACCGAAATAAAATAGGTCAGGAAGAAAGTCCACAGTCCGATTGTGATCGAGACGGGCAGCTTGGATTTGACGAGCTCCCAGACGTCCATGTGATGATAAAAACTTTGCCCAAGATCGAACCGGGCAAAGCCCCTGAGCATCAGCCAAAAACGCTCCGCCGGTGGCTTATCGAAACCATACAGCGCCTTGATCTCGGCGACGCGCTCGGCATCAATGCCTTGTCGACCGCGATAATCAGAGGCCCCTGCGCCGGAAGATTCACCTGCCGCGCCAGCCTGGCCTTTTTTTAATTCCATCAAGGCTTGCTCAACCGGTCCGCCGGGGACAAATTGTATGACAGCGAAAGTAATCGCAATGACCCCGAGCAGCGTGGGGATCATCAGCAAAATACGTTTGGCAATGTATGACCAGATATTCATAAGAGGCTCTATTTTTTTAAGCTACCGCGGCTTAGCCTGCCACCAGCTCGAAATCACATACGGGTCGGCTTGATAATACTTAGGTGACGTCGCCGGTATGCCGAAGCGATTGCGATACGCGACCCGATGGGTTCCTGAATACCAATGCGGCACGACGATATATTTATGCAGGAGCACTCGGTCGAGTGCACGCGAAGCGGCCACCAACTGTGGCCGCGAATCTGCGGCCACTAGCGCGCTGACGAGCTTGTCGACCGCCGGATCTTTCAAGCCCCACGCATTATTGGAGCCTTTTTCATCAGCCGCTTTAGAGCCCAGCATATCGAACATATCGTTACCCGGACTGACCACGTCGGGGAAGCGAATGCTGGTCATGTCGAAATCGAATTCTTCCATCCGCTTTTGTACGAGCGCGTTATCGGCGGTACGCTGTTTTACTGCCACGCCGAGTTTTTCCAGATTGCGCACATAGACACCGATGATGCGCGAGAGGGCCGACTGATCATCCAGAATTTCAAAGCTAAATACCTCGCCTTTGGCATTACGCAGCGCGCCGTCGCGATATTCCCAGCCCGCCTCTTTGAATAGCGCACGCGCCTTCAGTAAGTTGGCACGCAGCGACGCCGGGACATCGGTACGCGGAGGCAGAGGCGTGGTATCAAACACGGCAGGATCAAGCTGCTCGCGCAGCGGCTCGAGCAAAGCTAGCTCGGCTGGCGAAGGCATGCCATGTGCGCCCAATTCGGAATTACTGAAGAAAGAATCAATTCGCACGTACTGGCTATAAAAAAGCTGGCGATTCATCCATTCAAAATCCAGTGCCAACCCAAGCGCGCGGCGCACTCGCACGTCTTGAAACTGCGGCCGCCGCAAGTTCATCACGAAGCCCTGCATACCGGCACCATTGGCGTGCTTGAGCGTGGTTTTGATGAGCTCCCCGTTGGTAAATTTCGGCCCCTTGTACGCACGTGCCCAATTTTTAGCACGATACTCAACCACGACATCAAACTCACCCGCCATAAAGGCCTCAAGCCGGGCGACATCGTCTTTGTAAAAACGATAGAGAATGCGGTTGAAATTAAAGCTCCCCTTGCGCACTGGCAGATCATTACCCCAATACTGCGGATTACGTTTAAAGCTGATCGCACGACCAACCTCAAAACGCTCAATCAAGTACGGGCCACTAGAAACGGGCGGCGTGAGCTGGATCTTGTCGAACGCAACGCCGGCAGCCCATTTGCGCGAAAACACCGGCATGCCGCCAACGATCAAGGGCAATTCGCGGTTGGCCGACTTAAAATCAAACCGGACCGAGCGCGCATCAAGCGTCACACACTGCTTCACATCCGCAAAAATCATCTTGAATTGCGGCGCGCCCTTGGCTACCAAAGTATCAAAGGAATATTTCACATCCTCGGCCAGCACGGCGTCGCCGTTATTAAACCGTGCCTGCGGATGCAGACGAAATGTCATCGACAGCCGATCTGGGGCCAGCACCATGTCTTCGGCCAACAGCCCATACATGGTGGCGACTTCGTCGGCAGAATTGACGGCCAGCGTCTCGAACATCAAATTTGCCACGCCAGCAGCAGCGACGCCTTTCATTGAGAAAGGATTAAATTTATCAAAGCTGGTGCGCGAATCCGGATTGGCAAGATACAAGTCGCCGCCTTTCCGTGCATCAGGATTGAAATAATCAAAATGACTGAAGCCGGGTGGGTATTTAGGCGTGTCGTAGAGCGAAAACGCATGCGCTGCCCACGCGCTTTGGCTGAAAGCGAAACACGACGCCATTACGATAGCGAGAAAAAGTCTGATCATGCGAGCCGGCCACCTGAAGCGGAAAATGGGAGTAAGGATAGCGGTTTTCGTCCATTCATGCGAAAGCTGCAGCGGGCAATGCAAATTCATTATCAATTTGCCCGCGGCGCTGTGAGCCCCTACAATTGTGTGTTTAGCCAGCGGCGTCCCGCTCTGGCCCACAGGAGTCTCGAATGGCATTCTTGCAAGGCAAAAAAATCCTCATTACCGGCTTGTTGTCCAACCGCTCCATCGCCTATGGCATTGCACAGGCTTGCAAGCGTGAAGGTGCTGAACTGGCCTTCACTTATGTCGGCGAGCGTTTCAAAGATCGCATCGTCGACTTTGCAAAAGAATTCGACAGCACGCTGATATTTGACTGCGATGTCGGTAGCGATGAGCAGATCAACGCCGTCTTTACTGACCTGGCCAAATCCTGGGATCAGCTTGATGGGCTGGTGCATGCGATTGGCTTCGCGCCGCGTGAAGCGATCGCAGGGGATTTTCTGGATGGCCTTTCACGCGAAGGCTTTCGTATCGCGCACGATATTTCCGCCTACAGCTTTCCTGCCCTCGCCAAGGCAGCCCAGCCTATGCTGTCCTCCAACTCAGCCCTCCTGACGCTATCCTACCTAGGCGCCCTGCGCGCCCTACCCAACTACAACACGATGGGTCTGGCCAAGGCCTCGCTCGAAGCCAGCGTGCGTTATCTGGCAGAGTCTCTGGGCAAACGCGGCGTGCGCGTCAATGGCATCTCGGCCGGCCCGATCAAGACCTTGGCGGCGTCAGGTATCAAAGATTTCGGCAAGATTCTCAATTTCGTCAAAGACAACGCGCCACTACGTCGCAATGTAACCCTCGACGATGTCGGCAATGCTGCCGCGTTTCTGTTGTCGGATCTGGCTTCGGGTATTACCGGCGAAATTACCTACGTTGATGGTGGTTTTTCGCAGGTGGTGGCGGGCATGGGGTCAGAGGCCTAACCGATTTGTTGGTAAAAGGCGCCCGCACAGACGCTGGGTATCCGTCTATTTTTTCTACCCCGCCTACGGCAAATAATGCGTTGACTGGCGGGGAGACTCCCCTCAGCGACGCTTTTGCTGTACAATTCACCCCGCACTGCACCAAACGCAGTTCATTTAGTTGCATCGCAGACCCCCAAGCATCAACCTGAAGCCTTCCCGCCTCCCGGTGCCGCTCGACAGAGCACCTATCCGGCGCAAAGCTTTTGTGCCGAAATCTTCCTGTTAAGTTTTCGTCTGTTTCGTTGGTTGGCGTTGCTTTTTTACGCTGTCGCGTGGCACTTTCTGTGCCCTGCGCGGTATTACATCACGAAAGAAAACAATGACTTTTGAATCCCTTGGCTTGCATCCTTTTGTTCTTAAAGCACTCAATGAAGCGGGCTACACCAAGCCCACGACCGTGCAAGAGCAAGCCATCCCTGCCGCAATCGCCGGCCGTGACCTGCTGGTGTCCTCGCAGACCGGGTCCGGCAAGACCGCAGCCTTCATGCTGCCCGCGCTACACAAGTTTGCAGATGTTGGCCCGACCGAACAAGCAGGTGGCAAAACCCCCAATCAAGAATCACAATCGAGTCGCGCCAAAGGTGGCGACCGTGCGCGCTTCCGCCCGGCGATGCCAAAAATGTTGGTGCTGACTCCCACCCGCGAACTGGCCTTGCAGGTCACGACTGCAACCGACAAATATGGCAGTGGCATGCGCCGCGTAAAGGCCGTGTCGATCTTGGGTGGCATGCCTTACCCGAAACAGATGCAACTGCTGGCACGCAATCCAGAAATTCTGGTTGCCACCCCAGGCCGCCTGATCGACCACATGGAGTCTGGCAAAATCGATTTTTCCCAACTTGAAATTTTGGTGCTGGACGAAGCCGACCGTATGCTCGACATGGGCTTCATCGACGACATCGAACGGATCATCAGCAACACCCCTGCCACCCGTCAAACGATGCTGTTCTCGGCAACGCTGGACGGCTTGGTTGGCAATATGGCGCGCCGCATCACCAAAGATCCATTGGTAATTCAGATCGCCGGCTCCGCATCGAAGCACGAAAATATCCAGCAACGCGTTCACTTCGTTGACGATCTGTCACACAAAAATCGCCTGCTTGATCATCTGCTGCGCGATACCTCGATCGATCAGGCCGTGATTTTTACCGCCACCAAACGCGATGCCGATACCATTGCCGACCGTCTTAACATCGCTGGTTTTGCCGCCGCTGCGCTGCACGGCGACATGCACCAAGGCGCGCGCAACCGAACACTCGATAGCCTGCGCCGCGGTCAAGTCAAGGTCCTCGTGGCAACCGACGTCGCAGCACGCGGCATCGACGTGCCCGCTATCACCCACGTGTTCAACTACGATCTGCCAAAATTTCCGGAAGATTATGTGCACCGTATTGGCCGGACGGGTCGTGCTGGCCGCAATGGTATCGCCGTGTCGCTAGTCAATCATGCCGAAGGCATGAACGTCAAACGCATCGAACGCTTCACCAAGCAATTGATCCCGGTTGATGTCATTGCCGGTTTCGAACCGAAGAAAACTTCGTCGGCGAGCCGCCCTTCCCGTCCAAACGGCTGGCGTCCAGGTGATGGCCGCAATGCTGGTGCGGCCAAGCCAGGACAACGCACCTTTAGCAAGCCAGGCGCACCACGCAAAGAAGCCGGTAGTGGCGGCGGCTACAAAGGCAGCCGTCCAAGCGATGCACGGCGCGGCTAACCAAAGCGACGCGTAACAACACACTGGCCCCCGGCAATGCCGGGGGCCAGTGTCGTTTCAAGACCCGGATCCCGCGTCAAAATACGCGACAATTTTGCTTCCAAAATAGGAAAGCCCGACATGAACACCGCAGCAGAGCAGACTCTGAAACTGACCTCGTTTTCCCATGGTGGAGGCTGCGGGTGCAAAATCGCACCGGGCATCCTGGCTGACATTCTCAAACAATCCCCGGGCTTTCCGGTACCCGCTCAACTATTGGTCGGCATCGAGACCGCCGATGACGCTGCAGTCTATCTGCTCAATGACGAACAAGCCCTGATTGCAACCACTGATTTTTTCATGCCCATCGTCGACGATCCGACCGACTTTGGCCGCATCGCTGCCACCAACGCAATCTCAGATGTCTATGCCATGGGCGGCACACCGATCATGGCGCTCGCATTAGTCGGCATGCCGATCGACAAACTTCCTATCGAGACCATCGGAAAAATTCTCGCAGGCGGTGCATCCATCTGTGCCGAGGCGGGTATTCCAATTGCCGGCGGACATACGATTGACTCCGTTGAACCCATTTACGGACTTGTGGTGATGGGACTGGTACATCCGTCGCGCATTAAGCGTAATGCCGACGCGCGCGCCGGCGATAAACTCATCCTGGGCAAGCCACTTGGTGTGGGCATTCTGTCGGCAGCGCTCAAGAAAAATGCGCTCGATACAGCGGGGTACGGCGCCATGATTGACAGCACCACCAAACTCAATACGCCAGGCAGAGAGTTGGCCGCTATCGCTGGCGTCCATGCACTTACCGACGTGACCGGCTTTGGCTTGTTGGGGCATGCGCGCGAAATGGCGCGCGGTGCAAGTTTGCAAGTGCGCCTGCACATGCAGGCCGTACCGTTTCTGCCGCAAGCCGAGTCTCTGGCAGCGCAAGGTTTCATCACCGGCGCATCGGCGCGCAACTGGGCAGGCTATCAACAAGACATCCGTCTTGACCCGACCATCACACCCCTGCAGCAAGCGCTGCTGACCGATCCACAAACGTCGGGTGGATTGTTAGTTGCCTGTGATGCGGACTCGGTGGAACAGGTCCTTGCTATCTTTTACGCACACGGATTTCAGGAGGCCGCTGTTGTGGGCGAGATGATGAACGGTGAGGCAGAGGTAACCGTTCTGCCCTAGCGAGAGGCGAGCCGGACTCGCTCACATTGCCCTGTTTCTCTATTTCGCGGCTTGCTACACTAGCGCTGTTTACTTCCCCAAACCGATCATGTCCTCAAGCCCCTCTCCAGCGCTGCAATGCCGTGCACTCTGCAAAGCTTACGGTGCACGAACGGTACTGCACTATCTCGATTTCACCCTTGCACCCGGCGAATATGTCGCCATCATGGGTGACTCCGGCGTCGGCAAATCCAGTTTACTCAATCTGATTGCAGGGCTGGACACGCCCGATAGCGGGAGCTTGACGATTGATGGCGCCGTCATGTCCAGCCTTGATGATGCGGCAGCCACATTGCTACGGCGCCAAAAGCTTGGTTTTATTTTTCAGGCTTTTCACCTTTTGCCCCACCTGACGCTTAACCAGAATATCGCCTTGCCACTCATACTTAATGCAATGCCTCTGGCCCGCGCGAAGCAGATGCTGGATGCGGTGGGACTCGCCGGACGCGGGGAAGATTTTCCGCGTCAACTCTCTGGCGGTGAATTGCAGCGCGTGGCGATTGCGCGTGCGCTCGTGCATCAGCCGCGACTTATTTTGGCGGATGAGCCTACCGGCAACCTTGACCCCGATACTGCACGCGATATTTTGCTGCTGCTAAAAAATGAGATCCGCGCCAGTGCCGCCTCGGCCATCATCGTCACCCATTCCCGCGTAGCTGCAGCAACAGCGGATCGTATTTTGCTCCTGTCACGTACCGGGCTAAAAGAAATACGTGCCGATCAGACTGGGGCGCAATGAATCCTGTTTTGCTGCGCTGGCTGCTATTAGGCGAATGGCGCGCGCATCCGGTTCGCGCGCTCGTAGCGCTCGCCGCGATTGCGCTCGGCGTAGCACTCGGATTTGGCATTCATCTCATCAACGGCGCTGCCGTAAGCGAATTTTCTGCGGCCGCACGCAGCCTCTCAGGCAGCGCTGATTTGCAGTTACGCGCACAAGCGCCGCACTTTGACGAAACACATTACTCAAGCATTGCTACCTTACCCGGTGTCGCCATCGCCAGCCCGGTGCTCGAACTTGATGTTGCCGTCACCGGGCAACGCAACAATCTAAAAGTCCTTGGTATTGATGGTTTTCAAGCCGCAGGCATTGCCCCCGACATGCTCGGCGTACCCGACCCCGAGCACCCGTTTGACAGCTTGATGGCCGACACCTTGTTTCTATCTCCGGCGGCACTGCAATGGCTACAACGCAAACAAGGCGATACCCTCGAACTACATAGCGGCACGCGCATCATCAGACTGCGTATTGCCGGCACACTGGTGCGCGCACGCGCCGGACAGCGACTTGCCGTGATGGACATCGCCAGCGCGCAATGGCAGTTTGGCAAACTCGGCCTACTTTCACGCATTGATCTCAAACTCGACCCTGGGGTAGACCGCAGTGCCTTCAAGGCTTCGCTATCTGCCCGGCTTGCCACAGACTTTGTCATCACGGACGCGGCGGACCAAGATCAACGCACCGACAACATGTCGCGCGCCTATCGGGTCAACCTCAATGTGCTCGCACTAGTGGCCTTGTTCACCGGCGCGTTTCTGGTCTTCTCAACACAAGCTTTGTCGGTGCTGTGGCGCCGGCCGCAGTTTGCGCTATTGCGCGTCATGGGCGTCACGCGCCGGCAATTACTTACGCAAGTGCTGCTCGAAGGCACGCTCTTGGGTGCGGCAGGCTCGCTGCTTGGGCTGCTACTGGGCGCGCTGCTCGCGCGCGCTGCGCTGTCCCTCTTTGGGGGTGATTTGGGTGGTGGTTATTTTCCGGGCGTGCAACCGGTGCTGCAGATTGATGTGCTCGCGGCCTGCGGATTTTTTTTGGGCGGCAGCGGCGTGGCGATGCTCGGTAGTCTGTCGCCAGCATGGGAAGCGGCGCAGGCCAAGCCGGCTCCAGCCTTAAAATCAGGCAGCGAAGAGGTCGCCTTGTCTTCGCTGCGTACCGCATGGCCGGCGCTCACCGCCATCGTCTTGGGTGCCGTATTGACCCAATTGCCCCCAGTGGCGGGACTGCCCGTATTTGCTTATATCGCTATCGCACTACTGCTTGTTGGCAGCATTGCCCTCATGCCACAACTTGCCGGTATCGTGTTCGCGGCATTGGGCCGGCGCTGGCGTGGTGTCATCACTGGACTCATGCTGGCCCGACTGGCCAATGCACCCAATCAGGCATCGATTGCATTAGCCGGCGTCCTGGCCAGTTTTGCGCTGATGGTGGCGATGGCCATCATGGTCTCCAGTTTCAGAATGTCGGTCGATGACTGGTTACAGCAATTGCTCTCTGCTGATCTGTATGTACGCACTGCGACGGGAGGTGAAAACGGCGTACTGCAAGCGGCAGAACAAACACAAGTCGCCGCGATAGCAGGCGTGGTGCGTGCGGAAAAATCGCGCAATCTGTCGTTGACCCTGGACCCGGCGCGCCCGCCAGTGGCGCTCATTGCGCGCTCGGCCAATAGCGAGGTAGTCGAACGGGTCTTGCCCTTGGTCGGCCCATCGATTGCAGGCTTGGCGCGCCCGGTCTGGATTTCTGAGGCGATGGTAGACCTCTATGGCTGGCAACCCGGACAGCAGGTCATGCTGCCCATTGGAATGCAGCGCCATCCCTTCACCGTGGCCGGCGTCTGGCGCGACTATGCGCGGCAGTCGGGTGCGTTGCAGATACGCCTGCCGGACTATCAGCTATTGTCAGGCGATTTGACGGTGAACGATATGGCGCTATGGGTGAAAAGTGAGCATAGCACAACGCAAGTCCGACAACAGCTCGCCGCACTTCCCTTTGGCAGCACGCTTGAATTTGCCGAACCCGGCGAGATACGCGCCATCAGTCTAAAAATATTTGATCGCAGCTTTGTCGTCACCTATCTGCTCGAAGGGGTCGCGATGATCATTGGCCTGTTTGGTGTGGCCGCGACGTTTTCAGCGCAGACCCTATCGCGCGCGCGAGAGTTTGGCATGCTGCGTCATGTTGGCGTGACGCGCAGACAGATTCTAATGCTGCTGGCCGGCGAAGGCGCACTACTGGCGACACTGGCGATAGCAGCAGGATTTTTTCTCGGCTGGTGCATTAGTTTGATTCTGGTGTTTATTGTGAATCCCCAGTCGTTTCACTGGACCATGCAATTGCATATGCCGTGGGGTTTGCTCACTGTCGTGGCTGCCGTATTGCTGCTATCGGCCGCGGTCACGGCGCTGGCATCAGGCAAACTGGCTATCGCCGGCAGTGCCGTGCGCGCCGTGCGGGAGGATTGGTAAGCATGCCGCATCAAATCCGACAGACGCTTTGTCTTTTATTGTGCCTCCTCTGGACCAGCCTGGGACTAGCTGCGCCACCCCAATTCAGCGCCGTCACGCCCGGTAAAGCCCTGCGTATTCCGCACGATACCGGCGCCCACCCTGACTTTCGCACTGAGTGGTGGTATGTCACTGGCTGGCTACAAACGCCCACGGGTAAACCGCTGGGCTTTCAAGTGACGTTCTTTCGCTCGGCGACCGAGCATGATCGCGCCAACCCAAGTGGTTTCGCGCCGAGCCAACTAATCGTCGCCCACGCGGCATTGTCTGACCCTGCTGTAGGCAAACTGCATCACGACCAGAAAATCGCGCGGGCCGGCATGGGCTTGGCGGATGCCAAAGAAGGGTATACCGATCTTCAATTGCATAACTGGCGCATGAAACGCGCACCCGACGGCAGTTATCAGATCAGTCTGCCAGCACGTGAATTTGCACTAACACTCACGCTCTCACCGACCCAGCCTGTTTTATTGCAAGGCGAAGCCGGCTTTTCGCGTAAAGGTCCAAGACCTGGCCAGGCCAGCTACTACATCACGGAGCCGCACTTGCAAGTCCAGGGACAATTACAGCGCGCCGGCCGCAGTGTAGCGGTCACAGGCACAGCCTGGATGGACCATGAATGGTCGACCTCGGTCCTTGACCCGCAAGCCACTGGTTGGGATTGGGTGGGTGCCAATCTGGACGATGGCTCGGCACTCATGGCCTTTCAGATTCGTGCAAAAAATGGCGGCACAGTATGGCGGCATGCGACACTGCGCGATGCCGCAGGCCATGTGACGCAATACAGCGGCGACAAGATACGCTTTACCCCGCAACGGCATTGGCGATCGCCCCGAACCGGCGCCCGCTACCCAGTGGCTATGGTGATCGACACCGGTGGCACACGCTGGCTGCTCACGCCGCTGCAGGACGATCAGGAACTCGACTCGCGCCAATCAACCGGCGCGGTTTACTGGGAAGGCGCCGTTGGCGTAACACGCGACGGCAAACAGGCCGGGCGCGCTTATTTTGAAATGACCGGCTACGTAAAACCACTAAAATTATGACAACAAAAACTGATCGCCCGGCCGCCAAGAGTGGCTTGAAAACACTTGCGCGGCTACTGCCTTTTCTCGCTCCCTATAAAAAAGAATTCGTCCTGGCCGGCATCGCACTGGTGATTGCGGCGGCCGCTACGCTGGCTGTACCGTACGCGTTTCGGCAAATGATCGATCTGGGTTTCGCGTCCGGCGGTAATGGCAATGCCGCCCATATCAATCAATATTTTCTGGCCTTGTTTGGCGTGGCAGCGGTACTCGCTGTCTCGGTTGCTGCGCGCTTTTACATGGTGTCATGGCTGGGCGAGCGCGTGACGGCCGACATCCGCAGTACCGTCTACGCGCATGTGGTTAAACAAAGTCCGCAATTTTTTGAGACCACCCAAACCGGGGAAGTTCTCTCACGGTTGACGACTGACACCACACTGATTCAGTCATTAGTAGGCACCAGCATTTCGATGGCGCTGCGTAACCTGCTGCTCTTCATCGGCGGGCTGCTGATGATGTTCATCACTAGCGTCAAACTCTCTGCCATTATTTTGGTCATGCTGCTGGCCGTGGTGCTGCCGATTGTGATGTTTGGCCGTCGGGTACGTAAACTTTCGCGAGACTCACAAGACCGGATCGCAGACGCCTCCGGCATGGCCGGTGAGATTCTCAATGCCATGCCAACCGTACAGGCCTTTACCCACGAACAGATCGAAGCCGAACGTTTCAACGTGTCGGTGCAGCACGCATTCAACACCGCGATCAATCGTATTCGTGCGCGCTCCATCCTCACCGTAATGGCGATTTCCCTCATCTTTGGTGCGATCGTGTTTGTGCTGTGGCTAGGTGCGCATGCCGTCCTTGAGGGCCGCATGAGTGCTGGCGAGCTGGGGCAGTTTGTGCTCTACACGGCGATCCTGGCGGGTGCTGTCGGCGCGCTCGCCGAAGTCATGGGCGAAGCGCAGCGCGCAGCCGGCGCCAGCGAAAGACTTCTTGAACTGCTGGCTGAGCGTTCCCCCATTACCGAGCCCGCGCAGCCGCTAGCGCTGCCGGCACGCACCGAGAATGGCGCAACAGTCCATATCGAAGGACTGCACTTTCATTATCCGTCCCGTCCGGATACGGCTGCCTTGTCGGCGTTGTCGCTCCATGTGTCGCCGGGAGAAACCGTCGCCATCGTTGGCCCCTCAGGCGCAGGCAAAACGACGTTGTTTCAAATGCTGCTGCGTTTTTATGATCCGCAAGAGGGCATCATTACGCTTGATGGCGTCGACATCCGCGCGCTTGACTTACATACCTTGCGCAATGCCATTGGCATTGTGCCGCAAGACACGGTCGTGTTTTCTGCGAACGCGATGGAAAATATCCGCTATGGCCGACCCGACGCCACCGATGACGAAGTCATTACGGCCGCGACGCTGGCCGCTGCGCATGAATTTATTGAACGGCTGCCAGAAGGATATCAATCCTTTTTGGGCGAGCGCGGAGTGCGTCTATCAGGCGGCCAGCGTCAGCGCATTGCGATTGCGCGTGCACTGTTAAAAAATCCACCTTTGCTTTTGCTTGACGAAGCCACGAGCGCGCTTGACGCCGAGTCGGAACGACTCGTGCAAGGTGCGCTTGAGGTAGCCATGCTGGGCCGAACGACACTGGTCATTGCGCACCGCCTGGCGACGGTACAAAGAGCGACCCGTATTATCGTGATGGAACATGGCTGTATTGTTGAAACCGGCACCCATGCATCGCTGGTAGCGCAAGGCGGTCTCTATGCGAGCCTGGCCGCCTTGCAGTTTACGCACTAGCCGACACGAAAAATTAGTGCAAGGTGTTGAGCTGCTGTTGTGCGTGACGCTGTAAATCATAATGTCCAGGATCGTAGCGACCTCGCTCAATCACGGACTCATACATCAGCTTTGCCTGTTCGGTATCGCCATTTTTTTCCAGGCATTCTGCCAATCTAAGTACTGCCGGTATGCAGTCAGGGTCAAGTAGCAAGGTGTAGCCGTAAAAGGCCGACGCAGCCTGACAGTAGCCTAAAAATTGCAGGCTCATCGCAGTGAGAAAATGAAAGCGCCAATCATCTGGCCGGATAGTCGACAACTCTAGCGCCAGAGGCAAGGCCTGTTGATAATTCGCTTGCTGAAAAAAATCAAACGCTTTTTGGTAGAGAAGCTCTGATTCAATTTTGGCGTTATCGGCCGCATCCATCACGTTATCAGCCATGATTCACGCTCCCGACTTGGGATGAGAACATCGTGGCTGCAACGTCAAGATAATCGACAACTGCAAATACCGCGATATTGATTTGCTCTTGTGGTCTGACGTAATCAAGATATTGAAAACCGGACATCAAAATTTGTTCATTTTCAAAACAGATAAGAAGAATGTAGGCAAAAAATATTTCTTCCCGTTGGCTTAATTCTTCTTTTACGTAACCAATCGGATCCCACGCCTCCTTGGCTGATTCAACAGCACTTTTCCCGGGGACGTCATCTGGGGCCACTGATGCAGGCGCGGCAGACACCACTTCATTAGACAAAGAAGAATCAGCCAGGACCTTATACATAGAGGGCGAAGGAGGAAATTCCATGTGCGGGGACAGGTCGATGGACTCGACCTCGCGGAACGCAGCTTTTGCACGGAAAAATACTTTTAGCGGGCTGGCCGAAGGCATCGCTTCTGCCATCCTAACTTTCATCGACTTGACCGACGCATGCATTTTTTTTGTCAACCCTTTGAAGCGAGACTTAGCGCTTTGTTTGGGATAGTGGCCCGCGCTTGCCTCAATCGATAGGTCGCTCTTTGATTCGACTTCTACTGGATTCAGGTTGTTTTCCTTAATAAAAATGACGGCCTCTTTAAATTTTTTCTTGGCAGCAGAAATACCTGCCTTGATATCTTGCTCCAGATTTCTTTTTTTATTACGGGTATCAGACCGGGCGCTCTGCTCTTCTAGGGTTTTGGATTCAGACTGATGCTCCCCTTCGTCGATCCCTTGCACGAAAACCTCCTGGACTCGCGACAAGTGAGCCACAGCGCCGTGTAGCCCTGCACTGCCAGCAGCCTCAGCGAAGGGATTCGGGGCGCCGTGACCGTTATAAAAATCCGGATCATGCGCAAACGGTTGGTCATCTTGTAAAAATATAGACGGACCACTGTCAGCGAATGGATCAGGCGTATTTTCCGATAGGGGCTCCCCTGAAACGATCCCGATTGCAGCGGTCATTGGTTTTGGCAATGGTGTGATGTCGGAGTGCGCGAACCAATCAGACGGACTCCCTAACGATGCCGACGTAGTTGTCGTCGCAATCGCTACGGGCGAGGCCTGATCCGATGCATTGATGGGACGGTTGGTACTATGTAGACTCACGGTCATAATGCGCTCCAAAAATTGGGTATTAAATACGGGATAGGGTTTGAATTTACATGGACGTAGGGCCTGTCTTGCCCGATGTCGGTCACTCATCACGGGAACCAGTTCCGCTCGGATCAGACGGCTGCTGCTATACCCTGTCCGACCCCAAAGACAAACATGGAGTTTTCATTGTGACAATTAAGTAAAACGCGGCGATCGGCAAGGTAAAATACGGCGACCAAGAAAATTTCTTCCCATGCGCCCCTACCTCGACTTCATGCGCCATGTCTACGAACATGGCACCACCAAGACCGACCGCACCGGGACCGGCACACGCTCGGTTTTTGGTTACCAAATGCGCTTCGATTTACAGCAAGGGTTCCCCTTGGTCACCACCAAGAAGCTGCATCTGAAATCCATTGTCCATGAGCTGATCTGGTTTTTAGCCGGCTCGACTAATACTCGCTACCTGAAAGAAAACGGTGTGTCGATTTGGGATGAATGGGCTGACGCCAACGGCGATCTTGGCCCCATCTATGGCTATCAGTGGCGATCGTGGCCGACCCCGGGCGGTGGGCATGTCGACCAGATCGCGCAATTGATTCAACAGATCAAAAGTAATCCGGATTCTCGTCGGCTGATTGTCTCGGCTTGGAACGTCGGCGATATTCCCCAAATGAAGCTGCCGCCCTGCCACGCATTTTTTCAGTTTTATGTCGCCGATGGCAAACTGTCTTGCCAGCTGTATCAGCGGAGCGCTGATATTTTTCTGGGCGTGCCATTCAACATTGCGTCCTACGCGCTGTTGACCCATATGGTGGCTGAGCAAACGGGACTTGAAGTGGGCGACTTTGTCTGGACCGGTGGCGATTGTCATTTATATGCCAATCATATGGATCAGGTTCGCGAGCAGCTTTCGCGTGAAACCCTGCCTTTGCCTACACTCCATCTGAAGCGCAAGCCCGATTCAATTTTTGATTATCGCTTTGATGATATTGAAATCGTTCGCTACACCTCGCATGCGGCCATCAAAGCGCCGGTGGCAGTCTGAGTTAACTCGGCGTACCCAGAAAAACGGCAAGATAGAAAAAGCTCCGCTAACCAAGCACAGTGATTCAAACCGGTCAGTCTTGTAGGCCAAGGAAAACATCCAAGCCTATCCAGTATCATTGCACCGTCTGAAACAATTAAAGCGTCGGTTCGACATGCCCGCCACCCTTACCCTAATCGTCGCTACCGACCGCCAAAATGGCATCGGCATCCACAACACCTTGCCCTGGCGCCTGCCGGAAGACTTGGCTTTTTTCAAACGCACCACCACCGGCCACCCCATCATCATGGGTCGCAAGACATTTGATTCGATAGGCCGGCCGCTGCCGAACCGGCGCAATATCGTCGTCACCCGTAATCCCGACTGGTCGCACGCAAGCGTAGAGGCAGTAGCTTCACTGCAGCAGGCTGCTGCGCTGGCAGGTGATGGCGAAGCCTTTGTGATTGGCGGCGCGCAGGTCTACGCCGAGGCGCTACCGCTGGCCACGCGCCTGATCATCACCGAGATTGGTGCCGACTTTGAATGCGATGCATTCTTCCCCAAGCTTGCTCCATCCGAGTGGGTTGAGACCTCGCGCGAGCCGCATCATTCAGTCGACAATGGCTTTGATTATTCTTTTGTTATCTATCAGCGGCGCTAAGGTCAAAAGGGGCGTGGATTTCTCCCATGCCGCCCCCATATCTGAGAAAATCCCGCTTTCGCATTTTTTGACGCTACTGCGTCCGGAGAACCCATGAAATTCCGCTTCCCCATCGTCATCATCGATGAAGATTTTCGTTCCGAAAACACCTCCGGATTAGGTATCCGCGCGCTGGCTGACGCGATAGAAAAGGAAGGCATGGAAGTACTGGGCGTCACCAGTTATGGCGACCTGTCGCAGTTTGCGCAGCAGCAGTCACGGGCGTCGGCTTTTATTCTCTCTATTGATGACGAAGAATTCGGCGGCGGCTCGTTCGAAGAAACTGATCTGGCACTGACTTCGCTGCGGGCCTTTGTTGAAGAGATCCGTTACAAAAACGCTGACATCCCGATTTATCTTTACGGCGAGACGCGTACCTCGCGGCATATCCCCAACGATATTTTGCGCGAGCTGCATGGCTTCATTCACATGTTTGAAGACACGCCCGAATTCGTTGCACGTCACATTATCCGCGAAGCCAAGTCCTACCTCGATGGACTAGCGCCGCCGTTTTTCCGTGCGCTGGTGCATTACGCCCAGGACGGCTCTTACTCCTGGCATTGCCCGGGGCACTCCGGTGGAGTGGCATTTTTAAAGTCGCCGATTGGCCAAATGTTCCATCAGTTTTTTGGCGAAAACATGCTGCGAGCAGACGTCTGCAATGCGGTTGAGGAGCTTGGTCAACTACTTGACCATACAGGTCCAGTGGCCGCCTCAGAGCGCAATGCAGCCCGCATCTTCAATGCCGACCACTGCTACTTCGTCACCAACGGCACCTCGACCTCGAACAAGATGGTCTGGCACTCTACCGTTGCACCTGGCGACATCGTCGTGGTGGACCGCAACTGCCACAAGTCCATCCTGCACTCGATCATCATGTGCGGCGCGATTCCAGTTTTTCTGATGCCAACCCGCAATCACCTGGGCATCATCGGCCCGATTCCTCTTGACGAATTCAGGATGGAAAACATCATGAAAAAAATCGAGGCCAATCCATTTGCCCGTGAAGCCGTCAACAAAAAACCGCGTATTCTGACCATCACGCAGTCAACCTATGACGGTGTGATCTACAACGTCGAGACCTTGAAAGAAATGCTGGACGGTGAAATCGACACCCTGCATTTTGACGAAGCGTGGCTTCCGCATGCGACCTTCCATGACTTTTACAAAGACATGCACGCAATCGGCAAGGATCGGCCCCGTGCTAAACAATCGATGATCTTCTCGACCCAATCCACGCACAAATTATTGGCAGGCTTATCGCAGGCTTCGCAAATTTTAGTACGTGAATCGGAGACCGTGAAACTCGACCGCGATACCTTCAACGAGGCGTATTTGATGCACACCTCGACTTCGCCGCAGTATTCGATCATTGCGTCCTGCGACGTTGCAGCCGCAATGATGGAAGCGCCAGGCGGCACTTCATTGGTTGAAGAAAGCATTTTAGAGGCGCTCGACTTCCGACGGGCAATGCGCAAAATTGATCAAGAGTGGGGCAAAGACTGGTGGTTTCAAGTCTGGGGTCCGGAGAGCTTTGCCGAGGACGGCATCGGCTCACGCGAAGACTGGATGATTCGCGCCGAAGACGACTGGCATGGCTTTGGCAATCTCGCCCCCGGCTTCAATATGCTGGACCCGATCAAGGCCACGATTGTCACGCCCGGCCTATCGATCAACGGCATCTTTAGCGAGACGGGTATTCCCGCCTCCATCGTCACGAAGTATCTAGCAGAGCATGGCGTCATCGTCGAGAAAGCCGGCCTGTACTCATTCTTCATCATGTTCACCATCGGCATTACCAAAGGTCGCTGGAACACGCTCCTGACCGCGCTGCAGCAGTTTAAAGATGACTATGACAAGAACCAGCCGGTCTGGCGCATCTTGCCAGAATTTACTGCCGCCAATCCGCACTACGAGCGTGTTGGATTGCGCGATTTATGCCAGCAAATCCATAGCATGTACAAGTCGTACGATGTCGCGCGACTGACTACGGAAATGTATTTGTCGGACATGCAGCCGGCGATGAAACCCTCGGATGCATTTGCGAAAATGGCGCACCGTGATATTGATCGGGTATCGATTGACGAACTCGAAGGTAGGGTCACAGCGATTTTATTGACCCCTTACCCGCCGGGTATTCCCTTACTGATCCCGGGCGAGCGGTTCAATGCAACCATCGTCGATTATTTGAAATTCGCTCGCGATTTCAATGAAAAATTTCCCGGCTTCGAGACCGATGTACACGGTCTGGTCACATCAGACAAAGACGGTGCAAAAGGTTATTTCGTCGATTGCGTGCGGCAGTAAATTGCGCCGAGCGCGGGGGTCAGGCCTTGGGTAAGGTCACCCCGCGCTGCCCCTGGTATTTTCCGCCGCGGTCTTTGTACGATACTTCGCAGACTTCATCGCTCTCAAAAAAGAGCACCTGCGCACAGCCTTCACCGGCATAAATTTTTGCCGGCAGTGGCGTGGTGTTGGAAAACTCCAGCGTGACATAGCCTTCCCACTCAGGTTCGAACGGCGTCACATTCACAATGATGCCGCAGCGCGCATAGGTTGATTTGCCGAGACAAATCGTCAGTACACTGCGCGGAATCCGAAAATATTCTATGGTGCGGGCCAGAGCAAATGAGTTCGGCGGGATGATGCAAACATCACTCTTGATATCGACAAATGAGTTTTCATCAAAATTTTTCGGATCAACAATGGTGCTATTGATGTTCGTGA
The DNA here is from genome assembly GCA_945866125.1 of Bordetella parapertussis. GTDB lineage: Bacteria > Pseudomonadota > Gammaproteobacteria > Burkholderiales > Burkholderiaceae_D > Pernthalerella. The sequence continues at coordinate 101,506 of CAMBFZ010000005.1, forward strand.
AAATCTTGAATTCATCCGCACAACGAATATCGTATCCATACGATGATGTGCCGTATGACACGATTTTTTGACCATTGGCCGTGCGAACCTGACCCGGTTCAAACGGCTCGATCATGCCGGTTTCTTCAGCCATGCGGCGTATCCATTTATCGGATTTGATAGTCATGTTGGCAAGTGAGTGAAAGATAAGTGAGAGGAAAATAAACCAAGCCGGATTTTACGCCAAAGCCAGAATCACAAGAGATACCCAACACCCAATAAACTCAGCGCTGCATCAGTTCCCACACTTTCTGTAAGCGTTTGACCGATACGGGCATGGGTGTCTTTAATTCCTGCGCAAAGAGCGATACCCGTAATTCTTCCAGTAACCACCGATATTCGTCCATCTTGGGGTCGCCATGACGGCCACCTTTTTGCGCGCGCTGCCAAGGCGCTGCGGCTGATTGCCAGTCGGCCAGCATGCGGGCGTCACGCGCGGGATCGGCACGCAGCTTATCCAGCCGCACCTGCATGGCTTTTAAATAACGCGGAAAATGCGCGAGCTGGGCGTAGTTCTGCTCAGCGACGAAGCGCTTGTCGATCAATGTCTGCAACTGGGTCTGCATGTCCGCGTGCGCCGCAGCGTGCGCTTTAATCCCCTGCAGCTTTTTGGGGAGGACATGGTACTCGGCCAATATCTGCCCCACCAGCCGGGCAATTTCATTAACTAACAAATTGAGCCGCGCCTTGCCTTCGTCACGCCGCTTGTTGAACGCCTCCGCATCGACTGGCAGCGGCGCTTGCAAACAGGCGCGCTCTAGACCGGCATTGATTAACTGGTCACATAATTCCTCCTGCGAGCCCAGAGACATAAACTGCATGCCCATCTGCTGTATTCCGGGTACGTTTTTTTCAAGATATTTCAGCTGCTCTTTGAGCTGCAACGCAAACAGCCGGCGCAATCCCGCAAAATGAATCTGGGCCGCTTCATTGGGGTCATCAAAGACCTCAAGATCGCAGTGACTGAGCTTGTCCACTAGGGCCGGAAAACCAATCAACGTTTGCCTGCCCTGCTGAATTTCAAGTAACTCGGGTAAGGGGCCAAAAGACCAGGTACTGAGCCGCTGGTAGTGCGAGGGCGTGTTGACCGCGACCGCTTTCGCAGTGGCGCTAGCTTGGGCCGCGATGGGTTCATCTCTACCGGCTACCGGTACCGTCTGCTCAGCGATTTTCTGAAACTGCTCACGTGCCTGCCCACCAAATTCTGCCTGTAGCGCCGGCAAGTTGCGACCCATATCAAGCTGGCGACCATGCTCGTCGATGATCTTGAAGTTCATGAAATGATGTGCCGGCAAGGTCTCGATTTTAAAATCGGTACTGCGCACCATCACCGTGGTCTGCTCGCGTACGTCAACGATCAAGGCATCGAGTAATTCGCCCGTGCCAAATTTTTTCGCCACATGAATACGCTCGGCAAAGCCGGTCGCATAATCAGGCAGGGGCACGCAATGGCGGCGTAATTTTTGCGGCAATGATTTCAGCAGCAGATGCGCTTTTTCTTTCAGCATGCCCGGCACCAGCCAGGCACAGCGCGCCACCGAAATCTGATTCAGTGCAAACAACGGTACCGCAAGCGTTACCCCATCACGCACCGATCCTGGCTCAAAATGATAGGTAAGCGCCATCTCTATGCCGGCATTACGCATGAGCTTGGGAAAAAGGTCCGTGGTGACGCCGGCGGCTTCATGTCGCATCAGGTCATCACGATTCAGGTAAAGCAGCTTGGGATTTTTGGTGCTAGCTTCCTTCAACCATTTTTCGAAATCGACGGCGTTGTGTATGCCTTCGGGAACCAGCTTGTCATAAAACGCGGCGATCAATTCATCATCGACCAGTACATCCAGGCGGCGTGATTTGTGTTCGAGATTTTCTATCTCGCGAATGAGTTTCTGGTTGTGCGCAAAAAACGGTGCGCGCGTTTCAAAGTCGCCACCTGCTAACGCATCACGTATAAAAATTTCACGCGCTTCTTTGGGATTGAAATTGCCATAGTTAATGCGACGTTGGCTGTAGACCACCAAGCCATACAAGGTTGCCCTTTCATAGGCAGATACTTGCCCGCTCTTTTTTTCCCAACGCGGCTCACCATAGGATTTTTTAAGCAAATGGCCACCGACTTTTTCCAGCCACTCTGGTTGAATTTGCGCGACGGTGCGGGCATACAAACGTGAGGTATCAACGAGCTCGGCAGCGACGATCCACTTACCGGCTTTTTTCGACAAGGTCGATCCTGGCCAGATATGAAATTTAATGCCGCGCGCACCCAGATAATGGGGCTCGTCATCGGCCTTAAACCCAATATTGCCGAGTAATCCTGTCAGTAGCGCGGTATGCAATTGCTCGTAGGTTGCCGGCGCTTCATTGAGCCGCCAGCCCTGCTCGCGCACGATGGTCAGTAGCTGCACATGGACATCCCGCCATTCACGCAATCGGAGCTGCGATAAAAAATTCGCTCGACAATGCTCTTGCAGCTGCCGGTTAGATTTTTTGTGCTTGATCGCGTCATCAAACCAGGCCCAGATTTTCAAATACGCAGGAAATTCTGATTTTTCATCCGCGAATTTTTTATGCGCCAAGTCTGCTGCGCCTTGCGCTTCGACTGGCCGGTCGCGTGGATCCTGCACCGACAAAGCAGACGCAATAATGAGCATCTCACTAAGACAAACATTATCGCGGCCAGCCAAAATCATTCGGCCCACGCGCGGATCTAGCGGGAGTTTTGCCAGCTGTCGACCTAGTGCGGTGAGCTGACGGTCATCGTCAACCGCGCCCAACTCTTGCAAGAGTTGATAACCATCTGCGATCGCCCGGCCGGGCGGTGGCTCAATAAAAGGAAAATCTTCCACGTCGCCCAGCCTTAGGGCTTTCATACGTAAAATCACCGCAGCCAGCGACGAACGCAGAATCTCCGGCTCGGTGAATTTGGCGCGCTGTAAAAAATCCTGTTCCTCAAAAAGTCGGATGCAGACACCGGCAGCGACACGCCCGCAGCGGCCGGCACGCTGATTGACCGCCGACTGTGCAATCGCTTCAATCTGTAATTGCTCGACCTTGTTGCGGTAGCTGTAGCGTTTAACGCGAGCGTTACCAGCGTCGACGACATAGCGAATACCGGGTACCGTTAACGATGTCTCGGCGACGTTGGTAGCCAGCACAATGCGACGCGCATTGCTTGATTTAAAAACACGCTCCTGCTCTTGGGCAGACAGTCTTGCATAGAGCGGCAAGATCTCTACGTGCGGCGGATGATGCTTGCGCAGCGCTTCGGCGGCATCCCGAATTTCGCGCTCACCCGGCAAAAATACCAGTACATCGCCGGGTCCGATCAGCGCTAACTCGTCGACGGCGTCAACGATGGCGTCCATCAAATCGCGCTGCTCTTTGGCTTTTTGCGCAGCGCCAGGCCGCGCGACGAGCGCTACGTCAGCCTCCACCGGGCGATAGCGCAGCTCGACCGGGTAAAGCCGACCGGACACTTCAATAACCGGCGCCGGTTTGTCAAGGGACCCGAAATGACGCGCAAAACGATCCGCATCGATGGTCGCCGACGTGATGATGACTTTAAGATCAGGCCGCTTGGGTAGCAGCTGCTTGAGGTAGCCGAGCAAAAAATCAATATTGAGGCTGCGCTCATGGGCCTCATCGATGATCAGGGTGTCATATTGTTTTAACAACGGGTCGCCCTGGGTTTCAGCCAGCAAAATACCGTCCGTCATCAGCTTGACCCAGGCACCGCTGGAAAGGGTGTCGTTGAAGCGCACCTTGAAGCCCACGTGCATGCCCGGCGGCGAGCCGAGCTCTTGCGCAATCCGCTTGGCCGTCGAGGTCGCAGCAATGCGGCGCGGCTGAGTGTGACCAATCAGACCACGCTGACCACGTCCGAGCTGCAAGCAGATTTTGGGCAGCTGCGTGGTCTTGCCGGAGCCGGTCTCACCGCAAACAATGATGACCTGATGCGCGGCCAGCGCAGCGGCAATCTCCTCGCGCCGGCCCGACACCGGCAACTCCTCCGGAAAACTCACAGGGGGCAGCGGATGACGGTGCGGTTGAGGCGACGCAGGGGCTTGAGGGCGGGTGGCCGGTTTGGGCCCGGCTTTTTTAGGGGAATCAGGTACGGACATGGCGGAGCGAATTATAATGCCGCTGATGGAAAATCCACTTCAGTTCGTTGAATGGCTGCGCTCGGTCGCACCCTATATCCATGCCTTTCGCGGCAAGACCTTCGTCGTCGCCTTTCCCGGCGAGCTGGTGATGGCTGGCGCGCTGCCAGTGCTGGCCCATGATCTGTCTTTGCTGCATGCGCTCGGCATAAAGGTCGTGATCGTGCACGGCTCACGCCCGCAGGTCGAAGAACAATTGGCGCTGCGTCACTGCGAGACCCGTTTTCATAATGGATTGCGCATCACAGATGCCACCGCGCTTGAGTGCGCAAAAGAAGCGGCCGGCGAATTACGTCTCGATATCGAGGCGGCGTTCAGTCAGGGCTTGCCCAACACGCCGATGGCCAATGCTGCCATTCGTGTCATCTCGGGTAATTTCGTCGTGGCGCGTCCGATGGGCATTATTGACGGCATCGATCTCGAGCACACCGGCGTCACGCGCAAGATTGCCTACGAGACCATTCATCCGGTGCTCAATAATGGCAGTCTGGTATTGCTCTCACCGTTGGGGTTTTCACCGACTGGTGAAGTATTCAATCTCGCCATGGAAGACGTCGCCGTGGCTGCTGCTACCGCGCTGCGTGCCGACAAGCTGATTTTTATCAGCGAGACCCCCATGATGCAAGACGCTGCCGGTATCGACATCCATGAGCTCTCAGCTCATCAGGCACAGGCGGTACTGGAGTCCGGCTGCCTGCCGGCGGAATCAGCTTTTTATCTGCAGCATGCGATGGAGGCTTGCCAGGGTGGTGTGCCGCGCGCGCATATTGTGCCGTTTGCTACTGACGGCTCGGTGCTGCTTGAAATCTTTACGCATGATGGCGTTGGCACGATGGTCTCATCAGAAAACCTCGAGAGTCTGCGTGAGGCAAGCATCGAAGACCTTGGTGGCATCTTGCAACTCATAGAGCCGCTCGAGGCGAACGGTACTTTAGTCAAACGTGGACGCGAACTAATCGAGCGTGAGATTGATTATTTTTCTGTGATTGAGCATGACGGCGTCATCTTCGGCTGCGCGGCGCTTTATCCGTTTCCACTGGAGAGCATGGCCGAGATGGCCTGTCTGACCGTGAGCCCGGACGCCCAGGCACAGGGCGATGGCGAGCGTTTGCTCAAACACCTTGAAAACCGCGCGCGGGCAGCAGGCTTTAAAAAACTATTTGTACTGACGACCCGTACCGCGCACTGGTTTTTAAAACGTGGCTTTGTCAGTGCCAGCTTTGACGACCTGCCCAAGGATAGGCAGAACATGTACAACTGGCAGCGCAAGTCGCTTGTCCTCATTAAAAAATTATAAGTCTGGAGAAAAATATGGCACGCACAATTCACTGCATCAAGCTTGACAAAGAAGCCGAAGGACTCGACTTGCCCCCTTATCCGGGCGAGTTGGGTAAAAAAATCTGGGAAACAGTCTCCAAAGAAGCGTGGGCAGCCTGGCTCAAACATCAAACCATGCTGGTCAACGAAAACCGCCTCAATCTAGCGGACGTGCGTGCACGCAAATATCTGGCTACACAAATGGAAAAGCATTTCTTTGGTGAGGGCGCTGATGCCGCGCAAGGCTATGTACCACCCTCACCATAAAAAGGCCGCAATGGTTTGTAGCAAAGCCTGCCTCTTTCGGATGCAGGCTTTTTTTTGCCGAGGCAATCATGCGGCGCTTCGATCTGACCAGATACTAGACTACTGCGCGCAGAAATAGCGCAGTGAAAATCTTGCCGGATTCGCCAGGTTGACACATCCTTGGAAGGCAGAACATCGCCATCAACCAAAGGAGGAAACGACATGAACATCGATAAACTGGTTTTTAGAGGGCCTGCAGACGCAAACGCAGACTGGCAGGGGAAAATTGAAAAATTCAACGGCGAAACATCATTAGTTTTATTTCAGCGCAATGATGAGAATGGCGCATTAAAGAAGCTTGGCAGTAAAGTAGGCAACAAACTCGATGGGGTACACAAAGCCGAAAAGATGATTGCAGAAGCCTTCAATAATCAAAGCATTGTCCTTCTTGGACAGGGTATCAATCATTCGTACTTAAGTAAGCTTCTCAATTCAACCATACAAACCAAACACACGGTCTCACAAGTCTTTGCCGCACTAGACTCAATGAAAACGGGCCCTTTTTCGTTAGAAATTAATGCAAAGATGACCGACCGAACTGATTCAACTATCTCCAAGCCCGTCATTATCAGCAGGGAATCGTGACAATGTCGGGCAGATTGCGTTACCCGCCCGATCAGACAAATTAAAACACCAGCGTTTTAACGCCATCGCCCGTACCGAGCAAACACACATCAGCAGCTTTGCGTGCAAACAATCCCACTGTCACCACGCCAGGAAACTCATTGATCGTCTGCTCAAGCCCACGTGGATCGGTGATGCGTAAACCGGCGGCATCAATCAACCAGCATCCGTTGTCGGTGACTAGAGGCTGACCCTCTTTCATCCGCAAGCTTGGCGTTGCGCCGAGTGCCTTGAGGCGGCGACTGACGACCGCGTGCGCCATCGGGATGATTTCAATCGGCAAAGGAAATCGTCCAAGGACATCTACAAGCTTGGAGCCATCGGCGATACAGACAAATTGCGAGGCGACCGAGGCAACGATTTTTTCGCGGGTGAGCGCAGCACCGCCGCCTTTGATCATCGCGCCACTGGCATCAATTTCATCCGCGCCGTCGATATAAACAGGCATGCTATCGACTTCATTGAGATCAAACACCGGAATACCATGTGACTTCAGCCGCGCTGCCGTCGCTTCCGACGAGGCCACAGCGCCCTGGATGCGGTCTTTTATTTTGCCAAGTTCATCAATAAAAAAATTGGCGGTGGAGCCTGTACCCACACCAATGATGGCACCGTCCACCACATAAGCTAAGGCTGCGCGCGCCACAGCTTGCTTGAGTTCGTCTTGCGTCATGTTGAGTCACCTTGATAAAGTCAGGCGACATTTTAGCGGATCAGACTGGTGCTGCGTTCGTATAGAGATATTGGGCGAGCGAGGCTTTGTCGTGCAGATCGAGCTTACGATATAAGTGGGCAAGCTGATTGCGCACCGTATGATGTGACACACCGAGTTCGCGCGCGATCTGCTTGTGGCTCATGCCAGCAGCAAAACGTCGCGCCACCACAAACTCGCGCGGTGTTAAAACTTCAAGCGCATCGATCGGCCGAATCCGGCACATGTTAAAACCATGCTGACGCAGCATGCTGATTTCGATTTGTTTACCCCGATACGGTTTACCGGCGCGCAGAAGTTCCAGGGCCACTTCCGGAATCGATTCCGGTGCAACATCGGGCCACTCACGCTCAAGCAAATCAAAAAATCGCGGATCAGCGATATCGATTGCGCCCTGCATGCTGACCAGACCCGTCACAGCGCCATCGTTTTTTTTGCTATGTCGCTCAAGAGCCCGAGTACGATTAATACCGATGGCACGCGAGAGATGAATCCACAAACCGTGCAGACAAGCTGCATCAGTCTGCGCAAAGCGCACATCATTTCGGCGATAGAGCACAATCCAACGCGCCGGCTTCGCGTGCGTCGGATCATCGCCATGCACCATCAAATGACAGAGCCCAAGTTCTTCGGCAAGATTGCGCGGACCAGCTAATTCCTTCGTCTTGCGCGACGCATTGGGTGTCTTCCCTCTGCGGTATAACTCTCGGATACCACCGCGCGCCGGCGCAGACGGCGCATGACGAAATCCGTGGGCAACAGGGTCATCACTGAATGATGATTTCGCCAAAATCGATTCCGGCACAGTACGAGCCGGTGCGACACCGGTAGATTCGAGCGAAGCGCTTAACCCCGATTGCTGCCCCTCGCCGGTGCCGAACAGCACACCATCAAATCGGATCCAAGATTGCAACAGCCCGATCGCCTGCGTCAAAAATTGATCGGGTGCAGCATATTCGGCCAACGCGTATAAATCTCTAACGGTGCTTGAGAATGCTTGCAAAGGAACCTCCCCTGTCGTTCTGTCAATATCGGTGTCAACTCTTGTTCGATCAGCGTCGCATGATCAATTGAATCTAAGAGTTTTAATAAATATGCAACAAAACTATAGCATTTTTCAAACACACTTGTTGTCAATCGAACAGTATTTTTATTTTATTTCTTATAAGGAAAATTCTGCGCAGAAGAGCGCAGAATTTTTAAGAGGATAGCGAAAGCGGCTGAATGCCGAATTGCATTGGGACAAGCTTGGGGACTGAGACGATCGCAAGGGGCCTAACGCCGAACGGCTACAAATTGGCCACTAAGGCCTTGACTGTCCCGTCTGAAAAAAATTACTGCTGCCCGTACATCTTCGAACTCACGGGAGAGCATTCAATGGATACCGCTTGTACCGCCGTGTGGCTTTCGCTTCAGACCAAAGCCCCTACCCGCAAAGTGGAAGCGGCATAAGCCAGCGCCGTGATCCCTGCCCAATCGCCGCTTGCGATGACTTCTTTCGGTGTGAGCCAAGACCCGCCCACGCAGGCGACGTTATCGCAAGCCAGAAACGCGGCCGCGCTATCCTGCGTAATGCCACCGGTCGGACAAAACACCAAGTCCGGCAGAGGACCGCGCAAGGCCTTGAGCATGCCGACGCCACCGGCGGTTACTGCAGGAAATAATTTTTGATGGACAAACCCGGCCTCACGCGCTGCCATCGCCTCAGACGGCGTCATCACCCCGGGCAGCAGCGGCAAGCCACTCTGGCGCGCGGCATCGACGAGCGTTGCCGTCAATCCGGGCGACACCCCAAAGACCGCACCAGCGTCGCGGGCCAGCTTGAATTCGTCGGGACGGGTCAGGGTCCCAACGCCGATGATGGCCTCGGGCACCGCTTGCGCGATGGCGCGTATCGCGGCGAGAGCATGCACCGTCCGCAAGGTAATCTCTAGCACCCGAATGCCCCCCGCGACCAAGGCCTGCGCCAACGGCACGGCGTGCTCAATGTGTTCGATCGCGATCACCGGCATCACCGGCGAGGCGCGCATGATGTCAGATAAATTTACGGGCCGGCTCATCGTTTTTGCCTTGTCACAGTATCTTCATCACTAAAAGGCTCGGCATCGGCATGCGCCAGATGGAGGGCCGTCTGATCGGGCAAGGCGGGCAATCCGAAGGTCGTGGCACCCTGCTCGGCTTGGCTCACGCTGGAGCGAAACATCGCAAACAATTCACGCCCCATGCCAAGCCCGTTTGCAGACAGATCGGCCTGAGCCGGCGCACGTGCTTGCCACAGCTGTTCATCGACCAGCGCTTGCAAGGATCCTGCCGCCGCATCAAGTAAAATCAGGTCACCATCGCGCACCCGACCCAACGCACCGCCACCCAAGACTTCGGGTGAAACGTGAATGGCCGCCGGTACTTTGCCCGATGCCCCCGACATGCGGCCATCGGTAACAAGCGCCACATGAAAGCCTGCATCTTGCAAGCTGCCCAAGGCCGGCGTCATCGCATGCAACTCGGGCATGCCATTGGCGCGCGGGCCCTGAAAAATCAGCACAGCGACAAAATCGCGCTGCAACTGACCCGCATGAAAAGCCTGCATGAAGTCCTCTTGCGATTGGAACACAATGGCCGGCGCCTCGACGCGCTGGTGCTCTGGCTTGACTGCCGAGATTTTAATCACAGCCCGACCCACATTACCTTTGAGCAGACGCACGCCTCCGTCCGGCGAAAATGGCGCGGCCACCGGGCGCAAGATAGCGGTGCTGGCACTGTCTGCCGGTGCCGCGCGCCAGTGTACCTGCCCGTCCGCAGCCAGCAGCGGCTCGGCGCAATGCGCGCGCAAGCCGCGCCCGAGTACCGTGGTTACATCGTCATGCAACAAACCGGCATCAAGCAATTCACGCATCACAAAGCCGGTGCTACCAGCGGCATGAAAGGCATTGATGTCGGCGTCACCATTCGGATAGATACGTGCCAGCAGCGGTACTGCGGCCGAGAGCGCATCGAAGTCGTCCCAGTCGATGATGATGCCGGCAGCCTTGGCAATCGCTACCAGATGTAGTGTGTGATTTGTGGATCCGCCGGTCGCAAGCAAAGCGACGATCGCATTGACGATGGATTTTTCGTCGACTACCTGTCCGACCGGAATCGGCTGCGCCGATAAACCACTGATGGCAACAGCACGCTGCGCCGCCGCTGCAGTCAACGCATTCCGCAAAGGCGTGTGCGGCTCAATGAATGCAGCGCCCGGCAGATGCAAGCCCATGACTTCCATCAGAAGCTGATTACTATTGGCGGTGCCGTAAAAAGTGCAGGTGCCGGCTTCGTGGTACGACTGCGATTCAGCTTCCAGCAGGGCCTCCCGATCGATTTTGCCTTGTGCGTAGAGCTGGCGGATACGGGATTTTTCGGGGTTGGGCATGCCACTGCGCATGGGGCCACCCGGTATGAATACCGCCGGCAAATGACCAAAGTGCAATGCGCCGATCAAAAGCCCCGGCACAATTTTGTCGCAAATACCGAGATAGACTGCCCCATCAAACATATTGTGGGACAGCGCCACGGCAGTAGCCATCGCGATAGTATCGCGCGAAAATAGCGACAGCTCCATGCCGGGCTGCCCCTGCGTGATGCCATCGCACATAGCCGGCACCCCACCCGCAAATTGCGCCACGCCACCGACGGCTCGCACGGCTTCGCGGATCACAGCCGGAAAATGTTCGTAAGGCTGATGCGCGGAGAGCATGTCGTTATACGCCGAGACAATCGCAATCGAGGGCGCACGAAGCTGCCGCAATGCGAGCTTGTCGTTAGCAGGGAAAGCTGCAAAACCGTGCGCGAGGTTGGTACACGACAGTGCACCACGTTGCACGCCCTGACGGCTGGCTGCGACCAAACGGGCAAGATAGACCGTACGCGTCGGAGCACTCCGTCCAGTAATACGCGCTGTGACAGCCGCGAGAGCAGGATGAACAGTCATGGTTTACACTTTTTGGATTGAAATTTTATGAAATAATACTACATAATTTTAATCAAAGTCATCGGAAAAGTATGGTCGATATCGCAAAAAGGAAGTAATGACAAACTCGAAATTATGCCTATACACAGACGCATTTTCTGCCTATAAGCCTTGATATACTTCAAACTGAGACACAATAAGGTTCGACCATAGAACGCCATAGTGGCGCCGAAAAAAATTGTAGTGAATTTACCTAATAATCACATAAGTCCCGTATAGTTTCATTATTTCGCCACCCGACTCCCTTGAGAAATCATTGCGCCATGTCCGATTCGATTAACCCGTCCACGTCCCTGCCTCCTGAATTCGCCGCGCTATCCCAGCATGCTTGCGATGCACGCCATTGGCGTTTACGTCAGCTATTTGAAGCCAACCCGCAGCGCTTTGATCAATACTCCGTGTCCGCAGCCGGCCTGTTCCTTGATTTTTCCAAAAACCATCTGACCGATGAGACGCTCACGCTGCTCACTGAACTCGCCCAGGACTGCAATCTTGAGCAACTGCGCGAAGCGTTGTTTGACGGCACCCACATCAACCTCACTGAAGACCGGCCAGCGATGCATACGGCCTTGCGCCTGCCGCCGGGCACCGAATGCATCGTTGACGAAACCAATATCGCCGCCGATATTGAAGCGGTCCTGGCGCACATCGAAAATTTCAGCGACGCCGTGCGCAATGGCAGCTGGCGCGGCTTTGACGGTGACGCCATCACTGACATCGTCAACATCGGCATAGGCGGCTCCGACCTTGGCCCCGCGATGAGCTGTGCAGCCCTACGTGCTTTTGCGCAGCCCGGACTGCGGTTGCATTTTTTGTCGAACGTTGACGGCCATGCGATTGATGCCACCTTAGCCGGTTTGCGACCGCACACGACGCTCTTCATCGTTGCCTCCAAGAGCTTTACCACCCAGGAAACCATGCTCAATGCGCATGCCGCACGACGCTGGTTTTTGCAGCAAGGGCCACAGTCCGGGCTAGCCCGTCATTTTGTTGCCGTCTCAACCAACGCCGCTGCTGTTAGCGAATTCGGCATCGATACGGCCAATATGTTCCCCTTCTGGAATTGGGTTGGCGGTCGTTTTTCTGTCTGGTCGGCGATTGGATTGCCGTTGGTAATAGCTATCGGCATGACACGCTTCCGTGAATTTTTAGCCGGCGCACATGCGATGGATTTGCATTTTCGCAGTGCGCCGCTGGCGCGCAATATGCCCGTTTTGCTGGCCCTGACAAGCTTCTGGTATCGCCAGTTTTTTGGTAGCACCTCGCAGCTGATTGCGCCCTATCATCACGACCTGGCTCTGTTTCCTTCGTATCTGCAGCAACTTGAGATGGAAAGCAATGGCAAGTGCGTCACGCGCGATGGCAAGCCACTGACGATTCCAAGCTCACCAGTGGTCTGGGGTAGTGTCGGCACCAATGGCCAGCATGCGTATTTTCAATTGCTGCATCAGGGCACCGATCTGATTCCGGTCGATTTCATCGCTGCATTAAAACCAGCACATCCGCACACGGACCTGCATCGGGCACTACTGGCAAATTGTTTTGCGCAATCCGAGGCGCTGATGCGCGGCAAAAACGCGGCCGAAGTCAAAGCAGAAATGCGGACCCATCAAGTGCCCGCTGCGGCGCTGCAAACACTGTTACCGCATCGCGTATTTCCGGGCAACCGGCCCAGCAACACGCTACTGATGGATCAGCTGACGCCTGCCACGCTGGGAGCATTGATTGCGCTCTACGAACACAAGGCGTTCGTTCTGGGAGTGCTATGGAATATCAACAGCTTCGATCAATGGGGCGTGGAGCTTGGCAAGGCGCTAGCCGGACGCATCTTGCCCGAACTGGAAGACGGGCTAGTGGCCGGCTTGCATGACAGCTCAACGGCCGGCTTGATCGCACGCGCGTATCGCGCTAAGTAAACAGAGAATTTTTATCATGTCTATCAGCGACTTCGATCTCGTGCTGTTTGGCGGCAGTGGTGATCTTGCGATGCGCAAGTTATTACCTGCCCTGTATGCGCTGTGTCGCGACAAACGCCTGCCGGACAATGGTCGCGTCATTTGCGTTGGTCGTCAGGCTTGGGACACCGCACAGTTTTTGGCAGCCGTCGACCAGGACGCCAAGCCACACATTGCGTCTGACGCCCTGCAACCGGCACAGTGGGCGACATTTTGCGCACGCGTACGCTATGTTGCCATCGATGCGGTCGATGCGAGCAGTTATGCGCCACTGATTGATGCGCTGCGTACCGAGCCTGCACTGACACGGATTTTTTATCTGGCCACGCCACCCCATCTGTTTGCCCGCATCTGTCATGCGCTGGACGAATGCAAACTGGCTACGCCACATTCACGCGTGGTACTGGAAAAGCCGCTTGGGCGCGACCTGAACAGCGCACGCCAGATCAACGCCGAAGTCGGGCGAGTATTTAGCGAATCGCAAATTTTCCGGATCGATCACTATCTCGGCAAAGAGGCCGTACAAAACCTCCTGGCGCTACGCTTCGGTAATGTGCTGCTTGAGCCACTATGGCGGCGCGAATGGATTTCCGATGTGCAGATCACGATTGCCGAAGAAATCGGCGTTGGTAACCGAATGGGTTATTACGACAGCGCCGGCGCCTTGCGCGACATGCTGCAAAACCATTTACTCCAGCTACTCTGCATCGTCGCCATGGAGCCACCGGTGTCGATCAGCCCCGATGCTGTGCGCGATGAAAAGCTCAAGGTGCTGCGCTCACTCAAGCGCTTCACGCCAGATACCCTGACCCACAATGTCGTGCGCGGTCAGTACCGGGCCGGCTATGTGCATGGCAATGCCGTACCCGGCTACCGCCATGAGCCCGACGCCGATGCGGGTTCGCGCACCGAAACCTTCGTTGCCGTGAAAGCAGAGATCAATAGCTGGCGCTGGACAGGCGTGCCATTTTATCTGCGCACCGGCAAGCGCATGGCGGACCAGTTAGCCGAGATTGTGGTGCGCTTCAAATCTTTACCGCATTCGATTTTTACCCAACCATCGGGTAGCTTTCAGGCCAATTCTCTCGTCATACGCTTGCAGCCGGACGAAGGCTTGCACCTAAACCTGATGTCAAAAATTCCCGGCGACGGCATGCGTTTAAAGCCCGTCGATCTGGAACTGGATTTCCGTGAGAGCTTCAAGATGCCGCGCATGGACGCCTATGAGCGATTGCTGCTGGATGTATTACGCGGTCAGCTCACACTATTCATGCGCAGCGACGAGCTTGAAGCGGCGTGGGAATGGGTCGAGCCGATTCTGAATTTTTGGGAGCAGGACGGCGGCGCACCGGCGCCCTACGCAGCCGGCAGCTGGGGCCCGGCGGCGGCCAATGCACTTATTGGTCGCGATGGTTTGCAGTGGCGCGAAGAAGCCTTGCCCGAGGTGTAATTGATGCTGCTGGATTCGATTCGCAACCGACTTGATACGCTCTCCAAGTCCGAGCGCAAGGTAGCGCTTGCCGTGCTCGCCAAACCTGAATTAACGATTGCTGAAAATATCAGTGCACTGGCGCGCCTAGCGCAGGTCTCGGAGCCGACCGTCGTACGATTTTGCCGCACGCTAGGCTTGGATGGCTGGCATGAATTCAAACTCAAGCTCGCGCAAAGCTTGGCACTGACGCCTAAGCTGAGCGATAGCGCTATGCGGCAGGATGATCTCGTCGTCGATCTGATCGACAAGATTTGCAGCCGATCCGTTAATGCCTTGCTAGATCTGCGCAGTTCGCTCAATGTAGACCGCGTCGAGCAGGCGCTTACCGTGCTGTCGCGCGCGACCAAGATCGAATTGTACGGACAAGGCAGTTCCGGCATCATCGCCATGGATGCGCAACATAAATTTTTCCGCTCTGGCGTCCCTGCGGTGGCCTATGTCGATCCGCATATTCATCATATTTCTGCGGCGTTATTGACGCGCAGCGATGTCGTGGTCGCCATCTCGCAGCGCGGCCATAACACGGCGCTATTACGCAGCGTGCTACTAGCAAAAAAAGCTGGCGCCGAAATCGTGGTGCTGGCACCATCAGGCACGCCGCTGAGTGAGGCGGCCACCGTGCCAGTCGACATAGATTTAGCCTTCGCGACCGACCCCTATACGCCAATCACGGCGCGACTGGCCTACCTAGTCGTCATCGATATACTCGCCGTTGGTCTGGCGTTGCGAAAAGGACCGGTGTTCCGGCGCAAAATGCTAAGTGCTCAAAAAGCTTTAAAAAAAATCGATATGGAACTCGATTCTTTCCTGCCGCATCCCCCGCGCTGAGCAAAGGGCTTGAGGGATTGCGTACAATAGGCCGAAAATTTTGTTAGCGGGTCATTCAATGGAAGAACCAGAGTGTCAGCTTCTTCCGCGAGACGCCGGACTCATCATCATTTTTTAAAATTTACTAACCCGATTTTTTGTATGTGAACCGCCATGAACCAGCTGGATCAATTAAAGCAGTACACCACCGTGGTTGCCGATACCGGCGACTTTCAATCGATCGAGGCCTATGCGCCGCGTGACGCGACCACCAACCCCTCGCTGATTTTGAAGGCAGTACAAAAGCCAGAATACCGACCCTTGCTGGAGCAAACAGCGCAGCAGCACAATACAAAATCCACCAGCGACATCATCGACCATTTGCTGATCGCATTCGGCACAAAAATCTTGTCGATCATCCCCGGGCGCGTCTCCACCGAGACCGATGCGCGCTTATCCTTTGATACAGCCGCCACCATCGAAAAAGGCCGGGCGCTGATTGCCTTGTATGAAGCCGCAGGGGTATCGCGCGAGCGGGTGTTAATCAAGATCGCGTCCACCTGGGAAGGCATTCGTGCAGCAGAAGTGTTAGAGCGCGAAGGCATTCGCTGCAACATGACCTTGCTATTTTCACTGCCGCAGGCGATTGCCTGCGCCGAAGCCGGTGCACAACTGATCTCGCCTTTCGTCGGGCGCATCTATGACTGGTATAAAAAAGCCAGCGGCGAAGACTACACAGGCGACGCTGATCCCGGTGTGCAGTCGGTTAAGCGCATTTATGCGTACTATAAAAAATTTGGCTACCCCACCGAAGTCATGGGAGCGAGCTTTCGCAACATCTCGCAGATCATTGAGCTGGCCGGCTGCGATCTACTGACGATCAGCCCGGAGCTGCTGCAAAAACTTGCCGAGACCGAGGCGCCACTCACACGCAAACTTTCGGCTGATGCCGCTGCGACGTCGACATTGGAAAAAATATCGCTGGACGAAAAAACATTCCGGTTCATGTTGAACGACGATGCAATGGCCACAGAAAAACTCGCCGAGGGAATCCGTTTATTTTGCGCCGATGCGGCCAAGCTCGACGCGCTCGTTGCTTCTGTGCGCTAGGTTGTGGGCGTCTGAAGCTTAGCCGCTTTGGCAGCATTGGCGGCTTTTAATACTTCAGAATTTGGCCGGAATTTACTTAAGAGCTGTACCGCTGCGTCGTGGACTTGTTGATCGCCTTCAGTCAACTCGCCTAAAGAATTTAGCTGATTCCTCAAGTTTAGATGAAATTCCGCGGCCACCAAGGATGGTAATTTCGCGTAGTCTGCGGTCTCGGTCAAGGCTATGTTGAACTTCTGATGCTGACTAAATCCTTCAACGTATTCCAGAAAAGCGTCGGAGCCCTTGCTAGTAGGAACATCGATCATCTTTTTCTCATTTAGTGGTTTATCTTGAAAATCTACTGGTTGTGATGAATTAGAACTGCTGGAGCTGCGAGGAGAATTTTTAGGTTTGGGCGGAACAGGCGGGTTTATGTTTGTATTATCCGCATTGAAAATAGGTAATTTTTCTGCCGGGGAAAATAGGCCGAAGAACCAACCCGTAATGGACGAAAAAATAGATTCGAAAAACCCGATCGATGCTTTTTCTTTCGGCGTTTTAATCGAATCTAAGGGCGGATGAGGCTGGCTTTGTGAAGAATTAGTTTTTGTATTTAGATTGCTTGGATTATCCCCACCAACGTCAGCGTTAGGTTTGCTCTCATTTTTGATCGGCGGTTGTATCGAGGTATTATTAGTGGCGGGCGTCGTATCTATTGTGCTTTCAAACGGATTCGTTGACGGGGGATTCACCGAACTCAATGTAGCGCTGGGATTTAGGTCTACTTCGTTTTTAGTCGGTAGAGTAGTCGGCAATGATGACGGTTCAACAACCAAATCACGAACAGAATTATCACCTGTGGAGCGCACGGGTTGCGACGTAGAACTTGATGCTGCTAATGCGTCATTTTTTTTACGATTACCATTTTCTAGTAGCGCTAGCAAATCCTTTGACCTACTAAGATCTATTTGCTTTTCAATTGGTTCAAACACGGTCGTGAGTTCTTCTTGAGTCAAATATCCTTCATTAGCAAGGGTCTGAGCCACCCCCTTAAACATATTAATCGCCCGATTTCTAGTCTTTATTGGCGGCTCGGACTCTCTTTGTTGTTGTTTTCGGATCTGGTCTTTATTCTTGCTTTTACTATTTGAAAGATAAAATACGACTACATTATTTTTCGTCATACCCGCACGAATTTCAATTTCTTCATGTTTTTCGGTTTTTGTTGACCCAACCGTATTTTTGGTAGGCTTAACCCCATCAAGATACGAAATCGCTGCCTGCAGATTAAAGTCTTCCACCGTCGTCACAAATCCACTATTAGCTGAAGAACCAATCGGCTTACTACTCGATGCGGGGCTCGTCTGGGGAGGTATGTTGAGAGGGGTTTTTATATTATTCGTGCTACCGGGGTTTGTTTTTTCATCCACACGAATTTTGGCCGAATCGTTCGATTGCTTATCTAAAACAGGTAACACAGTCTTTTTATTTTTCGGTTGCGTCGGACTTGTGCTGAATAATTTATTAAACACTTTCATGCATCCCCCTAGTTAAATCTTGCACGCTTCATTCAATACGCCGAAATACTCCAGCGCCAAAGTGGATGCCACCCCACTCAATAGTTGCGCATCCGACACGCATTTTCAGAAATATCATCGCTAACCGACTGTTCGTAACAGTTGGCGAACGAAAGTTGGTCGGCCAGAAGCGGTTTCGTTTGAAAAAATAACGGGAGGAGGATGGCCTGCGTGGTTTGTGATGAACCAGGCAGGTAAAAAAGGGGGTTGACGCGAGGAGAATCAGCGTCGGGAGGAAAACGATCGCTAGCTAAATAGCTTTCCGCCAAAACTTAGATAGCCCGCGAGAAACAACACGATGGCGATCACAAATTGTTTGGCAAATTGCTTCCAGTCAAATTTCATGATGGAGTCTTTTGAAAAGTAAGCCGTTTTTACAGCACGCCGGCGGCGCGCAAGGCAGTGATCTCATCATCGGTGTAGCCCAGCGACTGCAATACATCGTGACTATGCTCGCCTAACTCTGGCCCCAGCCAGCGGGTGCCACCGGGTGTTTCAGAAAACTTCGGCGTGACTGCCGGCAGCTTGATCGGCGAACCATCCTTAAACGCATGCTGCTCAAACATGGAGCGCGCCAAAAACTGCGGATCGGTCAACATGTCACGCACCGAAAATATTTTGGATACCGGTACATCGGCTTTTTGCAAAACACTAAGCGCGCCCGCGATATCTTGCCCACGGCACCAGTTGCCAATGACCGCATCGATCTCGTCGACCCGTGCAACCCGCCCTGCGTTGTTGGCCAGGGCAGGATCGTCGGCCATATCTTCTCGGCCAATGGCGCGCATGAGCCTTTTGAAAATCGCGTCCCCATTACCAGCAATGACGATGTTTTCGCCGTCACCGGTGGTGTACGTATTCGAGGGCACGATACCGGGCAGGGCACCACCGGTGCGCTCACGGACCACACCGGCGTGATCGTATTCCGGTACTAAGGACTCCATCAGATTAAAAACAGATTCGTATAATGCCACATCGACCATCTGCCCCTGCCCTGCCACACAGTCGCTGCCGGTCTTGCTGTTCCAGCGCCCACCGGTCGCGTCGCGATGACGCAAGGCCATCAAGGCGCCCATGGCACCATGCAATGCCGCGACCGAATCACCGATGGAGATGCCGATGCGCACCGGTGGCCGATCGGCATGCCCGGAGACATAGCGCATGCCTCCCATGGATTCGCCGATGGCACCAAAGCCCGGCGCGTCGCGCATGGGGCCGGTCTGACCGTAGCCGGATAACCGAATCATAATCAAGGCCGGATTGATAGCCTTGAGCTGCTCATAACCAAGCGACCATTTTTCCATCACGCCGGGACGGTAGTTTTCGATGATGATGTCTGCGTCAAGTGCAAGCTGGCGCGCGATTTCTTGCGCACGCGGGTCTTTCATATTGAGCGTGACGCTTTTTTTATTGCGGCTTTGCACTGACCACCATAAAGAATTACCGTCTTTGAGTACCCGCCACTGTCGTATCGGATCGCCCCCTTCAGGCGATTCGATCTTGATGACGTCCGCCCCAAACTCGGCCAGCATACGCGCGCAAAACGGACCAGCAATCAAAGTGCCGAGCTCAAGGACTTTGATGCCGGCAAGTGGTCCGGGGGAAGTCTGGCTTTGGTGCATGGCGAACTCCGTCAGGTGGTGCGCCGGTCGAGCATCGCGCGTGCGATGGTGCCGGCATCAACATACTCAAGCTCGCCACCGACAGGTACACCACGCGCCAGACGGCTGACTTTAAGTCCGCGCGCCTTTAAGGTTTCGCTAATGTAGTGGGCGGTGGCTTCGCCTTCGTTGGTAAAGTTGGTTGCCAGGACGACTTCGGTGACGATGCCGTCAGTGGCGCGCGCAATCAATTTATCAAGATGGATGTCTTTGGGGCCGATCCCGTCAAGCGGCGAGAGCCTGCCCATCAAAACAAAATACAAACCTTTGTAGGTGAGCGTCTGCTCGATCATTAATTGATCGGCTGGCGTTTCCACCACACACAACAAATTTGCCTCGCGGGCGACATCGAGACAGGTTTCGCAGGTCTCATTTTCGGTAAAGGTATTGCAGCGCGCGCAGTGATGAATTTTTTCCACCGCCTGCGAAAGCGCCTGACCGAGCAGCGCGGCGCCCTCCCGATCATGTTGCATCAGGTGATACGCCATGCGCTGCGCCGACTTGGGGCCGATGCCGGGCAAGCGGCGCAAGGCTTCGGTAAGGAAATCTAAGGTAGAAGGGGTTTTCACACGAAAGAGCTTGAATGCGCCTACATCAGAATGGCAGTTTGAAGCCCGGCGGCAAAGGCATGCCTGCGGTCATGCCGGACATTTTTTCGGCTGAGGTGGCTTCGGCTTTGCGGACGGCGTCGTTGAATGCCGCCGCAACCAAGTCTTCGAGCATGTCTTTGTCGTCACCCAACAAGGACGGATCGATAGTGACGCGCTTGACATCGTTTTTACAGGTCATGAGCACCTTGACCATGCCGGCACCTGA
This sequence comes from Bordetella parapertussis, assembly GCA_945866125.1. Classification (GTDB taxonomy): domain Bacteria; phylum Pseudomonadota; class Gammaproteobacteria; order Burkholderiales; family Burkholderiaceae_D; genus Pernthalerella. Next base: position 122,067 of record CAMBFZ010000005.1, read on the forward strand.
CTGACCTTCGACTTCGATGGTGGCGAGTTGGTCCTGCATTTTTTTCATGTTGTCTTGCATGGCTTGGGCTTGCTTCATCAGCCCGGCGAGTTGACCCTTCATCATGGTGCATTCTCCTGATTAAATAATTAGACTGGCCTGATCGAACCCGGCACGATGGTCGCGCCGAATTCCCGCATCAGAGTTTGTACGAATGGGTCGGTTTGCATGGTCAGCTCGGCAGCGTGCTGGCGCTCGGCCTGATCCGCTTGCAAGGCCGCAAAGGCGGTATGACTGACCGCGCCAATCTCGGTCGCGAGACGAATGGTTTTACCAAAGTGTTCAGACAAGGCCGCGCTGAGTTTGTCGGCGCTGCCGGCCGAGAGTAAGGTCTCAATCGGCAACCGCAAGCGCATGACAACAACCGCGCCGTCGAGGTCACAGCCTGTTAATTCACTCTGTATAGCAAGCTGGTGCGCCACGCCGCGAACAGGCAGCGTTGTTACCAATACCGGCCAGTTACCATCCCAACCCGGCAATGCAGCACTGGGCTGCATGACGGCCGCAGTGGCCGCCACGGGCTCTGGTGTCGTAACCGGCTCTGGTTCTTTGTTGGCTGATACAGCTGGACTGGCATCGCTTGAACCCGAGTTAACAGGTGGCGACACCTCTTCCCACGCGGGGGACTTGGCCGATGCGGCCGGTGCTTTCGCACTGCGTGCCGCTGCCAACGGTGGCGCAGCGACTTTTGTCACCGTCTTGGCAATCGGCGCGGCCACGCTGGCCGGCATGCTCTTGGCCGCGGCGCGCGGCGTGGACTCGGGCGCGCCAGTGCCTGCCGACCAGAGCGGTGTAAAAGCCAGCATGCGTAAGAGCGTCATGGTGAAGCCGGCATATTCATCCGGCGCGAGGCCAAGCTCATGACGACCATGCGTCACGATCTGGTAAAAGAGTTGAATATCTTCGGCACTAAATACGGTGGCCAGTCGCAGCACATCGGCACGTTCCGGTAAATCTTCGGCAATCGCAGCGGGCACCGTTTGCGCAATCGCGATGCGGTTGAGTAAGGTGCCCAAATCCTGCAATGCGGCGTGGTACGACAAACTGCGCACGGCCATGTCATCAGCCACCGATAACAAAGCTGCTCCGTCTTGCGCGGCGAGTGCATCGAGCAGACTGGTCAAATAAGACTGGTCGAGCGCACCAAGCATGCCTTGCACCGCATCAAGCGTGACCTTCCCAGCGGCATAGGCAATCGCCTGATCAGTCAGCGAAAGCGCATCGCGCATTGAGCCCTGTGCACCTTGTGCGAGCAGACGCAGCGCGGGTGTCTCAAAACTGATCTGCTCTTGCCCAAGTATGTTGTCAAGATGACTGACGATGTGGCTGGGCGCCATTTGTTTTAAATTAAATTGTAGGCAGCGCGACAGCACAGTTACCGGAATTTTTTGCGGGTCGGTTGTGGCCAGAATAAATTTCACATGCGCCGGCGGCTCTTCGAGTGTCTTGAGCATGGAATTAAATGCATGGCTGGTGAGCATGTGCACCTCATCGATCATGTAGACCTTGAAGCGCGCATTCGACGGCGCGTAGACCGCTTGCTCAAGCAACTGTGCCATCTCGTCGACGCCGCGATTAGAAGCTGCGTCCATTTCAATATAGTCAACAAAGCGCCCCGCATCGATCGCTGTGCAGGCATCGCAGACGCCGCACGGATGCGCGGTGATATCGCCGCTGCCATCCGCACCCTGACAATTGAGCGCCTTGGCCAGAATACGTGAAAGGGTGGTCTTGCCAACGCCGCGGGTGCCGGTAAACAAATACGCATGGTGCAAGCGCTTTTGTTCGAGCGCATGCGTCAACGCGCGCACGACGTGCTCCTGACCGACTAGCGTGTCAAAATTTTTCGGGCGATATTTGCGGGCAAGAACCTGATAAGACATGGTCGACGGGAGTTGGAACGAGAAGTGCATTTTACCTGAGGCGCTGCCCTCCCCGAGCCTGACTCAGATTAGGCTGAGGTGGTGCGCAGGTCTGCGTGTGGTGTTGCGGCCGAAACGCTGAGAAAATAAAAGAGGCGAGCCTTGTCTACGGCACTTATGGGAGTTGGCTGTGGCTGCTTCGTTCCCGACCTGACCAGATTGACCAAACCACAATGCGTAGGGGCCCGCCGGGTGCGATTTTATCAGCAATCGCATCCATCAGAGCACGCGATTGCGGACAATATCGCCGACATCAAAGCCCCAGCTCTTGCCAGATCTGATCAACCCGCGCTTTGACGTCGGCATCCATCGTGATGGTGCGCCCCCACTCGCGACTGGTCTCGCCGGGCCATTTATTCGTGGCATCGATGCCCATCTTGCTGCCCAAGCCGCTCACCGGCGAGGCAAAATCCAGATAATCAATCGGCGTTTGCTCAACCAGGGTGGTGTCACGCACCGGATCAACCCGGGTCGTAATCGCCCAGATCACTTCTTTCCAATCGCGTATGTTGACGTCCTCATCAACGACGACGATAAATTTGGTGTACATGAACTGACGCAAAAAACTCCAGACCCCAAACATGACCCGCTTGGCATGACCAGGATAAGATTTTTTCATCTGGACGACCGCCATCCGGTAGCTACAGCCCTCGGGCGGCAAATAGAAATCGGTAATTTCCGAAAACTGCTTTTGCAGCAGCGGCACAAAAACCTCATTAAGCGCCACGCCGAGTACCGCTGGCTCATCGGGTGGCTTGCCGGTGTAAGTTGAGTGATAAATTGGATCACGCCGCATCGTAATGCGGTCCACAGTAAAGACTGGAAACCAATCCTGCTCATTGTAATAACCGGTATGGTCGCCAAACGGTCCTTCAAGCGCCATCTCATAGCCAGTATCAGGACGATTCGGCGCACCGGCCGGCACGGCGGCCAGCGTACTTGGGTCTTGCGGGTAAATATGCCCTTCGAGCACGATCTCAGCCGAGGCTGGCACCCGCAGTTCACTGCCGATGGCTTTAACTAGCTCGGTCCGACTGCCGCGCAGCAGGCCGGCAAACTGATACTCAGAGAGACTGTCGGGGACCGGCGTGACCGCGCCTAATATCGTGGCCGGGTCAGCGCCAAGCGCCACCGCAACCGGATAGGGCTGACCGGGATTAGTCAGGCAATGCTCACGAAAATCCAGCGCACCACCGCGATGGGCCAGCCAGCGCATGATGAGTTTGTTACGACCGGCGACTTGCTGGCGGTAGATACCCAGGTTCTGGCGTTTTTTATGCGGGCCTTTGGTAATCACTAAACCCCAAGTCAGCAGCGGTGCGATATCACCAGGCCAGCAATGCTGGATCGGCAAACGTGCTAGATCGACGTCCTTGCCCTCCCAGACAATATCCTGACAGGGCGCCGAACGCAGCTCGCGCGGCGCCATGTCCCACACCGACTTGACGAGCGCCCCTAAACCGAGCACATCTTTAAAACCCTTCGGTGGCTCCGGCTCTTTGAGCATGGCCAGCAGCTGGCCAATCTTGCGCAATTCGCTCACGCTTTGCGCGCCCATTCCCAAGGCGACCCGATGCGGCGTACCAAACAAGTTACCCAACACGGGCATGCTGTGTCCGGTCGGCTTGGTAAAGAGCAGGGCTGGCCCGCCCGCGCGCAAGGTGCGGTCGCACAGCTCAGTCATTTCCAAATGCGGGGAAACAGGGAGGGAGACTTCTTTCAATTCGCCAGATTGTTTTAATTTGGCAATAAAATCCCGCAAATCGGCATATTTCATGGTTGATTGATTTTTTTCAAAGTGCAAGGTTGAGTCTTAAATAACGATGACAACTTGCTGATTTTACTGAAAATTGCTGCAGTGCAGCTTAATTTCCATACCGAAAAGTTATAGAAACAAAATTTCCTAGTATTGACTTGATATAAACACCCCCCTACAATCCGCTCAACTCTTTAAAGGCGACCGACCAAACAAGCAGCATTTTCCATAGGGGAAAACGGTTGATCGTCCTGTCACACCGAGGTCCGGGGCCTCAGACAATTTTGTAGTGTAAACATTGTCCCAAAAAGGCAGTTGCCTTTTATGCCCGATAAAAGATTGCTTGTGTCATCCCAACGCTGGAGACATGAAAGCAGCACCGACGTTTGCCCGCCGTGCAGTGTGGCAGCAAACGATGTTTTTTGTTTCGCGGTGAATTCAAGCAACACGAAGCACGCTTGCAATTGGCCTGATCTCAGAGTGTCTGACAAAACGTGAATGGTAACTCGCCACGATCGCAACGACTGTTGCAGCGTGGTGGGGCTAGAAAGCCAGGCAGGTTTTATCAGGCGCTTTGAGGGCCGCGATGATTCAGGAGGTAACGTGAATAATCGATTTATATTGGCAGCGGTCGTCGGCACGCAAAAACTGACCCACCAGGCGCATACCATCCGTTCCAGCTTAGTCGCTGCAAAGATGGACTGGCGCTCTTCTGCCCGCCAGACACTCATGGCGCTGGGCATGTTGTCCATTGCCGTTTTGGTCATGATGTTTATTAAGCCTGAACTGACCGACCATTTTAAGGCGCTGTCGCCATTTGAGGCCGAGTACGATCTCGACAACGATCCGCAAGCGCTGGCATTTGCGGACATGCTTGATCTCTCCGAGCGCGCCGGCATGACGCCTGCGCGTCTTGAGTCAATGAAAACCGCTGCCTCGCCATTGATGGCAAAACAGCCTGAGCAATTGATGTCTCTACCGGCGGGCCCCGCTCCTGTGGCCTTTACCAAGGAGCAGCAGCTCGTCACGACCTGGTTGGCAAGGCGCTACCGCATTGCGGGTAGTGCAAGCAAAATGTTGGTCGAATCAGCTTACGCTTCGGCGCACGAGGTTCGTATCGACCCGCTGCTGGTCTTGGCAGTGATGGCCATTGAGTCTCGTTTTAATCCGTTCGCAGAAAGCGCCGTGGGCGCCCAAGGTCTGATGCAAGTCATGGCCAAGGTGCATCACGATAAGTTTGTCGACCATGGCGGGGTGAAATCAGCATTGAATCCGGCGGCCAATATCAAAGTCGGCGCACTCATCCTGAAGGACTATGTCCGCCGTGCCGGATCCGTCGAAGCGGGCCTGAAGCTCTATGTTGGCGCAGGCAATCTGGAAGGCGACGGTGGCTATGGCGGCAAAGTGGTGGCAGAGTACCAGCGACTGCAAGCCGTAGCCAGCGGCAAGCGAGTCCCGACCTTTACGCCGCCAATGACCGTACCGGCGGGTGACGAGCTGCATGAGGCAAAAGCTGAACGCCCCGCGCCCGTGACCAAAGAAACGACGGCGGAGCCGGCCTGAGCTATCAGCAAACGATATGAATGCGATTTACCTGCTGTAAAACAGAAAAGGAGCCGCTGGCTCCTTTTCTGTTTTACAGCAGCGACTTAATCACAGGCGCGACGCTCAGGCCGCTTTGCGTTTCTCAAGATACGCGTGCAGGCGTCGCACCGCTTCTTCAAGATTGGCCATCGAGGTCGCGTACGACACTCGAATATAGTTGCGCGCGGTATGCGGCCCAAAGTCTAGCCCGGGCACTAGCACGACGCCGGCTTCATTGAGAATGTCGCGCGTCAGTGTATCGGCATCGTCCGCCAGCGCGCTGCAATCGGCGTACACATAAAACGCCCCATCGGGCGTGACGGGCACGAGGAAGCCGAGCGCGCGCAGGGCCGGCACGATGAAATCACGACGGCGATGAAATTCGGCTTTGCGGGATTCAAAGATCGCCATCGCCTGCGGCGTAAAACACGCCAGCGCCGCGTACTGGGCCACACTTGAGGCGCAGATAAACATATTTTGCGCGAGCTTTTCAACAGCGGGAACCATAGCCGGCGGCACGACCAGCCAGCCAAGTCGCCAGCCGGTCATGTTGAAATACTTGGAAAAGCTGTTAATGACGACCACGTCTTGCCCCAGTGCGAGCGCCGTAAACGGCGCCGCATCATAGGTCAGGCCCTGATAGATTTCATCGACCACGGTGAAGCCGCCACGCGATCTGACCAAACCCACGATCGCCGCGAGCGCATCAGCCTCGATGGAGGTACCAGTCGGGTTCGATGGCGAGGCCAGCAATACCCCACTCGTGGCCGCATTCCAGTGCTGCTCCACCATTGCCGGGGTCAGCTGAAACCGCTCGGCCGGCCCACTATCGACCAAGCGCGGCACACCTTCGAAGGCCGCAACAAAATGGCGGTTACAGGGGTAACAGGGGTCGGGCATCAGCACTTCGCTACCAGGCTCGACTAAGGCCGCGCAAGCCAAAAGCAGCGCCGCCGACGCGCCCGCCGTGACGACGATGCGCGCTGGGTCCACAGTCAGGCCATACGTATCCTGATAATGCTGGGCAATCGCGCGGCGTAATTCAGGCAGACCGGTGGCCGGCGTGTAGCCGGTCTTGCCGGCTGCCATTGCCAGCGCGGCCGCGTCAAGCACGGGCTGAGCCGGCGGAAAATCCGGTTCACCGATGCCCATATGAATGATCGAGCGGCCAGCCTGCTCAAGCTCGGCTGCCATTTTGATCAACTCCATCACATGAAACGGCGCGATCTGGTCTAGACGGGAGGCAAGCGGGAAGTTCATCGTTGCAAGGGAAGACTTAGCGGCCGGCCGCAATTTCGGTAGCACGCAGGTCGGCAGCGATTTTGTCGAGCACGCCGTTAACGTATTTGTGACCATCAACGCCGCCAAAGGATTTAGTCAGCTCAACGGCTTCATTGATGACGACTTTATAAGGGATCTCAATCTGATGCTTGAGCTCGAAGGTGCCAATCAGCAGCACAGCATGCTCGATCGGCGAGAGCTGGCTGATGTTGCGGTCAATCAGCGGCGTAATCGAGGCCCGCAGATCATCTACGTCGCGGATCGTGCCATGCAGCAGAATATCAAAATGCTCAGCATCCGCCTTTTCGAAGCCATGCGCGTTACGGATATGGGCATCGATCACACCGGCATCTTCGTGATTCAATAGCCATTGATACAAACCCTGCAACGCAAACTCGCGTGCTCGATGACGCGGTGTGCGATTTTTGCTGGGATTGGCATGCTGGGTTTTTTGGTTCATTGCGATGGTGCCTTGGGAAATACGGATTAAAGAAATACAGGAACACGCCCACAACGCTCATGCGCTACGCGCTCAGGCAGCAAACAGATCCCGGAGAACACAGGCAAGTAAAAAACACGGCGCCGTGAGGCTTATTCTTCATCAGCCGCTTCACCGAGCTCTTCCATCGCACCCGTGAGGTTGGCCATCTCGACGGCAACCCGCGCCGCATCTGCGCCTTTTTCTGCCATGCGAACCTCGGCCTGCTCATCCGTCTCGGTGGTGAGCACCGCGTTGGCAATCGGAATCCCGAAATCGAGCCCAATGCGAGTGATACCGGCACCGGATTCATTTGATACCAGCTCAAAATGATACGTCTCACCGCGAATGACAGCACCAAGCGCAATGAGCGCATCAAACTGGCCGGTCTCGGCCATTTTTTGCAAGGCCAGCGGAATCTCAAGCGCGCCCGGTACCGTCACCAGCAGCACGTCTTCATCTTCAACGCCAAGGTGTTTGAGTTCAGCCAGACAAGCAGAGACCAGTCCGTGGCAGATGTCTTCGTTGAACCGCGCTTGCACAATGCCGACCCGCACATCACGGCCATCGAGATCAGGTTCATAGGTTCCTACGGTCATGCTACCTCCTGATTCAGTGGTTGGGGGTGGCCTGATAACCGACGACTTCAAGGTCAAAACCGGTCATGGAAGGCATTTTGCGCGGATTCGACAACAGCTTCATTTTACCCACACCCAGGTCACGCAGGATCTGCGCACCAATACCATAAGTGCGTAAATCCATGCGAGCCCCACGCGCGGGCGCTGGCGTATCCGACTTGGTCGCCGACAATGCGCTGAACTGGGCAAACATTTGTTCGGCCGACTCTTCGCAGTTGAGCAACACGATCACCCCGCGCTCGGCCGCTTTGACGGCCGCCATCGCGGCAGACAGATTCCACGAATGCGTGGTCGCCTCGGTCTCTAGCAAATCGAGAATCGACACTGGCTGGTGCACCCGCACCAGTGTCTCCGCGCTTGGCGTGATGTCGCCATGCACCAACGCCAGATGCGCACCGCTGCTGGGTTTGTCACGAAAGGCAATGGCGCGGAAGGCACCGTGTGAAGTTTGCATGACCCGCTCACCGACGCGTTCGACGATACTTTCGTTTTGATTTCGATAATGAATCAGATCCGCAATGGTACCGATTTTGAGCTGATGCTCACGCGCAAACTCGATCAAGTCAGGCAAACGCGCCATGCTGCCGTCTTCTTTCAAAATCTCACAAATGACCGACGCGGGCGTGAGCCCCGCCAATTCAGTCAGATCGCAACCCGCTTCGGTATGACCGGCACGCATCAGTACGCCACCACGCTGCGCCCGCAATGGAAAAATATGGCCAGGCTGCACGATGTCAGTGGGCTTGGCATGCCGGGCCACCGCGACTTCGATGGTGCGGGCGCGGTCGGCCGCCGAGATACCGGTGGTAACGCCTTCGGCGGCCTCGATCGATACGGTGAAATTGGTACCGTAGGAGGTGCCGTTACGCGTCGTCATCATGGGCAAGTTAAGCTGCTCGCAACGCTCTTCCGTGAGGGTCAGACAAATCAGACCGCGACCAAAGCGGGCCATGAAGTTGATGGCTTCGGGCGTGACAAATTCGGCCGCCAGCACCAGATCGCCTTCGTTTTCGCGGTCTTCTTCATCAACCAGAATGACCATACGACCGGCACGCAGCTCGGTAATGATTTCTTTTGTGCTTGATAGTGACATTGAGTGGATCCAGAGTAGCCCGCTATTTTAAAGGATTTCCCTGCGGGGACCCCGGAAACAATGTGTTGGCTGATTCCTATTTCAATCAGCCCATCAGGGCCATGATCAAAACAGTCAAAACACATCAGCCAAGCTTCTGATAACTCAGCATCCGCTCGCAATAACGGGCGATCAAATCAATCTCCAGATTGACTCGGCTGCCCGCTACAAGGTGCTTGAGAGTGGTCGCTTCAATCGTATGCGGAATGAGGTTGATCGATATCGCGCAGCTGCTCGCGCTATCGGTGACACGATTGACGGTCAGCGAGACACCGTTGATGACCACCGAACCTTTATATGCCAGATATTTTGCCAACGTCAGCGGCGCATCAACCACCAGCTCCCAAGATTCGCCGACAGGCTCAAATCTTTGGACTATCCCTAAGCCATCCACATGCCCCGACACCAGATGTCCACCTAGCCGATCCGCCAGCGTCAGCGCTTTTTCCAGATTGACCTCGCCCAAAGCGTCCAGCCCCGCCGTGCAATTGAGGCTCTCGCGTGAGACGTCGACGCTAAAGCTATCGGCAGTCTTGTGGGTCACTGTCATGCAGGCACCATTGAGTGCAATCGAGTCCCCGATCGCGACGTCGCCCAAGGGTAATCCGCCAGCAGCAACATTAAGTCGCACGCCCGCGTTACTGTCATTCGCCAGTGGGGTGATGGAGGTAATACGGCCAATGGCCGCGACAATACCGGTAAACATAGGCTCTACTTTCTCATTTAAGACGACATCATTGACGGTGAGATCACGCGCGCCAGGATGCGCAAGTCCGGACCGATCTGCCGCACATCATGAAAGGCAAGCTGACATCGCGCTGCCAAATCTGTGAGTTCTGGCAAGTTGGCCATGCCCTGCGCCTGCCCCAGCAAACTTGGTGCAAGGTAAACCAGCAATTCATCTACACAACCCTCGCGCAGCAGCGAACCATTGAGCTTGAACCCGGCTTCGACATGAAGCTCATTGATTTCACGACGACCGAGTTCGCGCATGAGCTCGGGTAAATCGACCTTACCGCTTGCACTCGGCAAAATAATGATCTGCGCACCTTGCGCATGCAACAGCGCTTCTCGAGCGGGGTCAGTTTGAGTGGCAATCACCCAAGTACCATCACCCTGCAAGACCTTGGCTTGGGGACGGATCTGCAGCGCGCTATCGACCACGATGCGACGTGGCTGGCGCGCAGTCGCCACCGCGCGGACGGTCAGTTGCGGATCATCTTGCTGCACCGTGCCGATGCCGGTCAAGATGGCGCAAGCCTGTGCGCGCCATGCATGACCATCATCGCGCGCCGGCTGCGAGGTAATCCATTGACTCGCCCCATTGAGCAAGGCCGTACCGCCATCAAGACTGGCCGCTATTTTCATGCGGACCCAAGGTTTGCCGCGTTCGATGCGCGAAAAAAATCCGATATTCATTTCGCGTGCCTCTTTCTCCAGCACGCCGGTCTGTACCGCGATACCCGCAGCCCGCAATCGCGCCAAACCCTGCCCGGCCACGAGCGGATTAGGGTCTGTAATAGCGGCCACCACACGGCCAACACCCGCTTCGATCAGCGCGTTTGCGCAAGGTGGGGTGCGGCCATGGTGACTGCAAGGCTCAAGCGTCACATAGACGGTGGCACCGCGCACATCGATACCCCGGTCAGCGGCATCACGCAAGGCGACCACTTCGGCATGTGCGAACCCTACAGGCTGCGTATGCCCGACAGCGAGTAGCAGGCCATCCCGGACGATCACGCAACCCACACGCGGATTGGGTGTCGTGATGTACAGACTTTTTGCGGCCTGAGTCAGCGCATGGCGCATGGCCTCGATATCGTTTGCGATCTGCACGAAAAATGTCACCCTCAACCAGGCCGCCCAAGCGGCAATACCGTCATTCTAACAAGCTGCCCCATCCCGAGCCGGGTCGCAACTACGGACGCGGCCGAGAAATCCGACGACGATCTTGCGCTGTTGCGATCCCACGGTAAACAGCAGCGAGCCAATCTGCGGCACCGCGCTGCTCGACGCACTACGTGGGCGCCCACTTGGGTCAAATGCCAGGTACGGTTTAGGGTCGCGCAGGCTGGAGACAATATGCAGGCCCTCAGGGGGTACCCCGCCCTGATGCAGCACCGCCTCCCCGACATCGGCGCGCTGATTGTTGTTGGTATCGATCAGTACAAGCCAACCGTTGCGCCAGTCACCTGCGGCCGCCGGCACCAGATCGACGCGGACGCCGCGCCGTATCGCTTCAGATCGGGTGAGCGCAAGCGCCGAGCGAAATTCACTGCAGGCACGCTGCAATTTGAATCGATCGAGCAGATCACGCAAGCCGGGTAATGTCATGGACGCCAGCAAGCTCGCAATAAAAAGCGTGATCAGCAGCTCGATGAGGGTCAGCCCCACCACCCGACGTTTAATTCTCCGCATCCGGCAAGGCTGATGAATTCGCGGCGGAAGAATGCATGACGTATGCCGGCAATTCACGCCACGCGATGCGTCCATGCGGTAAATCGACACAAGTCGCGCCGGCCTGCGTGCTGCAAATCGAAGGCAAAAAATCCGACTGCAGCACAACCTGTGTGCTCACATGCATGCCAGTACCCACCGCAGTAATGCGATAAAAACGACGGGCCGGTGTGACCGACTCCACCGTCAACACCAACACATGCTGGGCAATCTTAACCGTCGGCCGCTGCATGCTTTGCAGCTTGCCGCCGTAGAGATAAATATTACTGGTCTCAGCACCATAGGCAAGCCACTGATCCAGCATGAGCGTATCAAGGGTATCGGTCGAGGCCGCCTGAGCGATGACTATTTCGGCATCCATCAAGGCCGCCTCGGCGGCCTGCATGGCGATCGCATGATCCAGAGAATTAAACGCTGTAGCACTGGATTCACGCACGATTTGCTGTGCCGCCAATACAAGTAGCAATGCCCCCATGATTATGACCGTGCAAGCAACCAAGGCCAACCCGCTGTCGGTCCGACGGCAACCCGCATTCATGGCACAAGCGCCACGGTACACGCCTCACAATGAAGCACAGCTTGCGCGGGGTTGCGCAACGTGATCACCACGTGAAATAAATGACGCGGCTGTTTGTGACTTGCTGCTGGCAAGTCTGTCAGAAAAATGCGTGTGCCCCGATCATCACTGCCGTGCGTCGCCGAGTACGCAGCACCAAACAAGTCAAAGCGCGCTGGCACTGTTTTGTCGACGACGCTGCGCTGTCCTTGCAATAAAAGCGCAATGTGAACCGCCACAACCCGCGTCCATAATGAAACGGGCGGGTTGTCCGTCGCATCGCGCAAAGCAATGGCACTGGCATTGACAGTCTGGTCGGTCATGCCGTCGCCATCGGTGTCGATCTCGTAGAGCACCTGAAATGACTCCACCCCGGCGATCAAGGCCTGTGAATCCCATTGATGACTGCCGCGATATTTGCAGCGCAGCTCCGTCTGACCAGTCCCGCTTGCGGCAACATAAAAAATACTGATGCCACGATTGGCTGATAAAGAATGCGCCCGGGGTACTGCAAAGCCAGCGCAATTGATGACACTACCATCGGCCACATTGCCAGAGCCCGCAAAGCGCACGGCCAGCACATCACTGCCAAAGATAGACGTAGCAGAGATCGCGCGGCTATCTGCCTGCGCACTCGCCGGACTGCTCGCATCGGCACCCCAAACCACTCCATCGGCAGGCAATCCACTGCGCTCGCCGGGCACTTGCGCATAATCGATATAGGCGGTTTGCCGCAATGCCCGGGCAATACTTTCGGTCGCCACTGCTGCGCTGTCTTGCATCAATGCAGATTGCTCTTGCCAGATAAAACCGGCGTTGGCAGCATGAAGCAACACAATGGCCGACAAAACCAACATTAAAGACAGCGACACCGCAAGCATTAATTCCAACAAGCCACTGCCCCGCTGCGCGCTCATGGCTGCACCGGTCCGACGGCCGTTACGAACGCAGGCGGAAATTCGGTTACAGCAGCTTCACGCGGCCAGCCTACCTTGATCCATAGAGGTAGATTTTTTGTGTTGGCGGTAGCGGGTGCGCAATACCAACGCCATGATCGCGTCTGCGGATTCCACGGCTGCACATCACGACACACTTGGACACGCGCACCGGGCACAGCAAGCCTTAATCGCTTATCCCAATCACGTAACGCAAACATCGCCTGCTGATCGGGGTCGCAGATCGTGTCAAAGCAAGAGGTCGGGTGCGCAACGATGGTCGCCTCCGAAGCAGTATTGCGCGCCATCAAAACGCTCTCGACCGTTGTGCCCGCTTTCGCCATTGGCGCAGCGGCTACCCGGATCCAGTCAGCTAACTCGACCGAATACTGCATCGCCGCGCTGCGGGCTGCCGTCTCGCGCGCGGCCTTCAGGTTAGCCAACTGCAAGAACAGCAAACTGATCGTGCCTGCCGCTAATATGACCATCGTGATCGCTACCTCGATCAAGGTAAAGCCACCAACAAGTCTGGTTCGCATAGCAATCTCCTGCAAAATAAAAAAACCGGTCAGCTTGCGAGTACACAGCACCTGCTGCCGGCGAAGACTGCATGCTGCATAAATCAAACCGCATTTGCACCAAAAGTTAGTGGCGTACTAACAATTGCGCGGTTTATCAGGAAACATCGAGCATTCCGATCGAGGACAGATCAAAAAAATGCACGAATGTGCGGTGGACAGCGAGAACGCGCAATGAACGGCAAGGCTCTAGAAATAGAGCTTGCGTAGAGAATAAACAGCAGAGGAAATAAAAGGACGTCGGCGAGGATGCTGCGCTTCGCGCTAACTGCGTGATTTATCGGTCGCCAAGGCAGCTGCCTTACGCTCGAGATCGACCTCGTCAATAGCATCACGAAACTCGGCGACGTCTTCGAAGCTGCGATAGACAGAGGCAAAACGGATGTAGGCGATTTTGTCGAGGCGCTTGAGTTCACGCATGACCAGTTCGCCAATCTGGCCAGAGAGGATTTCGCGTTCGCCCGAGGAGCGCAATTTTTCTTCGATACGCAAAATCGCGCCATCCACCGCATCTGCAGACACGGGGCGTTTGCGTAGCGCCAACATGAGGCTCGCACGCAGCTTGGCTGATTCAAACTCGGAGCGACTGCCGTTTTTCTTAACGATAACAGGCATGGCCAGCTCAATGCGCTCAAACGTCGTAAAACGTTTGTCGCATTGATTACAACGACGACGACGGCGTATGCTGTCGCCCTCATCCGAGGCGCGGGTATCGAGTACCTGCGTATCTTCGTGCTGGCAAAAAGGACAGCGCATGCTGCGTACCTTAGGTCAGCCGGCGTAGACCGGAAAAGCGGTCGTGAGCTTTTTGACTTCTGCCTTGACCCGTTCAATATTGGCCGCATCATGGGGATTGTCGAGCACGTCGGCAATCAAGTGGCCGACCTTGGTCGCCTCGGCTTCAGCGAAACCGCGCGTCGTCATCGCCGGGCTGCCCAAACGAATACCGGAGGTGACAAACGGTTTCTCTGGGTCATTCGGAATACCGTTCTTATTGCAGGTGATGTGCGCCGAGCCCAACACGGCTTCGGCTTCTTTACCGGTCATTTTTTTGGCGCGCAGATCAACCAGCATCACATGGGATTCTGTGCGACCGGAGACGATACGCAAGTCACGCGCAATGAGCGCACGCGCCAGCGCGTCAGCATTTTTGATCACTTGCTGCTGGTAGAGCTTGAATTCAGGCGCTAGCGCTTCTTTGAAGGCCACTGCCTTGGCCGCAATCACGTGCATCAAAGGGCCGCCTTGAATACCCGGGAATATGGCCGAGTTGATCACCTTCTCATATTCGTTTTTCATCAGAATGATGCCACCGCGTGGCCCACGCAAAGATTTGTGCGTAGTGGATGTGACAAAATCGGCGAACGGTACCGGATTTGGGTATACACCAGCGGCAATCAAGCCCGAGTAGTGCGCCATATCCACCATAAAATACGCGCCGACATCACGCGCAACTTTGGCGAATCGCTCAAAATCAATCCGCAGCGAATAGGCCGATGCGCCGGCAATAATCAGCTTAGGCTTTTTCTCATGAGCGAGGCGCTCCATCTGTGCATAATCAATGGCTTCGTTGGCATCAAGACCGTAGGAGACCACGTTAAACCATTTGCCAGACATGTTAAGCGGCATGCCGTGGGTCAGGTGACCACCTTCGGCCAACGACATCCCCATGATGGTATCGCCGGGCTTGAGCATCGCGAAAAACACCGCCTGATTCGCCTGCGAGCCGGAGTTGGCCTGGACGTTGGCCGCTTCGGCGCCATAGAGCTGCTTGAGACGGTCGATCGCAAGCGTCTCAGCCATATCGACAAACTCGCAACCGCCGTAATAACGCTTGCCCGGATAACCTTCGGCGTACTTGTTGGTCAGCTGCGAGCCTTGCGCCTCCATCACGGCCGGCGAGGTGTAATTTTCCGAGGCGATGAGCTCAATATGGTCTTGCTGGCGCTGATTTTCCAGCTTTATGGCCGCCCACAATTCGGGGTCAACATTAGCGATGGTATGGTCTTTAGTAAACACGGGAATACTCCAGTCACGTCGGGAATCGGTTGATGTCATCGAATGTGGCTCTGCGCGATGGTCATGCAGCAGCCACAAGCGTCATCCATCTTGGCTGCCCAGGCGCACGGCTGATGAAATCCCACGCTCCCTGATGGATACCCATCTTCCGGGCAAATTGAAAGCCCATCGTTTTCGCCAGTTACGTGGGACGAAATGGTGCCATATTGTAGGTTATGGGCTATTTTTGAGCAAGGTTAGGGCCGGTTTTCCAGTCGGGTCAGTCCGGCTTTGGGCTACAATCTGCGCACTCGATCCACCGACCAATACCACCCCATTACGGAGTTTTTCCATGATTGTGATGATTACTGGCGCTAGTGCCGGCTTCGGCGCTGAAATGGCCCGCAAATTCGTCAAAGAAGGCCATCAGGTCATCGCGGCAGCCCGCCGCACCGACCGGTTGGACGCGCTAGCCGCCGAACTCGGCGCGGCACTCTTGCCAATCGAACTTGACGTCACGAGCAAGACCTCCATCGACCACGCGCTGGCCTCCTTGCCACCGGCCTGGCAGGCGCTTGATGTCTTGGTCAACAACGCAGGTCTGGCCTTAGGCCTTGAGCCTGCACACCAGGCCCACCTGGAAGACTGGGAGACCATGATCGCCACCAATTGCCAAGGGCTCGTCACCATCACCCGCGCCGTGTTGCCCGGGATGGTCACGCGCGGGCGCGGGTTGGTCATCAACCTCGGCTCAGTCGCCGGCGCCTACCCTTACCCGGGCGGAAACGTCTACGGTGCCACCAAAGCTTTCGTCGATCAATTCACGCTTAACCTGCGGGCAGACCTTGTCGGCACCGGTGTGCGCGCCACCAATATCGCTCCCGGCATGTCCGGCGGCACCGAATTCTCCAATGTTCGCTTCAAAGGTGACGACGCGTCAGCGGCCAAGGTTTACACGGGCACGCAGCCGCTGACCGCTGCGGATATCGCCGAGGCCGCCTACTGGGTCGCGACGCTGCCGCCGCATGTCAACATCAACAGCATAGAGATGATGCCTACCTGCCAAGGCTTTGGGCCGTTTGCGATCAAACGGGAAAGCTAAAGCAGGCGGTCTCACGTGAGTACGCTTTTTCACTGGCCGTTACGGGTTTATTACGAAGACACCGATGCCGGCGGCATCGTCTTCTATGCCAACTACCTTAAATTTTTCGAGCGCGCGCGCACGGAATGGTTGCGCGAAGCCGGCATTGAGCAGCAAGCGCTGGCCGAAACCGCGCAGGTGATGTTTGTCGTCAAAAGTACTGCCATCGATTACCATGCTCCGGCCAAGCTTGACGATTTTTTGTCGATCAGCGTAGTACTGCAAAAACTGGGGCGCGCATCGGTTAATGTGATTCAGCAGGCTTGGCGCGACGAGACAGCGGGCCCGCGATTGCTGTGCAGCGGCAGTATTCGGATCGGATGCGTCGACACCCGCTCACTGCGTCCCGTGATGATTCCGGCGGAGGTAGCGACTCGCATCAGCATTGCCGAAAATTTGACCACAAAAAAATAAACTGCAGCACGAGTTCATAGCACCGCGCGTTGACTTCAATAAGCGGCGCCGGACGATCATAAGCAAAGGACACTACTTCCATGACTGTTACCCAAGACTTGTCGTTTATTTCCATGATTTCCAATGCATCAATACTGGTGAAACTGGTGATGGCACTGCTGATGATCGTATCAGCATTGAGCTGGAACTATATTTTTCGCAAAATGTTTGCGATTCGTGGTGCCAAATCGCAAACCGACAAATTCGAAGCCGCCTTCTTGTCCAACGACCTCAATACGCTTTACAATAAGGTAAAGTTGCGCCAGCAACAACTCAGTAACAAGGTCGGCGCGCTAGAACGTATCTTCAAAAAAGGCATGGACGAATACATCGAAGACAGTCCCTACTTCAATGGCAAAAATATTGATACCAGTGCATCACTCGACGGTGCGCGCCGCGCTATGCGCGCCGCCTATCAACGCGAGATGGACGTACTCGAAGAGCACCTGTCCTTTCTGGCATCGGTTGGCTCCGTATCGCCCTATGTGGGTTTGTTCGGCACGGTCTGGGGCATCATGAACGCGTTTCGCGGACTGGCTAATGTCCAACAGGCAACGTTGGCGTCAGTAGCGCCCGGCATTGCTGAGGCACTGGTCGCAACAGCAATCGGCCTGTTTGCGGCAATACCGGCGGTGGTGGCCTATAACCGCTTTTCGTATGAAATCGACCGGCTGGCCAACCGCCTCGAAAGCTTCATCGAAGAATTTTCAAACATCCTCAATCGCCAGGCCCGCTGATGTTGCAAAGCTCTTCTTTGCGAAGTCGGCGTAGCCGCAAATTTAAGTCCGAGATCAATGTTGTTCCCTACATTGACGTTATGCTGGTGCTGCTGGTAATTTTCATGGTTGCCGCGCCCATCACCAACCCAAGCGTCATTAATCTGCCAACGGCGGGTCGCTCCGCGCAGCCACCGACGGAATATATCGAAATCGTGCTCAAGCCCGAGGCGACTGCCACAATAGGCATTCATGATCAACAGTCTAAATTATGCAAAAGCCGGGACGACCTCGCCAGCCGCTTGTCTAGCCTTCACAAAATACATCCTGAGCTACCCGTATTGATTTCGGCTGACAAAGATATTAAATACGACGAAGTTGTGCAGGCGATTGCCCAAGCCAACAAAATTGGGTTCAACCGCGTGGGCCTCTCAACCCGGTGACTTCGCCTTGACTAGTCCGGCCACCCCCTATCATATTCCGCCGCAGCCGGGTCACTGGCGGGCGATCGGGATGTCGTTCTTGGTGCACAGCATCCTGCTGGTATTTTTATGGATAGGCGTGTCCTGGCAAAGCGTCACACCACTGGCCGTTCAGGCCGAGATATGGAACATCAGCCCACAAGAAGCGGCACCGCCACCACCACCTGAGCCGCCTACCCCGCAGCCTGCAGTCGAGCCAAAGCCGGTACGTCCGCCCGCTGAAACATTAACACCAAAACCAGTCGTCGAACCCAAACTGGTTCCGACACCTAAGACGGCCGCTGAACCCAAACAACCCAAAATAAAAGCCATCGATCCTGACATTACGCTTGAAAAAGAAAAGAGACGCAAACAAGAGCAGCACGACAAAGAACTTGCTGAAGAAAAAGCGCAAAAAGAGGTCGATCTCGAACGCAAAAAACTTGCTGAAGAAAAAGCGCAAAAAGAGGCCGATCTCGAACGCAAAAAACTTGCTGAAGAAAAAGCGCAAAAAGAGGCCGATCTCGAACGCAAAAAACTCGCCGAAGAAAAAGCGCAAAAAGAGGCCGATCTCGAACGCAAAA
>CAMBFZ010000006.1:0-137500 GCA_945866125.1 Bordetella parapertussis
AAGGCAAAGAGATGGTTATGCCTGGTGACAACGTGTCGATCACGGTGATGTTGATCAATCCGATTGCGATGGAAGAGGGCCTGCGTTTCGCGATTCGCGAAGGTGGTCGTACCGTCGGCGCCGGTGTGGTTGCTAAGATCATCGAGTAAGTAAGTCATTTATTACGCCGCGAGCGAAGCCTCGCTCGCGGCTCGTTCTTTTAAGGAAGTGTCATGGAAAAGCAAAAGATCCGTATCCGTCTAAAAGCATTCGATTACAAATTAATCGATCAGTCGGCACTAGAAATCGTCGACACTGCCAAGCGCACTGGCGCGGTCGTCAAAGGCCCTGTGCCTTTACCAACGCGTATGCAGCGTTGGGATGTGCTGCGCTCACCGCACGTTAATAAAACATCGCGTGACCAGTTTGAAATCCGTACTCATCAGCGCCTGATGGACATTGTGGACCCGACTGACAAGACGGTCGACGCCTTGATGAAGCTCGACCTGCCAGCTGGCGTAGACGTGGAAATCAAATTGCAATAATTCGGTCGAGGTGTGGTGGCCCGCAATTTTTTCTTGTGGGCCACGAGTTATCACGCTATAATCGGCGGCTTCGGTAAAAGATCGTGTTGTTATCCGGCTTTTGCCTTTCAAGTTTTGTAAACATCAGCCCTGCCCAATCGTAGGCGGGAATGGAGAAGAATATGAGCCTAGGCCTTGTTGGTCGCAAGGTTGGTATGATGCGCATCTTCACGGATGACGGGGATTCAATTCCTGTAACTGTGCTTGACGTGTCGAACAACCGTGTGACACAGATCAAAACGCCTGAGACTGACGGCTATACAGCTGTTCAGGTCTGCTATGGTCAGCGTCGCGCCTCGCGTGTCACGAAAGCTGCTGCTGGTCACCTCGCTAAAGCGGGTGTCGAAGCTGGTACGGTTTTGAAAGAGTTTCGTGTTGATGCATCCAAGGCGGCTGAGTTTAAGGCCGGCGATGTAATTGCCGTGAGTCTTTTCGCTGCTGGTCAGATGGTTGACGTGCAGGGTGTGTCGATTGGTAAAGGTTATGCCGGTACCATCAAGCGCCATAATTTCCGTTCAGGCCGTGCTTCCCACGGTAACTCGCGTTCCCATAATGTGCCGGGTTCAATTGGTATGGCGCAGGATCCGGGGCGCGTGTTTCCTGGTAAGCGCATGACTGGCCATATGGGTGACGTTACCAAGACCGTCCAAAACTTGGAGATCGCGCGTGTCGACGCCGATCGTCAGCTGATCCTTGTCAAAGGTGCCGTTCCAGGTGCGAAAAATGGCCAAGTAGTCGTTTTGCCTGCAATTAAACTCAAAGCCAAGAAGGGAGCCTAAGATATGGAACTCAAGCTCCTCAATGCTCAAGGTCAATCTGCTTCCAATGTCGCTGCGCCAGATACGATTTTCGGCCGTGATTACAACGAAGCACTGATCCATCAGGTGGTTGTTGCCTATCAGGCAAATGCTCGCAGTGGCAATCGCAAGCAAAAAGACCGTGAAGAAGTGCATCACACAACGAAAAAACCTTGGCGGCAAAAGGGCACCGGTCGCGCTCGTGCTGGTATGTCGTCATCTCCGCTGTGGCGTGGCGGCGGCCGGATATTTCCAAATTCGCCGGATGAGAATTTTACTCATAAAGTTAACAAGAAAATGTATCGCGCGGGTATCTGCTCGATCTTGTCCCAGTTGGCGCGCGAAGGTCGTTTGTCCGTAGTTGAAGACTTTACCGTCGAAGCCCCTAAAACCAAATTACTGTCCCAAAAACTAAAGGGTATGGGTTTGGAGTCCGTTTTAGTGATTACGGATAGCCTCGACGATAACCTGCTGCTGGCGTCCCGCAACCTGCCGAATGTGCTGGTGTGCGAGCCGCGGCATGCAGATCCTGTGTCGCTGGTGTTCTTCAAAAAAGTGCTGATCACCAAACTGGCTTTGGCCAAGATTGAGGAGATGCTGGCATGAACGCAGCCGTCAAATATAGCGAAGAGCGCCTGATGAAAGTATTGCTGGCTCCAGTAATCTCGGAGAAGGCAACATTCGTCGCTGAGAAAAATGAGCAAGTTGTATTCCTGGTAATGCCGGATGCCACAAAGCTTGAAATCAAGGCCGCTGTTGAAATGATGTTTAAGGTGCAGGTTGAATCTGTGCAAGTGGCAAATCGCCCAGGCAAGATCAAGCGCTCTGGTCGTTTCACTGGTCGCCGCAATAACACCCGTCGCGCTTTTGTTTGCCTGAAGCCCGGTCAGGAAATCAACTTCACCGAGGAGGCTAAATAATGGCACTCGTTAAAGTAAAGCCGACCTCGCCTGGTCGTCGTGGCATGGTCAAGGTAGTCAACCCCGACCTTTATAAGGGTCGTCCGTTTGCTGGGTTGATCGAAAAGAAATCCAAGACTGCAGGCCGTAATAATAACGGCCACATTACGACTCGCCATATTGGCGGCGGTCATAAGCAGCACTATCGGGTGATCGATTTCCGCCGTAACAAAGATGGGATTCCGGCGAAGGTTGAGCGTATCGAATACGATCCAAACCGTACCGCAAATATCGCCTTGTTGTGCTATGCCGATGGCGAGCGTCATTACATCATCGCTGCAAAAGGTATGGCTGTTGGTGATCAGGTTATGAACGGCGCTGAGGCGCCAATCAAGTCAGGGAACTGTCTGCCGATTCGCAATATCCCAGTCGGTACGACGATGCACTGCATCGAAATGTTGCCTGGCAAAGGTGCGCAGATTGCGCGTACTGCTGGTGCCGCAGTCGTGTTGATGGCGCGAGAGGGTGTTTACGCCCAAGTGCGTTTGCGTTCAGGTGAAGTTCGGCGCATCCACGTTGAGTGCCGCGCCACGGTGGGTGAGGTCGGTAACGGCGAGCACAACCTACGCAAGATCGGTAAAGCTGGTGCGATGCGGTGGCGTGGTGTGCGTCCAACCGTTCGGGGTGTGGTAATGAATCCGGTGGACCACCCGCATGGTGGTGGCGAAGGTAAAACTGCAGCCGGTCGCCATCCGGTATCGCCATGGGGTCAGCAAACCAAGGGCAAGAAGACGCGTCGCAATAAGCGCACGACTTCTATGATTGTCTCGCGCCGTGGTAAGAAATAAGGAATAAGACATGGGACGTTCATTAAAAAAAGGGCCGTTTTGCGACGCCCACCTGCTTAAAAAAGTCGAGGCTGCTCAAACCAACCGCGACAAAAAGCCAATCAAAACATGGTCGCGTCGTTCAACAGTCATGCCGGATTTTATTGGATTGACGATTGCTGTGCACAACGGTAAGCAGCACGTGCCGGTGTACGTGTCCGAGAACATGGTTGGCCACAAGCTCGGTGAATTTGCGTTGACGCGTACATTCAAGGGTCATGCGGCTGACAAGAAGGCTAAGAAATAAGGTCCGATGATGGAAACTAAAGCTATCCTCCGCAGCGTGCGTCTGTCAGCCCAAAAGGGTCGCCTCGTCGCCGATCTGATCCGCGGCCAAAAGGTTGAGCAGGCGCTCAACATTTTGACCTTCAGTCCCAAAAAAGGTGCAGTCATCATCAAAAAAGTGCTCGAGTCCGCCATTGCGAACGCCGAGCATAACGATGGCGCTGACATCGACGAGCTGAAAGTAACGACCATTTATGTCGAAAAGGCAGCTGTCTTGAAGCGGTTTACCGCTCGCGCCAAAGGCCGTGGTGATCGTATTTCCAAACAATCCTGTCACATCTTTGTGACAGTCGGTAATTAAGGGAGCTTCGATGGGACAGAAAATACATCCAACCGGCTTCCGTCTTGCCGTTACCCGCAACTGGGGATCCCGTTGGTATGCCGGCAATAGCAATTTTGCCAGTATGCTGCAGGAAGATCTCGCAGTCCGCGATTTCCTGAAGAAAAAGCTGAAAAATGCATCCGTCGGTCGTGTGCTGATCGAGCGTCCTGCCAAGAACGCGCGCATCACGATTTTCAGCTCTCGCCCAGGTGTCGTGATCGGTAAAAAAGGCGAAGACATCGAGGTGTTGAAGTCGGCGTTGGCGAAAATGATGGGCGTGCCTGTTCACGTTAACATCGAAGAAATTCGCAAGCCGGAGACGGATGCGCAGCTGATCGCCGATTCGATTGCGCAGCAATTGGAAAAGCGCATCATGTTCCGCCGCGCTATGAAGCGTGCCATGCAAAACGCGATGCGTCTTGGTGCCCAAGGGATTAAGATCATGTCAGCGGGCCGCCTCAATGGTATTGAAATCGCTCGTACCGAGTGGTATCGCGAAGGGCGGGTGCCACTGCATACGCTGCGCGCAGATATCGACTATGGGTTTGGTGAGGCAGAGACGACATACGGCATCATTGGAATCAAAGTTTGGGTTTATAAAGGCGATCGCCTTGCCAACGGCGAGACGCCGGCAATCGAAGTTGTTGGTGATGATAAGCGCGAGCGCCGTGCGCCACGTCGTGACGATGGCAAGCCAGCGGCACGTCCGGCTCGTACCAAGCGACCAGAAGGATCACCTCCCGTTGCTGTTGCTGCTGCCGGTGATTCGGCAACTGCGGCCAAACGGGTTCGCGCCAAAAAGGCAGACGCACCAGTTGCGCCTGCTGAGAAGGCAGGAGAATAAACATGCTGCAACCAGCACGCAGAAAATATCGCAAAGAACAAAAGGGTCGCAACAAGGGTATCTCGCATGATCGCGGTACCGGCGTGTCGTTTGGCGAATTTGGATTGAAAGCAATCGGCCGTGGGCGGTTAACGGCTCGGCAAATTGAAGCGGCCCGTCGCGCGATGACTCGTCACATCAAACGTGGTGGTCGGATCTGGATCCGCATTTTTCCGGATAAGCCAATTTCGCAAAAGCCTGCTGAAGTTCGCATGGGTAACGGCAAAGGTAATCCTGAATACTACGTGGCTGAAATTCAGCCTGGCAAAGTGCTGTACGAGATGGATGGTGTAGATGAAGCGTTGGCGCGAGAGGCGTTTCGCCTGGCCGCGGCTAAGTTGCCTTTGTTGACCACCTTCGTTGTGCGTCAAGTCGGCCAATAAGGGGCAAGCAATGAAAGCATCTGAACTCAAAGGCAAGGATCAGGCAGCGCTCTCGAAAGAGCTCAATGACCTGTTGAAAGCCCAATTTGGCCTGCGTATGCAGATCGCGACCCAGCAGCTGTCGAACACTTCGCAGCTCAAGAAAGTGCGTCGTGATATTGCCCGCGTAAAGACGGTCATCAAACAGAAGGACGGCCAATAATGAACGAACCAGTCAAAACAGCGCTCAAGCGTACCCTGGTTGGAACGGTAGTGTCGGATAAAATGGAAAAAACGGTCACGGTATTGATTGAGCGTCGTGTTCGCCATCCGCTTTACGGAAAAATCATTGTGCGATCAAATAAATACCATGCGCACAACGAAGGAAACGTCGCCAAAGAGGGCGACACCGTCGAGATTCAAGAAGGGCGCCCTATCTCGAAAACCAAGGCTTGGACGGTTACTCGGGTTTTGCAAGAATCGCAGGCGGTGTAATTTAATTTACACGCTCGGCATATAATCGTGCATAATGTTGGGCTTCCTTGCTGAAATTCAGCAAGGAAAACTAAGCTGAAACAAATTCCGTAGTTTTTGTCACCCAATCGGCGAACTTTATGTTTTTAAGTTTGCTGGCGGGACCAAGACTGACCGTGATGACGCATTGTGCGGATTTAACGGATTAAGTTGGGAAAGAAAAATCATGATTCAAACTGAAAGCCAGTTAGAGGTGGCCGATAACACTGGTGCGCGTATCGTCAAGTGCATCAAAGTTCTTGGTGGTTCGAAGCGCCGTTATGCAGGCATTGGCGATGTGATCAAGGTCACCGTTAAGGTTGCTGCGCCGCGTGGTCGCGTAAAAAAAGGCGAGATATACAACGCGGTGGTAGTTCGCACTGCGAAGGGCGTTCGTCGTCAAGATGGATCTCTGGTTCGCTTCGATGGAAATGCGGCGGTGTTGCTGAACGCAAAGCTCGAGCCAATTGGTACGCGTATCTTTGGGCCGGTCACTCGTGAGTTGCGTACAGAGCGCTTCATGAAGATCGTTTCTCTTGCGCCTGAAGTTCTGTAAGGAGTCGTCATGGATAAGATCAAAACCAAGGACGAGGTAATCATTCTGACCGGCAAAGACAAGGGCAAGCGTGGCTTGGTCGTGCGGCGTGTCGGAGTCGATCATCTTGTGGTGGATGGAATTAACATCGCAAAAAAGGCGACCAAGCCTAACCCGATGGCGGGTGTAACTGGTGGCATCATCGATAAGCTGATGCCAATTCATGTGTCCAACGTTGCATTGTTCAATGCAGCCACTGGCAAGGCAGATCGTGTGGGCATTAAGCTCGTGGATGGCAAGAAAGTCCGCGTGTTCAAGTCCAGCGGCGAAGTCGTGAAGGCGTAAAAAATCATGGCCCGTTTCCAAGAGTTTTATAAAGAAAAAGTCATTGCTGACCTGACAGCCAAGTTTGGTTATAAGTCAGTAATGGAGGTTCCACGTATCCTCAAGATCACTCTCAATATGGGTTTGTCGGAGGCTGTTGCCGATAAAAAGATCATTGAGCATGCGGTCGGCGACCTGACCAAGATAGCTGGTCAAAAACCTGTGGTGACCAAAGCGCGAAAAGCAATTGCCGGATTTAAGATTCGCGAGGGTTATCCAATCGGTTGTATGGTAACCCTGCGTGGTTCGCGGATGTATGAATTCCTCGATCGTTTGACGACTGTTGCGTTACCTCGCGTGCGTGACTTCCGTGGCGTCTCGGGACGTGCATTCGATGGTCGCGGCAACTACAACATCGGCGTAAAAGAGCAGATTATTTTTCCCGAAATTGAGTATGACAAGATCGACGCGCTACGTGGCATGAATATTAGTATTACCACGACAGCGAAGACCGACGATGAAGCAAAAGCGCTTCTCGCCGCATTTAAATTCCCGTTTAGAAACTGAGGCTGCCATGGCAAAACTGGCACTGATTAACCGTGAACAAAAGCGTGCAGATCTGGTGAAGAAATTCGCTGGTAAGCGCGCAGAGTTGAAGGCAATCATCGACGACCAATCGAAATCGGAAGAAGAGCGTTACGAGGCTCGCCTTAAGTTACAGGCATTGCCACGTAATTCGGCGCCGACCCGTCAGCGCAATCGTTGCGCATTGACTGGGCGTCCTCGTGGCACCTTCCGTAAGTTCGGCCTTGGCCGTACCAAGCTCCGTGAAATCGCCATGCGTGGTGAGATCCCGGGTATGACTAAAGCCAGCTGGTAAATAGGAGAAGATGCGATGAGTATGAGCGATCCTATTGCCGATATGTTGACCCGTATCCGCAACGCGCAGGTTGTTAATAAGACGTCGGTGTCCATGCCATCATCGAAAATCAAGGTGGCGATTGCTCGCGTCTTGAAGGATGAGGGTTACATCGATGACTTCGCGGTCCTCGATGCTGCCGGCAAGCCCGAATTAAAAATTGGTCTGAAATATTACGCAGGGCGCCCAGTGATTGAGCGTATCGAGCGGGTGTCTCGCCCTGGTCTGCGTGTTTATCGCGGCAAAGGCGATATTCCGACTGTGATGAATGGCCTTGGCGTGACTATCATTTCTACCCCGCAGGGTGTGATGACTGATCGCAAAGCGCGCGCTACCGGTGTAGGTGGCGAAGTGCTGGCCTACGTGGCCTAAGAGAGGGAGTTCAAGATGTCTCGTGTAGGTAAAATGCCAATCGCGGTACCTAAGGGTGTCGAAGTAACGATTGTCGCTGACAAAATTACCGTCAAGGGTTCAATGGGGACTTTGTCCTTACCTTTGAATGGTCTGGTGTTGATTAAAAATGAAAATGAAGTCCTGACTTGCCACGCAGCCAACGAAAGCCGCGAATCAAATGCAATGTCCGGTACGGTGCGCGCTCTGGTCAATAATATGATCAACGGTGTCTCCAAAGGCTTTGAAAAGAAACTCACACTGGTTGGCGTGGGTTACAAGGCGCAAGCGCAGGGCGATAAGCTGAATTTGGCTTTGGGCTTCTCGCATCCGGTGGTTCACCCGATGCCAGCTGGCGTTAAGGTCGAAACACCAACGCCTACCGAAATTGTGATCAAGGGTATCGATCGGCAGCAGGTTGGCCAAGCCGCCGCTGAAGTTCGTGCCTACCGCAGCCCTGAGCCTTACAAAGGCAAAGGCGTCCGTTACTCGGACGAAGTTGTGACGATCAAAGAAACCAAGAAGAAGTAACAGGGGTTGACTATGGACAAGAAACAATCTCGTCTGCGCCGCTCGCGTCAAACGCGTGCCAAGATCGCAGAACTCAAGGTGAATCGCCTTGCCGTGCATCGTACCAATTTGCACATCTACGCGAGTATTATCGCCCCGGACGCAACTGTCCTGGCGAGCGCGTCGACTGCCGAGGCAGAGGTCCGCAAGGAGCTCGCCGGCCAATCAGGCAGGGGTGGCAATACTGCTGCTGCAACCCTGGTAGGCAAACGCGTCGCAGAGAAGGCGCTCAAAGCCGGCATCGCTGAAGTCGCATTCGATCGCTCTGGTTTCCGTTATCACGGTCGCGTTAAGGCAGTCGCCGAAGCCGCACGTGAAGCCGGTCTGAAGTTCTAAGGAAGAATCGTTATGGCAAAAATGAGCCCGAAGATGCAAAGCGACAAGCCAGATGACGGCATGCGCGAAAAGATGATTGCGGTCAATCGCGTCACCAAGGTAGTGAAGGGGGGTCGCATTATGGGTTTCGCTGCACTAGCCGTGGTTGGTGATGGTGATGGTCGCATTGGCATGGGTAAAGGTAAGTCAAAAGAAGTGCCAGTCGCCGTTCAAAAAGCAATGGAAGAGGCGCGGCGGAAAATGATTAAAGTCACGTTAAGAAACGGTACTTTGCAACATACGGTCAGCGGCAAGCATGGTGCGTCGTCAGTGATGATGATCCCAGCAAAAGACGGTACTGGCGTGATTGCCGGCGGTCCAATGCGCGCTATTTTCGAAGTGATGGGCGTAACCAATGTGGTGGCGAAGTCGAATGGCTCAACCAACCCTTACAACATGGTTCGCGCAACTCTGAATGGCTTAGCAAAGATGAATACCCCGTCTGAGATCGCTGCGAAGCGCGGTAAGACGGTTGAAGAAATCCTGAGCTAAGGCGAGTGAAATGACAACTACAAATAAAGTCAAGGTCCAGCTTGTTAAAGGCTTGATCGGTACGCGCGAGTCACATCGCGCAACCGTTCGTGGTTTGGGTCTGCGCGGCATCAATTCGGTTTCTGAATTGGAAGACACGCCTTCAGTGCGCGGCATGATCAACAAAGTATCGTATCTCGTGAAAGTGGTGTCGTAAGCGTCGCTTACGATCGGAGCAAATCATGGAACTGAACACAATTCAACCAGCAGATGGTGCCAAGCATTACAAACGTCGCGTCGGTCGCGGCATTGGCTCTGGTCTCGGAAAAACTGCGGGACGTGGCCACAAAGGTCAAAAATCTCGCTCGGGCGGTTTTCACAAGGTGGGCTTTGAGGGCGGACAAATGCCTTTGCAGCGCCGTTTGCCTAAACGCGGTTTTAAGTCGTTGGCGACTCCGTATAAAGCGGAAGTGCGCTTGTCTGATCTCGAGAAATTGCCTGTGACGGACGTCGATGTTTTGGCGCTAAAGCAAGCTGGTTTGGTCTCGGAATTGGCTCGGGTTGTGCGTGTGATTAAGGCTGGTGAGCTGACGAAAAAAGTCAACCTTAAAGGTCTTATTGCAACCAAAGGTGCGAAAGCTGCTATTGAAGCAGCCGGCGGATCAATCGGTTAAGCAACGAGACAAGGCGATACGTGGCGACTTCCCCTAATCCTGCAAAAAGCTCGGCGAGCGGATTCCCCTGGGGCCGTTTGTGGTTCCTGCTTGCGGCGTTGATTGTGTTTCGGATTGGGGCACATATTCCGGTGCCGGGGATTGATCCGGTTCAACTGGCGGCGCTATTTAACCAGAATCGCGGTGGTATTCTGGGCATGTTCAACATGTTTTCTGGTGGCGCCCTGTCTAGGTTTACGATTTTTGCGTTGGGGATCATGCCGTATATCTCCGCTTCGATCATCATGCAGTTGCTCTCAGTGGTGTCGCCTCAACTTGAGGCTTTAAAAAAAGAGGGTGAATCCGGTCGTCGAAAGATTACGCAGTACACTCGCTACGGTACTTTAGTGTTGGCGACGTTTCAGGCTTTGGGCATTGCGATTGCACTCGAATCACAGGCCGGGCTTGTGATTGATGCGGGCCTTGCATTTAGATTTACAACCGTTGTGACACTAGTCACCGGGACGATGTTTTTGATGTGGTTGGGCGAACAGATTACTGAGCGCGGCTTGGGTAACGGGATTTCGATTATTATTTTTGCAGGAATCGCAGCGGGTTTACCAAATGCTGTTGGTGGATTGTTTGAATTGGTCCGGACTGGGTCAATGAATGCGTTGTCCGCCATTTTGATCTGCTTTGTTGTTGCTGCTGTTACCTACTTGGTTGTATTTATTGAGCGCGGTCAGAGGAAAATCTTGGTGAATTATGCCAAGCGCCAGGTCGGTAATAAAATTTACGGTGGTCAAAGTAGTCATTTGCCACTGAAGCTAAATATGGCGGGTGTGATTCCCCCGATTTTCGCTTCTTCGATCATTTTATTTCCGGCTACGATTACGAGTTGGTTTACGTCTGGTGATTCGACAAGCGGCGTTGTTCGGTTTCTGAAAGACCTTTCTGCGTCGATGGCTCCTGGGGAACCGATCCACGCTCTCTTGTATGCCGCTGCAATCATATTCTTTTGTTTTTTCTATACAGCGCTGGTGTTTAATAGCAAAGAAACAGCGGATAACCTGAAAAAGAGCGGTGCGTTCGTTCCTGGCATCCGGCCCGGCGATCAGACGGCACGTTACATAGATCGTATTTTGACGCGACTGACTCTGGCTGGCGCTGTATACATCACTCTGGTGTGCTTGTTGCCGGAGTTCCTGATTGCGCGTTGGAATGTACCGTTTTATTTTGGTGGTACCTCACTGTTGATTATTGTGGTCGTGACGATGGATTTCATGGCACAGGTTCAAAATTATGTGATGTCCCAGCAGTATGAATCCTTGCTGCGCAAGGCTAATTTTAAAGGTGGTTCACCTGGGCGTTGATTCCGTTAGGTGGACATCCAATTGGGTGTTTATAGTAACTAAAAACTGAAAGAAAGAGGGCCATCATGAAAGTGCTCGCATCAGTGAAGCGGATCTGCCGTAACTGCAAGATCATCAAGCGCAAGGGCGTCGTTCGTGTAATTTGCACCGAGCCGCGTCATAAACAGCGCCAAGGTTAATTAACGTTATTGATCGAGGAATAACGAATGGCACGTATCGCAGGGGTTAATATCCCCAACCATCAGCACACCGTAATTGGCCTGACCGCTATCTATGGTATCGGTCGTCCACGCGCACAAAAAATTTGTGTCGAGACTGGTGTTCCGACCACTAAAAAGGTCAAAGATCTGGACGACAACGAGCTTGAAAAGCTCCGCGACGAGATCGGGAAATTCATCGTAGAGGGTGACTTGCGTCGTGAGCTCTCAATGAACATCAAGCGATTGATGGATCTTGGCTGCTATCGTGGCATGCGTCATCGCAAGGGTCTTCCTTGCCGTGGCCAGCGCACCCGCACCAATGCACGTACCCGTAAGGGCCCGCGCAAAGCAGCACAGTCGCTGAAGAAGTAATCCTGTCGCGGATTCAAGGAAACCATAATGGCAAAATCACCTAATAACGCCGCCGCAGCTCGGGTGCGTAAAAAAGTAAAAAAGAACGTTGCTGAAGGCATTGCACACGTTCACGCGTCTTTCAACAACACGATCATTACGATTACTGATCGTCAGGGCAATGCCCTGTCGTGGGCAACTTCGGGCGGTGCTGGTTTCAAGGGCTCCCGCAAATCGACGCCTTTCGCTGCGCAGGTCGCTGCAGAAGCTGCTGGCAAAGTTGCTATTGAGTGCGGAGTCAAGAATCTTGAGATACGGATCAAGGGCCCTGGCCCTGGCCGTGAATCAGCTGTCCGCGCCCTGAACAACCTAGGGATAAAAATAACGCAGATTCAAGATGTCACGCCAGTACCTCATAACGGCTGCCGCCCACCGAAGCGCCGTCGTATTTGATATCAGAATTGGTTGTACCTGAAAGTAGCCCGCCAGCGAATGGCGGGTTTTGTTCTTAAGACCACCGTTTGATCGAAGCAAGATCGAACTAGCGCCTGACCAGAATTATTGAATTCGATCGGGGCGTCATTTAACAAGGAAAAATTGTGGCACGTTATATCGGACCAAAAGCAAAACTCTCCCGCCGTGAAGGCACGGATTTGTTTCTGAAGAGTGCGCGTCGCTCACTCGACTCGAAGTGCAAGCTTGATTCTAAGCCTGGTCAGCACGGCCGGACCTCTGGTGTGCGTACCTCTGACTACGGTAATCAATTGCGTGAAAAGCAAAAGGTTAAGCGTATTTATGGTGTGCTGGAGCGTCAGTTCCGCCGTTACTTCGCGGAAGCGGACCGTCGCAAGGGCAATACCGGTGAGACGCTGCTGAAATTGTTGGAGGCCCGTCTGGACAATGTTGTCTACCGTATGGGCTACGCGTCGACCCGTGCCGAGGCGCGTCAGCTCGTTTCGCACAAGGCCATCGTTGTTAACGGCAACGTCGTCAATATTGCGTCTTATCAGGTCAAAATTGGTGATGTGGTTGCGGTCCGCGAAAAAGCTAAAAAGCAAGTGCGTATTGCCGAGGCACTCTCACTGGCAGAGCAGTCTGGTTTCCCTATGTGGGTTTCTGTTGATGCGAAAAAAATGGAAGGCACGCTGAAAAGCTGGCCTGATCGTTCGGATTTCAACCAAGAAGTCAATGAGTCGCTGATCGTCGAACTGTATTCCCGTTAATTTTCCACGGCACCGGCTGGTTTCAGCCGGTGCATTCCGACATGCCATCAGCCTTATCGGCGTAACGAGCCGAGGGTATTGAAAGGACATATCATGCAAAATAGTCTGTTGAAACCCCGCATTATCGAAGTTGAACCGCTTGGGTTGGGTCACGCCAAAGTTGTGATGGAGCCGTTTGAGCGTGGCTATGGCCACACGCTTGGTAACGCGCTGCGTCGGGTACTGCTGTCTTCGATGGTTGGCTATGCGCCAACCGAAGTGACGATTGCGGGCGTCGTGCACGAATACTCTTCGCTTGACGGTGTGCAGGAAGATGTCGTTGACATTCTGTTAAATCTTAAGGGTGTCGTATTCAAGCTGCAGAGCCGCGACGAAGTTACCTTGACTTTGAAGAAAGAAGGCGAGGGCCCGGTATTGGCATCCGATATCGATCTGCCGCATGACGTAGAGCTCGTCAATCCGGATCATATCATTGCGCATCTGACGCCGGGCGGTAAGCTCGATATGCAGGTTAAAGTTGAAAAAGGCCGCGGTTACGTGCCGGGTAATGTGCGTCGTCTGACCGAAGATGCAAATAAAACCATTGGACGTATCATATTAGATGCGTCATTTTCACCGGTGCGGCGGGTGTCGTATTCGGTTGAGTCGGCCCGTGTGGAGCAACGCACTGACCTCGACAAACTCGTCATCAACATTGAGACTAATGGCGTTATCACGCCAGAAGAAGCGATCCGCCAATCCGCGCGTGTACTGGTTGATCAGCTTAATGTGTTCGCAGCGCTCGAAGGCACTGAGGCAGCAGCAGAAGCTCCATCGCGCGCGCCAAGTGTCGATCCGATCCTGTTGCGTCCGGTTGATGATCTTGAGTTGACGGTTCGCTCTGCGAACTGCTTGAAGGCCGAAAATATTTATTATATTGGTGACCTGATTCAGCGTAGTGAAAACGAGCTGCTGAAGACGCCAAATCTGGGCCGTAAGTCCCTGAATGAAATCAAAGAAGTGTTGGCGTCGCGCGGTTTGACGCTCGGAATGAAATTGGAGAACTGGCCACCGGCCGGGTTGGAAAAATAAGTAATCAGTTAGTTGCAGTTGGTGAGTATTATTTAATCATTATTTACCGGCCCGCACCCATCTGATGATGGGTGATAGAAGAGCTGGATCTAAACTCTAAAGGAAATAACATGCGTCATCGTCACGGACTTCGTAAACTTAATCGCACCTCTTCGCATCGTCTGGCAATGCTGCGCAATATGATGGTCTCGTTGCTTCGTCATGAAGCAATTAAAACCACGCTGCCGAAAGCAAAAGAATTGCGTCGCGTTGTTGAACCTATGCTCACCCTCGGCAAGACCGATACGTTGGCCAATAAGCGCCTGGCGTTTAGTCGTTTACGTGACCGTGAAATTGTGGCGAAATTGTTCACCGAACTCGGCCCTCGTTATGCCACCCGTAATGGCGGTTACCTGCGTATCTTGAAAATGGGATTTCGCGTTGGTGATAATGCACCGATGGCGTTTGTCGAATTGGTTGATCGCCCCGAGCATACCGAAGCAGTTGAAGACACCAGCGGCGAGTAATTCATCTGCTGAGAATTTCGACGCGAAAGCCAGGCACCGCCTGGCTTTCGTTTTTTCATGGTCGTCCACTTTGTGGCAAGATCATGGCTCTGCGATTCTTCTTCGCGTTCAACAGAACACTGCATGACTATTTTGACGGTCCAAGATTTGCAAAAATCATACGGGGAGGGGGCTGCGCGCCTGGATGTCATTCGCGGACTATCATTTAGTTTGAAGCCGGGTGAATGTTATGGCTTGTTGGGACCTAACGGCGCAGGCAAAACGACGACCTTAAAGCTCTGCTTAGGTCTTACCGAACCCAACAGCGGCCATATCACACTCGTCGGCTTGCCGGTCCCGCAAGAGGCACGACGTGCCCGGATGCGTATTGGCGTGGTCCCCCAGGGTGACAACCTCGATCCTGATTTTACCGTTGAAGAAAATTTGATTGTCTATGCGCGTTACTTTGGCCTGTCGCGGGCGCAAAGTGAAAGCCGCATTCCTTGGTTGCTGGAGTTTTCTAATTTAACGGGCAAGCGTCACGCTCGGATCGGCGAGCTTTCCGGCGGCATGAAACGTAGGCTCACCCTTGCGCGGGCTCTTGTAAACGACCCCGATCTGATCTTTATGGACGAGCCCACTACAGGTCTTGATCCACAGGCCCGACACCTAATTTGGGAGCGCCTCAAAACTCTGCTGGCGGCGGGTAAAACTATTTTGCTGACCACTCACTTCATGGATGAAGCAGAGCGTCTGTGCGACCGTCTTGCCGTAATTGATCATGGCCGGCTCATTGCCGAAGGCGCACCGCACGATTTGATCGCTGAGCACATCGAATCCCAAGTGATCGAGGTTTACGGTGAGCAGGCGCCTGCTTGGAGTGCCCAAGCAGGCGAGCTACTTGCCGACCGCATTGAGACCAGTGGTGAGACCGTATTTTGTTATACCAATGACGCCCAACCTATCCTGCAGAGCCTCGCGTTGGCAACGGGCCTGCGTTATGTGCATCGACCGGCTAACCTCGAAGACCTGTTCCTGAAGCTCACTGGTCGGGAAATGAGGGACTAATCCCATGAATGCGTCTTCCTTTCGTCTGCCCGAATTAAGTGTGCGCTTCGTGCCTGTGTGGCAGCGCAATTTCCTGGTCTGGAAAAAACTCGCGATCGCTAGCGTATTGGGCAACGTCGCCGAGCCCCTCATTACCCTAATCGCGTTTGGCTACGGGTTGGGCAGTTTGCTCAAAGAGATTAATGGTGTGCCATACATTGCGTTTCTGGCGAGCGGATCGATCTGTATGTCGGTCATGATGGCGTCCTCGTTTGAGGCGCTCTACTCGGCCTTCTCGCGCATGCATGTGCAGAAAACCTGGGAAGCCCTTCTGAATACGCCGCTGGCGCTTGACGATATTGTGCTGGCTGAAATGCTGTGGGCTGCGACCAAATCGCTGATCTCCGGCATGGCGATTCTGGCGGTACTGTTTGGCCTTGGCATCGGCTTGCATCCGACGACCTTGCTGGTGCCTCCTTTGCTTTTTATTATCGGCATGACGTTTGCGTCCATTGCGTTAATCGTTAACGCGCTGGCGAAAGCCTATGATTTTTTTACGTACTATTTCACGCTTGTGCTCACCCCGATGATTTTTCTCTCGGGCGTTTATTACCCAAGCACCCAGTTGCCAGATTGGCTGCAGACACTGGCAGCGTTGCTGCCGCTGAGTGCCGCTGTGGATCTTGTGCGACCATTATTGCTGGGGCAAATGCCCGAGAGTCCGGCCTTGAAGCTTGCTGCGTTGCTTGCGTATGGCGCAACCGGCTTTTATTTAGCGTTAGTGCTGACTCGTCGCCGACTTCTTAAATAAACCGACCTCCCTCATGGAACAAGTCCTGCTCGTCATGACCAATCTGCCAGATCTGCAGAGCGCGAAAGCATTAGCGCGCGCTTTAGTGGAAGCCCGGCTGGCCGCCTGCGTGAATATTTTGCCCGGCGTGCAGTCCGTCTACCACTGGCAAGGACAGATCGAAGAAGCTGTTGAAATTACATTGCACATCAAGACAACACAAGGGCGTTATCAGCAAGTGCAGCACGCGATCCTAGCAGTCCATCCCTATGAATTGCCAGAAATTATCGTCATCCCAGTTAGCGCAGGCCATGCACCCTATCTGCATTGGGTCTCTAGTGAAACCGCACAGGATAGTCATGTATAAACGAACCATCTCGCTGCGTGCATTACTCTTTGCGTGGTTTGCCGCACTCATCACTTTTGTGTTGCCCGGTTCGGTATGTGCCGAGCAAGACTATCTTCAGCCGGAAGCGGCGTTCCGGTTCAGCGCCCGCATGTCTGATCCGACAACCATCGAAGTTCGTTATCAAATCGCCGAAGGCTACTACCTTTACCGCGAGCGGCTCTCCTTCAGCGCCGAAGGCGCCAAGTTAGGGGAACCTGCCATACCGCCCGGTAAGATTAAATTCGATCAGACTTTTAATAAAAACGTAGAAACCTTCCGCAACGAGCTTCTCATCACACTACCCGTTGAGGCCAAGGCGAGTTTCACATTTAAGGCAGTCAGTCAGGGATGTGCTGATCGCGGTTTGTGTTACTCCCCAATGGAGTCAATCGCGCCGCTCTCTCCAAATGGAAGCAGTTTGCCAAGTGCAGTCGGATCGGCCCCTATCCTGACCGCAATTCCGGCAATCCGCATTGACAATCCCGAGAGCGAAATGGGGCACATCGAAGCATCGCTGGCCAGCGGACGGCTGCTATTAATTTTGCCGCTGTTTTTCCTGCTGGGGCTGGGCTTATCTTTGACGCCCTGTGTGCTACCGATGGTGCCTATTCTGTCCTTCATTATTGTCGGTGAAGGCACGCGTACAAGTCGTCAGCGCGGTTTTGTTTTATCGCTCGCTTATTCGCTCGGTATGGCGATGGTGTATACCGCGCTTGGTGTGGCCGCCGGTCTCATCGGCGAAGGGCTTTCCGCATCACTGCAGAGTCCGGTGGTCTTGGGCAGCTTTGCCGCGATCATTGCGCTACTGTCCTTATCGATGTTTGGCGTCTACCAATTGCAAGTGCCCGCGGCAGTACAGTTAATCCTCACCCGTCTGTCAGAGCGCCAGCGTGCCGGCAAGCTAGTTGGCGTATTCATCATGGGTGCAGTGTCGGCACTAATTGTTGGCCCGTGTGTTGCAGCACCCTTGGCGGGTGCGCTGGTGTACATCAGTCAGACGCGTGATGTTCTCATTGGTGGCAGTGCACTCTTTGCGATGGCTGTTGGCATGAGTGTACCGTTACTATTGGTCGGATTGTCTGCAGGGACGTTGCTGCCGCGTGCAGGTAGTTGGATGGACGCTGTCAAACCTTTTTTTGGTGTGCTCATGCTGGCACTCGCATTGTGGATGATCGCGTCGCTGATTCCCGCAGTTGTGCTCATGCTCGGTTGGGGCGTGCTTGGATTGGGTTACGGTGCATTCCTCATCGCGTCAAAAAAATGGGGTGTTCCTGCCAAAGCCTTAGGGTTGGTATTTGTACTGCTAGGATTGCTTCAACTTGGAGGTCTCGCTAGTGGCGGTCGGGACGCTTGGGCACCACTGGCGCATTTATCAGGCACGGCGCAGGGTAAGGTTAAATTTTCCCGTGTCAAAACGTTGGCCGATCTCGATAACGCGATCCGCGCCGCGCATGGTCGCCCGGTGATGCTCGATTTTTATGCGGACTGGTGCGTCTCCTGCATTGAGATGGAAAAACTCACCTTCACCAATGAAAAAGTAGCCAAAGCGATGGATAAATTTTTATTGATCCAAGTCGACGTAACTGCGAATGATGCCGATGACAAGGCACTGCTCAAGCGCTTTGGATTATTTGGTCCGCCTGGAATTATTTTTTTCGATCAGGCTGGCAATGAGATACCAAGCGCTCGGGTAATTGGCTTCCAGGCTCCCGAGCGTTTTCTACAGTCGTTGAACGGCGCTCTGAACTAATGCGGTGCGCGGATGGCGCAGAGGCCATCCGCTAGCGATAAATCATTTCAGATGCCGTGCAATATCCCGCGCAAAATAAGTGAGTACGCCGTCAGCACCAGCGCGTTTGAAGCACAGTATCGCCTCCATCATGGTCTTGTCGTGATCAAGCCACCCGTTTTGTGCGGCCGCTTTGATCATCGCGTATTCGCCGCTGACCTGATAGGCGAAGGTCGGTAGCTTGAATTCTTCTTTTACGCGCCGCACGATATCCAGATACGGCATCCCCGGCTTGACCATCACCATGTCGGCCCCTTCGGCGATATCCAATGCCACTTCGCGCAATGCCTCGTCGCTATTAGCCGGATCCATCTGGTAGGTCTCTTTGCTGCCCTTGCCGAGATTGGTTGCCGAGCCAACTGCGTCGCGAAACGGACCATAAAATGCCGACGCATACTTTGCTGAATAAGCCATGATGCGCGTGTGTATAAAATGCTCCGCTTCGAGTGCGCTGCGGATAGCGCCAATCCGGCCATCCATCATGTCGGATGGCGCAACGATGTCGACACCCGCGGCAGCCTGTATTAGCGACTGTTTTATTAATAGATCGATCGTCACATCATTGATGACATAGCCTTGCGCATCGAGTACACCGTCCTGTCCATGACTGGTGTAAGGATCAAGCGCGACGTCAGTCAAAATGCCGAGCTCGGGGAAGCGCGTCTTCAACGCACGTACCGCCCGCGGCACTAAGCCTTGTGGGTTGGTTGCCTCAATGCCGTCCGGCGTTTTGAGTTCCTTGTCAATCACGGGGAATAGTGCCAGCACCGGAATGCCAAGATTCACGCAATCTTCTGCCACCGCAAGCAGCAAGTCGACCGAGACGCGTTCTACACCCGGCATTGAAGACACTGCTTCGCGCCGATTCTCTCCATCCAGAATAAATACCGGATAGATCAAGTCAGATGCAGTAATCGTGTTCTCGCGCATCATCGCGCGCGAGAAAGGATCTTTGCGCATACGACGCATCCGGATAGCAGGAAACTGAGCAGACGGGTGTGATTGAGTAGACATAAACAAGGCTTTCGAAAAAAACCTGCGGGTCGATCCCGCAGAAACAAAAGGATGAAACTTTCAGACTTCACCGCTATCAGATAAACGGGTGAATGCTCACCTCCCGCTTCTCCTCCCTGAGCGGGGCCGCGACGCTGGATTGCGGAACGGCGTTAGGCCCTGGAGACCTTCCCCTTTCTCCAGGGTTTTTTTACTGCAGCGTCGCGTCGTTGATGGTCGCTTTGATCGACTCCGGCTCTGCTAGGCCGAGCAAACTGCAGATACGTGCATCGGCTTCTTCCAGTCCGACGCGTTTTAATGCGGAAAACAGCTGGACTGAAAATGCCAGTGGCGCGCCAGACCCGTCAACATAGCTCGAGAGCACGGTCTCTGCAAGTCGCAATGCGGCAGTCGACTCGCTGCGGTTTAATTTATCCGCCTTACTCAAAAGGCAATGAATTGGCTTGCCCGTGGGAGCAAACCACTCCAGCATCTCCACATC
This sequence comes from Bordetella parapertussis, assembly GCA_945866125.1. GTDB lineage: Bacteria > Pseudomonadota > Gammaproteobacteria > Burkholderiales > Burkholderiaceae_D > Pernthalerella. The sequence continues at coordinate 19,961 of CAMBFZ010000006.1, forward strand.
AAGCGCAGTAAAGGGGCGTCGCGCGTCCATGATCAGCACCAGAGCGGCGAGCTGTTCTCGCATTTGTACATAGCGCCCCAGCAGATCCTGCCAGTGATGCTTAGCCGTGCCAGATACTTCCGCATAGCCATAGCCGGGTAAATCGACCAGAAAAGCGCGTATCTCATCGACCTTGGTCGGATCTTTGCGATGCTGGCCCACATGCGCCCCGCCTAGCGAAAAGTAATTGATGTGCTGGGTTCTGCCCGGCGTTTTCGATGCGAAGGCAAGCTTTTTCTGGTTACATAAAAGATTAATTGCCGTCGATTTACCCGCATTTGAGCGGCCGGCAAAAGCAATCTCGGGTACTTTATAATTTGGCAAATCGCCCAGATGATTAACCGTCGTGAAAAAGCGGGCTTGCCAGAGAAGGGACATAGATGGGGCGGGGGGAGACCGGGCAGCAAAAGTAAGGGCCCTATTGTAGTACAATGCAAGGCTAATATTGAACGCAAAAGGGACGCAGGTCCCTTGTCCCAAATTGGACGCGCAACATGGCAAAATCTACTATCAAGTTCAGGGTGTTTGAATGAAACATGTTCTCCCGTCGTTCGTGAAATTTATTTTAATCGCACTCATTTCCTGCGCCCAGCTGGCGTATGCCAATGAAGAAAAAGTGCAGCCGAAAGCTGATCCTGCCAAAGGCAGCACGCTCTACGCCGGTGGTGATCCTGCCCGTGGCGTAATGGCTTGCGTGGCTTGCCACGGTGCGGCTGGTAATTCATCCATCACCCAAAACCCCAAGTTGGCGGGTCAGCACCAGGCTTATCTGCAAAAACAGCTCTATCAGTTCAGGGAGCCTGTCCGTAACAATGCGATCATGACGGCGATTGCAAAAGCCCTGACCGATGACGACATTCGTAATGTGACGGCATTCTTGGCAGATCAAAAACCTGCCCCCGGCGCGGCGCATAACAAAGACACCGTCGAAATCGGCAAAAAAATCTACCGCGCGGGTATCGCTGAGAAAAACGTGCCCGCGTGCGCAGGATGTCATAGCCCGAATGGTGCAGGTATCCCGGCCCAATATGCTCGGGTGGCGGGTCAGCATCAAGATTACACGGTGGCGCAGCTAACAAACTTCCGCACCGGTACGCGCAGCAACAGTGCTCAGATGACCGCTATTGGCAAGCGCTTATCCGATGAAGAAATGCAAGCGGTCGCCGATTACATTGCCGGTCTCAAGTAAGCTTTTACGGTTAGTAAAAGCGGTACGCAGCTGGCACTAAAAAATAACAATAAATTTCAGACGAAGACCTTAAGCACTTACGGGGGTGGCCACTAGGCCGCCCCTTTTGTTTTTCGCGCAAGCGCTGTATGAACACACTGATAAATTCTGATGAACACACACACTGAAGGCATCCTCGTTAATACGCGCAGCCGTTGGCTGACCGATCTCATTGAGCTCCTCTCGTCGATGCGCTTTGCAATCAGCCTGTTGAGCGTGATTGCGATTGCCTCCGTGATTGGTACCGTTGTTACGCAAAACGAACCCCTATCGAATTACGTCAATCAATTCGGGCCATTCTGGTTTGAAATTTTTGCGCGTCTTTCGCTCTACGCTGTCTATTCCGCTTGGTGGTTCTTGCTGATCATGGCATTTCTCGTCACATCGACTTCGCTGTGCATTGCCCGCAATGCACCGAGGATGATCGCTGACATGAAAAGCTGGCGCGAAAACGTACGTGAACAATCATTACGCAATTTTCATCATCATGCCGAATGGGTGATGCCGGTGAGTGTCGAGGCATTAGCGAAAGAATCGGCGCGCCGGGTTGCTGCCGATGGCTATCAGGTCAAGCTTGTTCAGAAAGACGGCGCAATTTTGGTGACTGCCAAGCAGGGTGCCGCGAACAAGCTTGGCTATATCTTTGCTCACAGCGCCATCGTCATCATTTGTATAGGCGGCCTGCTTGATTCCACTATGCCGATTCGTGCTCAGGAATGGCTATTTGATAAAGAGCCTTTTATCGGTAATGGCGTCATTGCCGATATACCAGCCAAGCATCGGCTGGGCTTGGGTAACCCTGGCTTTCGTGGCAACACCCTAATTCCCGAAGGCGCCAGCAGCAACACCGCTATTATTCCGGCAGGTGAAGGCGTGCTGATTCAGGATTTGCCGATCACAATCAAGTTGCAAAAATTCGTGGTAGATTTTTATTCGACAGGCATGCCTAAATTATTTGCCAGCGACGTCATTGTCACAGACCATGAAACCGGCAAGAGCTTCCCGGCCACCATCAAGGTCAACGAACCGCTCCTTTACAAAGGCCTCGCCGTTTATCAGTCCAGCTTTGAAGATGGTGGAAGTCGCCTGAAGTTGGCGGGCTACCCGATGCGGGGTGCCAATCATGCTGCGTTCAAGGTCGAAGGTGATGTCGGCAAAGCTACCCCCCTATTGGGCAGTAGCGGCGCTGAGTACACGATTGAATGGTCAGGTTTTCGGCTATTCAATGTCGAAAATATGAAGGCCAACAACGGGCAAGATGTCCGCGCGGTCAATCCCGGGAAAAGCTTCAACGAGAATTTTTCTACTTCGCTCAACAAACAACTGGGCTCCGCCGCTAATGCTGAAAAAAGTAAAGACCTGAAAAACGTCGGGCCAAGTGTTCAGTACAAATTACGCGATAAAAATGGTCAGGCACGCGAATTCAGCAACTATATGTTGCCAGTCAAAGTCGACGGCAATGATGTTTTTCTCGCTGGGTTGCGTGACACCCCAGCCGAACGTTTTCGCTATCTGCGTATTCCGGCTGACGATAATGATTCCGTCGTTGAATGGATGCGTTTGCGCGCCGCGCTGCAGGATCCCGCACTTCGTGAAAAAGCTGCCCGGCGCTACGCCCAAAAAGCGCCGCTAACGTCGTCTTCCGGTGGCACCCTGCGCGAGCAACTTGAAATGTCGGCGCTGCGTGGCATGACCGTATTCGCTGGCGATAAAGACGAATCCGGCTATCTTGCCATTGCCCGCTTTGTCGGCCGATTGCCTGAAGCAGACCGCGAAAAAGCAGCAGATATTTTCATGAAGATTTTAAATGGCAGCTTGTGGGAATTGTGGCAGGTCGCGCGCGAAAAAGAAGGATTACACGCTGTAGCAGCGGACGAAAAACACGGCCGGTTTTTACAGCTTTCTACCAATGCGCTAGCTGATGCATTTTTTTATGACGCGCCAGTTTTTCTTCAGCTGCAGGGCTTCGATGAGGTCAAAGCCTCCGTTTTTCAAGTGACCCGCGCGCCTGGAAAAAACGTGGTTTACCTCGGCTGCCTGTTTTTGGTAATCGGTATATTTGCGATGCTTTACATACGCGAGCGACGCCTGTGGATTTGGGTGCGGCCACAAGCCGATGGTAGCGCGCAGGCGCTCATGGCGATGAGCACGCAACGTCGCACAATGGATTTTGACAAAGAATTTGTTCGTCTGAAAACCCGGCTTGCGCAACGATAAACACCGCCTATGCGGCTGCGATTGCCCGCGCTGCGGCAAACAAAGCCCTGCACTATACTAGCGCTCGCGCATCGCTGGCGCGCAAGGAGAAATAAATTGGAACTCACTGAGAATCAGACCTACACCGAAAATCCCGGTTTGTTGAAAAGCCTGAGCCTGTTCGACTGGTTATTTGGCATTTTTCTGCTCACTGGCGCGTTGTTCGCGTTGAGCCGTTACGGCGCGTTCATGGACATCTATGAAAAAGCTATTTTGCTCGCGGCAGTACCGACCTTCGCGTGGCTAGGTTGGTCATGGAAGCCGGCCCGTGTATTGATGCTCTTGATTGCCCTGCTCTCACTCAGCGCGATTGGCCTTTACGGCGGCGACCTGGCGATGGCTAACAATAAATTTTTCCTGAAATATTTACTGTCTAGTCAATCCGCAATTTTGTGGATGAGTACCTTCTTTTTCTTGTCTACTTTATTTTATTGGGGTGGACTGATTGCGCGTTCCGATTTTGGTGGTGCCGTCGGCAGTACGCTCTGCTGGTCTGCCATCTTGATGGGATTTACCGGCATGATGGTGCGCTGGTATGAGTCCTATTTGCTGGGTGCTGATATTGGACATATTCCTGTCTCCAATCTCTACGAAGTATTCATACTGTTCTGCATGATTACCGCGTTGTTCTATGTGTTTTACGAAGCCAAATACGCAACCCGTCAGGTTGGTGCTTTTGTCTTGCTCATCATTTCCGCTGCAGTCGGATTTCTGCTCTGGTACATGCTTAGTCGCGAAGCGCATGAGATACAGCCATTGGTGCCGGCTTTGCAAAGCTGGTGGATGAAAATTCATGTGCCGGCCAATTTCATCGGTTACGGCACCTTCGCGTTGGCAGCCATGGTCGGCGTTGCATATCTGCTTAAATCCAAAGGTATTTTTGTTGATCAACTGCCGCCACTCGAGGTGCTCGACGACATCATGTACAAGGCCATCGCCGTTGGATTTGCCTTCTTCACCATTGCTACCATCCTTGGTGCCTTATGGGCGGCTGATGCTTGGGGGGGCTACTGGTCGTGGGACCCGAAAGAAACTTGGGCACTGATTGTCTGGCTCAACTATGCGGCGTGGCTGCACATGCGGTTGATGAAAGGGCTGCGTGGTCAGGTCGCCGCGTGGTGGTCCGTCGGCGGCCTGCTCGTAACGACATTTGCATTTTTAGGTGTCAACATGTTCCTCTCCGGTCTACATTCTTACGGCGAGTTATAAAAAGCAAAGGCTGCCTGCAGAGGCAGCCTTTTTATTTTTGCATCAGTGCTGCGATCCGGAGAGCATCATGCCAACTAAACGTCCCCGCTTCATCGAACCACTCCCGTCCGACATTACGCCGCGCGCCCTGTTTGAATCGCGCCGCCAGTTTTTGCAGCAGATCGCCGCAGGCTCTCTGGCCGCCGGTGGCCTGCTAGATCACGCGTTCGCCGATGCTACTGCGCCACGAGCCAAACTTGTTGCGCGTGCCAATCCTGCATTTGCCGCAAAAGATAAACCAACTTCATTTGAAGACGCCACCAGCTATAACAATTTTTATGAGTTCGGTTTCGATAAGGGCGACCCGATGCGCTATGCCGGTGGGTTAAAGACCCAAGCCTGGACGGTGCGTATCGACGGAGAAGTCAAAAAGCCCATCACACTGGATATCGACACCCTGCTCAAGCTCGCGCCCCTGGAAGAACGTCTCTACCGCTTGCGCTGCGTGGAAGGTTGGTCGATGGCGATTCCGTGGATCGGCTATTCATTTGCCGAGCTTATACGCAAAGTTGAGCCTACCGGCAATGCAAAATTCGTCGAGTTCACCACGCTGTCTGATCCGAAGCAAATGCCTGGTGTGGGCAGCCGAGTACTTGATTGGCCCTATGTCGAAGGCTTACGCATTGACGAGGCCAATCATCCCTTAGCGATGCTTTGTGTCGGCATGTACGGCCAGACACTTCTTAATCAAAATGGCGCGCCTGTTCGAATGGTGTTGCCTTGGAAGTACGGCTTCAAGTCCGCCAAATCAATCGTGCGCATTCGTTTCACCGAGACGCAGCCGCAGACTGCATGGAATCGATCCGCGCCGGAAGAATACGGTTTTTACTCAAATGTAAATCCCGATGTGGCACATCCGCGCTGGTCGCAGGCCACTGAGCGGCGCATCGGCGAGGATGGCTTCTTCGCCAAAAAACGCAAAACACTCCCGTTTAACGGTTATCTCGAAGTGGCCTCGCTTTATGCGGGTATGGATTTGAAAAAATTCTACTAAAGCCACATGCTGTCGCCTGACACACGCCAGATGCGCTTGATCAAAGGCAGCGTCTTTGTGCTGGCACTGATGCCGCTTGTGCGTCTGGTATTGCTGGGGGCTCAAGATCGGCTCAGTGCCAATCCGATTGAATTCATCACCCGCAGCAGCGGTGACTGGACGCTCTATTTTCTTTGCATCACCCTCGCGGTGACGCCTTTACGGCGCCTCTCAGGCTGGAGCTGGCTGCTTAAATTGCGACGCATGCTCGGGCTGTTTACCTTTTTTTACGCGTGCCTGCACTTCACTACTTTTATCTGGTTTGATCATTTTTTTGATCTGCCGGCAATGTGGACGGATATCCTAAAGCGACCTTTCATTGCCGTGGGGGCGAGCGCGTTTGTGTTGCTGATCCCCTTGGCGCTCACCAGCAACGGGACTATGGTGCGCATGTTGGGACGGCGTTGGCAATTGCTACATCGGCTGATCTATCTGATTGCTTTGTTGGCGCTACTGCATTTCTGGTGGATGCGAGCGGGCAAACAAAATTTTGCCCAGCCCTTGTGGATTGCTGCCCTTGTTGCGGTTTTACTTGGAAGCAGGGTGGTAGGGTGGTGGCGAGGGCGCCAGCGTTAATTGATCACTGCGGATCACCGCGGAATTGATTCCAGCGCAAACAGATCCTGCGCGGCTTCCCGTTTACGTACCAGCATTATTTTGTCACCATCCACCAAGACCTCGGCCGCTCGCCCGCGTGTGTTGTAGTTCGAAGCCATGGTCATGCCGTAGGCGCCCGCTGACATAATTGCTAGCAGATCGCCTTGTTCCAGCGCCAGAGCACGGCTGCGTGCAAGCCAATCGCCGGATTCGCAAACCGGCCCCACCACATCATAGGTTTGCGTTGCGGTCGCGCGTTGTTCTGCTGGCTGCACGCCGTGCCAGGCTTCGTACATGGCCGGGCGCATCAGATCATTCATCGCCGCGTCTACCACCGCAAAATTTTTAGTCGCACCGTGCTTCAAATACTGCACCTCAGTGAGCAGCACACCTGCATTGCCGACAATAGAGCGACCCGGTTCGAACAAAACAGTGATCTGCTTGCCCTGATATTTTTCGGCACGCCAGCGATCAATCCGTGCAAACAATCGCGAAAGATAATCTGCTACGGCAACCGGCTTTTCATCGTCGTAGGTAATGCCGATCCCACCGCCGATATCAAGATGATGCAGAGCGATACCGGCCTCGCTAAGTCTATCAACGAGTTCGATGACCTTGTCGAGCGCTTCGAGCAGCGGCGCATCGTCGAGCAGTTGCGACCCGATATGGCAGTCGATGCCGATGACGTGCAAATGAGGTAGCGAGGCAGCGACTTGATAAGTCGAGATCGCTTCGTCAAATGCGATGCCGAATTTATTGTCTTTCAAGCCCGTTGAAATATATGGATGGGTCTTGGCATCGACGTCCGGATTGACCCGCAACGACACCGGCGCGCGCTTATCCATTTCTGCTGCGACTTCATTCAAGCGGTGTAACTCGGGAATCGATTCAACGTTGAAGCACAAAATGTCATGGGAGAGTGCGAGTCGCATCTCGTCGCGCGACTTGCCCACGCCCGAAAAAATTACCTTGCGTGGATCGCCGCCGGCGGCAATCACACGCAGCAGTTCGCCACCTGAGACAATGTCAAATCCCGAGCCTAGCTTGCCCAGCAAATTTAAAACAGCGAGATTGGAGTTAGATTTGACGGAATAGCAGACCAGCGCATCGTTCTTGGTGCGGCCGTGGGCCTTGCAGGCATCGGCATAAGCAGAAAAATTGTCAGCCAAGCTGGCGCGCGAATAAACATAGAGTGGCGTACCAAATTCGGCAGCGATGCGGGTCAATGCGACCTCTTCCACGTACAGACTGTTTTGGCGATAGGTGAAATACGGCATGATTAATTTAGCGAGAGTTAGGCTGGGTAGCTGACGATTGATAGCCTTCTTCTTTGCTGTCTTTGGGTTCGATTGGCTGCGGTTTGCCTGGCATATAAAGCGGCCCGGTCTGGCCGCAGCCGCCGGTCATACCAAGGAAAGCAATCGCCGTTAAAATGACGCAAATCCGAATAAAAATGAACATGGCGGGTTTCAATCAAAAACGCTTCGTGCAGCGTATGCGCGGGGCGATAAAAAGTGTCTGGAGTGTAGCATGAGCGAAACCGAATTTCTGACGCTGGCCGAAGCCGTGCTGGACCAAATCCAGACGAGTCTGGAGCAGCAGGGCGAAGCGACCGATATTGATATTGAATGCAGCCGCAGCGGCAACGTATTGCAGATCGAATTTTTCGACAACGGTTCGAAAATCATCGTCAATACGCAAGCCCCGATGCAAGAGATCTGGGTCGCGGCCCGTGCTGGCGGCTTTCATTACCGGCTCCAGGGCAGTCACTGGCTCAATACACGCGATGGCTCTGAGTTATTTACGGCTATCTCGGCGCTGGCCAGCGCCCAGGCAGGTGCCAGCTTGACGCTCACCGACACACCGCTAAAATAATTCGGACTTAACGGCGTCTTCCGTTTTTTCGCCTGCGGGTTTGGCCTCGCCAGGCGCATTGTTGCCAATCGAATTAACGCCGGCGCCTTCGGCATATTCTGCGTATACGTAATCTGATCCGCTGGTCACAACGCCGTATGGCACTTCGCGTTCCAGAACCGGCATGGAAGCCAGCGCCTTCTGCATATAACCAATCCAGATTGGCAAAGCTAGTCCGCCACCGGTTTCGCGATTACCAAGATTTTTTGGTTTATCAAAACCGATCCATGCAATCCCGACTAATTTTGGGTTATAGCCGGCAAACCAGGCATCAATCGAATCATTCGTCGTACCGGTCTTGCCTGCAATGTCGGCGCGCTTGAGGGACAGCGCACGGGTTGCCGTGCCATGTTTGACCACGTCTTTCAACATGCTGTCGACCAAAAAGGCATTGCGCTCATCAATCACGCGCAAGCTTTCCTCGCCTGCTTTTTCTGGGGTGACTTGAAATAAAGTCTTGCCGTTGTTGTCGGTGATTTTTGAAATCAGATAAGGATTAACCTTATAGCCACCGTTAGCAAAAACAGCATAAGCGCCCGCCATCTGCAAAGGCGTAACAGCACCCGCACCCAGCGCCAGCGTTAGGTAGGGCGGATTTTTTTCCGGGTCAAAACCAAAGCGGGTGATGTATTCCTGCGCATACTGCGGTCCGATTTTGTCCAGAATGCGGATCGAAATCATATTCTTGGATTTGGAGAGACCGCGACGCATCGACATCGGCCCCTCGTACTTATTGTCGTAATTTTTTGGCTCCCATGCCTGGCTGCCGGTTTGCGCCGTATCAAAAGTGATCGGTGCGTCATTGATGATGGTGCCCGGGGAAAGCCCTTTTTCAAGTGATGCCGAATAAATGAACGGCTTGAATGATGAGCCGGGTTGACGCCATGCCTGCGTCACATGATTAAATTTATTGCGATTGAAATCAAAGCCGCCCACCAGAGCCCGGATCGCGCCATCTTCGGCGCTGGCCGACACAAAAGCCGATTCCACTTCAGGTAGCTGGATCACCGTCCAACCCTCCGCGTCCTGCACCAATCGAATAATCGCGCCGCGTCGGATGCGTCGGTTGGCCGCTGCTTTATCTGTCAGCGCGCTTGCTGCTGAAGCCAGTCCTGCTTCCTTGATGGTGATCTCCTCGCCAGAGGCCAGCAACGCCCGGATATTTTTTGGCGTCGCAGCTAACACTACTGCGGCGACTAATCCATCGCTGTCGGGATGCTCGGCTAACTCAGATTCGACTGCGGCCTCGGCCTCGGCTTTGTCGTGAGGAATCTCCATATAGCCTTCGGGACCCCGATAAGGCTGGCGTCGTTCGTAGTCCAGCACGCCACGTCGCAACGCCAGATAGGCCGCGTCCTGATCAGCCTTGGTGATGGTCGTGAAGACATTAAGGCCTCGGGTATAGGTCTCCTCCTTGAACTGCTCATAGACCATCTGGCGCGCCATCTCTGACACATATTCGGCATGTACGCCAAACTCGTTACTGTCCATTTTGATTTTTAATTCTTCGGTGCGCGCCTTTTCGTATTGGGCCGTCGTGATGTAGCCCAGATCATGCATCCGCTGCAAAATATATTGTTGCCGCGCTTTTGCACGCTTGGGATTGACCACCGGATTATTGGCTGATGGCGCCTTAGGCAAGCCGGCCAGCATCGCCGCTTCGGCAACGGATATCTCGCCCAGTTTTTTACCAAAATAAATTTGTGCTGCCGAAGCAAATCCATAGGAGCGCTGGCCAAGATAAATCTGGTTCATGTAGAGCTCGAGAATCTGGTCTTTTGTCAGCGTCTTTTCGATTTTCCAGGCCAGTAAAACCTCATACAACTTGCGTTTGATGGTTTGTTCGCTGGAGAGAAAAAAGTTGCGCGCGACCTGTTGGGTAATGGTCGAGGCGCCCTGACGACTACCGCTGACTGCGTTATGAATCGCTGCGCGCAGGATGCCCCAAAAGTCGACACCGCCATGTTCATAAAAGCGATCATCTTCGATCGCCAGTACCGCCTGCTTCATGACTTTGGGGATGTCTTTGTAGTGCACCAGGCTGCGACGCTCTTCGCCAAATTCGCCAATCAGAACATTATCTGCAGAAAAAACCCGCAACGGCATTTTGGGCTGATAAGTGGCCAGCGAATCGATATCCGGCAAATTCGGATACGCCATCATCAGCATAAAACTGATGAGTAGTAATCCGATCACCGCTAATCCGGTCAACAGGCCAAACATACTCAATGCGATTTTGATCGGCGCAGGAAGTTTGCGGACAGGCCGGGCCGGTGGAGCATCCCCGTTGGGATTGATGTCATTCATGCAGGAAGAATAAAGTGGCGCCGCGTAGCGTGGCTGCCCATTATAGCGGCAGCGAATGCGGTGCTGGTAAACCGAATTAACGTAAAGGCTGCCTTGTTAACCCGTCTTTACGTCGGCATTTGACAACGTAAACCGCGATCCGCTTGCCACACTGGAAATTCACTTGTTAGCATCCGCAGCTAAATTTAAATAATGATAACAATCCTCGCTTGCGGAGAATATCGTGGCATTGCAATTAGGCAGACTGTTTCGCTCCTCGCCGGCTTCGCTGCTTGGTATTGATATTGGTGTTGCCAGCATCCGGATCATCGAACTTGCTCCCCTCGGTAAAGACCTGCGTATTGAGCGTTATGCGCGGGAACCCTTGTCGCAGGGCGCGCTGCGTGATGGCAGCATCATCGAGTTTGGTCAGGTCGCCGACGGCTTGCGCCGCGCCCTTAAAAAAAGCGGCAGTCGCCTCCGCCAAGCGGCATTGGCGATGCCTTCTGGTGCGGTGATCACCAAGGCATTCAATCTACCGGATCATCTTTCGGAGGATGAGTGGGAGATGCAGATTGAGGCAGAGGTCGGCCAAAGCTTGCCGTTTTCACGCGACGAGATCAGCCTCGATTTCGGTGTCATCGGCCCTAGTCGGACCGCCCCAGGTTCAATAGACTTTTCGCTGGTTGCTGCGCGCAAAGAAAAAATCGATGAGCGACTTGCATTGGCCGAGGCTGCAGGGATCAAGGCCATGGTGATGGATGTTGAATCTTATGCAGCCCTTGCGGCAATCGCTCGTGTGATTGAGCGCGAGCGACCGGATGGCTCGCAGCCGGTCGCGTTATTCCAGATCGGATCAGAGACCAGCAGTCTGTCGGTCTTGCTGCAAGATACCTTGCTCTACGAACGCGAGCAGAGCTTCGGCAGTTACAAGCTAGAACAAGATATCGCACGTGCTGCTGGCAATGCCGGTACTGTTGGTGGCTTGGTTCAAGCCTTTCATGAAAACGCCGCACACGAGCTCGCGCGTGCGCTGCAATTATTTTTTGCTTCCACGTCATACGACCGTATCGAACACATCTATGTGGCCGCTGGCGGATTTCCTGTGCAAGGCATGCCGGCGACGTTAGCCTTGCGCGTGGCGGCCAGCGTCTCGTTGGCTGATCCTTTTTCGGGCATGGATATCAGCCCTGTGATCAATCAAACAATGATTGCAGCAGATGCGGCAGCCTGTCTGGTTGCAACCGGATTGGCAATGCGGCGTGTCGTTGCATGATCCGCTTTAATTTGTTGCCTTGGCGCGACGCAAGCCGTCGGCAACGCAAGCGCGATTTTGCGGGGTTTTTAATGCTTGCCGCTTTGCTTGGCGTGGCCATGGTGCTTGTTGTCAGTGCGCTCAATGCCAGCGCATTGGCCGATCAGGCCGGGCGCATGGGCATGTTGAAAACAGAAAATGCGCTGCTCGATACCCGCATTAGCGAAATCGCCGGATTGCGGCAAGACATTGAAGCGTTGCGGGCGCGTCAGACGGCGGTAGAAACCTTGCAGTCAAACCGCAATCAACCGGTCTATCTGATGGACGAATTCTCTGCGCTGGTGCCAGCCGGCGTCGTGCTCAAATCCATCAAGCAGGCAGACAACATTGTCGTGACTGGTTATGCGCAGTCTAATGCGCGGGTATCAGAATTTCTGCGCAAGCTGACCGCACAGGGTCGCTGGCTGGTTCAGCCTGACCTCATCGAAATCAAATCAGCCAGCGTCGGCCAGGGCAAGGATCTCAGAAAAATTGTGGAATTCACTTTAACGGTCGGCCTTGCACGTTTATCCCCGGAGACACCATGAGCGAGGACCAGGCCTTGCCCAACTGGCGGCACAAGCTGCGCGCTATCGTTGGTCAATTCAGGGAGCTGGAAGGAAAGCATCCGGGCTTGTGGCCCGTTGCACCTCGACTACTGTGTGGCGCGGCAATGAGCGTGGCCGTCATCGTGGCCAGCTGGTGGTTTATCTGGACGGCGCAGTGGGAGGCGCTCTCGTCCGGACAGGCGGAGGTCGAACAACAAAAGCAGGCGTTTGAACTCAAGGTGCATCAGGCGCAAAGCCTGGACGTACTTCGTGAGCAAAAAATTCAAGTGCAGGCGCAGGTACAAAAACTGGAACAGCAATTACCCAGCCGTGCAGAAATGGACGCACTGCTATCCGATATAAACCGGGCTGGGGTGAGCCGTGGATTGCAATTTGACTTGTTCAAGCCCGGTCAGGTTCGTTTACATGATTACTATGCCGAACTGCCTATCGATATCAAGCTCAATGGCGGCTATCACGCGCTGGCTGGCTTCACTAGTGACCTTGCCCATCTGCCGCGCATTGTCACTCTGGATAAACTCGTCATCACTAGCCAGCGCGAAGGCACGCAAAGTTTCGAGGCCGTTGCCCGCACCTTTCGTTATCTCGACAAAGACGAAGTCGCCTTGCGTAAAAAGCAGATCGCCGACAGCAAAAGCAAGGAGACTAAATAATGCGCCGCGCGATGGTGATGTTGGGCGCGCTGGTGTTGTGTGGCTGTGACGAGCAAGGTCAGGCTGAACTCAGGCAATGGATGGAGCAGACTCGTCGGCAGCATCAGCCACCACCGCCGGCGTTGCCGTCAACGCAAATTTCCCATCCGTATGTCTACGATCCGGCAGGTCGTACCGACCCCTTTGATCCCCAAAAAATGGCAGCCGGCTTTGCGCTTGAGCATCGCGGCGTCGGGCAGTTGCAACCAGATTTGACGCGACAGCGCGAAGCGCTGGAAGCGTATCGGCTCGATCAACTCAAAATGGTCGGCAGCCTGCGCCGTGCCGGTCTGGCGCTCGGTCTCATTGAGGTCGAAAAAATGATCCATCAAGTCAGAGTCGGCAGTTACCTTGGTCAGGATCTTGGGCGTGTTGTCGCCATTAGCGAGAGCGCCATTGAGCTTGATGAAATGGTGCAGGACTCCAGTGGTAACTGGGTCCGGCGACACGCACAACTGCATTTGCAGGAGAAATAGCAATGAAGATATTCCACGTACTGCGCAGTTTTTTGCCGGCGTCGTCCGCCAAGCTATTTTGGCAAGTCAGCATGCTGGTATGGCTTACCCTGTCCAATCTGGACGCGTGTGCGCAAGGCTACGCGATTGAGTCGGTCGAGGCGGTACGCGAGGGCCAGCAATTCATGCTGAAAATTTCACTCAACAAAGCGATCCAAACTCCGCCTGTCAGTTTTGCGACCAGCACGCCGCCCCGTGTGGTTGTTGATCTTGCCGACACCACAAACGTGACGGGTCTGACCCGCAAACAACTCGATCTGGGAAGTATGCGTAGCGTCGATATCGTGCAGGCAGGCGGACGTACCCGGCTGGTATTGAACCTCAGTCGTGCGATGTCGTATAACACCCAGATCAAAGGCCGCCAGTTGCTTGTTCTACTGGCATCGGAAAGTAGTGACGCCAATAGCGCCGATAAAGCGGCGGCGATCGCAGCGGAAAAAAATGCCCTTGTCGATGTCGATTTTCGTGCGGGTGCCGAGGGCGCTGGCCGTATCATCATCGACCTCGCGCGTGCACCACTGACGGTTGATGTTCGCCAGCAGGGGCAGGCGATTGCCGTCGATTTTCTGAAGACCAGCTTGCCTGACGTATTGCGTCGCCGTCTTGACGTCAAAGATTTTAGTACGCCGGTGCAGACCATTACTACCAGTGCGCAAGGCGATATGGTGCGCATGCTCATCGAGCCGCGTGGGCAATGGGAGCATCTGGCCTGGCAGACTGAGCGTCGGTTGGTCATCGAGGTCAGGCCGGTCAAGCCTGAATCCGGCAAAAACGGCGCGGGGGGGCGCGGCTACCGAGGGGATAAACTCTCACTCAATTTTCAAAATATTGACGTACGCGCGCTGCTGCAAGTGATTGCCGACTTTACCGGTCTCAATGTTGTGGCTAGTGACAGCGTTAACGGCAATCTGACCTTGCGCCTGAAAGATGTGCCTTGGGATCAGGCGCTCGACATCATCATGCAAGCGCGCGGACTCGATATGCGAAAAAATGGCAATGTCCTGTGGATTGCGCCGAAAGACGAATTGCTCACCAAAGAACGACTCGAATTAGAGCAGCGTGCGCAGATTGCCGAGCTTGAGCCGCTAGTCACGGAAACCTTTCAGCTTAATTATCAAAAGGCCGATGCGTTTCGGCAGGTTTTTGGGCTGGATGGACAGGCCGCGCGAGGCAGTATTTTGTCGCGTCGTGGTAGTGCGTCCGCCGAGCCGCGCACCAATAAATTGTTTGTCACTGATACGCCGACCCGGCTTGATGAGGTGCGCAAGCTTATTCAGCTGACTGACGTGGCAACGCGGCAAGTCATGATCGAAGCGCGCATCGTTGAAGCCGACGACAAGTTCAGTAAAAATTTAGGCGTCAAGCTTGGCTTTCTCGACAAATCGCCTAGCGGCATCGGTCTACCGTTTGGAGGCAATGTGGCCATTCGAGGGAATTATCTGGGCGCGGGCGAACAGACTTTGCAGACGGCGCTGTCGCCTCAGAATTTCATCCCCAATACCCAGTTCGTCAATCTACCTGCGGTAGGCATTAATGGCGCCAATCCCAGCAGCGTAGCGGTCAGTCTGTTTTCATCCAGCGCCAACCGCTTTCTCAATCTCGAGCTTTCTGCGCTTGAGGCCGATGGCAAGGGCAAGATCATCTCCAGTCCACGCGTAGTCACCGCCGACCAGCAGCCGGCCATTATCGAGCAAGGCGAAGAGATTCCTTATCAGCAGTCCACCAGCAGCGGTGCGACATCGGTGCAATTCAAAAAGGCCAATCTGAAGCTTGAGGTCACACCGCAAATTACGCCGGACGGCAATATCATTCTGATGGTTGATGTTGCCAAGGACTCGCGCGGCGTGGCGGTGGGAACCAGTTTTGCAATCAACACAAAGCACGTCAAGACCAATGTACAGGTCGAGAACGGTGGCACGGTCGTCCTCGGCGGTATTTTTACGCAGACTGAGCTCGACACCATCAACAAGGTGCCGTTTTTTGGCGATCTGCCTGTTGTTGGGTCCCTATTTCGCAACTCCAGTCGGACCCGCGACAAGACCGAATTACTAATTTTTATCACGCCACGTGTACTCGGCGATTCAACGGCTAGTCCTTGATGGGCGGATTGGTCGCTCTATGACGTACGCTGCGTGGCAATAGGATGAGATAAACTCTCAGCTTTCCATGGCAATAGCCTGCCGGCCGGACTGGCCGGTGGCGATAATCATCTTGAATTCGACACCCAATATTTTTCTGGTTGGCCTGATGGGGTCTGGCAAGACCACGATAGGGCGTGCGCTGGCAAAAAAGCTCCAAAAGCGCTTCATCGATGCCGACCATGAAATTGAATCACGTACCGGCGCGTCGATCCCATTGATCTTCGAGATCGAAGGCGAGGATAGCTTTCGTCAACGCGAGGCGGACGTGATCGCCGACCTCACGACGCAAGAGGGAATCGTGCTTGCCACCGGTGGCGGTGCCATCCTGAATGCCGAAAGCCGGGCATTTTTGCGTGAGCGGGGTGTCGTCGTCTATCTGCGCGCCTCGGTGTCCAGCATCATCCAGCGCACCAGTCACGACAAAAACCGGCCGCTGTTGCAGACCGCAGACCCCAAGGCCCGCATAGAAGAACTGGCGCGACAGCGTGGACCGTTTTATGAAGAGGTCGCCCATATCACCATAGAAACCGGGCGGCCTAACGTACAATCCGTGGTGCAAAATATCCTGACCCAGCTCGCGCAGCGCGGCGATTTTCCCGCATCGGCTGTGGCGCCCGACTCCCATCCCGTCCCCCTTCATCCGACATGACCCAGCCGCATTCTGTTTTTGCCAACCTGACTGTCTCGCTCGGTGAACGCAGCTACCCGATCGTAATCGGTCGCCATCTGCTCGACGACAGCGCGTTTGCCGTGCATGTGCCGGGCAAGCGGGTTGCCATCGTCACCAATACTGTCGTCGCACCGCTTTATCTCAAGCGCCTTGAGGCCATGCTGACTGCGGCGGGTAAAAGCTGTATGGCGATTGTGCTGCCGGACGGTGAAGAAGAAAAAAACGTAAGCAACCTGATGCGTATTTTTGATGCGTTGCTTGAAAATAAATGCGATCGCAAGACCACGCTGCTAGCTTTGGGCGGTGGTGTGATCGGCGACATGACTGGATTTGCTGCGGCCACTTATATGCGTGGCGTGCCGTTCGTACAGATACCAACGACCCTACTGGCGCAAGTAGATTCCTCGGTTGGTGGCAAGACCGCGATCAATCATCCGCTAGGAAAAAACATGATCGGCGCGTTTTATCAGCCGCAAGCCGTGTTGGCCGATACGGCCACTCTGGCTACCCTGCCGGATCGCGAGCTGTCTGCCGGGATGGCGGAAGTCATCAAACACGGCGCAATCATTGACGCCGCATTTTTTGCCTGGCTCGAAACCAATATCAGCAAACTGATGGCACGCGACGATGCCGCACTAGCTTATGCGATACAGCGTTCCTGCGAAATCAAGGCGGAAGTCGTGCGTCAAGACGAACGCGAAGGTGGCTTGCGGGCCATTCTTAATTTTGGTCATACCTTCGCGCATGCGATTGAGGCGGGTATGGGGTATGGAACGTGGTTGCATGGCGAAGCAGTTGGCTGCGGCATGGTGATGGCGGCAGATTTATCCGAGCGGCTTGGTTACCTGAGTACGGTAGAAAAATCGCGTGTCGTCGCGTTGGTTCAGGCCGCAGGTTTGCCGACCGTGGCACCTGATCTTGGCGCCGAGCGTTGGCTCGATCTGATGGAAGTCGACAAAAAAAACGAAGACGGGAAAATCAAATTTATCTTACTCAAGCCGCTTGGCCATCCGCTGATTACCGAGGTGCCCGCTGCCGTTTTGCAGGCGACCTTGTTGGCGTCTGTGCAGGCATAAGCGCATGACTATTAATCTGGAAGGGCATCTTGCTCCCTACGCAGCGCGCTCAACGCAATCGCGTGGCCGTTTATTTGCTGAAAGCCCGCCGGCGACCCGTAGCGAATTTCAGCGTGACCGAGACCGGATTATTCACTCGACGGCATTTCGCCGACTCGAATATAAAACGCAGGTCTTCGTCAATCATGAGGGGGATCTGTTTCGGACACGTCTGACGCACAGCATCGAAGTAGCGCAGATTGCTCGTTCATTGGCGCGTAACTTACAGCTGAATGAAGACTTGGTCGAAGCGATTTCACTAGCGCACGATCTGGGCCACACGCCTTTTGGCCACGCGGGGCAGGATGCCTTAAACGCCTGCATGAAAGACTATGGCGGCTTCGAACATAATCTGCAAAGTCTGCGCGTGATCGATGCGCTTGAGCAGCGCTATGGGGCTTTCGATGGGTTGAATCTGATGTTCGAGACGCGCGAAGGCGTGCTTAAGCACTGCTCGCTACCCAATGCAGAAAAGCTTGGCGCCATCGGCCAGCGTTTCATCGAACGAAATCAGCCCAGTCTTGAAGCGCAGCTGACCAACCTCGCTGATGAGATCGCTTATAACAATCATGATATTGATGATGGCCTGCGTTCCGGTTTGCTTACAACCGAGCAGCTCAATCGCGTTGGTTTGTATGCGCGTCATCGCATCGAAGTCGAAAAGCTCTTTCCGGACATTGGCGGCCGGCGTGCCATCAATGAAATCGTAAGGCGCATGATCAATGCGCTGGCCGTCGATTTGATTCAGACTTCGCAAGCCAATATTGCGTCAGCCCATCTCGACACCATTGAAGACGTACGTCATGCGGGGCCACTGATCGCTTTTTCGGCAGAGATGAAACAAGAGGCGCAAGAGTTAAAGCGTTTCCTGCGCGAGAACTTGTACCAACATTATCTGGTTAACCGAATGACCAGCAAAGCCAAACGCATCGTCACCGATTTGTTTGGGATATTTATGAACGGGCCGCAGCTGCTGCCACCTGATTATCAGATCGCCAGCGGTGAGGTCACGGAGCAGGCTCGTAAGGTCGCCGACTATATTGCTGGCATGACCGACCGTTACGCGATGCGCGAGTATCGTCGTTTATTTGCTGTTGACGAAATTTAGCCGCTATAACAAGTCGCGCAAAGGATGCGCGTAGTCCGGCCAGGCGCTCTCAAAAAAACGCGCGACCATCTCCGGTGTGACCATCTCCAGGGAGGCAGGATTCCATTGAGGGGCGTGATCTTTGTCGATCACCAATGCACGCACGCCTTCGATCACTTCACCATGCTCAAAACAGCGACGCACCATCGTGCGTTCCATTCTCAGGCAATCCGCCACAGTCATCGCAGCGCCGCGCTCGATTTGTGACAGGCTCACACACATCATCAGCGGGGAGCGTTTTTCCATCGCAGCCAAGGTCTTGGCGGCAAATTCGCTGGTGTCGGTGGCGAGGGATGCCATGATCGCCGATACCGAGGGCAGATTAAAATGCTGCTCAATCGCAGCGCGCTGTCGTGCCAGCCGGCTGTGTGCCGGATCAGCCTGCGCGGCAAACGGAGCGGCAAATTGTGCGACGCTTGTGCGCAGTGTCTCCGCTGGCGTGGCAGTCAGCAAGGCGAGCAGGGCGGGCAATTCGGCCGCTGGTACAAACACATCAGCGAGGTCAGCGTAAATGGCATCGGCGGCGTGAATGGTTTCACCTGATACAGCTAGATAGGTACCCAGTTTCCCCGGCGCGCGCGATAAAAAGAAACTGCCACCGACGTCAGGAAACAGCCCAATGGCTACCTCTGGCATGGCCATCTTAGTGCGCTCGGTGACGATGCGCATACGTGCGCTGGGTCCTGCTTGTGCAATCCCCATGCCGCCGCCCATCACGACACCATCAAGCAGGGCGACATAGGGTTTTGGATAATGGTGAATCAGATGATTCAAGGCATATTCTTCATTGAAAAAATCTTCGATTAGCGCGGCACCGCCGGTGGAGGAGGCGATTCCCTTTTGATAAAAAAATCGGATATCACCGCCTGCACAAAATGCCTTTTCGCTGCTGCTCTTGATGACGACCACCGCAATCTGTGGGTCGTCGCGCCAGGCCAGCAGAATGCCGGCGATCGAGCGCACCATCTCCAACGATAATGAGTTGAGTGCCGCGGCACGGTGTAAGGTAATCAGGCCGGTGTGGCCGACGCAGGTAGATTGGACAGTGTCACTCATGACGAGGCCTTGATAAAAAGCATGAGTTTATAGGGAATCGTCGCACCGCTTCTTCACAAGCGGGGAAGCTGGTCTTTTGCACATTAAAAAAGGGCGCATATTGCGCCCTTTTTTTGCTCCATCAACAGACGTTCAGGCAGCTTCTATTTCGGAGCTGTCGTAGCGTTTGATGCCTTCGTGCTGATGATTTTGAATTTTGCTCTTGTGCTTGAGCACTTGGCGGTCGAGTTTGTCGATGAGCGTATCGATGGCCGCATACATATCCTGCGCCTCGCTTTCCACATGCAGGTCCTTGCCACGCAGGTGCAAATTAATTTCGGCACGCTGTCGTTTTTCTTTTTCAGTCAGGGTGTCGATCGAGAGAATGACGGCGACATCGATGACATGATCAAAATGTCGCTTGATACGTTCCAGTTTGCCTTGCACATACTCCCGAATTGCGGGGGTTAGTTCCAGATGATGTCCACTGATAGTGAGATTCATACACAGCACTCCTTAGTATGGCGTTGCTGGAGGATCCGGCATGCTCGCCGGCGGCCAGCCAGACGGAACACAGCAACGGGTAAAAAACTGGAAAAAGCTACAAGGACTTACGCAGGTTGACTGGTGGGATTTTCAAGGCCTCGCGATATTTTGCGACGGTGCGGCGCGCCACGACCATCCCTTGTTCAGCCAACATGTCCGTAATTTTGCTATCGGAAAATGGGCTCTTGGTGTCTTCGGCTCCTATCAGTTGTTTGATCAAAGCACGTATCGCGGTCGAGGATGCCTCCCCGCCTGCTTCTGTGGCAACGTGACTGCCAAAAAAGTATTTCAATTCAAACATGCCATGCGGGGTAAGCATGTATTTCTGCGTGGTCACACGGGATATGGTGCTCTCATGCAGCCCCAGTGTATCAGCTATTTCACGCAAGACAAGAGGCCGCATTGCCACTGCACCATGCGAGAAAAAATTCCGTTGCCGCTCTACTATCGCCTGCGCCACCCGCAAAATCGTGTCGAAGCGCTGCCGCATATTTTTGATCAGCCACTTGGCCTCCTGCAGCTGCGAGGTGAGCGAGCCTTCTCCTTTGTTTTGCTTGAGGATATTAGCGTACATGGCGTTGACTCTAAGTTTAGGCATCACATCACGATTGAGCGTCACCTGCCATCCATTTTTTGCCCGTTTGACAATTACATCCGGCACCACATAATCGGAGGCATCGCTGGCAAAGGGCGCGCCAGGGTGCGGATTGCAACGCTTGATGATGACCTGCGCTTCACGCAAATCTTCATCGTCGCAATCGAGTGCCTTTTTCAATTTG
Source organism: Bordetella parapertussis (assembly GCA_945866125.1). Classification (GTDB taxonomy): domain Bacteria; phylum Pseudomonadota; class Gammaproteobacteria; order Burkholderiales; family Burkholderiaceae_D; genus Pernthalerella. Next base: position 41,065 of record CAMBFZ010000006.1, read on the forward strand.
TTGAACTCGCGCTGAGCGAATAGTTCCAGGTAATTTTCCACTAGTGTCAGTGCCATGCGCCGGGTCACCATTGGGACTTTTTCAAAGCGACGAATTTGCAAAGCCAGACATTCAGATGCATGACGCGCACCGACACCGGCCGGATCGAAACTCTGTAGCAGCTTTAAGGCCACCATCATTTCATCGAGTTCAATTTCGAGTTCTTCGGGCAATCGCGCATGAATACTATCGAGTGATTCTTCGAGATAACCGTTATCGTCGAGTGCATCGATTAATAATTCAACGAGCGCGCGATCGCGCCGATTGTCTACTGTGACAGCGAGTTGTTCGAGCAGATGCTCGCGCAGTGTCGATTCATGTGCTTCGAGTTGAGGCCGTGCATCATCATCTTCGGGTGCTTTTGATGAGCGTGCGACATCATCGAAGCTCCATTCTGATTCGCCGCCTCCACCTTCTTCGCTTGCCGTTGGCGCATCAAAATTGCCGTCGGCATCAGCTGCAGCATTGGCTTCGCTGCTTGCTGCCGTCTCGGCGGTAGCGGGCAAGGGAGTGGAGCTGATAGCGCCGTCGGCCAGCAGCCGTACCGAATTGTCGAGAGGGTCGTCAAGTCGCTCAAGCAGCGGATTATCCGTCAGCATCTGCTCGAGTTCCTGATGCAGCTCCAGCGTCGAGAGTTGCAAGAGACGGATAGACTGCTGCAACTGCGGCGTCAACGCAAGATGCTGTGAAACGCGAAGCTGTAGGGACTGTTTCATTTGCGTGCGCCCTTACATGCGGAAGTGCTCGCCGAGATAGACCCGACGCACTGATTCGTTTGCAATGATGTCGTTGGGGCTACCCGAAGCCAGAACTGCACCTTGATTAATGATGTAGGCCCGGTCGCAAATACCTAAGGTCTCGCGCACATTGTGGTCCGTGATCAGCACGCCAATGCCGCGCTCTTTGAGAAAACGCACGATGCGTTGAATTTCGATCACCGCAATCGGATCAACGCCGGCAAAAGGTTCGTCGAGCAAAATGAAGCGAGGATTAGTGGCTAAGGCTCGGGCGATTTCTACACGCCTTCGCTCCCCGCCCGATAAAGACAGAGCCTGGCTGTCGCGCAGCTTTTCGATTTGCAAATCTTGGAGTAAATTGTCAAGCCGTTGCTCGATCTCGGCGCGGGCAAGTGGTTTACCATTTTCCTTTTGCAGCTCAAGCACGGCGCGAATATTATCCTCCACCGAGAGCTTGCGAAAGACGGATGCTTCTTGTGGCAAATAAGACAGGCCGCGCTCGGCGCGTCGATGAATCGGCAAACCAGAAATCCGTTCGCCATCGAGAAAAATCTCGCCGGCCTCCGAGGGCACTAGCCCGACGATCATATAAAACGACGTCGTTTTGCCAGCGCCGTTTGGACCCAGAAGGCCAACGACTTCTCCGCTTTCGACGTCAAGCGACACATCGCTCACTACTTGCTTGGCGCCATAGCTTTTTCGCAGGCCCTGTACGACGAGCTTGCTCGTTGACTGCATTACCATCCTTATTTTTCCTGACTGCGAGGCTGTATCGTGGCGCGAATACGTCCACCGCCCGGTGTACTTTCGCCGGTGCTCGAATTAGTGACGTTGTACACTTCGGCCCGGCTGTCATAAGAAATAAAGTCGCCTTCGATTTCATCCGTTGCACGGGTGCCTTCGAGCATTTTGACTTTCGCTTGTTTGAACAGTTTGGCAATTTCGGTTTTGCTGTCGTATTCAATACGGTCGCCCGCATAGCCCTCAATCCACAAATCTTTGCCACCATCGCGTTTCTGGCGGAAGGTTGCCTTGCCGCCGGCGGGGGCATACAAGGTCGCAAACTGATGGCCGCCCTTATCCTGTCGCACCAATAATTTTTCTGCATGCATCACCAGCGTGCCGCGGGTGAGCACCACATTGCCGGTAAAGGTATTGGTTTGCTTACTTTCGTCGTAGAACATTTGATTGGCCTCGACGTTGGTAGGTTTTTCAAAGTCCGCTTTTTCAGCAAAGGCGTTTTGGGATGCGACGCTGCTGACCAACGCCAGCACGCTCAAGCGTATTAGTAAGGTGAAGTTCATGGTCGAGATCAGAGAGTTAGTCATCTTGTCGTCTTGGGTGATTTGTTCTGTTCAGGGCTTGGCGGGGGAAGGATAGTGACCGCTGACACGGCTGTGCAGCGTCAGTTGATGCTGGTGGTTGTCAATGATAATGCCGGTACCGGCGAGGCTTGTACCACCGAGTTTGATGACAACCGGGGTAGGGGTCTTGATGATGTCAGTGTTCGGCAGTACCAGCATGTGCTCGGATTCTACCGATAGCGCTTCGCCGTTGCGGGTTTGCGGTTTATTCATTTTGACGGCTTCGTAAAGATGTAGCTGACTGCGATCGCTATTGATCGTGGCGCGTTGTGCGTGTAGCGTCAGTGGTGACTCGGGCTCGGTGTAGCTTTTAAAAAAAGGCCGGATGATCGTACTGCTGTTATCGCGCGGATGGTGGATCAGTTTTTCGCCACTGATGGCATAGTCGGTCTTGCCATTGGCTGCAATTTTGACAAAATTAAATTGCTCTACATAGTAATCCGGTGCGGCGCGCGATATGGTTACTGCGGTATCTTCGCCGGAGCGGCGCGCCACTTCCAGCGCCCAGAAACTCGTCGCTGCCAGCAAGCCAACGAAGGCCAGCGTCAATAATGCCGGAGTTCGGCGGCGTGGCGCATTCATCGGAGATACGGCGCTAACGCCGCCTCGTAGTTGCCCTGCGCACGCAGGACAAAATCACATACTTCACGCACCGCCCCGTGGCCGCCGGCAGCGTGCGTCACATAGTGTGCGCGCGTGCGTACTTCCGGGTGACCGTTAGGCACACTGGCGGCAAACCCTGCGCGTAGCATCGCTGGCAAATCAATTACATCGTCGCCCATAAAGCCGCACTGTTGCGGACTCAGCGCGAGCTCAGCCAAAGTGGATTCAAACGCCACGCGCTTGTCATGCACGCCTTGCATGAGCATCTTGATGCCGAGATCGCTGGCGCGTCGGGCGACAATAGCTGACTGGCGCGCACTGATAATGGCGGCAGCCACGCCAGACTGTTGCAATAACTTGATACCCTGGCCATCAAGCACATTGAACGTCTTGATGAGCTCGCCCTCTGCGCCATAGCGCAAGCCGCCGTCGGTCAGAATGCCGTCGACATCAAAAATCATTAGCCGCAGTTTTTGTGCGCGCAAGCTGGCGTCGGCAAGTGTGTCGGTCGGCATCAGATCACCTTGGCCCGTGTCAGATCGTGAATATGCAGTGCGCCTACGAGCGTACCGTCTGCGTCGACGACTAATACTTGATTGATCCGATATTGCTCCATCAATTCCACCGCCTCGACGGCCAGCTGGTCGGGACCCAACATACGGGGGTTGGCGTGCATGACGTCTTTGATTGGGCTATGCGAGAAATCTTTACCCTGCTCGATCAGCCGCCGCAGGTCGCCATCTGTGAAGATGCCCAGCACCTTGAAATCATCATTGACGACCGCCGTCATTGCCAGTCCCTTGCGGGTCACTTCAAGCAACGCCGCCGGCAGCAGCGTCTCTGGCGCCACAGCAGGTAAACCCTCGCCGGTGCGCATGATGTCGCGCACATGCGTCAAGAGCCGGCGACCGAGCGCACCGCCTGGATGCGAGCGGGCAAAATCTTCTTCGCGAAAGCCGCGGGCGTCCAATAAAGCGACCGCAAGTGCATCCCCCAAGGCTAAGGTAACGGTGGTGCTCGCGGTGGGCGCAAGATTTAATGGGCAGGCTTCTTTGGCGACGGCGACATTCAGATGCACGTCCGCGAGTCGTGCCAAGGTAGAGTCGGGCCGACCGGTCATGGAAATCAGTCTGGCACCGATACGTTTGATCACGGGCAGGATGGCCAGTAATTCCTCAGATTCGCCCGAGTTGGAAATGGCGATCACCACATCCGAGCCTGTGACCATGCCCAAGTCGCCATGGGCAGCTTCGGCCGGATGAACAAATAAAGCGGGTGTGCCGGTCGACGCCAGCGTGGCAGCGATCTTGCGGGCAATGTGGCCGGATTTCCCCATGCCAGAGACCACAACCCGACCCCGGCAGTTGAATAACATTCCTGTTGCCAGCGCAAAATCAGCATCGGGCGCGGAGCCCAAACGATCCTTCAGCGCTAGGATCGCATCGGCCTCAATTTGAAGGGTATCGCGCGCCAACAACAAGGCCCGTAGTGCACGGGTGTTGTCAAAATGCTGCGTCGAGGTTTTCTCATGGGTTACACTCATTAGCAAAGTATAGCCGAATACGCAAAGCAAAAAACCTGCCAGATGCAAGAAAAGATAGGGCGTCTGGTGGTTGTCTGCAATTTATCTTTTTGCCTAGAGCCTTAATGAATTTCTTCATCCATGTTTTCTGCGCTTGAACTTACTCTGATCTTGTTGGTCGCCGCCGTGCTTGGTGTGGTGGCGTTCCGGATGATGCATTTGCCGCCCATGCTGGGCTATTTAACCGTGGGCATCCTGATTGGACCCAATGCGCTCGGCCTTGCCTCCAATAGCGCTACGACCCACACGCTGGCCGAGTTCGGGGTGGTCTTCCTGATGTTTTCGATCGGCCTCGAATTTTCCTTGCCCAAGTTGTTTTCCATGCGGCGCGCCGTGTTCGGGCTGGGGATGGCCCAAGTAGTGGTCACGATCGGGGTTGCGATGCTCTGCGGCTCGCTGATGGCGGGGCTCTTGCCGCAGACCTTTGACATCGGCTGGAGCGCTGCGTTTGCGTTGGGCGGTGCGTTATCGATGTCCTCGACGGCCATTGTGCTCAAGCTTTTGACGGAACGGCTTGAGCTAGAGAGCGATCATGGTCGCCGCATCACCAGCATTTTGCTGTTTCAGGATCTCGCGGTGGTGCCGCTCTTGATCCTCGTGCCGGCGCTGGCCCATCCGGGCGGTGACTTGGGGGCGACGCTGGCCTGGGCGGGTGCCAAGGCGGCCTTCGTGCTGGTGCTGCTTTTGTTTATTGGGCAAAAATTGTTGCGGCGCTGGCTGCAGATTGTCGTACAGCGACGCTCGCAGGAGCTGTTCATGCTTAATTTGCTGCTCATCACCTTGGGCGCGGCATGGATTACCGAGATGGCTGGTTTGTCACTGGCGCTGGGCGCCTTCATTGCCGGGATGCTGATTTCCGAAACCGAGTACCGGCCTCAAGTGGAAGAAGACATTAAGCCCTTCCGTGACGTGCTGTTGGGTTTGTTTTTTATCACCGTAGGCATGTTGCTCAACGTGCCTCTGGTGCTGCAGAACTGGCCCGTGGTCTTGCTGCTGCTGGTGGTGCCGGTGCTACTGAAGTTCGGCTTGATTGCAATTTTGGCGAGACTGTTTGGGGCGTCTCCCGGCGTAGCAATGCGTACCGGGCTCGGTCTGGCGCAGGCCGGTGAATTTGGTTTTGTGCTGTTAAATCAGGCCGGTGGGCTGTCTTTAGTTGATCCTGAGCTCGTTCAGCTGATTCTTGCGGCGATGGTGTTGTCGATGTTGGCTTCGCCCTTCATTCTCGCCAACATGGACAAAATTGTGCTGAAGTTTTCAGCCAATGAGTGGATGCTGCAGTCGCTCGCCTTAACCCAAATTGCAAGCCGCACCATGAGCGAAGAAAAGCACATCATCATTGCCGGTTTTGGTCGTAGCGGACAGAGCCTGGCGCGCTTGCTGGAAGAAGAAAAAATTCCGTATCACGCCTTGGATCTTGATCCCGAGCGTGTGGCCGAAGCCCAAAGTGCCGGCGCAGCAGTGTCTTATGGCGACGCGACCCGCCGCGAAAGTCTGATTGCCGCTGGCATTCATCGTGCCGCGGCCTTAGTGGTCACCTTTGCCGATACCTCGGCTGCACTCAAGACGCTGCATTTTGCCAACGAGCTTGCGCCGGCGTTGCCAGCTATTGTGCGAAGCGTTGATGAAGACGATCTCGATCGCTTGCGCGCAGGAGGGGCTGATGAGGTCGTGCCCGAGACTATCGAGGGCAGCCTGATGCTGGCCTCGCATGCCTTGCTCTTGATGGGCGTGCCATTAAGGCGGGTGGTGCAGCGAGTACAGGCCGCGCGGAGTGAGCGCTATGCGTCGCTGCGCGGCTATTTTCATGGGCAAGACGACGCGGCGGATGATGCCGAGCATCTCCATGTACGGCTGCATTCGGTAGCGCTCAAAGACAACGCTGCGGCCATTGGATTGCAACTTGATGCGTTGAATCTGTCCTTGCTGGGTGCAGAAATCACTGCGGTGCGGCGGGGAAAAATCCGTATTCCTTTTTCTCCGGAGACCGTGCTCGAAGCTGGTGATGTGGTGGTCTTGCGCGGTAATGCGGAGAGCATTGAGCTAGCTGAAAAGCGACTGTTGCAGCGCCCCAATTAATCCGCAATATTGACGCTATGGATGTTTTTCAACGTATTCTCAGCATTATTCTGCCGGTTTTTGTCATGATCGCCGTTGGCTTTGTGTACGCACGTTTGCGTGGCGAAGTCGTTAAGACTGATCTTGCATCGGTCAATCGATTGAGTGTCGAACTGCTGTGTCCGTTGCTGCTATTTTCTGCGCTGGCATCGAAAGACTTTGAGCTTATCCCCAACTTACCGCTGCTGTTGGCTGGTGCCTTGATTGCGCTCGGTTCAGGGGCGATTGCCTGGCTGGTTGCGCGTGCACTTGGCTATGATGCCCGCACGTTTGTGCCTCCGATGATTTACAACAATTGCGGCAACATGGGCTTGCCGCTTGCCGTGCTGGCCTTTGGTCCGACCGGCTTGTCGGAAGCGGTCGCCATGTTCATGGCCTGCAGCCTGATTTACTTCACAGTCGGTATACGAATCATGGAGAGTGGACGCGCTGGCCCGCGTCGGGCAACGCTGAAAATGTTCGCCACGCCCATGATGGGTGCCATGCTCATCGGCATGGTGTTCGCGGCAGGCAGAGTGCCACTGCCAGACGCTTTTTTACAAGCGCTGCGTTTGCTGGGCGAAGCGAGTATTCCGCTGATGTTGCTGGCGCTCGGTGTGCGGATGACGGATGTGAATTTACGCAGCTGGCAGATTGGTTTGGTTGGCGCAGCGGTCTGCCCGCTGGCGGGCTTGGCGGTGGCGCAAGGGTTGGATTATGTGCTGCCCTTGACGGCCGTGCAGCGCGGACAGATGTTTTTGTTTGCGTCGCTGCCGCCGGCGGTATTTTGTTTCATTGTCGCGGAGAGCTACAAGCAAGAGCCCGAGCGGGTGGCCGCCATCGTCTTGCTGGGTAATTTTGCCGCGCTTGTGTTTGTGCCGCTGGGCTTATGGATGGGCATGTGACGCTTGCCTGTCGTCACCTACCCGTTTTACAGCGCCCGCTTCTTTTCTTTTTTTGCTGTTGCTAGCAGCGTCGCCAGGTATTTTCCGGTAAAGCTCGCTGGTGCTTTGGCTACCTGCTCGGGCGTGCCGCTGGCAATGATCTGTCCGCCTCCTGCACCCCCTTCGGGCCCCAGGTCAATCAGCCAATCAGCCGTTTTGATCACATCTAGGTTGTGCTCAATAATGACCACCGTATTGCCCTGATCGCGCAGGCGATGAATAACTTTGAGCAGTAAAGCGATGTCATGAAAATGCAGGCCGGTAGTGGGCTCGTCGAGGATGTAGAGGGTGCGTCCCGTGTCGCGCTTGGATAGTTCCAGTGAGAGCTTGACACGCTGGGCTTCCCCACCCGAGAGCGTCGTGGCGCTTTGTCCGAGCCGGATGTAACCGAGCCCCACGTCGAGCAGGGTCTGCAATTTGCGGGCAATCAGCGGCACCGGTTTGAAGAACGTGAACGCGTCTTCGACCGTCATCGCCAGCACTTCGGTAATATTTTTTCCCTTGTACTGCACTTCCAGCGTTTCGCGGTTATAGCGTTTGCCGTGGCAGACATCACAGGGCACATATACATCCGGCAGAAAGTGCATCTCGACCTTGATCACGCCATCGCCCTGGCAAGCTTCGCAGCGTCCACCTTTGACGTTGAATGAAAAACGGCCTGCCGAATAGCCGCGTTCTTTTGCTTGCGGCACCGTCGAAAACAAATCCCGAATCGGTGTAAACAAACCGGTATAGGTCGCCGGATTTGAGCGTGGCGTGCGTCCGATTGGTGCCTGGTCGACCGAAATGACTTTGTCAAAATGCGCCAGACCGGTGACGCTTTCGTGCTCGGCGGGCTCTGCTTGCGAGCCATACAAATGGCGCGCCAACACATGGTGGAGCGTGTCATTGACCAGCGTAGATTTGCCGGAGCCGGAGACACCGGTGACGCAAGTGAGTAATCCGACCGGTATCGCAAAATCCACATTTTTGAGATTGTTGCCGCGCGCTCCTTTGATCAGTAATTGTTTGGCCGGGTCCGCAGCAATCCGCTCGGTTGGCGTCGCAATCGATAGTGTGCCGTTGAGATATTGCGCAGTCAGTGATTTTTTATTTTTCAGGATGTCAGCAAGCGAGCCTTCGGCAATAATCTCACCGCCATGTACGCCCGCACCGAGACCCATGTCGACCACATAATCTGCGCAGCGAATCGCGTCTTCATCATGTTCGACCACGAGTACGGTGTTACCGATATCACGTAGATGTTTTAGCGTAGTGATCAGACGATCATTGTCGCGCTGATGCAAGCCAATCGAGGGTTCATCGAGTACATACATCACGCCTGTCAGACCCGATCCTATCTGCGAGGCTAGCCGTATACGCTGCGCTTCGCCACCTGATAAGCTGTCAGCGCTACGATCCAGAGACAGATAATCGAGTCCAACGTTATTGAGAAATTTCAAGCGAGAGATGATCTCCTTGATGATGCGGTCGGCGATTTCTTTCTTGGCGCCCTTGAGCTTGAGCGTTTCAAAAAACGACAACGTTTCGCGTAGGGGTGTGGCGGCAACCTGATAAATCGCGCGCTCTTGGGCGCCGTTGCCGACTTTGACAAAGCGCGCCTCGACCCGCAGACGCGCACCGTGGCACGACGGACATTCTTTTTCATTGATGAATTTGGCCAGCTCTTCCTTGACCGCCATCGAATCCGTCTCGCGATAGCGTCGCTGCAGATTAGGCACAACGCCTTCGAAGGTATGCTCGCGCACGACGGTGCGGCCGCGTTCATTGATGTAAGCGAAGGGAATTTTTTCTTTGCCCGAACCGTACAGCACCACCTGCTGCGATTTTTCCGGCAATTTTTCAAAGGATGTATCGACATCGAACTGATAAAACTCAGCCAGTGAAGACAACATCTGAAAATAAAATTGATTACGCCGGTCCCAGCCCTTCACCGCGCCCGAGGCAAGCGATAAATTGGGAAAGGCGACGATGCGCTTGGGATCGAAAAATTCGATATGACCCAAGCCATCGCACTCCGGACAGGCCCCCATGGGATTGTTAAACGAAAACAGCCGGGGTTCGAGTTCTTGCAGCGAGTAGCCGCAAGCCGGGCACGCGAATTTATTCGAGAACACCTGCTCATGGCCCGAGTCCATTTCCATTGCGATCGCGCGCCCCTCGGCGAGCCTTAATGACGTCTCAAAACTCTCGGCCAGTCTTTGTTTGATGTCGACCGAAACCTTGACGCGATCAATCACCACGTCGATCGTATGCTTCTCGGTCTTTTTTAATTTTGGCAGCGCATCGGCTTCATAAATTTTAGCCGCTGTTGTGCCACTCTGTATGCGAAAGCGTACAAAGCCCTGGGCCTGCATCGCGTCAAACAAATCGCTGTGCTCGCCTTTGCGGTTGGCCACCACCGGCGCCAAAATCATCAGCTTGGTGTCATGCGGCATGGCCAGTACCGCATCAACCATCTGCGATACCGATTGCGCTGCCAACGGGCTCTCAGGGTGATCCGGGCAATACGGCGTGCCGACTCGCGCATATAGCAGGCGCAGATAATCGTGGATCTCAGTCACGGTGCCAACAGTTGAGCGAGGGTTATGTGAGGTCGCCTTTTGTTCAATCGAGATGGCGGGCGATAGTCCTTCGATCAGATCCACATCCGGCTTTTCCATTAACTGCAAAAACTGGCGCGCATAAGCCGACAGCGATTCCACATAGCGACGCTGGCCTTCGGCGTACAGCGTGTCAAAGGCGAGCGACGATTTGCCCGAGCCGGACAGCCCGGTGATGACGATGAGTTTGTTGCGAGGCAGATCAAGACTGATGTTCTTCAGGTTGTGGGTACGTGCCCCCCGAATACGAATTTCTTCCATGCTGGTGTCTTGCCTTGGTTGTGCCCATTCATGCCTTTTTGCTAAAAGGGTGGGCGGGTGAGTGCGGGTCAACCTGTTACTATAACGGGTTTTCGCAGCACGACGCAGGCTTCCTCTGCGGTGTGCGACACCAGCCTTGTTTCCTCTTATGTCCGCCACAATCGACGACGCGCCTTCCACCCGCATGAACGCGACCGAAATTCGTGCCAGCGTTTCTCTGGCATCGATCTTTGGCCTGCGCATGCTGGGTTTGTTCCTGATCCTGCCGGTGTTTGCCGTGCATGCCAAATCGCTACCTGGCGGGGATAACGTGATCTTGGTGGGGCTGGCGCTGGGCATGTATGGATTGACGCAAGCCGTCGGGCAAATTCCGTTTGGTATCGCCTCGGATAAATATGGGCGCAAGCCCATCATCATCATTGGTCTCTTGCTGTTTGCTTTAGGCTCATTGATCGCTGCAGGCGCAAACAGTGTTGGCTGGATCATTCTGGGGCGTGCAGTGCAGGGCGCCGGCGCTGTCTCCGCGGCCGTTACCGCGCTGATTGCCGACTCAACTCGCGATGAGCATCGGACCAAGGCAATGGCCCTGGTGGGTGCTTCCATCGGCTTGACTTATGCGGCCTCACTGGTGGTCTCTCCGCTACTCTACAAATTAGTCGGCATGAGTGGCATGTTTCTGTTGGTCGCTGTGCTCTCTATCCTTGCCATTGCGGTGGTGTTATTTATTGTGCCCGCCGCACCGCCGCGTTCGCCCGAAGACGCCTCCTTTGTTGAGGTTATGCGCGATCCGGAACTTATGCGTATGAACGTCGGTGTCTTTGCGCTGCATGCGATTCAGATGTCGATGTTTGTCGTGCTACCGACTGTGCTGGTCAATGCGGCCGGGCTGCCGCTGGATGAACATTGGAAAATTTATCTGCCGGTCGTATTAGTGTCCTTCATCCTGATGCTGCCGCCGATTTTTCTAGGTGAGAAGCGCGGCAAAATGAAGCAAGTGTTTGTATCGGCGATTGCCCTGTTGCTGCTGGTGCAGATTGGTTTGTGGGCCGCCGTCTCGCAAGCGGTGCTGTCGCCCAGTCTGATGATGATGCTGCTCCTGGCTTTTTTTGTCGCATTCAATATTCTCGAAGCCAGTCAGCCATCCCTGGTGTCGCGGCTCGCACCGGTCGGTGCGCGTGGGGCGGCCTTAGGTGTCTACAACACCTTGCAGGCGGTAGGATTATTTGTCGGCGGCGCAGGCGGTGGCTTACTGGCGCAGGCTTTTGGTGGGCCTGCCGTGTTCATGGTGGGCTGTTTGATCACCGTGGCCTGGCTTATAATTGCGACTTCAATGAAGAGCTTGCCGCGCCGTAGCAAACCACAGCAAGCCGTCCCGGTTTAACAGGAGAAAATTATGGCATCGGTCAATAAAGTTATTGTCGTAGGCAACCTCGGACGTGATCCGGAAACGCGGTACATGCCCAGTGGCGATGCCATGACCAATATCGCCGTCGCCACGACCGATAAATGGAAAGACAAGGCGAGTGGCGAACAAAAGGAGGCAACTGAATGGCATCGTATTGCGTTCTTTGGCAAGCTCGCCGAAATCGCCGGCCAGTATCTTAAAAAAGGGTCGCAGGTTTACATCGAAGGCAAGCTGCGCACCCGCAAATGGACAGACAAAGACGGCGTCGAAAAATACACCACCGAAATCATTGCAGACAGCATGCAAATGCTGGGCAGCCGACCCGGCATGGGCGGCAGTGCGCCGATGGATGAGGGCGGTTTTGGTGGTGGCACCGCTGTTGCCGGTGCTGCCCGTGCGCCGGCTGCGGCCGTATCCCGTGCGCCGGCCAAGCAAGCGCCCAACCTGTCAGACATGGATGACGACATTCCCTTCTGATTGACCGGACGTGTTGATGTTTCCCTGGCCTCGCTTTTTAGCGGGGCTTATTTTTTGGCATGGCGTTTGGAGGTTGTGACGATGTGCTCCCTGCTTCACTTGCTCTGATGGCGAGATTGCCACGACTCGTTGTTCCCGATCAGCTGCATCATCTGATTGCGCGGGGCAACAATGACCAGCCTGTGTTCCGTGACGAGGAAGACTATCGCGCATTTTTGGGTTGGCTGCGCAAGGCGGCGCACTCCGCCGGTGTGATCGTGCACGCCTATGTATTGTTGCCAAGTCGCCTGCAACTTCTGGCTACGCCATCTAACGAGTCGGCATTGAGTAAAATGATGCAGGCCGTCGGGCGGCATTATGTACCTTACTTTAATGCCCGATATGCTCGTACTGGCAGTTTGTGGGAGGGGCGCTTTCGTGCCACCGTGCTCGACGCCGACACATATCTGATTGCTTGCTCCCGTCTGATTGAGTATCAGCCTGTCGCCGCCGGTTTGGTGTCAGAGCCTGCGTCCTATCCGTGGTCGAGCTATGCCCACCACATAGGATTGCGGAAAGATCCGCTCATTACCGACCATTCAGGCTACTGGGCGTTAGGCAACACCCCCTTTGATCGCGAAGCGGCTTATCAGCGGCGTTGCGAATCACCGCCTCCGGTCGATCTGGGCAAAACCATCGAGGCAGCGACATTAAAAGCCTGGGCGCTGGGTTCCGATGCCTTCAAGCAGCAACTCGAAAAATTGACGCTACGCCGCTTGCATCCTGCCAAGCGGGGTCGGCCTGCTGCTGCGGCGCGCACAAACGCGGCCAAGCCCCGGGCTAAAAAAACCGCGCCGCCGGCCGGCTAAGTTGCCCTTGAGTGCGCATAGATCTGCCACAAAATAAGGCATAAGCCGCACCACCCTTACTCTGACCCCAATTAAATTTGCACTGTTTTGGCTCTCGTTTTAAATAGGATCCGACCCTAATTATTCGGGTTGAAGTCCTGTTTGCATTGCACTATCCTTTAGGGTTCAATTAATACGGCTGTGGAGAATCGCGATGCAAGCGCAAGGTTTATACGACCCATCCAACGAACATGATGCCTGCGGCGTCGGTTTTATCGCTCATATCAAAGGTCAGAAAAGTCACTCGATCGTCGAGCAGGGCTTGCTGATCCTGAAAAACCTCGACCATCGTGGCGCGGTTGGGGCTGACAAACTGATGGGCGACGGTGCGGGCATCCTGATCCAGATCCCGGACCAGTATTACCGTGACGCCATGAGCAAGCAGGGCGTGAGTCTGCCACCTCCCGGCGAGTACGGTGTGGGCATGGTATTTCTACCGAAAGAAAACGCATCCCGCCTCGCCTGCGAGCAAGAAATAGAACGCGCTGTCCAGGGAGAAGGTCAAGTTGTGTTGGGTTGGCGCGATGTGCCGGTCAATCTTGAGATGCCGATGTCGCCTGCGGTGCGGGACAAAGAGCCGGTCATTCGCCAGATTTTCATTGGTCGCGGTCAGGACATCATGGTCACTGATGCGCTGGAGCGTAAGCTTTACGTGATCCGCAAATCCTCCGGTCATGCGATTCAGGCGCTGAACCTGTTGCATGGAAAAGAATTCTTTGTGCCGTCGATGTCGGCCCGTACCGTAGTTTATAAAGGCCTGCTGCTCGCCGATCAGGTCGGTGTGTATTACAAAGATTTGCAAGATCCTAAATGCGTCTCAGCGCTGGCGCTGGTGCATCAGCGCTTCTCGACCAATACGTTTCCGGAATGGCCGCTGGCGCACCCGTACCGGCTGCTCGCGCACAACGGCGAGATCAACACCGTCAAGGGTAATTTCAACTGGATGCGGGCGCGCGAGGGCGTGATGAAATCCGCCGTCCTCGGTGACGATTTGAAAAAATTATTTCCCTTGATTTACGAAGGACAGTCCGACACGGCGTGCTTTGATAATGCGCTCGAGTTACTAGTCATGGCGGGCTATCCGATTGCCCAAGCCATGATGATGATGATCCCGGAGGCTTGGGAAAATCACACGCTGATGGATGACAATCGGCGCGCGTTTTATGAGTACCACGCGGCGATGATGGAGCCTTGGGACGGTCCGGCTGCGATGGCTTTCACCGATGGTCGCCACATTGGCGGCACCCTCGACCGTAACGGTCTGCGTCCGGCGCGTTATATCGTCACCGACGACGATCTCGTGGTGATGGCTTCCGAATCCGGTGTGTTGCCGATCCCGGAATCAAAGATCATTAATAAATGGCGTCTGCAGCCGGGCAAGATGTTCTTGATTGATCTCGATGCCGGCCGGATTATCGACGACAAAGAATTAAAAGACACCTTTGCCAACGCCAAGCCCTATAAGCAATGGATTGATTCAGTGCGTATCAAGCTCGGCGACCTCAAAGGCGACGCCGAACAGCCGCGCAGTAAGACTGCTTTGCTTGATCGTCAGCAGGCTTTTGGCTACACCCAGGAAGATCTGAAATTTCTGATGTCCCCGATGGCGGTGCAGGCAGAGGAGCCGACTGGCTCGATGGGCAATGACTCGCCGCTGGCCGTCATGTCGAATAAGAACAAAACGCTTTACCATTATTTTAAGCAGCTCTTTGCGCAAGTCACCAACCCGCCTATCGATCCGATTCGCGAAGCGATGGTGATGTCGCTGGTATCCTTCATTGGCCCCAAGCCCAATCTGCTGGACACCAACAACATCAATCCGCCGATGCGACTCGAAGTCGCGCAGCCGATTCTTGATTACAAAGACATCACGCGTCTGCGTCATATCAGCGAACACACTGGTGGCAAATTCCGGTCCCATGAGCTCGACATCTGTTACCCGGCCGTATGGGGCAAAGAGGGCGTTGAAGCCCGCCTGGCCTCCTTGTGTGCGCAAGCGGTCGACGCGGTCAAGTCCGGTCATAACATCCTGATCGTGTCTGACCGTATGCTCGATGCTGATAATGTTGCCATTCCTGCGTTGCTGGCGACCTCGGCGATTCATCAGCACCTGGTCAGCAAAGGTATGCGTACCTCCGCAGGTTTGGTGGTTGAGACAGGCTCGGCGCGCGAGACGCATCACTTTGCGCTGCTGGCAGGTTACGGTGCTGAAGCAATCCATCCCTATCTGGCACTCGATACTTTGGCCGAGATGGCCAAAGGTTTGCCGGGCGAGTTATCGCCCGAGAAGGCGATTTATAACTTCCAGAAAGCGGTCGGCAAGGGTCTACTGAAAGTGATGTCCAAGATGGGCATCTCAACCTACATGTCGTATTGCGGCGCGCAGATTTTTGAAGCGATTGGCTTGAATAAAGCGCTAGTCGATCAATACTTCAAGGGCACTGCGTCGAATGTCGAAGGCATTGGTGTGTTTGAGGTTGCCGAAGAGGCGCTGCGCCTCCACCATCTAGCCTTCAGCAATGATCCTGTCTTGATCAATGCCCTTGATGCTGGTGGCGAGTATGCATACCGCGTGCGGGGTGAAGACCACATGTGGACGCCCGACGCCATCGCCAAACTGCAACACTCAACCCGTTCCAACAATTTCAATACCTACAAAGAGTATGCGCAGATCATCAATGATCAGTCCAAGCGTCATATGACATTGCGTGGCTTGTTCGAATTCAAAATTGATCCAACCAAAGCCATTGCGATTGATGAAGTTGAGTCGGCCAAAGAAATCGTGAAGCGCTTTGCAACCGGGGCCATGTCTTTAGGTTCCATCTCCACCGAAGCCCATGCAACGCTGGCAATCGCGATGAACCGCATCGGCGGTAAATCCAACACCGGCGAAGGCGGTGAAGATGAAAACCGCTATCGTAATGAGTTGCGCGGCATTCCGATTAAGCAGGGCGACACACTTGCCTCAATTATCGGCGAAGAGCGCGTGGAAGTGGACATGCCGCTGTTACCGGGCGACTCGCTGCGCTCAAAAATCAAGCAAGTTGCATCCGGCCGTTTTGGTGTCACCACTGAGTACCTGACTTCAGCCGAGCAAATACAGATCAAGATGGCGCAGGGCGCCAAGCCCGGTGAGGGTGGACAGCTGCCCGGTCATAAGGTCTCGGAATACATTGCCAAGCTGCGGTTTTCAGTGCCGGGCGTGGGACTGATCTCGCCGCCACCGCATCATGATATTTACTCCATTGAAGACTTGGCGCAGCTGATCCATGATTTAAAAAATGCCAACCCCGCCGCCTCGATTTCAGTCAAGCTGGTCTCGGAAGTCGGCGTTGGCACGGTCGCCGCTGGTGTGGCAAAGGCCAAGGCGGATCACGTGGTGATTGCCGGTCACGATGGCGGCACTGGTGCCTCGCCTTTGTCTTCCGTCAAGCATGCCGGCTCGCCATGGGAGTTAGGTCTGGCCGAGACGCAGCAGACGTTGGTATTGAACCGACTGCGCAGCCGTATCCGTGTGCAGACTGATGGTCAGATCAAAACAGGGCGGGACGTTGTGATCGCGGCATTGCTCGGCGCAGACGAAGTCGGCTTCGCGACCGCACCGCTGGTGGTTGAGGGCTGCATCATGATGCGCAAGTGCCATCTCAATACCTGCCCGGTTGGCGTGGCGACGCAAGATCCGGTGCTGCGCGCAAAATTTCAGGGCAAGCCTGAGTACGTGGTGAATTATTTCTTCTTTGTCGCTGAAGAAGCGCGTCAGATCATGGCGCAATTGGGCATTCGGACCTTTGATGAGTTGATCGGACGGGTTGATCTGCTCGATAAATCCAAAGCGATCAGTCATTGGAAAGCCAAGGGACTGGATTTCAGTAAGATTTTCTATCAGCCCGACATGCCGGCGTCCGAGCCGCGCTATCAGGTTGAAGTGCAAGATCATGGTCTCGAAAAGGCACTGGATCATAAGCTCATCGCGCAAGCCAAAGGTGCAATTGAACGCGGCGAGAAAGTCTCGTTCATCTCGCCGGTAAAAAACCTCAACCGTACCGTGGGTGCGATGCTCTCCGGTGAGGTCGCGAAAAAATACGGGCACGAAGGTCTGCCAGACGACACCATTCACATTCAGTTGCAAGGGACAGCGGGGCAGTCATGCGGCGCGTTTCTCGCGCATGGGATTACGCTTGATCTGGTTGGTGAAGGTAACGATTACGTCGGAAAAGGGATATCGGGTGGCCGCATCATCGTGCGTCCTAATACCGAATTCCGTGGCCGTGCTGTCGACAATATCATCATCGGTAACACCGTCTTATACGGCGCGATCTCTGGCGAAGCCTTTTTCAATGGTGTCGCAGGTGAGCGTTTTGCGGTCCGTAATTCGGGCGCTGTCACGGTCGTCGAAGGTTGTGGCGACCATGGCTGTGAATACATGACGGGTGGCACCGTCGTCGTGCTCGGCGGGACAGGCCGTAACTTTGCTGCTGGTATGTCAGGCGGTATTGCATATGTCTACGATGAAGATGGCAGCTTTGCCCAAAAATGCAATCTGGCCATGGTCAGTCTGGAGACAGTGCATTCGGTCGCCGAGCAAGAAGCCAAGGGTGACCGTGCCAGCTGGCATAGCATGGTGCGCGATGGTGATGTGCAGACGGATGAGGCGATTTTAAAAAGCCTCATTGAGCGGCACTTCAAGCACACCGGCAGCAGTCGCGCGCGCGCCTTGCTCGACGACTGGTCTGCAGCGCGGAGCAAATTCATCAAGGTCTTCCCTAGCGAATACAAGCGCGCATTAGGTGAGATGCATGCGGCCAAGGCGGCTAGGGCTAAAGAAAAAATCAGCGCCTGATAGAGACATTGTGATCAACCAACCATCACCGGTGGCAATGCGTCGCCAGCGATGGTTTTGTGCAAAAGATTGTGAGTAAAAAATGGGAAAAGTAACTGGCTTCATGGAATACCAGCGTTTGCAAGAAGCAAGCGAAGCGCCGCAAACCCGCAAGAAGCATTACAAGGAATTTTCTCTGCACCTGTCAGACTCTGATGCCAAGGTGCAGGGCGCGCGCTGCATGGATTGCGGCATCCCCTTTTGTAATAACGGCTGCCCGGTTAATAACATCATTCCAGATTGGAATGATCTCGTTTATAACGGCAATTACAAAGAGGCGCTCGACAATTTGCACTCGACGAATAATTTTCCCGAGTTCACCGGACGCATCTGTCCAGCACCTTGCGAAGCCGCCTGCACATTAGGCATCAATGATGATCCGGTTGGCATCAAGTCAATCGAACATTTCATCATCGATAAAGGCTGGGAAAACGGCTGGGTATTGCCGCTGCCATCCACCACAAAAACGGGTAAAAAAATTGCAGTAGTCGGTTCGGGGCCGGCCGGTATGGCGGCCGCACAGCAACTGGCCCGTGTTGGTCATGACGTGACCGTGTTCGAAAAAAATGACCGTGTCGGTGGCTTGCTGCGTTATGGTATTCCCGACTTCAAAATGGAAAAATCGCATATTGATCGTCGCGTGACACAGATGCAGGCTGAAGGTGTAACGTTTCGCACGGGCGTGTTGGTGGGCAAAGATTTTCCCGCTCACATACTTAACGTCGCCAAAGAAACAATCTCGCCTGAGCAACTGAAAAAAGAATTCGATGCCGTCATCATCGCCGGTGGTGCAGAGATGCCGCGTGATTTGCCAGTGCCCGGCCGTGAGCTCAATGGTGTGCACTTTGCGATGGAATTTCTGCCGCTGCAAAATCAGGTCAATGCCGGCGACAAATTGAACAACCAGATCATGGCAACGGGTAAGCATGTTGTCGTCATCGGGGGTGGTGATACCGGTTCGGATTGTGTTGGTACGTCAAACCGTCATGGTGCCGCGTCAGTGATGCAATTCGAATTGCTGCCGCAGCCGCCCGATGTTGAAAACAAGCCGCTGGTGTGGCCGTACTGGCCAACTAAAATGCGCACCTCGTCGTCGCATGAAGAAGGATGTGAGCGTGACTGGGCGGTAGCGACTAAACGTCTCGAAGGCAAGAACGGCAAAGTAGAAAAACTGATCGCTGCCCGCCTCGAATGGAAAGACGGCAAGATGACCGAAGTGCCGGGTTCCGAATTCGAAATGAAGGCAGATCTGGTGCTGCTGGCGATGGGCTTTGTCGCACCCGTATCGTCAGTACTCGACGCCTTCGGTATTGAAAAAGATGCGCGTGGCAATGCCAGAGCTAGCACCGATGGCGAAGGGTGTTATCACACCTCGCAAGAGAACGTGTTTGCGGCCGGTGATATGCGCCGTGGTCAGTCTCTGGTGGTATGGGCCATTCGTGAAGGCCGTCAATGCGCGCGCGCGGTCGACGAATTCTTGATGGGCGAATCAGTACTGCCACGCTAATCAGCAAATTATTCTTGCTTCATGCTGACATCAATAGCCTGCTGCAGCAGGCTATTTTTTATTCTTTACAATGCGTAATCCAAACGGCGCCCTGCTGGTGTTTCAGGAAGAACGGCAGGCTTGCACTACAATCGAGGCTCTTACCCTGGCGATTCTCTCTCTGTGTCCAATCTCGTAGAAATTCGTGACCTGCAATTCGGCTATGGCGACCGCCCGCTGCTGTCGGGCCTGAGCATGGATTTCCCGCGCGGTAAAGTCGTTGCCGTCATGGGCGGCTCGGGCTCGGGTAAGACAACGGTGCTGCGATTGATTGGTGGACAGCTGCGCCCCCAGGCCGGCAGCGTTACTGTCGACGGCCAGTCGGTCCCCGAGCTGGCGCTGCCTGCCCTGTATCTGATGCGCCGCAAGATGGGCATGTTGTTCCAGCACGGCGCCTTGTTTACGGATTTGTCCGTTTTTGACAATGTCGCCTTTCCGCTGCGAGAGCAGACGGCGTTGCCTGAGTCGATGATTCGCGATTTGGTACTGCTCAAGCTGCACGCGGTAGGTCTGTCGAACGCCGCCCAGCTGAAGCCGGCCGAAATTTCCGGCGGCATGGCGCGTCGTGTGGCCCTGGCACGCGCCGTGGCGCTTGATCCCCAGCTGGTGATGTATGACGAGCCATTTGCCGGACTGGACCCGATTTCAATGGGCGTCACAGCCAATCTGATCCGCACACTCAACGACGCACTCGGGTCAACCTCGGTATTGGTCTCGCATGATGTGCACGAATCTTTCCTGATTGCCGACTATGTGTACTTTCTTTCGCAAGGCCGCATCGTCGCGCACGGCACGCCCGCCCAAATGGCCGCTTCAAGCGACCCTTATGTCAAACAGTTTGTGCATGCTGAGGCCGACGGGCCGGTGCCTTTTCACTATCCGGGTCGCTCGCTGGCCGAGCAACTTGGTCTGTCGGAGCACCCATGATGCTTGATCTGCTTGCCCGGATTGGCTTGACAGTACGCATCTGGCTAGGCGATGTGGGCGCGGCAGCGCGCACTTTTATGGCCTTGATCACCGGATCAGTGAGCTTGCTGCGGCGCTTTCGTTTGGTGACAGATCAAATTCATTTTATTGGTAATTATTCGCTGGTGATTATTGCTGTCTCCGGCTTGTTTGTCGGCTTCGTGCTGGGGCTGCAGGGCTATTACACGCTCAACAAATACGGCTCCGAGCAGGCTTTGGGCCTCTTGGTGGCGCTGTCGCTGACCCGCGAACTCGGGCCGGTTGTGACTGCCTTGTTGTTTGCCGGCCGCGCCGGCACTTCCTTGACGGCCGAGATTGGCCTGATGAAGGCGGGCGAACAACTCGCAGCGATGGAGATGATGGCGGTCGATCCCCTGCAGCGCGTATTAGCGCCGCGTTTTTGGGCTGGCGTGATCGCGATGCCGGTGCTGGCGACGATCTTTAGCGCGCTCGGTGTGATCGGCGGCTATATCGTCGGCGTGCAGTTGATTGGTGTGGACGAGGGCGCTTTTTGGTCGCAGATGCAAGATGGGGTCGATGTGTGGAACGATATCGCCAACGGCGTCATCAAGAGCTTTGTCTTTGGTGTGGCGGTGACCTTCATTGCGCTCTATCAGGGTTACCATGCCGCGCCCACGCCTGAGGGGGTCGCGCGTGCCACCACGCGTACCGTGGTGCTGGGTTCATTAATGGTACTGTGGCTGGATTTCTTGCTCACGGCACTGATGTTTTCATAGGGCAGGCAGTGCGCCGTCCGACTTGTTTTTCGAGGTAATCCATGCAACGCAAATCATTGGACGTCTGGGTAGGTTTGTTCGTGCTGCTTGGCGCGCTTGCGCTGATGTTTTTGGCACTTAAGGCCGGCAACATGAGCACGATGCGTTTCGGGCCGAGTTATTCGCTCGTGGCGCGTTTTGATAACATCGGCGGTTTGAAGCCGGGCGCGCCCGTCAAGAGCGCCGGTGTCGTGGTGGGTCGTGTCGAACGGATCGGTTTCGATGATAAAAATTTTCAGGCGCAAGTGACACTGCGCATGCAAGAAGAAATCCGTTTTCCGAAAGATAGTTCAGCCAAAATACTGACTTCCGGTTTGCTGGGTGAGCAATACATTGGGCTTGATCCCGGTGGCGATGTGAAAAATTTTGCAGAGGGTGACCGCATCACGAGTACGCAGTCGGCGATTGTGCTCGAAAATCTGATCAGTCAATTTTTATTTAGTAAGGCAGCCGAATCTAGCGGCGATGAAAAAAAATGAACAATACAATGAATCCAAATAACGTCACCCGATGGTGCAGCATCGTATTTTTTTGTGCGCTGCTGACCGGTTGCGCCAGTACCGCACCGGGTGCGGCATCTGATGCGCGCGACCCATTTGAGCGCTATAACCGCTCGATGTTTACGTTCAATCAAAAGCTCGACGATATTGTGCTGAAGCCTGCCGCCACTGGCTATGACAAGCTATTGCCGGACATTATTCAGACTGCCATTGGTAATTTTTTCTCGAATATTGGTGACGTCTGGACCGCAGCGAATAATTTCTTGCAAGGTAAGCCGCGTGACGGCAGTTCGGATTTGATGCGCGTGGCGCTCAATTCGACCTTTGGTGTGGTGGGTTTCATCGATATTAGTACGCCGATTGGCTTGCCCAAGCACGAGGAGGATTTTGGCCAGACGCTGGCCGTCTGGGGAGTCAACTCCGGTCCGTATGTCGTTTTGCCGGTGTTCGGCCCCAGCACCTTGCGCGACAGCGTTGCTAAGCCGGTGGATTTGTACGCCGATCCGATCGGCTATGTCGATACAGCCCGTACGCGTAACATCGCGCGCGGCTTGCGTATCGTCGATAACCGTGCGGCTTTGTTAGGAACGACGTTTATTTTGGAGGGTGCTGCGCTGGATCCGTATCAATTTATGAAGGATGCGTATCTGCAACGCCGCGCAAGCCGAATCCGGGATGGTGCATCGGTGCCGCAATAAAACACGCACTTTTTCTTGTAAAAAAGTAATTCTTTCTAGTGCGTTTGGTTAGGATTGGCTATCATCTCAAAACGCGAGAAAAACTTGCGTTTTCAGCTTGTTAACGCTGACTCAACTCCTAGCCCGGCCAAATCTAATGAAGACCTTGAAAAAAATCGTAGTAGGGCTGTTTGCCTTGCTGTCTCTGGCCAGTGGCCCGGTGTTGGCCGAGTCGGAGGCGCCGGATGTGCTGATCAAGCGTATTAGCCAGGAAATCCTCGATCTTGCCAAGACCGACAAGAAAATTCAGGCAGGCGACCAGCAGCGCATCATGGAGGTGGTCGAAGACAAAATCATCCCCCATGTCGATTTTCAGCGGATGACGACATTGGCGGCAGGACGCTACTGGCGCGAGGCGACGCCAGATCAGCAGGCCGAATTGGTCAGTGAATTCCGCACCTTACTCATTTACACGTATTCCGGTGCGATCGCGCAATTGCGCAATGAAAAGCTCGATTTCAAGCCCATGCGCGGCGACCCCAAGGCGGAAGACGTCGAAGTCCGCACCGTGGTGTTGCAGTCGCGCGGCGAGGCGATCCAGCTGAATTATCGTCTTGAGAAGACGCCGGCAGGCTGGAAAATCTACGACGTGAACATTCTGGGCGCTTGGCTAATCCAAACCTACCGAGGCAGCTTTGCCGCCGAAATCGGCAAGGGTGGCATTGACGGCCTGATCAAAACGCTGGCCGAACGCAATAAGCGACTCGCCGCATCACCGCCCAAACCAGTCAAAAGCTGAGGCGATGATGCGTGCACCCGCAGTCCTGACCATGCATAATGCTGGCGCCGTGCTTGAGCAAGGCTTGGCTGCAATCGCGGGCGGCCAAACTGAAATAGACCTCGCTGCGCTGACTGAGCTTGATTCAACGGCTGTGGCGGCGCTGCTCGCGTGGCAGCGCGCGGCGCGGGCCAAAGGCGCTGTTTTGAACTTCGTCAACCTGCCGCCGAGCCTGCAAAGTCTGGTGCAGCTCTACGGTGTGGATGGTTTATTGGCATCATAGCGGCGTCGCGGCATCCGCTTCCCGTTTTTTCCCGCGGTCCTCGCCCTGTTGCAAGCCGGAAATCCCCTATAATCCTTAGTTTTTCGCAGTGTCAGCCGGCGACCGCCGTGCGCATCGGTTTTTCGTTTCTCCATTCTTACTCATGCCTGCCATCCAGATCAGCACGGTTTCAAAACGCTACGGCTCCTTGCAAGCCTTGGGCGGTGTATCGCTGGCGATCGACGAGGGCGAGTTTTTCGGTCTGCTCGGGCCGAATGGCGCTGGCAAGACCACGCTCATCTCGATTATTGCCGGCCTGTCGCGTGCGGATTCCGGCACTGTGTCCATTCATGGGCATGATGTCGTTACCGGCTACCGCAAGGCCCGTAGCTTGTTGGGCGTGGTGCCGCAAGAATTGGTCTTCGACCCGTTTTTTACGGTGCGCGAAACCTTGCGCATGCAGTCCGGTTATTTTGGGCTAAAAAATAATGATGGCTGGATCGATGAAGTCATGCATCACCTGGATCTGACCAGCAAAGCCGACAGCAATATGCGCTCGCTTTCAGGTGGCATGAAGCGCCGGGTGTTGGTGGCGCAGGCGCTGGTGCACAAGCCCCCCGTTATCATGCTCGATGAGCCCACAGCAGGGGTCGATGTCGAGTTGCGGCAGACTCTTTGGCAGTTCATCGCGCGCTTAAACCGCGAAGGTCACACCGTCGTGCTGACCACCCATTATCTGGAAGAAGCGCAGGCACTGTGCAATCGCGTGGCTATGCTCAAGGCCGGTCAAGTGGTGGCTTTGGATTCGACTGCCTCGCTGATCAAGCGCATCTCTGGCTCGCAACTGGTATTGCGCTTGGCCAGTGGCACGCTGCCGGATAATTTGCGGCATCTGGTCACACAACCCGGCGACGTCGTGGCCGGCCAACTGACCACGCTGCGCGTGAACGACTATGCCGAGGTCGAGCCGATTCTTGCCAGCCTGCGCCAAGCCGGCGCCGTGATTGAAGATCTGCAATTGCATCAGGCCGATCTGGAAGATGTCTTCATTCAGATCATGGGTGGTGAAAAATGATCGGCTTTCAGACTTTGCTCTACAAAGAGGTGCTGCGTTTCTGGAAAGTCGCGACCCAAACTTTGATGGCGCCGATTGTTACGGCGATGCTCTACCTGTTGATTTTCGGGCACGTGCTCGAGGCGCACGTGCAGGTGTTTCCGGGTGTGTCTTACACGGGCTTTCTGGTGCCGGGCTTAGTCATGATGAGTGTGCTGCAAAATGCGTTTGCCAATTCATCTTCGTCGCTGATTCAATCCAAGATCACCGGCAATTTGGTGTTCGTGTTGCTGCCGCCTTTGTCGCACTGGGAATTGTTTGGCGCCTATGTGCTTGCCTCAATGGTACGGGGCATTGCGGTGGGCGCTGGCGTGTTTCTGATCACGGTTTGGTTTGCCAAACTTTCTTTTGTCGCGCCGCTGTGGATTGTGTTATTCGCGCTGTTGGGCGCCGCCATTCTCGGTACCATGGGGCTCATCGCCGGCATTTGGGCAGAAAAATTTGATCAGCTCGCTGCCTTTCAGAATTTTCTGATTGTGCCGGCAACCTTTCTTGCTGGCGTGTTCTACTCCGTGCATTCGTTGCCGCCGTTCTGGCAAGCGGTGTCGCACGCTAATCCGTTTTTTTATATGATTGATGGTTTTCGTTATGGATTTTTTGGACACTCTGATGTCCCACCAGTGTTTAGCTTTGGTATCGTCAGCGTATTTTTTATTGTGCTGGCAGCGATTGCTGTCAGGCTGCTGAAAAGCGGTTACAAATTGCGCCACTAAGGTGAGCGCCGAAGCCAGGCAACGCAGTCATTCCGTTCCCAATATTTTTAGACAAAGGCAAAACCGTGCTGCCCACTCCCGAACTGATCAAAAACTATATCGCGACCAATCTTGATTGCACGCATCTCGAAGTCGAAGGAGATGGTCAGCATTTCAGCGCCTTGATCGTCTCGCCCGCATTTGCCGGCAAGCGTTTGATTCAGCGTCATCAGATTGTGTATGCCGCACTCGGTGACCGCATGAAAGAAGAAATTCATGCGCTGTCGATGAAGACGCTGACACCGGAAGAATATCAGTCGTAATGGACAAACTACTCATTACCGGTGGCAGACGTCTCGCTGGCGAGATCACCATCTCGGGAGCAAAAAACGCTGCCTTGCCGATACTGTGTGCAGGGTTGCTGACAGCAGACACGGTGGCGCTGACCAATGTGCCCAAGTTGCAGGACGTCGCAACCATGCAAAAGCTACTCGGCCAGATGGGTCTGTCGATCAAAGACGATGCCGGTGTACTCGAGCTGTGCGGTCGCGACATTCATCAGTTGGAAGCGCCCTATGAAATGGTGAAAACCATGCGCGCATCGATTTTGGTGCTGGGGCCCTTGCTGGCCCGCTTTGGAGAAGCCAAGGTGTCGCTGCCCGGCGGTTGTGCGATTGGTTCGCGTCCGGTTGATCAGCACATCAAAGGTCTGCAGGCGATGGGTGCCGATATCCGTATCGAAGGCGGCTACATTTATGCCCGCGCCAAAAAACTTAAAGGCACGCGTATCGTCACGGACATGATCACCGTCACCGGCACCGAAAACTTGCTAATGGCAGCGACTCTGGCCGATGGTGACACCATATTGGAAAACGCCGCGCGCGAACCCGAGGTCACCGATCTGGCGCATCTGCTCGTTGCCATGGGCGCACAGATCGAAGGGTTCGGCACCGATCGCTTACTCGTGCATGGCGTGCCGGCTTTGCATGGCGCGGCGCACAGCGTTATTGCGGACCGCATTGAGACCGGCACGTTCTTGTGCGCAGTGGTCGCCGCCGGCGGCGACGTCGTGCTGCGTCATACGCGTACTGACATTTTGGATGTGGCTATTGATAAGCTGCGCGAGATGGGCGCGATCATTACCGCAGGTGAGGACTGGATTCGCGTTCAGATGGCCGGCCGTCCCAAATCTGTTAATTTTCGCACCACCGAATACCCGGGTTTCCCGACTGACATGCAGGCACAATTCATGGCCGTAAACTGTATTGCCGAGGGCAACAGCCGCGTGACGGAGACGATTTTTGAAAATCGTTTCATGCATGTGCAGGAGCTCAACCGGCTTGGCGCGGCGATCGAAATCGACGGACACACCGCTATTGTGCAGGGTGGCGCCAGCCTGATCGGTGCGCCAGTAATGGCCACCGATTTGCGCGCTTCGGCGTCGTTGGTCATCGCTGGACTGGCTGCCACCGGACAAACACTGATTGACCGGATTTATCATCTCGATCGCGGTTATGATCAGATGGAAGTCAAACTGTCGGCCGTCGGCGCCGACATTCAAAGAATAAAATAATGGACCAACAACTCACGCTCGCGCTTTCCAAGGGGCGCATCTTTGAAGAGACCTTGCCTTTGCTAAAAGCAGCCGGCCTGGTCGTGACCGAAGATCCGGAAAAATCGCGCAAGCTGATTTTGCCGACCAATGATCCGCAGGTGCAAGTCATCATCGTGCGTGCGTCCGATGTGCCAACCTATGTGCAATATGGCGCAGCAGATTTTGGCGTGGCCGGTAAAGACGTGCTGCTGGAACATGGCGGCGAAGGCCTGTATCAGCCGATCGATCTCGGCATTGCCCAATGCCGGATGTCGGTGGCGGTGCATGCCGGATTTGATTATGCGCATGCCGTGCGTCACGGCGCACGGCTGCGGGTGGCCACCAAATACTTGAAAGTCGCCCGCGAACATTTTGCAGCCAAGGGCGTTCATGTCGATTTGATCAAACTCTACGGTTCAATGGAGTTGGGTCCGCTGGTGGGTTTGTCGGATGCGATTGTTGATCTGGTCTCGACTGGCAGCACGCTGCGTGCCAATCATCTCGTCGAAGTCGAACACATCATGGAAATTTCAGCGCGCCTCGTGGTCAATCAGGCTGCGCTCAAATTGAAGCGCGACAAACTCCAGCCGATACTCGCCGCATTCGATCAAGCCTCCAAGCGTAATCAATAATCACCATGCCTGCAAAGCCCGTCATCATCCGCCAGCTCAACGCCAGCGACGCCGATTTTAATGCGCATTTAATGACTGTGCTCGCGTTCGAAGCGGGCGAGGACGACGCCATTGAGCGCGCCGTCGCCGGGATTTTAGCCGAGGTGAAAACACACGGCGATGCGGCGGTGCTGGACTACACCAACAAATTCGATCGTTTGACAGCGACGAGCATGGCCACGCTCGAAATCACGCCAGCCGAGATGCAGGCCGCACTACGTTCTTTAACGCCTGTCCGACGCGAGGCACTTGAGGCCGCCGCCGATCGCGTACGCACTTATCACGAGCGCCAAAAGCGCGAATGCGGTTCCGATGGTTTTACCTATACCGAGCCTGATGGCACCGTGCTGGGCCAAAAAGTAACGCCCCTCGACAAAGTTGGCATCTACGTCCCGGGCGGCAAGGCTGCGTATCCTTCCTCGGTATTGATGAACGCCATTCCAGCCAAGGTGGCCGGCGTGGCCGAGATCATCATGGTTGTGCCGACCCCGGATGGCGTCAAAAATCCGCTGGTGCTGGCTGCCGCGGCAATCGCTGGCGTCGATCGGGTCTTTACCATCGGCGGTGCGCAGGCCGTTGGTGCCTTGGCCTATGGCACGGCGACCATTGCGCAAGTCGATAAAATCGTCGGGCCCGGTAACGCCTATGTGGCCGCCGCCAAGCGTCGGGTATTTGGCATCGTCGGTATCGACATGATTGCTGGACCGTCTGAAATTTTGATTCTGGCCGATGGCAGCACCAACCCCGACTGGATCGCGATGGATCTATTTTCGCAAGCGGAGCATGACGAGTTGGCGCAATCGATTTTGGTGTGCCCTGATGCCGGCTATCTGGCGCGGGTGCAAGAAAGCGTCAATACGCTCCTTGAGGCAATGCCGCGCAAAGAAGTCATTCGTACCTCGCTGACCAATCGGGGCGCCTTTATCAAGGTGCGCGATATGGATCAGGCCTGCGAGATTGCCAACCTGATCGCAGCCGAACATCTGGAGATTTCTACTGAGCAGCCGCAACAGTGGGCCGACAAAATTCGGCACGCCGGGGCGATGTTCCTTGGTCGTTTTTCGTCCGAATCGCTCGGGGACTACTGTGCCGGCCCCAACCACGTCTTGCCCACATCACGAACTGCGCGATTTTCGTCGCCGCTGGGCGTCTATGATTTTCAGAAGCGCTCATCCATCATTCACGTCAGCCAAGCCGGCTCGCAGACACTCGGCAAAATCGCGGCCGAACTTGCCTATGGTGAAGGCTTGCAGGCGCATGCGCGTTCTGCAGAATATCGACTTGCCGACAAAGACTAAAAAACCATGTCCCTGATCGACAACATCATCCGCGCTGACGTACGTGCGCTGTCTGCCTACCATGTGCAGGATGCAGCCGGTTTCGTCAAACTCGACGCGATGGAAAATCCCTACACCTTGCCGCCAGCGTTGCAGCGCGAGTTGGGCGAACGCTTGGGTCGTGTTGCGCTTAATCGTTATCCGGTGCCGACTTATTTGGCGCTGAAACAGGCGCTGTGCGACAAGCTCGGCGTGCCGGCTGGTTTTGATATTGTGCTGGGCAATGGCTCTGACGAACTGATTGCCATGGTCTCTGTTGCCTGCGCCAAGCCGGGCGCCAAGGTGCTGGCTCCGTTGCCCGGCTTTGTCATGTACGCGATGTCGGCGCAATTAGCCGGGCTTGAATTTGTCGGGATGCCGCTTAATCCCGACTTCAGCCTTGATCTACCGGCCATGCTCACTGCTATCCGCACCCATCGTCCTGCGATCACGTATCTGGCTTATCCCAATAATCCAACTGGTACGCTGTTCGATCCCGAGGCGATGGTCGCCATTTTGTGTGAGGTGGGTGACAGTGGTGTGGTGATTGTCGACGAGGCCTACCAGCCGTTTGCCGAAACCAGTTTTATGCCGCGCTTGCCTGATTTTCCGAATTTGATTGTGATGCGCACCGTCTCCAAGCTCGGTCTGGCCGGCATTCGTCTGGGATATATGTCTGCGGCAGCCGACTTGCTGGCGCAATTCGATAAAGTCCGCCCGCCTTACAACATCAACGTACTCACCCAGACCACTGCCGAATTTGTCCTCGAGCATAGTGAGGTGCTGGATGCGCAAGCTGCGGCGATCCGGTCTGAGCGGGATCGCTTGGCCAAGGTGCTCGCGGCCATGCCCGGCGTGCAGGTATTCCCGTCGTCGGCCAATTTCATCCTCATTCGCATTGTCGCCGCTGGCCTGTCCGGCACCGCGGTTTTCGAGCGCTTGTTGGCGCGGAAGGTGCTGGTCAAAAATGTCGGTAAAATGCACCCATTACTGGATAATTGCATTCGTATCACCGTGAGCACGCCCGCTGAAAATGCGTTGCTCGAAGAGGCGCTGCAATCCAGCCTGAAGTCCTGACCTGTACCCTTAATCATGTCCCAGCCACGCAAAGCAGAAATCGTTCGCGACACCAGTGAGACCCAGATCCGGGTTGCGATCAATATTGATGGCACCGGCCAGCAAAAGCTCAATACGGGTGTGCCTTTCCTTGACCACATGCTCGACCAGATCGCCCGTCATGGCTTAATTGACCTCGACGTTGAAGCCAAAGGCGACCTGCACATTGACGCCCACCATACCGTGGAAGACGTCGGGATTACCCTGGGTCAGGCTTTCGCCAAAGCGATGGGTGACAAAAAAGGTATCCGCCGCTATGGTCATGCGTATGTGCCCCTTGACGAAGCGCTCTCGCGTGTGGTGATCGACTTTTCCGGTCGCCCTGGGCTCGAATTTCACGTGCCCTTTAAGCGCTCGATGATTGGCTCTTTTGATGTCGACCTGACCCACGAATTTTTTCAGGGCTTTGTCAACCACGCGTTGGCCACTCTGCACATAGATAATCTGCGCGGCGAAAACGCCCATCACCAGTGTGAAACTGTGTTCAAGGCCTTCGGCCGCGCCTTGCGTATGGCCGCCGAACTTGATGCGCGCGCAGCCGGCACCATTCCATCGACCAAGGGCAGCCTCTAACCGCGCCAACGACGACCATAATCATGGTGTGTCCGGGCAGGCTTGATTTTTTTCATGAATAAAATCGTAGTTGTGGATTACGGCATGGGCAACCTGCGCTCGGTAGCGCAGGCCCTCATGCATGTTGCGCCTGAAGCTGATGTGCGCATCTCCGGTGAGCCCGATGTGATCCGTGCGGCTGACCGGCTGGTGCTGCCGGGGCAGGGTGCCATGCCGGACTGTATGCAATCCTTGCGTGCCTCGGGCGTACTTGAGGCGGTGCTTGAGGGCGCGCGCAACAAGCCGCTGTTTGGCGTGTGTGTCGGCGAGCAAATGCTCTTTGACCGTAGCGACGAGGGGGACGCCGGGTGTTTGGGGCTGATGCCGGGCAAAGTCGTCCGCTTTGATTTAGAAGGACAGGTTCAGCCTGATGGTTCGCGCTACAAAGTGCCGCAGATGGGCTGGAATCAGGTGCATCAGTTGCAAGCGCATCCCTTGTGGGCGGGGGTGCCCGACCAGAGTTATTTTTATTTTGTGCATAGTTACTATGCGGTGCCAGTTAACCCGGCACATGCGCTGGCTGAGACGCACTACGGCGCGCCATTTTGTTCTGCTGCGGGCCGGGATAATCTCTTTGCCACGCAATTTCATCCTGAAAAAAGTGCATCAGCTGGTTTGCAGTTGTATAAAAATTTTGTACATTGGACGCCTTGATCCAAATTTTTAGCCTTCTCTTTTTTAATTTCTTACTTCTTCGTAGCCATGCTGCTCATACCCGCGATTGATCTTAAAGACGGCCACTGCGTTCGCTTGAAGCAGGGCGACATGGAACAAGTCACCGTGTTTTCCGAAGATCCCGGCCAAATGGCCCGGCACTGGCTGTTGCAGGGTGCGCGTCGCCTGCATCTGGTGGACTTGAACGGTGCCTTTGCCGGCAAGCCTAAAAACGGTGCTGCGGTCAAATCGATCATTGCCGCCGTTCGCGAGTTTGCACTCGAGTATAACGTTGACGAAATTCCGATTCAGCTCGGTGGTGGCATCCGTGATTTGGACACCATCGAACGCTATCTCGATGGCGGGCTCTCTTACATCATCATCGGCACGGCCGCTGTAAAAAGTCCGGGCTTTCTGCACGATGCCTGCAGCGCTTTTCCGGGACAGATTATCGTCGGGCTTGATGCCAAAGATGGCAAAGTTGCGACCGACGGCTGGAGCAAACTCTCTGGTCATGAAGTCATTGACTTGGCCAAAAAATTCGAAGACTACGGCTGCGAAGCCATCGTCTATACCGACATCGGTCGCGACGGCATGATGAAGGGCGTCAATATCGAAGCCACTGTCAAGCTCGCACAAAGCATGACCATTCCCGTCATCGCCTCAGGTGGCGTGCACACCATCACCGATGTCGAAGCCCTGTGCGCGGTGCAGGACGAGGGCGTGGAAGGCGTCATCTGTGGCCGTTCGATTTACGAAGGCACGCTTGATCTGCGTTCCGCGCAAGACCGCGCCGACGAACTCTCCGGCGATCTTGACGAGTTCGACGACGAAGACTGACATGACCCTGGCCAAGCGCATCATTCCTTGCCTCGACGTCACCGCAGGCAGAGTCGTCAAAGGGATTAACTTCCTCGAATTGCGTGACGCCGGCGATCCGGTCGAGATTGCACGCCGCTATGATGGAGAAGGCGCAGATGAGCTTACCTTTCTGGACATTACGGCCTCCTCGGACGAGCGCGATCTCATTCTTCACATCATCGAAGCCGTTGCCTCCCAAGTGTTTATTCCGCTCACCGTCGGCGGTGGGGTGCGGGTGGTTGAAGACGTGCGTCGTTTGCTTAATGCCGGTGCTGACAAAGTCAGCATTAACACGTCGGCCGTCACTAATCCGCAATTGGTGGCTGAAGCCGCCCAAAAATATGGCTCGCAATGTATCGTTGTGGCCATTGATGCCAAGCGCAGTGCTGCGGGCCATTGGGAAGTTTTCACGCACGGTGGGCGTCGTGCGACTGGTTTGGATGTGGTCGAATGGGCGCAGAAAATGCAGGCGCTTGGTGCGGGCGAAATTCTACTCACAAGCATGGACCGCGACGGCACCAAGTCCGGTTTTGATTTGCCCTTGACGCGCGCGGTGTCGGACGCTTTGTCCATCCCGGTGATTGCATCCGGTG
The DNA here is from genome assembly GCA_945866125.1 of Bordetella parapertussis. Classification (GTDB taxonomy): domain Bacteria; phylum Pseudomonadota; class Gammaproteobacteria; order Burkholderiales; family Burkholderiaceae_D; genus Pernthalerella. Next base: position 73,668 of record CAMBFZ010000006.1, read on the forward strand.
GTGTCGGTGGCTTGCAAGATCTTGCTGACGGCATCAAAGAAGGACATGCCGATGCGGTCCTCGCTGCGAGCATTTTTCATTACGGTCAGCACAGCGTGCAGGAAGCCAAACGTTTCATGGCTGCGCAGCATATCCCAATGAGACTGGCATGAACGCGGCGCCAAAATGGCTCGATCAAATCAAATGGGATGCGCAGGGTTTGGTGCCTGTGATTGCTCAGGAAGTTGGCTCCAATGATGTGTTGATGTTCGCTTGGATGAACCGTGATGCGCTGGCGCGCACGGTGGCATCGGGTCAGGCCGTGTACTGGAGCCGGTCGCGCAACAAGCTCTGGCACAAAGGAGAAGAGTCGGGGCACTTTCAGCAAGTGCATGAGATCCGCCTCGATTGTGATGAAGACGTCGTACTGTTAAAAATCGAACAGGTTGGTAAGCTGGCCTGTCATACGGGCCGGCATTCCTGTTTTTTTCAGAAATTGGATGCCCATGAGGGCGAGCCTGACTGGGTCGTTGTCGATCCTGTGCTGAAAAATCCCACTGACATTTATAAATAAAACACGATGAGCGATATCCTGCAGCGCCTGGCCGAAGTCATAGAGTCGCGCAAACCCGAGTTGGGTGGCGACCCCGAGCGGTCTTATATTGCACGGCTGTTTACCAAAGGCGACGATGCCATTTTGAAAAAAATCGGCGAAGAGGCCACGGAGACGGTAATGGCGGCCAAGGACGTCAGAGCGGGTGCGGATGCGTCCAAGTTGATCTATGAGTGTGCTGATTTATGGTTTCACTCGCTCATCATGCTGTCGCGCTTTGGGCTTTCGCCGCAGCAGGTATTGGATGAGTTGGCACGGCGCGAAGGGCTCTCAGGGATCGAAGAAATGGCCAATCGCAAGTTGCAGCAACGCGAAGCCGCCGAAGGCCAAAAAAATTAAGTCCCCGCGCGTAAACCATGCACGACAATTGAAACCAGAGGAGACAGGCCTTGGATAACTGTATTTTTTGCAAGATCGCTGCGGGCAAGATCCCGGCAAAACTCATTTATGAAGATCAGGATTTGATCGCTTTTCATGATATCAACCCAGCTTCGCCTGTGCATTTTCTGATCGTGCCGCGCGAGCACATTCCGACCTTGGCCGACAGTGGTGCGAACCACGCCCCATTGTTGGGTAAAATGATGCTGCTTGCACCAAAACTGGCAGACGAACTGGGATGCAACTACCGGGCAGCGGCCGGCGAGCCGGCTGGCGGCTTCAAGGCGCTCATCAATACCGGTCCGGATGGCGGTCAAGAGGTGTACCATCTGCATCTGCACGTAATGGGTGGCCCGCGTCCTTGGCGCGGATAGCGCTCATGCAGGCAGCAATAAACGATTTCATGAGACTTGAACCTACGGGTTCTGTAAGGAGAAAATAATGGGTTCATTTAGCATTTGGCACTGGGTTATCGTGCTCGTCATCGTCATGCTCGTGTTCGGCACCAAAAAGCTGGGCAACATCGGCGGTGACCTTGGTAAGGCTGTCAAAGGCTTTAAAGATGGTGTCAAGGGCGCAGAAGACGACAAGTCCGCTGCACCATCCCCAGTTGCTGAGAAAGCCACCATTGACGTTGAAGCCAAAGAAAAATCCAAAAGCTAAGACGCTTCGTAGCTATGCTGGCGCGCAGTACTGGCGCGCCACTGCCTGCGCCCTTCTGATTCCCTGCTCCCATGATTGATTTAGGCATCACCAAAATCGCGCTCATCGGTGCGGTCGCGCTTGTCGTGATCGGCCCCGAGAAGCTGCCTGCTGTCGCGCGTATGGCCGGTACCTTGTTTGGTCGTGCGCAGCGCTATATCAGCAGCGTCAAGGCCGAGGTCAATCGCGAGATGCAGATGGATGAGTTGCGCAAGATGCAGGAAAACATTCGCGAAGCCGCACAGACGGTCAACAAAACGGTCGCTGATGATATTGCCGAAGCCAGCCAGGATTTTACGGAAGCCATTGCCGAAGCCAACGATGCCTTTACCGGCAGTGACAGCTTGTACCGCGGCCCTAGTCCCGATGATCTCGCCTACAAGAGCCGTGATTTTCGCAAGAAAAAACTGATGCAATCCTCTTCTTTACCCATGTGGTTCAAGCGGCACACTGGACGCAAATCCCGCGTAATGTCAGGTGCTGCCCGTGTCGCCCGTTACCGGCCTGCCAGCAGCAAATCTGTGAAATTTTTCAATTAAATGTCAGACTCATCTGAACCTAGCAGCATGCAAGAGACGTTCATCTCGCATCTGGTTGAATTGCGCACGCGCTTAGTACGTGCGTCGGTGGTGGTGCTGGCCGTGTTTATTGTTCTCTTCACCTTGTGGCCCGGCGCAGCCGTCATTTACGACTGGCTCGCGCAGCCGATGATGAACGCACTGCCGGCGGGCTCTAAGATGATTGCCACCGGTGTAGTCACGCCATTTTTGATTCCGATGAAAGTGACGATGATGTTGGCAGTGATGGTATCGCTGCCTTGGGTGCTTTATCAGGCTTGGGCGTTTATCGCGCCCGGCTTATATCTGCACGAAAAACGACTGGTCGCGCCGTTGGTCATTTCTTCTTCAGTGCTGTTTTTAGTCGGTGTCGCGTTCTGCTATTTCTTTGTCTTTGGCACCGTCTTCAAATTCATCAACGAATTCGCACCGAAGTCGATTTCGGTCGCGCCGGACATCGAGAATTATTTTGATTTCGTCTTGACCATGTGCATGGCTTTTGGCCTGACCTTCGAAGTGCCTGTGGTGGTAGTGGTGCTGGTCCGAATGGGATTGGTCACAGTAGAAAAACTCAAAGCCATTCGCCCTTATGTGATTGTGGGCGCCTTTGTGATCGCTGCGGTGGTGACCCCGCCCGACATCATGAGCCAGCTGTTCCTAGCCATTCCGCTGTGCTTGCTGTACGAAGTTGGTTTGTTAGTGGCGCCTTTTTTCCAGCGTGCCACGCAAGCACCCGAAGAGGCAGTCTGAACGTCAGCCTTACACAGATTCACCACTTAAACCGGCTGCACGCAGCCATTTCACTAGCGGTGCGGCAGCCTTAAAATCTTCCAGTAATCGTGCTGGTAATTCAGCCGGCATCATGGTTTTTACGCTACGCTCCCGCCAAGCGATGAAACTCTTAAGCTTGAGCTGTTCACCGTGCGGCGCGTCGACATCAAAACCTCTGGGCAGGCGGAGTAGCGTATCGGTCTGCTGCAGCCCACCAAAATTCTCCTGCAAGCCTTTGTCTTTGAGTAGCTTGCCAAAGCTTCTGGCATCAGCCACCACATGTGCGCGGATTGCGCGCAGACGTTCTGAGGGCGGACGGTATTCTCCACCGGCTGAGAGCAGATTGCCTTGCGCGTCGAGTTGAAAATAATAGGCCGGGCCGCCACCTTGACTAGGCTTTTTTAAGCCGCTCGCCGTGATGGCCGCAGAAAAAGTGGTTTTGTACGGATCGCCGCCGCGTGCAAAACGCAAGTCGCGGTTGATCCGGAACAGCGCTTTTTTAGGATTACATAGCGCAATGGCCGGATCAAAAGGAATGATGCCGGCAATGAGTGCCGTTACCAGTTCGAGTAGCTCCGCGCGCAGAATATCGTAGCGGGGCTTGTTCATTACAAACCACGCGCGGTTGTTGTTTTCCTCAAGCTCATGCAGGAATTGGGTCAGGTCGCGCAGGTGCATAACAGAGGCTTATTCGCCTTCCTGTAAAGCGGGCTGCTTCATGCGTGGACGCTTGCCGATGATGACCTCTACGGTCGCCTCGCGGGATTTGCGCAGAATGCTCATTTTCACCTGCTCGCCCGGTTTTAATTGGGCTACCAGGTTGAGCATGGAGACGGTGTCAGAGACAGGCTTGTCTGCCACCGAAAGCAAAATATCTCCTGGCTTAATACCAGCTTTTTCGGCCGGGCCGCCCTTGAGCACGCCGGCAATGATCGTACCCGATGTTTTTTCCAGGCCGAAGCTTTGCGCTAGTTCGGGTGTAATGTCTTGCGGTTCGACACCGATCCAGCCGCGCACGACTTGTCCGTTTTTGATGATGGACTCCATCACCGTCTTGACCGTTGTAACGGGGATCGCAAAGCCGATACCCAGAGAGCCGCCGCTGCGCGAATAAATAGCCGTATTGATGCCCAGCAGATGACCATTGGTATCAATCAATGCGCCACCCGAATTACCCGGATTGATCGCGGCATCCGTTTGAATAAAATTTTCAAAGGTATTAATACCGAGATGATTGCGTCCGAGGGCAGAGATAATTCCCATCGTCACGGTCTGGCCCACACCGAAGGGATTGCCGATGGCCAGCACGACATCACCGACTTTGGCATTGTCTAATTGTCCCAGCGTGATAGCGGGGAGATTTTTCAGATTGATACGAATCACCGCGAGATCGGTCTCGGGATCGCTGCCAATCACTTTAGCCGGTACCTTACGGCCATCGGCGAGTGCTACCTCAATTTCGTCGGCGGCTTCAATGACATGATTATTCGTCAGGATGTAACCTTCCGGACTCACCACCACGCCAGAGCCGAGGCTGAATTGCTGTTCGTCAGGCCGGCCCAGAGCGCCATCGCCAAAAAAGCGGCGCAACATCGGATCATTGTTGAACGGATGCGGGGATTGCTTGGCTTCTTTGGTCGTGAAAATATTGACCACCGCCGGCATGGCTTGCCGCGACGCTTCGCGATAGGTATTGGCGGGTGCGCCAGTGCCGGTAGCTTGCTGCACCGGTATGACGGCAGTTTCAATCTGCCTGTTGCGAGTAATCCATTCGGGCTTGAGGCTCGCTACAATGAACCACAGAGCAAGACCAACGGTGACGGTTTGGGCAAATAACAGCCAGAGACGGCGCATAGCGAGGACAGGAAATGAATAACAGAAATGTAGATCGGGACGATTTAGCAAAACATTTAGCGACGACCCTCGATATTAACCGCTTTCGCGATTACTGCCCAAATGGCTTGCAGGTTGAAGGCCGCAGGCACATCAAGCACTTGGTTACCGGTGTGACGGCGAGTCTGGCATTACTCGAAGCGGCACATGCTGCAGGTGCGGATGCCGTGTTGGTACATCACGGGTATTTCTGGCGCGGCGAGGACGCCCGCGTGATCGGTCCTCAGCAGCGACGCTTAAAACTTTTGCTCACACAAGACATCAATTTATTCGCCTATCACCTGCCGCTCGATGCGCATCCGACAATGGGTAACAATGCCCAACTCGGTGAGCGACTTGGTTTTTTTGCGGAGGGCCATTTTGGTGAGCAAGATCTGGGCTGGTTGGGTAGGCCAGCTGAGATCACGCAGACGGTCGCCGACCTGGCGCGGCTTGTTGAGCAAGTCTTGGGGCGCGCACCGATGGTGATTGGTGATACTACGCAGCGCTTAGGGCGTGTAGGCTGGTGTACAGGTGCGGCACAAAACGCACTGTGCGACGCGATTGTCGCCGGCGCCAACACCTACCTCAGTGGAGAAATTTCTGAGCAGACTGTGCATCTTGCGCGCGAGTCAGGTGTGGCCTATCTGGCTTGCGGTCATCACGCAACGGAGCGCTACGGCGTGCAGGCGCTCGGTGATTATCTGGCGCAGCAATTCGGACTGCGACATCAATTTATTGATTGCGCCAATCCAGTTTAATTAATTCGTTGATCGCCCAAAACATCCTGGGCAAGTGCGGGTGCAGTATGTGCGATCAGAGTCCCGGTTAATTTTTATCGAACGAGATAAATAAAAGTACGATTTTTTATCGTATTTGATTTGTTATTCGGCCAAACTGCGAAAATAAACGTAGCGATTCTGGTTAAATCGAATGAGCGTGGAACCAAGTATGTCTGACTGCGCACGGACTGCCATTGCGTTATAGCGCTCACTTAAAGCTGGACCATCATGTTGGAAATTTTTTTTGAACTGCCCACGCGCGTCATGGTGGTGGAAGATGATGCGGTAACGCGTCGCCTCTTGTGTAATGCGATCGAGCTCGAGTCGACCATGATGCTCAGCGGCGCATTTAGTTCGGTTGCCACTGCCATTGATTGGCTTACGCTAGAAACAGTTGATTTGCTGTTGACCGATCTCGGCTTACCGGATGGATCGGGGTTAAAGATTATTCATGCCTGCCGCCGCCTTGCGCCGGCCGCGGACATTATGGTCATTACGATGTCGAGCGACGAAGAAAACGTACTGGCTTGCATTGAGGCGGGCGCCTCAGGTTACGTGCTCAAAGAGGCAGGTCATATCGATATTGTGCGTGCGCTCCTGGAAGTGCGCGCCGGAGGCTCGCCGATTAGCCCGGTGATCGCTCGAAAAATATTGGCGCGTATGCGCAAGTCCAGGCCACGTGCGGGGGCAGGCGATTATAGCGATGTTAGTGCCGTGCTGACGCCGCGCGAAAATACGATTCTTGAGTTCATTGCGCGCGGCGATAGTTACGTCAAAGTCGCCAAGGAGCTAGGTGTCTCGGTTGGCACGGTGCAGACCCATGTGAAGCACATCTACGGAAAGCTATCCGTGCACTCGCGTGGCGAGGCAGTCTACGAAGCGCAGCGGCGCGGTCTGCTGCAGATCGGCATCAGCAAAAGTCGGCGGCGTTCGGTGGACTAGCTCGTTGCACGCGACCGATGCACGATTCAAAAAGTCGAGGCATGGGATTGCGAAAATGAAAATAAAAGAGTGCGTTGATTGTATTTGACGCCTCTATCTGCATACCGCACAGGTTTTGTCCTGCTCGTCTTCTTCAAAACCAATCGATGCTCCGCTATAATGTAAGGTTACTGGAAGTTTCGTATAAGTTTTGCAATTTCATTGATTGGGGTTGTTATGAGTGACGAGAAGCAGGTCGACTCCGGCCGTCGCGGATTATTAGTTGCCACTGCTGCTGCGGGCGGGGTGGCGGGCTTGGCAGCGGCAGGTGCCTTTGTGTCGACGTTCGAGCCGTCTGAACGTGCCAAAGCAGCGGGTGCGCCGGTTGAGGTAGATATTGCAGGGCTAAAGCCCGGCGAAATGAAGACGGTCGAATGGCGTGGGAAGCCGGTCTGGATTGTCAAACGCACCCCAGAGATGGTGGCTGATCTGAAAAAGACCGAGTCGCAACTGGCCGATCCCAAATCAGAACGTAATCCCAACGAGTTGACGCCTGAATATGCGCGCAACGAGCAGCGCTCGATCAAGCCCGAAATTTTGATCGCCGTGGGTATTTGTTCGCACCTTGGCTGCTCGCCAAGCTCCAAATTCCAGCCCGGCGCACAGCCTTCGTTGCCGGACGATTGGGCGGGTGGATTTTTGTGTCCTTGCCATGGATCGACCTTCGATCTTGCCGGCCGTGTCTACAAAAATAAGCCTGCGCCAGATAACCTCGAGGTGCCGCGTCATATGTACCTAAGCGAAACCAAAATTGTGATTGGCAAAGATCAGAAAGGCGAGGCTTGATCATGGCATTCGTTGAGAAAAAACTTCCTGCAGACGCCCCCCTTGCGCAAAAAGCCTTGGGTTGGGTTGACGACCGCTTCCCGCTGACCAAGCTCTGGAACGATCAGTGGGGTAAATACTATGCGCCCAAGAATTTCAATTTCTTTTATCTGTTTGGTTCGCTCGCTGCGTTGGTGTTGGTCATTCAGATTGTCACGGGCATTTTCCTGGTGATGAATTACAAGCCCGACGCCAATCTGGCCTTCGCCTCGGTTGAATACATCATGCGCGAGGTGCCTTGGGGCTGGCTGGTGCGCTATATGCACTCTACCGGCGCATCGGCATTTTTCATTGTGGTGTATTTGCACATGACGCGCGCACTGCTCTACGGTTCATACCGTAAGCCGCGTGAACTGATTTGGCTGTTTGGTGTGGCGATTTTTCTGTGCCTGATGGGCGAGGCCTTCTTCGGCTACCTGCTGCCATGGGGACAGATGTCCTATTGGGGCGCCCAGGTGATCGTCAATTTGTTCGGTGCGATTCCGTTTATCGGTCCTGACTTGTCGCTATGGATTCGTGGTGACTATGTGGTGTCAGATGCGACGCTCAATCGTTTCTTTGCGTTTCACGTCATTGCGATTCCGCTGGTCTTGCTTGGCTTGGTAGTGGCACATCTGATTGCCTTGCATGAGGTGGGTTCCAACAATCCAGATGGTGTTGAAGTAAAAGATCATCTCGGTCCGGATGGCCATGGTATCGATACGATTCCCTCGCATCCTTACTACACCACCAAAGACATTTTTGGTGTCTCGGTATTTCTGACAATTTTCTCCGCTATCGTATTTTTTGCGCCGGAGATGGGTGGCTATTTCCTCGAATATAACAACTTCATTCCTGCAGATTCCTTGAAGACACCACCGCATATCGCGCCGGTTTGGTACTTCACGCCGTTCTATTCGATTCTGCGTGCGACAACCTCGCAATTCATGAGTGTGTTGATGCTGGGCGTTGTCGCTTATGCGGCGTTGATTGTGTTTAAAACCCGTTTGCCCGCGTTGGTCAAAAACGCGGCGATGGCCGTTGCTGCCGTCATTGTGCTCGGTATGCTGGTGCTTGATGCCAAATTCTGGGGCGTGGTGCTAATGGGTGTGTCGGTCGTGATTCTCGCCGGAATGCCTTGGCTTGATCATTCTCAGGCCAAATCGATCCGTTATCGTCCTGACTGGCACAAGCTTGTCTACATCGGTTTTGGTATTGCCTTTGTTATTCTGGGCTACCTGGGCATCTTGCCGCCAACCGATGGTAGAACGCTGCTTGCCCAAATCTGCACCTTCATTTATTTCGGTTTCTTCTTGCTGATGCCTTGGTGGAGCACGATGGGGTCATTCAAGCCGGTGCCGGATCGTGTCACGTTCCATCCGCACTAAGCCGCAAAGGAAAACGAGAATGAAATTATTGAAAAAGCTTCTTGCCATGCTCGCCTTGTTGCCGGCATTGGCGATTGCCAACGAAGGCGGCTATCCGCTTGACCATGCACCAGACCGTAGCCGCGATTTGTCCTCGCTGCAAAATGGCGCGCGTCTGTTCGTTAACTATTGCCTGAATTGTCATGCGGCCTCGATGATGCGCTACAACCGTTTGCGCGATATCGGGCTCACCGAAGATCAGATCCGTGACAATCTCCTCTTCGCGTCGGATAAAGTAGGTGATCTGATGAAAACAAATCTGAGCAAAGAAGACGCCAAGGCTTGGTTTGGTGCAGCGCCGCCGGATCTGTCCGTGATCGCCAGGGCGAAAGCCTCTGGCGATGGAAGCGGACCGGACTGGCTCTACACCTATCTGCGTACTTATTATGTCGACGATACGCGGGTGACTGGTTGGAATAATCTGGTCTTCCCTAACGTTGGTATGCCGCATGTGCTGTGGGAATTGCAAGGTGTGCGGGCAGCAAAATTTGTTGAGGAAAAAGATCCGCATGATCATGATAAGACCGTGCACAAATTCGCCGGTTTTGAGCAGATTAAGGCCGGTAAGCTCAATGCGCAGGAATACGACAGCGCTGTCGCTGATCTGGTTGCTTTCTTGGGCTGGATGGCTGAGCCGGTCAAAAACAAACGTCAGCAGTTGGGCGTGTGGGTCCTATTGTTCATGTGCCTGCTGGTCTTGCTAACCTGGCGTTTGAACGCGTCCTTCTGGAAGGAAGTCAAATAAAGTTGGCCCTGTTTTTTCTCTATGCTGTCCTGACCGTGATCGCTTAGAACAGATCGAACAGCCAGGCTGTGTAATGGAAAAGCAGCACACTGTACCTGGGGTGAGCGGAATGCCGTCTCACCCCTTTGTTTCCAAGGAACTGCAAAAATGATGGTCCTCTACTCGGGCACAACCTGCCCATTTTCCCAGCGCTGCCGTCTTGTCTTGTTTGAAAAAGGCATGGATTTCGAAATCCGCGACGTGGACCTGTTCAACAAGCCTGAAGATATCTCGACCATGAACCCCTATGGTCAGGTGCCGATTCTCGTTGAGCGTGATCTGGTGCTGTACGAGTCCAACATCATCAACGAATACATTGACGAGCGTTTTCCGCATCCACAGCTGATGCCGGCCGACCCGCTGATGCGTGCCCGTGCCCGTCTGATGCTGTTCAATTTCGAAAAAGAGCTGTTTGTCCACGTACATGCACTCGAAAACGAGAAATCCCGTTCCGCCGACAAAATTCACGAAAAAGCGCGGTCCGAAATTCGCGATCGTCTGACCATGCTAGCGCCGCTTTTTCTGAAAAATAAATATATGCTTGGCGAAGAGTTTTCGATGCTCGACGTGGCGATTGCGCCGCTGCTCTGGCGTCTTGATCACTATGGCGTGGAACTCTCCAAAACCGCAGCGCCACTGATGAAATACGCAGAGCGCATTTTCTCGCGTCCTGCCTATATCGAAGCGCTGACACCCTCTGAAAAAGTCATGCGTCGTTGATATCAGGCCATGTGATCTGCCTTGTTGCTAGTCGTCCGGCAAGGCAGATCAACAATTCAATTGTCGTCACTCTATTGATTTCCTGAGGCCACGTATTTCGTCTCTATCCTATGGCAGAAACTTCCACTAAACCCTACCTGCTACGTGCGCTGTATGAATGGTGCACTGACAATGGCTATACTCCTTATATTGTTGTTGTCGTTGATGGCAGCACCCGTGTGCCGATGGAGTTCGTCAAAAATGGTGAGATCGTGCTGAACATCAGTTTTGATGCAACAAGTCACCTAAAAATCGACAATGACTTCGTTCACTTCCGGGCCCGCTTTGGTGGTGTCTCGCGTGATATCGAGGTGCCGATTGATAATGTCAGCGCGATCTATGCCCGTGAAAATGGTCAGGGTATGGCATTCGACGTCCAGCGCGATGCAGCGGCCAAAGTCGCTAAAACTTCCGCCTCGAAGGAGGCCGACGCCAGCAATCAGTTGGCGCCTGCCGGCCCTACCCAATTGTCATCCGTACCCGTTTCGGAAGCCCCCGCTCCCCGATCCGGTCAGGCGGATGATGAGGAGCCGGAACCACCAAAGAAGGGTGGCCGTCCAACGCTCACACGCATTAAATAACGTATAATTCGTTCGTTTAATTTATAGCCGACTTAGCTCATCTGGTAGAGCACATGATTTGTAATCATGGGGTGGCGGGTTCAAGTCCTGCAGTCGGCACCAGTTTCCTTACATAATTTAGCCCGCGCAATGCGGGCTAAATTATGTTGAATGATTGCCCACACTGCGGCTGCACCGTAGGTAACGCCTCTTGCGGGCTAAATCTTCGCCAATCCCACCCGTTCAGACAACGCCTGCTGGGCTTCCTTGCGCTCGCTGTAGCGATCAACCAGATAAGGCGATATGTCCCTTGTTAGCAGGGTGAATTTCACCAGTTCCTCCATCACGTCGACCACGCGGTCGTAGTAAGCAGACGGCTTCATCCGTCCTGCTTCATCGAATTCTTTGTACGCCATCGCGACCGAAGACTGATTGGGGATCGTAATCATCCGCATCCAACGCCCCAGTACGCGTAATTGGTTGACGGCGTTAAACGACTGCGATCCACCGGACACTTGCATGACTGCCAGCGTTTTACCTTGCGTAGGCCGGATCGCGCCGAGTGTCAGGGGTATCCAGTCAATCTGGGTTTTCATGATGCCTGTCATCGCGCCGTGGCGCTCAGGCGAGCACCACACCATGCCCTCGGCCCAGGTGGTCAGGTCACGCAGTTCGACCACTTTAGGGTGCGTTTCCGGCGCATCCTCGGGTAGCGGCAGACCGGTTGGGTTGAAGGTGCGCACTTCGGCGCCCATGTGAAGAAGCAGCCGGGCTGCTTCTTCACACAACAGGCGACTGAACGAGCGCTGGCGTAAAGAGCCATAAAGCAAAAGAATGCGCGGGGCATGGGTTGCCGGTTTGGTCGGCGCTAGTTTGTCTGACGCGGGTAAATCAAACAGCGCAGGCGATAGATTGGGCAGATCGGAAAAAGTATCAGACACGTCGCCCCTCCGCATCAATGACCTGTTCGCCATCTTCCTTGATGAAAGCCCCGCGCTGGGCTTGTGGCAAAAGATCCAGCACAACCTCCGACGGACGGCACAGCCGCGTGCCCAGCGGCGTGACCACAAGCGGACGATTAATCAAGATGGGATGCGCCAGCATCGCATCAATGAGTTCGTCATCGGTCTTTGCTGCATCATCAAGGCCAAGCTCGTGATAGGGCGTGCCTTTTTCGCGCAGTAACGCGCGCGCAGGCTGGCCGGTCGCTTCAATCATTGCCAGCAGACGCTCTCGCGCAGGGGGATGGTGCAGATACTCAATGATGATGGGCTCAATGCCTGCGTTGCGAATCATTGCCAGTACATTGCGGGACGTGCCGCAACGGGGGTTATGAAAAATAAATACATCTGTCATTTTTGTTTGCTTGGCAAAGACGTCTGTATCACCAACCCCTGGCATCAGCAGCAACGGCTCATACGACCGTTACCGCCATAACGGGCATCCTGGCGTTCACGGAAAAATTCCTCATACGTCATCGCCGTTTTATCAGGATGCTGCTCTTGCATGTGCGTCAGATAGACGTCGTAATCCGGCAAGCCCACCATCAGTCTGGCGGTTTGTCCGAGGTAAGCGCCAAACTTACCGATTTCACTACCGAGGTTCGTGAACATGGGTGTCCTTGTCAGGCCACAGCTGGTTGATGTCGAACGTTGTCTGTTTCGGTGCTGCTTGGATGCTCTTCGCGTAACGCCCGCAGGCAGGCACGCAGTCCAAAAAACAGGATAGACAATACGACAGCCATAAACAAGGCAGCCAGCGCGGCATCAACATAATCGTTAAAAATAATCTGCTGCATTTGTGGCATCGATTTTGCAGGTGCCAGTATTTTGTCTTCGGCGAGCGCTGCCTGATACTTCTGCGCATGGGCTAGGAAGCCGATTTTCGGATTGTCGTGAAATAGTTTTTGATAGCCAGCCGTCAACGTACAAATTAATAGCCACACCGTTGGCACTATCGTTACCCATGCCACTTTTTCCCGCTTGAGTTTAAACAACACCACCGTGCCCAACATCAGCGCGATCGCTGCCAGCATTTGGTTGGAGATGCCAAACAAAGGCCAGAGCGTGTTGATGCCACCAAGGGGATCGATCACGCCCTGATAGAGAAAATATCCCCATGCGCCCACGCAGAGGAAGGTGGCGATCAGGCTCGCGGCAAGCGCAGGCAGTCGCTTGAACGGCGGCAAAACTGTGCTGATCAAATCTTGCAACATGAAACGCCCCACGCGTGTGCCGGCGTCGACTGCGGTCAAGATGAACAGCGCTTCAAACAAAATCGCAAAGTGATACCAGAACGCCATCATCGCCTTGCCTCCCAGTGCCGCGGCAAATATCTGTGCCATGCCAACGGCCAAGGTCGGCGCGCCACCAGTGCGGGAAATGATGGTCGTCTCACCGACGTCCTTGGCGGTCTGCGTCAACATCTCTGGGGTGATGAAAAAGCCCCACTGACCGATCGCTTGTGCAGCACTTTCCGGGCTTGTGCCGATCAGCGCAGCCGGACTATTCATTGCAAAATAAATACCGGGCTCAATGATCGACGCAGCGACCAAAGCCATCACCGCCACAAACGATTCCATCAACATGCCGCCGTAACCGATATAGGTGGCGTGGGTTTCATTTTCCAGCAGCTTGGGCGTAGTGCCTGAGGAAATCAGCGCATGGAAACCTGACACTGCACCGCAGGCGATGGTGATGAACAGGAAGGGGAACAAGGTCCCCGACCAGACCGGGCCGGTGCCATCGATAAATTGCGTCACAGCCGGCATTTTCAGGTCCGGCGCCATGACCACGATACCCAGTGCAAGTCCGAAGATGGCACCGATCTTGAGGAAGGTGGACAAATAATCACGTGGGGCCAGCAGCAGCCAAACGGGAAGCACGGAGGCAACGACACCATAGGTGAGCAGCATCCAGGTGAGCTGCTTGCCGTCAAACGTAAACAGGGGGCCCAGAAGCGGGTCAGCTGCCACTTGTCCGCCGACCACAATCGATAGCATCAGCAACACAAACCCAATGAGTGAGATTTCGCCCACGCGGCCGGGCCGGATATAACGACTGTAGACGCCCATGAAAAGCGCAATTGGAATCGTTGCGGCGACCGTAAACGTGCCCCACGGACTTTGCGCCAGCGCCTTGACGACGATCAGTGCCAATACGGCAAGCAGAATCGTCATGATCATAAACGTGCCGAACAGGGCAATCACGCCGGGTACCAGGCCCAATTCGGATTTGATCATGTCGCCTAGCGAGCGGCCATCCCGTCGTACTGAGATAAACAAAATCATGAAATCCTGCACCGCGCCGGCCATGATCGCGCCCACTAGGATCCACATCACACCCGGTAAGTAGCCCATCTGCGCTGCCAGTACCGGGCCCACCAGCGGACCGGCGCCGGCAATCGCGGCAAAATGGTGGCCGAACAAAACGTGCTTGTTTGTTGGCACAAAATCAAGCCCATCGTTGAGCCGTACCGCGGGCGTTGCGCGTGCCGCATCTAGCTGCATCACGTTGGTGGCGATGTACTGGCCATAGAAGCGAAAACCGATCAGATAAACAGCGACCGCGGCGACCACGATCCACAGCGCACTGATGCTTTCCCCGCGCGATAAGGCCACTACGCCCAAGGCGCAGGCACCGACAATTGCCAGCGCCAGCCAAGCCGCTTGTTTCATGATTGAGCCCATGATTTTCTCTCCGGTTTTACATGCAAATAAAACTAAAATGATCGCGGATTATAACGCTGAATAAGCCTTGCCTTAATCCGGTCTGCGAGATCAAAAGTCAGGGCTGGATAACGTGTAATAATCTCCGCATTAACCTGAGTAACAAGGAATCGACGTGAACGAAATCAATATCCACCATGCCGCCCGCGAATTGCTTGGCCAACGTATCTCTCTGGAGCCGATCGCGCCATTGCCCGATCATTTGCGGCCATCTGATTTGGCAGAGGGCTTTGCCATTCAGTCTGAGTTAAACACGTTATTAACCCGTGCCGGTTTGGGTGAGCTGGTGGGTCACAAGATTGGTTGCACGACGCCCGTCATGCAGGCGTTTTTGAATATTAATCAGCCCGTGTCGGGTCGGATTTTTAGCAATACCGTACTGCACGGCCATGCGGTAGCACCGCACGGCGGGTTTGTAAAAGTGGGGATGGAATGTGAGATTGCCGTTCGCTTAGCCCATGATTTACCAACCCAATCGGCACCCTATACGCGTGAGACCGTCGCCGCTGCTGTTGGTGAAGTGATGGCTGCTATTGAACTCGTGGATGAACGCTACGAAAATTTCCGCACACTGGGCTTGCCCACGCTGCTGGCCGATGATTTTTTTAATGCCGGTTGCGTGTTAGGTGAGCCGGTATCGGATTGGCACGGATTAGACCTTGCCGCGCTCGAAGGTATTGTCACCATCAACGGTGTTGAGGTGGGTCGCGGCTTGGGCTCGCTGGTGATGGGGCACCCCTTGAATGCCCTGGCCTGGCTGGCCAATTCACAGGCCGAGCATGGGATGCCGAATCTGAAAGCGGGCGAGTTTATCTTGCTTGGCAGTGTCGTTGAAACCCAGTGGCTTCATGTCGGTGACCGCGTGCAAATCGAGATCGGCAGCTTGGGTAAGATCAATCTTGATATCGACCCCTGATCAAATCACGACGGCATGTTACATTTTTGTCTGGGCACTTGAATCGCGAGCAGAGGATAAACAATGCACAGAATATTTATCGGATTGACATTATTGCTAAGCTTGTCTGTCACTGCGCAGGCAGAGGACAAACTCGAGCATGGCGACTGGTCCTCGCAATTTCAGGAAGAAATGGGTGAGGCCACGACGCACGAAAACGGCAGATCACTATTCGGCATGCTGTGCGCTACCAACAGCTGCCGTTATTATTTCGCTAATGGCACTGAATGCGAATCCAGCGCCACCTATCCGCTGATGATCACCACCAACGAAGGTGCGTTGGCCATTGATGCGGTGTGCGAATCGACGCAAAGCGCCAGCGGCGACGTGATGCTCTACTGGTTCAATGAAACCGATTCAATGAGCAAGGCCTTTCACAATACCCCCGTGGTCGGCTTTGCGTTTCCGTTGACGAATGGTCAGTTCAAGACCAGTATTTTTTCGATGAATGGTTTCAATGAAGCGGTGGATCGCGTGCTGACAGTCATGCGCGAGCGCGTCGTTGAAGATAAACCAAACGAATCGGTAAGCCCAAGCGCTACCGAACCGCCGGCTGAGCCAGCCAATGCACCGGCCAATGAGCCGTTGAGCGACAGAGAATCGACCTAGCAGGCTGTTAGTGCGGGGCGGGCTTGAGGCCCGTCCAGCGTGGCACGAGCGCATGTTCGATCGCAAACAGATCCAGCACCCGTCCAACCGTGTGGTCAACCATCTCACTGACACTTTGTGGGCGTTGGTACAGAGCCGGAAGTGGCGGAAAGATAATGCCGCCCATTTCGGTGACTGCGGTCATATTGCGCAGATGAGCAAGATTAAACGGCGTCTCGCGGACCATCAGCACCAGTCGCCGGCGTTCCTTAAGCATCACATCGGCCGCGCGCGTAATGAGGTTGTCGCACAAGCCGTGTGCAACCGAACCCAGGGTCTTCATCGAGCACGGGGCAATGATCATGCCCTCCGACTGAAACGACCCGCTTGCCACGCAGGCCCCCACATCACGTACGTTGTGCACCGCATCGGCCAGCGCTTCGACATCCTTGCGCTTCATGTCGAGCTCATGGTGCATGGACAGCACGCCTGCCTCTGAAATCATCAGATGGGTTTCAATGCCGCCAATACTGCGCAGCGTCTCCAGCATTCGTACGCCATACAGCGCGCCTGAGGCGCCGGTAATGGCGACGACCAGTCGTTTCACAAAAGCCTTAGGCTTGCAGCAGCGTTTTCAGTTCGCCGGATTCGAACATCTCATTCAGAATGTCGGCACCGCCAATGAACTCGCCCTTGACATAAAGCTGTGGAATGGTTGGCCAGTTTGAAAATTCCTTGATGCCCTGACGCACGCCATCGTCTTCCAGAACATTGATCGTGACCAGATCTTCAACGCCGCTGGCCTTCAATACTTCGATGGCACGACCTGAAAAACCGCACTGCGGGAATTGAGCCGTGCCCTTCATGAATAGCACAACAGGGTGACCAGTTACGGTTTCTTTGATCCAGGTTTGAATTTCGCTCATTGGGTCCTCGCTTTGTAATAATTCCGCCATTATAGGAAAAAAGAGCAGCAGGTGTTGGGGCGGCAGGTAAAAGTTGTGGCCGCCCGATGAAAATTAGCAGCCCGCCATGATTGTTTTCAGGCCTTCAATTTTGCAAACGCCGCGGCCATCGCATTGCCCGCCGGCGCTTCCTCGCGGCGCTGCTGCTGACCCATCCGCTGGTGATCTGTGCGGTCTGACCGTTGTTGTGGCTTGGCGCCCGCCACAGGTGCCGCATCCGAGAGTCGCATGGTCAGTGCAATGCGTTTGCGTTTTGCATCGACTTCCAGCACCTTGACTTTCACCACTTGCCCGGCCTTGACGACCGTATGCGGATCTTTCACAAAAGTGTTCGACAAGGCCGAGATATGCACCAGTCCGTCCTGATGCACGCCAATATCCACAAATGCGCCAAATGCAGCCACATTGGTAACCACGCCTTCGAGAATCATGTCGGGACGCAGATCGCTGATGGCTTCGACACCCTCTTTAAAGCTGGCTGTGACAAACCCGGGGCGCGGATCACGGCCGGGTTTGTCGAGTTCTTTCAAAATATCCGCCACCGTCGGTAGACCAAAACGTTCATCCGCGTAGCGCTTGGGCTCGAGCGACTTGAGTAACGCACTGTCACCAATGACGCTCTTTACATCGCGTTGAATGTCGGCCAGAATTTTTTCCACCAGCGGATAAGATTCAGGATGGACGGCTGACGCATCGAGTGGATTGTCGCCGCCCATTACTCGTAAAAAACCGGCCGCTTGCTCAAAAGTTTTGTCGCCCAGACGTGGCACTGACTTGAGCGCCGTGCGCGAGCGGAACAGGCCCTGCTGATCGCGATAGGTGACGATACTTTGTGCCACACTAGCGTTCAGGCCCGACACCCGCGCCAGTAGCGGCGCCGAAGCTGTATTGACATCCACGCCGACGGCATTGACACAGTCTTCAACCACCGCATCGAGCGAGCGCGCCAACTGCGTCTGCGACACATCATGCTGGTACTGACCCACACCAATCGACTTGGGATCAATCTTGACCAGCTCCGCCAGCGGATCTTGCAAGCGGCGCGCAATCGAAACAGCACCGCGAATCGAGACATCCATGTCGGGCAATTCACGTGACGCAAATTCAGACGCTGAATAGACCGACGCGCCGGCTTCGGAGACAACGATCTTATTGAGCTTTAATTCAGGGCGTAGCTTGATCAAGTCCTGTGCCAGCTTATCGGTTTCACGCGATGCCGTGCCATTGCCAATCGAGATCAAGGCGGCCTGATGTTTTTCTGCCAGCTGCGCCAGCACATGCAGTGCACCATCCCAATCATTGCGGGGCTGATGCGGATAGATTGTGGCGGTATCAACCACCTTGCCGGTGGCATCGACCACGGCGACTTTGACGCCCGTGCGTAAGCCGGGATCAAGCCCGATCGTGGCGCGCGGGCCGGCTGGTGCTGCGAGCAATAGCGCCTGCAGGTTGCGTGCAAACACGCGAATTGCTTCGGCCTCGGCGCCCTCGCGCAACTTGCCCATCAGCTCGGTATCGAGATGCATAAAAATTTTCACGCGCCACGCCCAGCGCACCGTGTCCATCAACCATTTGTCAGCGGGTCGGCCCTGATTGCTCACACCAAAACGCTGCGCAATACGGCTCTCGCAAGGATTCGGTGGCGCGTCCCATTTTGGTTTTTCGGCTTCAGTATCGAGTCGCAACGTAACCGTCAGCATTTCTTCGCGGCGACCACGTAACAGCGCCAATGCCCGGTGCGATGGAATACTGGACAGGTTTTCCGTATAGTCAAAATAGTCGGCAAATTTTTCGCCCGCTTCGTTCTTGCCTTCAATGACTTTCGATTCGACCACGCCATGTTCAGCCAGATACTCACGCAGCGCTTGCAGGAGAGACGCATCTTCGGCAAAGCGCTCCATCAAAATCTGCCGTGCGCCGTCGAGCGCGGCCTTAGTGTCGGCTACGCCGGGATTGTCGCCCTGCTCGGTGCTGAAGGCGGCTTTGATATAGGGCACCGCTTCGGTTTCCGGATCCAGCAGCGGGTTATTGAGCAGCGCGTCGGCCAAAGGCTCGAGCCCGGCTTCGAGAGCGATTTGCGCCTTGGTGCGGCGTTTTACGCGGTAGGGTAAATACAGATCTTCCAGACGGGTTTTGTCTTCGGCATGCGTGATCGCCTGAAGCAGCACCGGCGTCATCTTGCCCTGTTCTTCGATTGAGCTGATGATCGCGGTACGGCGGGCTTCGAGCTCGCGCAGATAGCGCAGGCGCTCTTCTAGCAGTCGCAGCTGAATGTCGTCTAGCCCACCGGTGGCTTCTTTGCGGTAGCGTGCAATAAAAGGCACGGTAGCGCCTTCGTCGAGGAGTGCAACGGCAGCGGCCACCTGGTCGGGGCGGGCGGCTAGTTCGGTAGCTAAGCGTTGTTCAATAGTTGGCAACATCATCAATCCGGAGTTCTTTGCAGGAGCGTCGGATGATACGCAAAATTATCGCCGGCGCCAGTCTTGACAAGCGCCTTATTTAGCCGGCAAAGAAGCGCCTGATACGCGCAAGATGCCGGCCAAGTCCGGCCAACTCTGCACACCGTCCCAGCCAGCCTTGCGTAACAGCGCGGCGACCGCATCCGCCTGGTCGTAGCCATGCTCAAGCAAGAGCCAGCCGTCGGGCTTCAGAAACCTGGGTGCGCCCTGAATAATGGCTGACAGCGCGCTCAAGCCGTCACGTGCATCAGTGAGCGCGTGCGGTGGCTCGAAGCGCAAATCACCTTGCCGCAGATGGGGGTCGCCTGCAGCGATATAGGGTGGGTTGCTGACGATCAGATCAAACCGTCCATGCAATGCGTTGTACCAGTCGCTCTGTAAAAACTGTACGTCAACGCCATGCGTGCTGGCATTGTGCTGCGCGACCACCAGGGCCGTTTCACTGATATCGGTGGCAGTCACCCTAGCGTCGCGGCGCAAGTGCGCGAGTGACACCGCGACGGCGCCCGAGCCGGTGCCCATGTCGAGCACGCTGCCTTGCCGCGGTAGTCGTGCTTCTGCCAGCTCCACCAATAATTCAGTGTCTGGGCGGGGGATCAGTACGTCGGGTGTCACGCGAAAATTCAAACCAAAAAACTCGCGTTCACCGGTGATATAGGCAACCGGCTCTCCTTCCATGCGGCGCAAAAAAAGCGCGCTGATGTTGCTCACCTCTTCATTGCTCAACGCATCTTGCGAGCGGATCACCAGCTGCACTCGCGAACATTGCAGCGCATGCGCAATCAGCACACGTGCTTCGAGCGCATCGATCAAGGCTAGCCGCAGCAAGCCATCAATCGTCATCGGCGACGTAGCGCAATGTTACCTAGCGCCAGCATAAAAAAAGCAAACCAGATTAGCGACCATTGCGGGATCGACAGGCCGAGAATAGGGTCATATTCGGTTGTGCAAAATCCATCGGCCTGAAATAAAAACGGCAGCCATTCGGCCGTGATAATTTTATTCAACGAGGTCTCCAGCGGGTCGATGCCGCATGACACGCTGGGGTGCGCCTTGACCCACAAGTGCCAGCCAGCGATGCACGCGCCAGTCAGAGCCGCCAATGTGGCAAGCGCGGCGCCGATGCGAGTGGCCACAGCCGGCAGCGCGAACGTGATGCCGCAACACAGCGCTACCGCGACGAAGGCATAACGCTGCAAAATACACAGCGGGCAGGGTGCCATGTCGCGCATGAATTGCAGATAGAGGCCAACCCCCAGGAGTGCAATCGCAGACAGGGCGACGCCGAGTAACATAATTTTTACAGATTTCATTGAGTTATTTGCTATGAATGAGCTTGAGTGAATTTTGCGGCATCGGCTTTTTGTCTGGTCAATGCGATTCGGCGAGCGCTGCGAGCTGCTCAGTCTGATGCTCGGCCATCAGCGCATTGGTCAGTTCTTCCAGATCGCCGTCCATCACCATATCGAGTTTATACAGTGTCAGATTGATCCGGTGGTCCGTAATGCGTCCTTGCGGAAAATTATAGGTGCGGATGCGTTCGCTGCGGTCACCCGAACCGATCAATGATTTACGCGTCGCCGCTTCGCTGGACTGCTGCGCGCGCAACTGCACATCCTTGATGCGGGTCGCGAGCACCTTCATCGCCTGCGCCTTATTTTTATGCTGACTGCGATCATCCTGACATTCGACCACAATCCCTGTGGGCAGATGCGTGATCCGCACCGCAGAGTCCGTCTTGTTAATATGCTGGCCGCCCGCACCGGAAGCGCGGTAGGTGTCAATGCGCAAATCGGCCGGATTGATATCGACATCACCGATTTCGTCTGCCTCCGGCATCACCGCCACCGTGCAGGCCGAGGTATGGATGCGACCCTGCGTCTCGGTAGCGGGCACGCGCTGCACCCGATGACCACCGGATTCGAATTTCATGCGTGAATAGACGCCTGCACCCACTAGCCGCACAATGACTTCCTTGTAGCCGCCGATTTCCGATGGCGACTCCGACACCATCTCGACCTGCCACCGGCAGCGCTCTGCGTAGCGGGTATACATGCGCAGCAAATCACCGGCGAACAGCGCCGATTCATCGCCGCCCGTGCCCGCGCGGATTTCCAGAAAAATATTGCGCTCATCATTCGGATCTTTGGGCAGCAACATCTTTTGTAAATCGACTTCAAGTTGTTCGACCCGCAAGCGTGCCGCCTCGAATTCTTCTTGCGCAAACTCTTTCATCCCCGGGTCGCTCATCATGTCTTGCGCGGCGCGGATATCTGCTTGTGCGTCGTTCCATGCTGTATGCAAGGCAACCACCGGTTCGAGTTCGGCATGCTCGCGGGTGAGTTTGCGATATTGATCCATATCGGCGGTAGCGTTTTCCTGATTCATCAGAGTGCCGACTTCTTCGAGTCGCTGGCTGAGCTGATCGAGTTTCGATAGCAGAGACGGTTTCATGGCGAATTCCTGTGAGATCGGTACGGGGTGCACAGCGGGCGCCGCAGGCGGCGCTTTAAGGGTAAAACAGAGCGCGTCGCTAGCGCTTGGTGCGGAAGAGTTGCGGCAGTAATTGCGCTAATCGGGCGCGCTCGTCGGCCCCTGCGCTGTGGAGCGCCTGTTGTGGGCCATGAAGGAATTTTGCGGTCAAACCTTTGGACAACGCTTCAAGTACAGCATCAATATCTTCGCCCTTGGCGAGCAGTTTGCGTGCACGTTCGAGTTCAACCTGGCGCATCAGTTCGCCGGATTCATGTAAATTTTGAATCAGCGGTACCACCGCACGACCATCCACCCAGTGCATGAACGATTGCACGCGAGTTTCGATAATAGCTTCGGCTTGTGCCACCGCTGCCTGCCGGTTTTCAATGCCGGTTTGTACGGCCGCGCCCAAATCGTCCACCGTGTAGAGAAAGACATCGTCGAGACGGGCGACTTCGGATTCGATATCGCGTGGTACCGCCAGATCCACCATAAAAATCGGCTTGCGGCGACGTGCCTTGATTGCACGCTCTACCATTCCTAAGCCAATGATGGGCAAGGAAGACGCGGTGCATGACACGACCACATCAAAATGCGCCAGCTGATCCGGTAAATCGCTCAGGCGCAAGGTCTGCCCGTTAAAACGGTGGGCGAGTAACTCGGCGCGCTCCGGCGTACGGTTTGCAATCGTCAGGCTCTTGGGGTGTTGTGCCGCAAAATGCGTCGCGCACAGCTCGATCATTTCTCCGGCGCCGATAAAGAGCACATGCTGGTCGGCGAGACTATCAAAAATACGCTGTGACAGACGCACCGCAGAGGCGGCCATTGACACGCTGTGCGCGCCGATTGCGGTATTGGAACGCACCTCTTTGGCCACCGCAAAAGTGCGCTGAAACATCTGGTGCAAATAGGTGCCCAGACCACCTGCTGCATCAGCCTGCCGCACGGCATCCTTCATCTGGCCCAAAATCTGCGGCTCACCCAGCACCATCGAATCAAGCCCTGAGGCGACCCGAAACGCATGGCGCACCGCGTCATCCTGCGGCAGCGCGTATAAATACGGGCGCAAGTCGGCGTACGAGAGATGGTGATAGTTGGCCACGAAATGGCCGGTTGCATCAATCGCGGCATCGACATCACCGTCGAGCACGCTGGCTGCATAAATTTCGGTGCGATTGCACGTTGATAAAATCGCCGCCTCTTGCGGCTGCCCAGCAGCATGACCGGCGTTGTCAAACCACGTACAGGCCGACTTCACTGCCTGACCAAGCTGGTCGGCAGGGAAGGCCACCTTCTCGCGAAGCGAGACCGGTGCGGTAGTGTGGTTGAGCCCGACGGCGAGCAATTGCATGGTGCAGTGTGCGGATAAGAAAGTTTGATCGATCGTATTATAGCCGCTGGCCGAACTGCTCCGATGCCCCGCTTAATCTGCCCGCGCAGCGTCAAGGTCGGGTTTTTTCCAGTCGGTAGCCGTAGCCATAGACGGGTGCCAGGCGGTAGCCTCGTTCGGTCCGTAAATCGAGCCTGCTGCGTATGCGGGAAATATGGGTGTCCACGGTGCGCGAGCTGACGTGAATATCACGCGACCAGACCGTTTCGATAATAAAGGCCCGGGACAGCGGCCTACCCAGATGGCGAAATAGCAAGAGCGCGAGCTTGAATTCCTTTTGGGTGAGCGCGATGGACTTACCCCGCAGCTTGAGGCGCTCTGCACGCAAATCAAACGCGAAGTCATCGAATTCAATCCGCACATCGTTGCCGTCGGCCGGATACGCTTGTCGCAATAGCACGCCCACCCGCGTGACGAGTTCGCCGCGCCGCAGTGGTTTGATCAGATAATCGTCGGCACCGACGGCTAGCAGCGCGACGAGCTCATCCTCGGTAGCGTTACTACCGATGATCAGCACGGGCAAACCGGGCCGCAGATGGGTTCTGACCCAGCGCAGTAGCGCCCGCGCGTCTGCGCCTCGCGCGGGCTCCTGACAAATCAGCATATCGACGGCTTCGGCTAGTAAGGCCCCGGACAAGGCTGCGTTTTGGTCGAGGCCGTGACACACATGTCCGGCTGCGACCAACACGTCGTGCATGAGCGCGCGCTGTTTTTTATCGTCTTCAATTAAGGCTATTCGCATGGGGGCAAGGAATGTCGGGATCAAGCGTGATGTGATTGTTAGCGAGCAGATTTTGCGGCCATTGCCGCGCTAAACGCATGAAACATTCTAGTGGAAGCAATGCAGGAAAACGCTTGAAAGATCGCTGAAATAAGCGTTTTGCAGTCCGATCGTCCTCCCGCTGCAACACATTGCGCAATCGGATTACGCAGCGATCGCTTGCTGGAAAATTCGATCTGGTGGATGTCGCCGCCCATGCCGCCTGGCTGGGCCAGCGTCAATCGGCGTTAATTTAGTTTATTCGCAGACTCGGTCAAACAGCGCACTTGCCAGAGAATCGGGTTTGACCTCGGTCCATTCACTGGCCTGAATTTCTTCTGCGATGACTGATCCTTTGCCCATATTTTCAGCATGCCGCAAGACCGATAGGATGCGACGTTTTTTTGCGCGACAGTTATATTCGACTGCATACAACGCCGAGCGGAATAGTTTGCCATCGGCTTGCGTGAGTGGCGCCGATAGATCGTGCAAATCCCAGACAAAGGCAACATCGCCAATCTTACGGGTGCGCAGGTGGTCAAAATAGATCGTCGCTTCGTCGGTCTGTGCATAGCGCGTCCAGGTTTGCGCGCTGGCAGACAGGGATGCCAGCAGTAAGCAGGCAGCGAGTAAATTTTTCATCACAAATCTTTCACAAAACTTAAAAATGAAGCATCAGTGTGCCAGAGTCTCACACCCGCTGCGTTGGCCTGTCCAGCCTGTATCATCGCGCTCATGCGAAAATTTATTTTAATCTTGCCGATCATATTGCTGCCGGTGTTCGTGGGCGCAGCGGATTTATCGCTAAGCTGTCAGGGCAAGACCCGCTTCATCCATCGTGGCGCGCCGTCGACCTATCCGGTCGATGAAAAACGTAGCTATGCCATGCGGGATGGAGTGTTGGCTGGCATGCCTTGTAACAGTATTGACAACGGTGTGGCGTGCTTCGGCTTAACCGCGCAGCAGGCGATGCGGCGCGTCATGATTGATGTCGCCGCCAAGACAGTGAGTGACACGCTGGAGCTGCCTACTTCCCTGCTTATCTTCGAGGGGCGCTGCGATTAGCGTGCCTGCTCAGATCAATCCCCGCGCGATTTTTTCGCAGCCTCAAGACGTCTTTCAGATTTTGGAAAACGGCTTCGGCGCTGGCGCGCATTTTTTTCGCCTATGTGCGGCGTGGGAGGCCAGCGCGCAATCTGACGCGCGAATGCATTACCTGGCGATCGAGCCACAGCCCCTTTCGCGTGCAGCGCTTAAGGAGGCGTTGCCAGGCAAAGACCTGCCAGCCTGTGCAGCGCAACTGCTCGCGCAGTGGCCGCCGCTGATCCCCGGCTTTCATTCACTGTCCTTGTCGCCGCGGCTCACACTTACTCTGGTGTTTGGTGATCTGGGTAATTGTTTGCCTCAGATCACGGGTGAGTTTGATGCCGTTATTTCCGACGTACCCTTGCCGACTGGCGCGCTGGTTTTGCGGCGCCGAATCACCGCCCCGCCGCGTGCGCTGGTCATTGGCGCCGGAATCGCTGGTGCCAGTGCTGCTTATGCAATGGCCCGTCGCGGCATTGCGGTGAACGTGATTGAGCGCATCCAGCCGGCGAGTGGTGGCTCTGGTAATCCGGTCGCGGTTGTGCGAGCTGAGCCGGGTGGGGTGCATCATCCGATTACGACTCTCTCGGCCGCTGGTGTGACCTGGCTGATGCGCTGGATTGCGCAGCATGGTCAGACTGTGCCGCATGATTTTTGCGGTGCGATCCGGCTAACACGCGATGCTCCGCGTCATGAAAAACTGGCCGCCCATGCGCGCGAATTTCCGCCGGAGTGGCTACACGAAATCGACCGTGATTCGGCTAGCAGACTCGCCGGGCAGAGGGTCGCCGAGCGCGGATTTTTATTACCCTACGCAGGTTGGCTGGAGCCGGTTGCGCTGGTCGAGGCCTTGCTGGCGCATCCCTTAATTACGCTGCAGAGCGCAACCGGTGTCGAGGACTTGCAGCAGGCACCAGATGGGCAATGGCGGTTAAGCCTGTCGGACGGTAGCAGCATGGTCTCAGGGTGCGTCATTTTGGCGTCTGCCTTTGCCGGTTCACTTAGTCCTGTGCCGCTTGCAATTGATCGTGCGCGCGGACAGTTGTCGATGGTGCCGCAACGTCCGGGGCAGACGTTGGATAAAGTCGTCTGTCGTGATGGCTACCTGACACCCGCGGTCAGGGGCTGGCATACGATCGGCGCGACGATACAAAAAAATGATGCGTGTGCCGATGCGCGTCAGGCGGATGACCTGGAAAATTTTCAACGCGTGCAGCGCTTGCTGCCCGGCTTTGTTGAAGACCCTGCGCTTCTCAGCAGCGGTCGGGTCGCCTGGCGCGCGGTTACACAAGACCGCTTGCCGATGGTCGGTCGTGTGGCAGATGGCGTGTATGCAAGTCTGGCGCATGGCTCGCGGGGCATCACCTGCGCGCCACTTTGCGGCGAGTGGCTAGCGGCCTTGATCCTTGGAGAATGCCTACCCCTGGCGGCATCGTGGCAGCGCTTGTTGGATCCATTAAGGATGGCAAGCAACGGGGCAAGCAGCGGGGCAAGCTAAAATAGCAGCATCAACATTCAACAATAAAAGGAGACACGCATGTCCATTTCTCGTCCCACGCTGAGTTTGCTCTGTTCGGCACTTGCATTGGCGCTGGCTATACCGGTAGCGGCAGCCGATCTGCCGACCGGCTCGCCCAAGTCACAGGGATTGTCAGCGGAGCGCCTGGGTCGAATTCACGGCGTGCTGCAAAATGAAATCGATACCAATCGCATGCCGGGTGCCGTTGTGCTGGTCGCTCGCAAGGGTGTGATCACCCATGCCGAGACGATTGGTTTTCAAGACAAGGCAGCAGCCAAGCCCTTGCAGCGTGACGCGATCTTCCGTGCTTATTCGATGACCAAGCCGCTGGTGTCGGTGCTGACGATGATGCTAGTCGAGGAAGGTAAGCTGCAACTCGCCGACCCAGTCTCGAAATTTTTTCCGCAGATGGCCAAAATGCAGGTGCTCGCCAACCCTGCTGATGCCAATAGCGCAACAGTGCCAGCAGCGCGCGCCATCACGGTTCAGGATTTGCTGCGTCATACCTCTGGTTTGACCTATGCCGAATTTACCCGTTCGCCGGCAATGAAGGCGGCGTATCAGGATGTTGGTTTGTTTTCGACCGAGACACCGTTTAAGTCGATGAAGATCTCGCCGCAGGAACAGGTTGAGGCCTTTTCCAAGGCGCCGCTGCTTTGGCAGCCGGGCAGCACATGGGAATACAGCTTGTCGACGGATTTGCTGGGTCGTGTGCTCGAAGCGGTCACGAATCAGCCCTTGCATGTCGCTCTCGATGAAAAACTGCTGCAGCCGCTGGGCATGAAGGATACGAGTTTTGTGATTCCGGCATCCAAAGTGGGACGGATCGCCGAGCCCTTGTTAATCGAGCCGCTGACGGGCGCGCCGATGGCACCGGTGCTCGATCTGACCAAGCCGATGGGGAATGATTCCGGTGGTGCCGGCATCGCTACCACGGCGGATGATTATCTGCGTTTTTGCCAGATGCTCCTTAACGGCGGCACACTGGATGGGAATCGCTACTTGTCGCGTACTACGATTGCCTTGATGACATCAGATCAGCTCGGTCCCAAGGTCGCCATGCCAATTCAGCCCGGTGAGGTGTTAATGGGTGTGCAGGGCTATACGTTTGGTTTGGGCTTCATGGTGCGTCAGGGTGCCGGGCTTGCTAGTGTGCCGGGATCTGAGGGCGATTATGCGTGGGCAGGCTTGGGTGGGACGTTTTTTTGGGTGGATCCGAAAGAGCAGCTGATTGGTATTTTGATGACGCAGACCCCCGGCGCAATTCGCCAAACGTATCGCCGGATGATTAAGCAAATGGTTTATCAGGCGCTGGAGTAATGGCGTAATCGAGTAATTGCGTAATTGTGTTGAATCGATATGATTCAAAACGCCGAATCGGCAGTATGATCCCGGTTCACGTTCAACTTTTTATTCATTAAAGAATATGGCAGATACTAATCCCGCAGGAACCCTACTCGTCGGCGAGGGCGTATTTATGAAAGGCACCATGAAGGTGCCGGGTCAGGCCACGATCGATGGCAAAATCGAAGGCACTATTTCCGCTGACACGATTTATATCACTGCTAATGGCGCGATTAAGGGACATACAACGGCCGATCATATTCGGGTCGGTGGTGAATTAACCGACACCACGGTCGCCAATAAAACACTGGTGGTCGAATCCGTTGGCGTGATTGCCGGTTCAATCACTTACGCTGAGCTCGAAATTAAAAAAGGCGGCTCGCTGCAAGGTAGTATTTTTAAGGTCAAGGACGGCGTTCCTGCCTACGAAATGCCAGAGGTGCCGGTGGCTCAGGCTCAGCCACAGACTCAGGCGCAGCCAGCGCGTCAGTCACCGCAACAAAATTACAACCAAAACTATAATCAGTCCAACAAAAAGCGCTGATGGTGGCAGGTGTTTTCAAGGCCGAACGCGATGTACGTTCGGCTTTTTTTGTTTTTACGCGCCGTGTTTTAGGGCTGCCAACGCAGTATGCAATTGAGTAAGGTTGATCTTTCATCATGAAACAATCCAACGCAACGATCAAGGCCGTATGGGCGCTGGCTCTAGTGGGTTCGCTGATGCCAGTGGCGCACGCAGAATTAGTGAAGGTGTTTGAGAACATTCGTGGCACGACCTCTTATGTGGATACAGCCTCAATGCAAGGTAGCGGCCAATTCAGAAAAGTGTGGGAGCTGCAAAACTATAAAACAGCCTCGCCGCAGGGCATGCTCTCGATGAAAATGCACAAGGAATACGACTGCAAGGGCGAATTGACCAAAATGCTGTCCTACACGGCCTACACAGGGCGAATGGGCACAGGTGAGGAGATTGGCACCGTCACGCGCCCGGATGGCTGGCAGTCGGTATCTAAAAATCCAGGCGGCAAAGGCGCGTTTCGCCTCGTTTGCGGTGAGTGAGATTGCACAGATTCAGCAGCGCGAGCACGATGTCCGTGCCGCTACCGCGGCTTGGGTGGCTGCTTTCAATGCCGCCGACGTGGAAGCGCTGGCGGCCTTGTATCTGCCCGATGCCGTGCTGTGGGGGACGACCTCGCCGGTGCTGATTGTCGGTGCACAAGGTATCCGGCACTATTTCGATCAAGCCTGTGGCGCAGAGGTCAAGCCAACGATTGGCCTCAAGAGTGAGCACGTGCGGGTCTTTGGCGATGTGGCGGTCAATTCCGGTAGCTATTGGATTTCGCGTCAGCCCGCACCTGGGCAGATCGACGTACTGCCAGCACGGTTTAGTTTTGTCTATCGTCTGGCGCCGGCCGGTTGGTTGATCACTGACCATCATTCCTCGGTCAGTCCGTCGAATTAAAACGCGTCCACTCCCTAGTTTCAATCGCGCACCTTCGCGCGTGCCGCTTTAAGCAGCCCTCTACTGCTTTTCCCCTCGAGTCGTTTTCTCTGTGCGCTACGGGTTGGCTTGGTGGGTCTGCGCACTCGCTGTGAGACTGCCACGCTCGCGACAATCTCCTGGAGGCGGGCTATCGCTTCGGCTTTGTTTTTTTCCTGACTGCGATGAGTCTGCGCCTTGATGACCAACACCCCCTCTTTGCTGATGCGCTGATCATTGAGTGTGAGTAGCCGCTCTTTCACGAGATCCGGCAGGGACGACTGAATAATGTCAAAACGCAGGTGAATCGCCGACGAGACTTTGTTAACGTTTTGGCCACCGGCACCTTGCGCCCGGATGGCAGTACAGTCAATTTCATCGGCAGGAATGGGTGGGAGTTGGATGATACGAGTCCGGTTCGGAGGCTGGTGTTAAAAAGATATCGACGCGTGACAGACACTATTTTTTTGCGTAAGTGTAACGGCGAAAAATGAACTGGGATATGCTGCGGCCTTCCTCTATTCCATTATTTACTCTCATGCAAACCGAAAGCTTCATTCCCGGCAAAGACGCCTCGCTCGAATCCACCATTCAGACGATGCAGGCCAAACTGGCCGCGCGCGGATTTCATCTCGATGAGTCTTCTTGGCTCAATCC
Organism: Bordetella parapertussis; assembly: GCA_945866125.1. Classification (GTDB taxonomy): domain Bacteria; phylum Pseudomonadota; class Gammaproteobacteria; order Burkholderiales; family Burkholderiaceae_D; genus Pernthalerella. The sequence goes on from CAMBFZ010000006.1 coordinate 104,042, forward strand.
GGTCGAATCAATCTGGTCGGTGCACGTGCGCGACCGGGAGTGCACGATGTTGTTCGCAAATGGCAAAGGTGCGACCAAGCTCGCCGCACGCGCGAGCGCTCTCGGTGAATTTGCCGAGCGACTGGGGACGCATTATTTCTGGACCCATTTTTATCTTGGGCAAACTCGCGCCAATCGGGCATTTGTGCATTACCCGCAAGAGCGCTGGTTCGCGCCCACGCAAGACGGCAGTTGGCCCGCTGATTTGCTCAACCCCGATCTGCACGCTTTTTATAACCCTGATGGCGAAATTGATGGCGAAGTGTTGGTCGACCTCAATTCCGGCAATGTGGCGCGCGGCATTTGCGCGCTACCTTATACGCGACTGCGTGATGAAGCCCAGACCTGGATTCCGGTCAATATCATCGGCAACCTGTACGTGAGCAACGGCATGGCTGCTGGTAACACTATGATGGAGGCGCGTAGTCAGGCCTTATCAGAAATCTTCGAGCGGCATATCAAGTACCGGATCATCAGCGAAGGCCTATGCCTGCCCGAGGTGCCCGATGAGGTCATTGCGCGCTATCCGGGGATCGCAGCTGGCATTAAAGGTTTGCGAGACGCCGGCTTTGGCATTTTGGTGCGAGACGCTTCACTCGGTGGACGCTATCCCGTCATGAACGTGACGTTGCTGCACCCAAAAGACCAGGGCTGCTTCGCCAGCTTTGGCGCGCATCCGCGTTTTGAAATAGCGCTGGAGCGCGCCTTGACCGAGCTCTTGCAGGGACGTGCACTCGACGCACTGGAGAGTTTTCCTGAGCCCGGCTTTGATATGGATGAGATTACGGCAGTGTCGAATCTTGAAATTCATTTCGTGGATTCTAGCGGCGTCATCAGTTGGAATTTTTTGGGTGATACGCCTGACTTTCCCTTTGCCGACTGGAACTTCAGCAGCACTACCGCCGAAGACTACGCGTGGCTATGTGATTGTATTCATGCCGAAGGCAAGGACATCTACGTCGCCGATTTTTCCGAGCAAGGTGCCTACAGTTGCCGCATTCTGGTGCCGGGCATGTCGGAGATCTATCCGGTTGAAGATCTCGAATGGGAAAACAACAGCGTGGGCAATCAGATCCGGGGCGAGCTCGTCAGGCTGCCCGATTTGAGTCATGCAGAATCAGAGTCGCTGCTGTCACTGTTGCAAACCTCGAATCTCAATGATGAAAGGCCGCTGTGGGAAATCCTCGGCCTGGCCATACCGGTGGGCACAGTCTGGAAAGAATTGCGTATCGGTGAACTGAAAACCTTGCTGGCACTAGCCATTGGCGACGAAGCGGCAACGCTTGAAGGTTGTGATTGGATTCACCATTATCAACAAATGAATCCGGCCCGCAGATTGGTCTATCGTTGCATCGAGAGCTTGATCAATCTGAACGACGTGAACAACTATCGTCGAGCACTGTGCCTGATGTACGGTCAGCAAACTGTTCGTCAGGCCGAGGCCTTGCTTGATCGTAGCGAGCGTTTCTTCGGTTTGCACGCGCTCGGTGTGGACATGGAGGGCAGCGCGATGCACCAAACTCTGCTGGCTGCTTACGACAAATTATTTGCCCCAGCAGCCTGATCAGGCTTTTTTCAGGAAGCAGGCCTTGAGCATGAAATTGCCGCTGTCCATGCGGCAGTCGACTTCGTGGCCGTCTGCGCCATTTCCTAGTCGTATGCTTTTGACCTTGGTGCCTTTTTTGAGCACGATTGATGAACCTTTAACTTTAAGGTCTTTGATCAAAATCACCGCATCCCCCTCGGCCAGTGCATTGCCATTGGCGTCGCGGATGATGCCATCGGCGGGCGTGCCGTCGTCGGTGTCGGCCTGCATCGGCCACTCATGGGCGCAATCAGGACAGACAAAATTTTCAGCATCTTGGTAGGTGTTTTCCATGTTGCAGGCAGGGCAAGCGGGAATGGATGACATGGTGCGCTTTCAGACGTTTAGCTGCGAAAAATAAAATAGACGGCGCCAAGCAGGCAAAGGCCGGCCCAAATATAGTCAGTTTTGAATGGCTCGCCCATATAAAAAATAGCAAAGGGTACGAACACAGTGAGTGTGATGACTTCCTGCGCAATTTTGAGCTGTCCGAGGCTGAAGCTTTGAAAACCGATTCGGTTGGCGGGAACCTGCAGCAGGTACTCGAACAAAGCGATGCCCCAACTTGCCAACGCAGCAAACCACCATGGCTTGTGCGATAAATTTTTCAGGTGCGCATACCAGGCAAAGGTCATGAAGACATTGGATAGGATGAGCAGACCGGCAAAGGCACTAGCACTGTTGAACATGGCAGGGTTGGTCGATCCAAAGTCGCTAAAAATGGCTATGATAATCCCCCACCGGCATAGCGCCGATATCACCGTGTGATTCAGGCAGTTAAAAAAGGAGGCACAGCACTATGTTTACGACGCTGCAACGTACGCCCGCAAGACAACTGATTATTTTTATAGCAGCGACCTTGCTGCTTGCCACGGGAGACAGCATGGCTATCGAAGAACCGGCATTTGACCTGATCGAAAAAACCGATGCCATCGAAATACGCCAGTACCGGCCGCTCATTGTGGCCGAAGCGGTGGTAGATGGGGCCATGGACACCGCGTCAAGTCGCGGCTTTCGGCTCATAGCTGCTTATATTTTTGGTGGCAATCAGTCGGTCACGCCGAAGGCTGATAAGACATCAGAAAAAATTGCGATGACGGCGCCAGTGGTGGTCGAACCCTTGACGAGTTCTGAAAAAATCGAGATGACGGCACCGGTGATTGTTACGCCAGAGGGCACGCTGCCAGAGCCGGGTATGCAGGCTAATCGCTGGCGCATTCAGTTTGTAATGCCGGCGACTTACTCGATGGCGACGCTACCGAAACCGACTAATCCGGCAGTCAGTTTGCGTGAGGTGCCGGCTAAGCGTTATGCGGTCATTGTTTTTAGTGGCTTGGCGGGTAAAAACACCGTGCAGGAAAAAACGGCGGCACTATTGGCAAGCATGCGCGCACGCAAACTCGAGTCGCTCGGCGCGCCGCGTTTGGCCCGCTACGATCCACCGTGGACTTTACCCTTCTTCCGACGTAATGAGATTTTGATTGAAATAGCCGCGCCGTAATGATGAACGTCGACTAACTGGGCGCACCAATGTGCTTGCGTTAAATGATCTCGAATTTACCGCGCAGATTTAATCAGGACTTAAAAACATGATCATCAAAGAGCGCATGACAGCAACAATGGAAGGTGATTTTGTCGTTTTTCTTATTGGCATGCGAATCAATCAGCCCTGGAAAATTTTCCGCTGGTGGTCCGTTACCAGAGCCATGGGGCGCATGCTAAAAGAACTATATGCAAAGCCCGAGTTGGGGTTGATTCATCATGAAATGTGGTTCTCGAGAACCGTCATTCTGGTGCAGTACTGGCGCTCGATGGACCAGCTAATGGCGTATGCAAAAAGTAAAGAAGCGCACCATCTGCCGGCGTGGAAAGCGTTTAATCAAGCGATCGGGTCGGATGGCTCGGTCGGGATATGGCACGAAACTTACGCGGTCACATCTGGGCAATATGAAAACATTTACGCCAACATGCCACCGTTCGGGCTTGGCAAGGCAGGCGCACTTGAACGTGTTGGCGACCGCCGGGAGTCTGCAAAAGATCGTCTGGAGCAGCAATAAGCTGCAGCGGGCATCGTCACAGAATGCGATCGGTTCCGTACGACGCGTGGCCGGCCTTTAGGCCGCCGGCTTTACGGGGCGATTGATAATCGTAATATTTCCTTGAATATCTCCGCCGCGTTTAATTTCCAGATCTGCGTAGGCGATGTTGCCGGTCGCAATACCGGTGCTTTCAATGACGAGTGTTTTGTGGGCGACGGTGGTGTTGTTTACTTTGCCGGCAATGAGCACATTGCTCGCCGTACTCACGCCGTTGATTGCGCCATTGGTGGTGACATGCAGGAAGTCCGCAGTAATCCTCCCTTGAATATTTCCATCAACGATAGCCTCGCCCGGAACGGTAATCGTGCCCTGCATGGAGACGCCCGCACCGACGAGCAGATTGCCATTTTTTCCGTCACTCATAAAATACTCCTACTTTAAAAATTCGATTTTTTTGATAATGCCAAATATAACTAAAAATGAACGTAGCGTCGGATATTTATGCGTTTTCTAATGTCAAGATTATTTCGCTTTACTTTACACATTTTAATTATCAGGTCATCGGAAAATAACATGTAAATGCCTTTTAGAAAAGACTGAAAAATGAATGTTGAAAATTCAATGGCTTAGCCCAATACCCTGCGGTGAAATCTGAAGATGAGAGGTGGACGGGCGCAAATCATCGATTGACAGCGATGAATCAAAAGAGGAAATTACTTAAAAATTTCGGTCCATCAAAAAGCTGTAGCAGAACGCCACTAAACATAAACTGATGGTTTTAGATAAAGATCGAATCAAGCAAAATTTTTCTCATGGTTTGAGGTTTTGCTAAACAAAGGTGAGTCATGACGAAATCCTCAGAGAAGCAGTTGCTCACGAATAGGCAGATCGCTGACACACGGATTGATTTCGAAACCAATCTGCAGGGGAAAATCGAATTCAACGGATTGTTTTATCTCGATGGCAGTATTGAAGGTGAATTGATCGGCAAAGAGTTTGAAAAGACGACGGCCGTTATTGCCACGCGCGGCAAGGTTAGCGGAAACATTTACTGCTCCAAGCTGGTTATTGCGGGAACGATTTGGGGCGATATTCACGCGCATTCAATTGAATTGCTGGAAGGCGCCAGAGTGTTTGGTGACCTTTACTACGATTCGCTAGAAATTAATCCCAGCGCAGAAGTCAACGGCAAATTTATTCTTGCCGATGCGTCCGAAAATACCCAAGACTTACATGAAAAATCCAGTATCAAAGCAGCGGGCAGCGTCATGCAGGTATTAAGTCGGTTGCGCTGAGGCGGATCGGTATTGCAGCAATCAGTGGCAGGTGCAGAGCGCTTGTTGTCTGCCAGCTAAGTTGAATTTACTGAAATCAGAAGAGAATCCATCATGTTACGCAAAGAACTGCTCAACGAATTAAAACAGCTTGTCGAATTGGAATTCAATGTTGTCGATGAGGCCTTCGCGATAGCAAACGAAATCGACCTGGCGAGCTTTTCAACGATGACCCCCCGCGCGGCAGCCGTTGTTCTCACCCAGCGAGGCTTGATAAAAAAGCTGGGTGAAAAAAATCTCACCAGCCTCATGCGTGGCCTGTCGACGCGTCCGGTCGCAAAGTATCACTAGCAGTCATAGTGCTCATGTCGGCGCGCTGTGCATCGTCGCGCAGCCTGCCAGCCATTACCTCTTCAGCTCGCGGCGTTCTTTGTCATATTGATCGTAAGGAGGCGCCTCGTTGGGAGCAGGGACGCTCCCAGTTGATTTGGCTTTCGTGTTGGCACGAATCCCCTCATAGACCGATCGTTCCGTCACCATGCCGCAGGCGCCGAGTAAGGCAAAAAGACAAAGCGCAATAAGAAGCCGCAAGAAGTTTTCGCGTGTGGGCAACATTCTTTATTTGACCAACTCTTCCAAAAATAGTTTGACCGCTTTCCTGGTGGCGATGGTGGCGGCCTCATCGTAGGCAACGGTGGTACCCAGGCTAATGCACGGGTCGTGATAGTCGAATCGATGTCTGGTTTTGCTATTGATGACGACGCCGTCTGCTTCTTCTTCCAGCGCACAGCCACGCGCTGATTGTGCTTTTTCAAAACGTACCGGCTTAGCATACGCTTTCCAGTCATAGACATGGTGTGCGTTAGGGTAGGCAATATGGACTACATCGTAGCCCTTGGTTTTGAGTGTATTGGCATAGGTTCGGCACGAATCGACCGGCACCCAATTGTCTGCCTCGCCATGAAAGATCCGGATTGGATTGGCGGTGACGAAGTCATCTTGCTGATACTTGACGACGCAGGTCGGATAGACCGCAATATAGCCGCTAAACTCTTTGCCGGACGCGGGTCCGTGTGATGCCTGAAAACGCTTGAGGGCCGAATACAGCGCCGCTTGTCCACCTCGTGAGAAACCCATGACAGCGATGCGATTCGCGTCAATCCGCGGGTGCTTCTCTAAAACCTCAAAGCCACGAAAGGCATCCACAATTTGTACAGTGCGGCCGACCTGTCCCTGATCGGTGACCACATTGCGAATACCACGGCCGGACCAGCTGTCGATGGTGAACGTAGCGATGCCGAGTTGATTGATTTCCTGCTCCCACTCATCAAGCTGGCCCGAGGTGCCCCCTGAGCCATGCAACAGAATGACCGCGGCCAACCGGTCGGTGCCTGTTTTGGGGATTCTCAGCAGGCCGGCAATGGTGACGACTTGTCCGCTTTTTTCGCCGTTGAGGAATTGTGCGTCAGTGGGCGTGCTGGTTTGAAATGGCACGATCTCGGTGCGCATCATTTGCGCATGGCCTAAGAGTGGGAGTAGAGCGATCAATAAAAACGACAAGCGTTTCATGGCCATTCCTTTGGAATTAAATAAAAATGAAGGCAAGCATGGCAGGATCGTCAAAGAATGCATTCAACAACAGGAACGCGACCCGATAAAAAAGAGGTTCTAGCGCATCGATGAAAGCTGCAATGCGCATAATTTTATGAGGATTCACATCCCATCGTCGCGTCGTTTTCAGCTACCCAATGAGGAAGCGCCGCGATTTCGAAGCGCGAGGGCGTCGGTAGTAATCGAGTCAGTGTGAGGCGGATGCGCTGCAGCTCAGGCATATGCGCGGCGGTCTCGTCACTGGTATCGTTGATACAGAAAAAAAGCAGGTCGCCAAAGCAGTCAGCCAGCTGACGGAATTGCGCATCCGCGTCATCGTCTCCGCTGCACAGATACATAAAATCTGCCTGCTGTAGCAAAGCGCGGCCTGTTGCCAGCATCCAGCGCGGCACAAGGTCGGGTACGAGCGGCGGCACTGCCCACGAGCGGAAGACGGTGCTGCGTACCTGATAAAATAATTCTGGCGCCGCACGTTCAAGCTCGAACATCACGCTCTTGAGCATGGGGCGGGGTGAATGGGCAAAAATGCGTCGGACGTGTTGGTAGTCCGGATCCTGGGCCGATAACCATTGCTGTGAAAGTAGTGAGGCATTGACCAGCGCGCTCTCTAAGGGCTGGAGGCCATCATAGTCCGGGACCGTTGCGTCTTCTTTGAACACCGCCACGCCTGCAGGCCCAAACCAGATTGCCGGATCAACTGGCGCGCCAAAGAACACATCGTCGTTAAGGTAAACAAAACGCTCTGACAGACCCGGTATGTGATGCAGGTAAGACTCGATATGGCCCGAATCGAAGACGGGCAACGCGGAGGCCGGCAGCAGCTCGCGGTGGTTAATGAGCGTCAGGCCGTCTGAGGGCTGCAACCAGGTTGGCGTTTGGCCATCGGTAATAATGTAGATGTGACCGTGCTCGGGAAAAAATCGTTCGAGTGCACGCAGATTAAAGCGAAGTTCGCCGTTGTCGCGGTAGCGACCTTGTACGTCACCGTAGCGTGCCATCTCATCTTGGGGGCGGCCCGCCTGGCGCGTTAGTGCTTGACGGCGGCGAGCCTGCCAGATCGGGTCGGCTCCATCGACCCAGAGGTAGACAATATCGATGCGCTCGTCTGCGTCCGTTGACGCGCCCTGTGTCGCTTGGTCAGTGTCTCCCCACCGGGATCGATCAAGGAACAAGGTTAAGTTTTGACACGAAAAGTGCGCCGAGGGTGATGCCGGCAAACAATGCGACGAATACACCACCCAGAATCAGGTAGACTTTTTTTGTATTGTTTTTCGCTTTTAAAGCATGATTTTCATTCATCGCGAGCCCATTAAAAGAAAACCACCTTGCGGGTGGCTTTAGACATTCATTCGAATTATTCGATGCCGTTTTTGTAAATACTTAATCGGCTATTCGTTAGGCCAACCGCTCTACTACTGGTTTTATTAAGTCAAAAGCATCTGATTCGATGCGAGTATAAGCGATCCCATCCTGTCACGTTGGGTGCGGTCCGATGCTACGTACTTTACAAATTTGGGTTACCAATGATTTAATAAGCGCCGCTATGTCAAGCCGTTTGCGCGGGCGGTATGATGATGACAATCCTTTATCGGCAAGTACATCGATGTTATTTTTTGTTAAAGTAATTAAAAACAATCAAAGCAATCTAAGATCATTCACCTCATAAAATGACTACTTCCCAATCGCAATCCCAGCCGGTCTGGCTGGAAGTCGCCTTGAATGGCCCCTGGTCCCGTGCGCGTCAGCCGGGTATTCCGATTAGTGCCGATGAAATCGTAGCCGATGCCTTGGCCTGCGCTGCCGAAGGTGCCGCTATCATTCATATTCACCCCTATGATCAGGTGAGCGGCCGGCAGCGTGATGATTATGAAATTTATGCACCAATTATTGCGCGCATACGCGAACAGGTTGATGTGATTTGCTATGGCACGCTGCCGTTTGCCGGCGACGTTGATGCAGCCGAGCCGCTGACACCTGACAGGCGTTTTTCAGCGGTGGAAAAGCTGGCCCAAGCGGGCTTACTTGAATGGTCGGTAGTGGACCCCGGGTCGACCAATATCAGTACGCGTTCGGAACTCGCCGCCGGCAAGCAAGGCTTCGTTTATGCCAACCCTGAGAGTCATATCCGCTATGGGTTAAGCCTTTGTGAACGTTTTAAGCTTGTGCCGTCTTATGCGATCTATGAACCGGGCTTCATGCGTCTGGGTTCTGCGTTGCGCGCAGCCTATCCAAATTTGTCTTCGCCGGTTTATCGGTTGATGTTTTCTGATACGTTTACTTTCGGCTTTCCGCCCGAGTCTTGGGCGATCGATGCTTACCTCAAGCTGCTGCAGGCCGAGCACCCAGGTGCGCCTTGGATGGTGGCGGGATTGGGTGTGCGTATCGATGCCTTGATCGAAGCGGCGGTAATTCGGGGAGGACATGTCCGCGTGGGACTGGAAGATTCGCCTATGGGGTGTGACATATCGAATATCAGTCAGGTCCGGGCGGCGCGTTCGCGGATCGAGAAGGCCGGCGGTAAATTGGCCAGCGCTGCAGACATCCGACGACGTCTGCAAGCTGGTCACTGACAGCCTGTCGCTTACTGCTTTTCTGGAAACGGGTGCGAGGGGGATAGCCCGTTTTGTAGCGCGACAAAATCGGCTAGCATCGGGACATAGCGTTGCGCTTCGCCTGCGGCCTCCATGCTCGCGAACGAATTTTTTACCATCGCCTGAATCGGATGCAGTGCGCCGATTTCATTGGCCAGACTACTCAGATAACGCATGTCTTTGTGTGCGTTGCTGATTGTAAAACGGTGCGCATTGACGTCGCCGTCCATGGTCCACTTCATGAAGGTATCGTAGAACGGGCTACGCATGCGGCCGGATCCGATGACGGTATGAAACTGCTCGGTGCTCAGCCCCGCTTTGCGCGAAATGGCCAGCGCTTCAGAAAATAGCGCGGCAAATCCCATCGCGACGAAATTGTTAATTAATTTCATTTTGTGGCCCAAGCCCACCGGGCCCAGATGGACGATATTGGCAGCCCACGTTGCCAGCACAGGTTGGATACGTGCAAAGGTGGCCTCGTCTGCACCGACCATCGTATCGAGCGCGCCTGCTTCGGCTTCGATCGGTGTTCTGCCAAGCGGGGCATCAACAAAATACATGCCGACGCGCTGTGCGGCGTCGGCCATGGCGAGCGTGGAAACCGGATTCGAGGTCGAGCAGTCAATGATGATCAAGCCAGATTTTTCCGATGCGAGCAGACCGTCTGGTCCGTTCATCATCGCTTCAACCTGTGGTGAACCGGTTACGCACAGATGCACGATATCGCACTGCGCAGCGAGTTCTCTGGGTGAGTGTGCCTCGGTGGCGCCAAGTTGTTTGAGGCGTTCAATCGGTTCTCGATTTTTATGGCCCAAGATGACCAGTGGATAGCCTTTGGTGACGATATTTTTCGCCATACCGGCACCCATCAGGCCCACTCCGATAAAGCCGATTACAGGTTTTGTCATTGTTTATCTCCCCTCAAAAATGACATCAGAATAATTATTATTTGAATAGTAAAACTTGCCCCTCTGGCGAGGTGCAGTTAGGTTGGTGCTCGTCGCCTAGTTGACTTCGGTAATAAATTTGTCTCGTGGCCGGCGAACTTTTTTCAGATGTACCAGCCAATCGGCGTCTTCCTGACGGTAGCCCAAAGGCAGGATGGTGACGCTACGCAGGCCGCGTGCGGGCAAATTCAGAATGGCATCGAGTGCTTTGGCATCAAAGCCTTCCATGGGTGTGCTGTCGACTTCTTCGAAGGCAGCAGCAATCAGTGCTGCTCCCAAGCCGATATACGCTTGTCGGGCAGCGTGTTGGAAATTCACCTCGGCGCCGCGTTGTGGGTAGCTACCCAAGAGCATGGCGCGGTATTTTTCCCACCCTTCGTCTTTCGTGCCGCGTACCTCGTTGGTGAGATCAAACATCATATTGATGCGCTCAGGCGTGTAGTCGTCCCATGCGGCGAAGACTAGTAAGTGCGAGCAATCCGTGATCTGACCTTGATTCCACGCGATCGGCTTGATTTGATCGCGTACTGCAGCGTTGGTAACGACGATGATCTCGAACGGCTGCAGGCCGCTTGAGGTGGGTGCCAATCGGGCCGCCTCCAGAATGCGCTCGACTTTGTCGTGCGGTACCGTTTTGGCGGGGTTCATTTTTTTGGTCGCGTAGCGCCAATTAAGCTTCTCAAGGAGGGTCGACATTGCTTTCTCTTCGTTGGACGTGCGTGGAAATTTCGAGCCAGTTAAACACGTTTATTTTAGCTTAAGGCTTCACGGTCCAGACGATGCACTGAACCAGAGGAAAAATTTATTCCTGCTATATTAAGAGCGCGGCTATAAATTTTTTCGAAAGCGCCGATCAAATTATTGTTTATATTAATTTTTAGTTACGGGAGTATTTTATGTCTGCCACAGCAAGCTACGCAGCGCAATCTGCAACGACGCCACTCGCACCGCACACAATCACGCGCAGAGATGTGGGTCCCAAAGACGTGCAGATTGCGATTGAATTTTGCGGGGTATGTCATACCGATATTCATTTTGCTCACAATGATTGGGGGCGTTCGAATTTCCCCGTTGTTCCCGGCCATGAGATCGTAGGCACCGTCAGCGCGCTTGGTGCAGAGGTGCAGGGCTTGCGTGTTGGTCAGCGTGTTGCGGTTGGTTGTTTTGTCAATTCCTGTCACACCTGTTCGTCCTGCCGGGCAGATATGGAACAATATTGTTTGAATGGATTGACGGGGACCTACAACGCGCCGAGCAAAGATCCGGGCGGGTTTACCTATGGCGGCTATTCAAAAAGTATTGTCGTCGACCGCCATTTTGTTTTAACAATGCCAGAAACATTGGATCCGGCGGGTGCGGCACCACTACTCTGCGCAGGAATCACCACCTACTCGCCGTTGCAGCATTGGGGCATCAAGCCGGGCATGACAGTCGGGATCATCGGATTGGGTGGCCTGGGCCACATGGGTATTAAGTTCTCTCACGCGATGGGTGCCAAAACAGTGATGATCACCACCTCAGCGCATAAAGCCGCTGATGCTACGCGTCTTGGTGCCGACGCTGTGCTGATCTCAAGCGACGCTGCTGCTATGGCCGCGATGGCGGGGCAGTTTGATTTTCTGCTCAATACCATTCCGGTTCCGCATGACTTCAATAGCTATATGGGGCTCTTGAAAGTGGATGGCACGATGTGCATTGTGGGCTCGGTCGGACCTACTGCCGAACTCAATTCACAGCCCTTGATATTTGGCCGCCGGCGCGTAGCTGGTTCGCTGGTTGGGGGCATCAAGGAAACACAGGAGATGTTGAACTTTTGTGGCGAGCATCAGATCGTTGCCGATATCGAAGTCATTAATATTCAGGATATTAATGCGGCCTATACCCGCATGCAAAAAAGCGACGTTAAGTATCGATTTGTGATTGATATGACATCGCTGAACTGAGTCTCTTTTTGTGACGCCGGGTTAGATACAAGGCAGGTAATCGCGGAATGTCGGAAAATTTGATGCATGTCATGTAAATTTAATTTGGAAATAATTATATTCAATGCATGGCATTATTTTCTGACATTGCGTTGCTGCTCAGATGAAAAAATTCGTACTAAAAAGCGGGACTTACTGGTTTTCCATCACACTAGCTGTGGGCTTGCTGGCGAGTGGTTTTCTGGCCATTGCTGCTGGCGTACCGGTACAAAAAATCGAGCCTAATGCGGTCTATATGCAGCCGATTGCGGGGTTGAGTCCGGAAGATCTGAAAAAATTTCAGGAAGGCGAAAAAATATTCCGTACTTCATGGCTGATATTTCCTTCGTTGAAAATTGCAAATTGGGAGTATATGCGGCCACCAGCGATGTTCGCTTGGGGGTTGGGTCCGACCTTCATCGCCAATTCCTGCATGGCCTGCCATGTGCAGGCTGGCCATGGGAAAACCATCGAGCAGGCAGGCAACACCGTATTTCAGCAATTGTTGCGGATATCTCTTCCCGGCGAAGGGCCGCATGGCGGACCACTGCCACATCCGCATTATGGTGATCAACTCCAGGTCTTTGACAATATCGTCGCCGATCGCAAGCAGGTTATTCAGGGTGAAGCGAACGTGCTCGTCGATTGGCTCAAGGAGCCCGTGACGCTGCCGGATGGCATAGTCGTCGAACTCCGCAAGCCAACGATCCGGGTGGAGGGCCTGGCGTTCGGTGCGCTGGGCGATGGTGTGATGACCTCGCTGCGTAATTCCCGTGCGATTTTTGGTTTGGGTTATTTGGAAGCGATCAGCGAGGAAGACATTCTGACGATTGCAGCGCATCAGAAAACACAAAATTTGAATGGCCGGCCAAATTATGTGCGCGATGATATTGAAGGTAAGACAGTACTGGGTCGTTTTGGATGGAAGGCAAATCAGCCGAGTGTGCGACAGCAGATCGCGGCAGCCTTTCATGGTGATATGGGTGTGACGACGCCGGTTTACAGCAAACAAAATTGCCCGCTTGTGCAAACAGATTGTCAGCGCATGCCGCCAGGGGACAAGCTTGAATTGCGTGAGGATGATTTTGATCGCATCAGTTTTTGGGTGGCCTCGCTTGATGCGCCCGAGTCGCGCGACCAGCGCGCGGATCAGGTCGTGCGTGGTGCTCAGTTATTTGAAAAAGCGCGCTGCGCGCAATGTCATGTACCAGAGCTGACGACCCGCATCGATGCCGCACATCCTGCCTTGTCAAAGCGTCGGGTGGCAGCGTATACCGATCTGCTGCTGCACGACATGGGCGCAGGTCTTGCTGATGGCAGGCCAGATTTCAAGGCTGGGCCGCGCGACTGGCGCACGGCGCCGCTGTGGGGTATCGGGCTGTCAAAGCAGGTCAATGGGAGCACGAATCTGCTGCATGATGGACGTGCCCGTAATGTGATGGAGGCAATTGTCTGGCACGGTGGCGAAGCAGAGCCGGCGCGCGATCTCTTCATGGGTTTTACGAAGTCCCAGCGTGAGGATCTGATCGCGTTTGTGAATGTTCTTTAGTTCAATTGATTCAGCTCTCCAGGTTGACCTGCGCTGAGATTTATCACGCATCCTTTGCGCCTGCGTACCGCAGCCACGATCAAAATTCAGGTCTTCCAATGATAGATTTGGTGATGCGGGCCGATGCGACCAGCTTATCTTCAACATAGGCACTGACCTCAATGAAGGCTAGCGTTTTCCCGAAGCGTGCGACGTGAGCAGAAAGATTACAACGGGTGCCGGTTGGCACAGGGCGCATCAGCGAGACATGCAGATCGTGGGTGACGGCATGCTGTGATGCCTTGAGCAGGGGCACCAGGGCGAGGAATCCGGCTACTTCGAACAGCGTCGACAGCACGCCACCGTGCAACTGCCCACCGAAAGAGGCAAGCTCTGGCGTGCTAAAGAAATGTAATTGCGCTTTGCCGTCCACCGTGCCGTCATACACGATACCCAGATGTTGGTTTAATGGGATGTCGAGTACGGCGCGTTGTCGCGCTAGTATTTCTGTGGGATCGGACATTTTTTCTCGTTTTGATTTGGTTGGGCAATATTACGGTCGCCTGGTCATCAAGCTGTTCACTTCGAAACCACATCAATTGTGATGTCGCGCAAGCTATATCGATTTGACTCAAAAATCGAAATCAAGCTGCTGCTTCGTTGCTGCGTTGTCGCTGGCTGGTCTTTTAGGATGGCGCATTTTTTTTCGTGATGCATGTTTTTCAACCACTGCTTTTTTGCCGGCTTGGACGTCGGCTGTTTGTCGTCTGCCGTGCAATCGCTGTTTGGCTTCTCGAGTGGCCTGAGCGAGTTCAATCACGGGTTGCGCGATGTCGTCGCCGACCTGTACGCCTGAGTTGCGTTGTACTTGCTCTGGCATTAACCAGGGCTCCCACAACCACGTGTCGGGAACGCGACGCATGGCGGGTAGCCACCATCTGACGAATTTCCCATGTGGGTCATGGTCTTGTGCTTGTTTGATGGGGTTGTAGACACGGGTCGTATTAATGCCCGTGGTGCCTGATTGCATTTGCAATTGACTCCAGTGGATACCCGGCTCGTAGTCTAAAAATTGCGTGGCCAGCCACTCCCCTACAGGACGCCAATGCAACCATAGAGGGTAAGCCGCTACCGAGACCAGCATGGCGCGCATGCGAAAATTCAGCCATCCCGTTTCTCGCAACATGATGACGCAAGCGTCCACCATGGGCCAGCCTGTGCGAGCAGCTTTTAGCGCCTCAAAATATTGTTCGTTAAAATCTTTTTCGCGCAGACCATCGTATCCGCGGTGCATGTTGTGCCATTCGATAGCAGGTTCACTTTCGAGCTTTTGAATGAAATGACAGTGCCAATATAAGCGGCTGATAAACGCCGTTAGCCCAGCCCGGTGTCGTATAGCTTGTGGCGGTAGCTGGGCGATCTGGCTACGGGTTTGTTGCACCACTTCACGTAGGCTGATGCACCCGTATGCTAGATAGGCGGACAGGCGGGAGCACGCATCGGGAGCCAATATGGGTGATGAGATTCCACCGCGGTAACCCAAGCTGCGCGTGGTTAAAAAACTTTGTAATACCGCCAGCGCCAATGATCTTCCCCCGCGTTGGCGTAAGGGAGGATTGTGCCGCAAATGAATGGGCGCAGGCATGAGAACGGCGGGTGTTGCACCATGCTTCCAAAAATCTAATTTTTCGAAATTTTGCACCGGCGCGGCCATGTGCTTTTCCCATTCGGCTTGCCATAGGTTTCGATTTTTTAAAGCCCGCACAACACCAAATTGTGCATGCTCGTGCCAGGCAACATCGTGCGCCTGGCACCACGCGGCAACGCGGAGGTCTCGCGCATAAGTAAAGCCATTGCCTGTTTCTTGATGCGAATGCAATCTGCAAAATGGGGCTTCTTTCCAGATTGCTGAAAGTACATCAGGCAACTCACCTGTATGAATTTCTATGCTGCCACCGTGGGAGCGAAATTCACGATCAAGTTCTTCCAGCGATTCGCGAATGAACTCAAAGTGCTGGAGCGCTGCATCAGGTTGCAACCATAGGTCTGGCTCGACAACATAAATGCATCTTACTTGCCCACGCCTTGATGCATCGGTTAATGCGGCATGATCTTGCCAGCGCAAATCACGCTTGAACCAAACCAGTTCGTAGGACATAAGAGTGTTTGAGCTATTTATTATTGATGTCTGCGGCCGCAAGTCGTCAGATGCGACGGGCAAGCACGACGGCAGCGGCCGAGCCAGCGCCTACCAGCGCGCACCATGCACGCACAGCCCACGGTGTTGGTAAGCCAGCCAAAGCGGCAGCCTCGTCACGGTGATGGCGCTCGTCGGCCTGGCAGCGTAGCAATAGCGGCAGCAAGCTATCCGGGCCACCGTGCAGCTCTAGGTGATCAATCTGCTGCTGGTAGTGTTGGTCGACGAAGGATTCGACTGCGGTAATGGTGGCATATACCGCGCGCCGCCCGGCTAAAGCGGGCAGCGCACCGGTCAACCAGCCGGCGAGTCGCCATGGTCCGAGCAAGCGACTGCGGCGCGCGGCGGGTAGCCATTCCTCCACGAGTTGCAGGTGCTGGGCTTCGGTGTCGCCGTGTCGCTGCGCGAAGGCCAGTAGTTCAGGGTCGCGGCGCCATGCTGCCACGGCCGCGATACCTCGGTAGATGAAGACAGCACCTGTCTCGCCAGCATGGTCGGATCGCAGCTCGCGCTCAAGGTGCTTTGACAGCCCAAAACTATTCGTTACCAGGGAGGCGTTTTTTGGGGTATCCCAGCGGCGGACCAGTATCTGCAGCGTGGGTCTCACCAGCAAGAAGCCGCGATAGGCCATTTCCATCAAACTGAGCATACCGGGCAGATGAGCCAGCCGGGCTAGCCAACGCCAGCCAGGCAAGCGGCGCCACATAGCAACGAAAGCCTGCGCACCATCTAACCTTGAGCCATCGGCCCGTTGAACATGAAAGCGTGCCAGCAGCGTGGCACGTTCGGCCGCGAAGCTAGCGTCTCCATCAACGTCGGAACTGATGTCGACGAAGCATAGACCGCTGTCGTTACGACGTTGCGCCAGGCCTTTGACATGCGCTATCTCGCGCTGGCACAGCGGGCACTGGCCGTCGTACAGCACCGTGAGTGTGTCGGGTAGTTTGGGTTGATTCATAGAAGCTCCTCGGCCTGGTGCAATCCGCGTGTCGTACGTGTCCACCATTGGGAGAAGCTGTGACAGCGCCGCTCTACGAGCCGGAAGAGCGTCGGTGAAGCGTCTAGCTGCGCGATGGGCTTGAGCCAGCGCGTGAGGTGGGGGTCGTCGACGCTTCGTACGCGTGCCGCGCCGGCTAGAACGGTACCCAAGCTCGCTGCATCAATGAACCAACGTTGCGGAGTCACTGCCGTCATCGCTGCATCGACCCAGCGCCAGCGTGCTTCGGGCCAAGGCCACCCTTCGTGGTAATCCCGCAGATAGACGCCAATGACGACGACTGAGTCCGGCAGATCCGTCGGCGGCGCACGCAGTGCCCAAGGATGGACAAGCCATACCTCACGTCCACGCAGTTGCTCGGCGGTAGTCGCATCAGGCCCACGCAGCGCAAGCGAAGTGGGTGGTACAGCGTATAACATCGGCTCGGATTCGGCGTTGCCGTACGAGGCGCTGCTGTTTATTAACAATGATGCGTGGTCTGCCAAACTGACGGCGCGTGCGATGCGATCCAGCGCATCGTAAGACTGATCGATCACGGTGCCCGGACTGTGCCAGTGCGCAGGCGCATAGCGCGCCACATTGTCTGCGTTGAAGAGATAGGGTTTGTGGCTACCCGTGCCCGCCACCCACTGCCAGCTAAGGTGATTGCTGGCGAGGTCGCCATCGAGCAGCTGCGCCACCATCCAGTCGGCACCTGCGCGCCAGTGCACATGGCGCAGATGCACCACGTAGCTCGCTAACCACATGCGTGCGTGGTTGTGCAGCGTGCCCGTAGCGTAGAGAGTGCGCACTGCCTCATCAATGGCGGGTACGCCGGTGCGCGCTTGGCGGATGTCGTCGGGCAGGATCGAGACATAGGCATCGTCGGCGCGTGGGCCTGGATGCAAGGAGTGCATAATGCGGTCCCCTGCATGAGACCAGACGTGGCGGAAGTACTCACGCCAGCCAAATTCGAATACCAGCTTATGCCCGACGGGAAGTTGACCCTCCTGCCGCAGTACTTCTGTTAAGACTTCGCGCAGTGTAAGTACACCGTGGGCGAGGTAGGGTGATAGCCCCGTTACCGCGCCTTCTAGGTGGTTTCGTGTGCGCGCATAGGCGGTAGTCTGCACGCGCGAGGCACGAGCAAGCGCCGCGCTTAGCGAGGGTGGTAGAGCGTCGGGCCAGTCCACATGGATGCCGGTAAAAAGGTCGGACATCAGTTGGCTTCCTCAACCTGCCGATTTTTCTGCGACTGACTACGTAGGAGTAGCGTCATTGCTGATACCAGTGCACAAGTGAGATGTCGCATCGGGATTGAATCGTATAAAAATAAAAGCCACCTGATCAGGGAGTAACTTCATCCAGTTTTTGGTATTTCAATCGTTTGAGGAGATTGAATTGGACACGCTTGGTAGGCGATTGCGGTTATTTCTCGTCTGCAGGAATTTTTTAACCGGGGAAGCTCGGCGGTCTTCGAATAGCCTCTTAAGGCAATTCAAATTCAAGTTGATCACGATCGCTCTTTAAAAATAAACGTTCAATTCGGGCGCGTGTCTGACACAAGTATCGCGAAGGGATTTTGTTATTTTTTAGACGACGTAAAATTTTTTAGAATTTTATTTTAACTTAAAATTCATGCAAGCATTTTCCCACCCTCCGCCGGCCCAAACACTAAAACTACCCGAAGGTGGTTTTTTATACATCTTGGTGGCCCGGGGTGGAATCGAATCGAGCTGGGGACATCCTATCCGGCTTTCAAAGTTGCTTTGGCCAAGCTCTAGCGGTATGTAATACCCTGAATATCTCTACGGTGCCATTCTTAATTCGGTAAGGAACGATGTAAGGGTAGTGGGCGATGACCAGTTTTTGCGTGCCTGTGACTCTTCCAGAGCATCCTAAGTGCGGTTGTTCCTTCAGTTGCTAGGTACTGGCGAGTACATGCATGAAAAAGGCTTTGGCGATGGCAAGACTGTCTTTGGCGATGTAATCCGCTTCATCTGCGAGATTGGCCAGCGCTTCCGCAAGCCACTTAATTTGCATACTTCTTTATAGCTTTTGCGAGATCTTTGTCCGATGCAAAATCCCCGGCATCAGTTTCTTTCAAGGCTTGTTTGATTTCCTTGATCTGCCACGCCTCTGGTTCCAAATACCGTTCGAGGGCTTCTGAAGCCAGGAAAGATTTGGAGCGATTGGTTGCTGCAGCAAGCTTTTCGAGTTGGCTTTTGGTCTTAGCGCTAACTCGCAGGGTGAGGACTGATGATTCCATGTCAACCTCCATAAATACAATGCATACATTGTATTTCCGCTGCTCCAAACACAAAAGCCCCAGCACATGTGCTGAGGCTTTCGCGAATTACTTGGTGGCCCGGGGCGGAATCGAACCACCGACACAAGGATTTTCAATCCTCTGCTCTACCGACTGAGCTACCAGGCCAAGAGGCGCGAGTATAGCAAAACAATGGCCTGATGAAAAGAGTCCTGTATGCGGCGCTATAATTGAGGCCTTGGATTGCCCTAAACTTCTGCAATTAGCCTCTCTTTTCTATGAATAATCAATGCGAAGTTTGTGTCATCGGTAGCGGGGCTGTGGGCAAAGCGACCGCCCTGGCGTTGGCGCAAGCCGGACTCCAGGTGGTTTTGCTGGCGCCCTCTGGCCCAGTGCTGCCAGCGCCGGGCCATACCGAAGAGGTCGAATGGGATAGCCGGGTCTACGCGCTCAATCATGTCGCGCGGTCCTTGCTCTCTTCATTGAAGGTATGGGGAGCGATGGACACTTCCCGTATTGCGGCAGTCGATGCGATGGCGGTGCATGGGGATGCCAGCGATGGTCCCGGTCACCTTGGCTTTGATGCTTACGGCGCGCGGGTGGATGCTTTGGCGTGGATTGTTGAAGATCGCAATCTCAATGAAGCACTCGATACCGCGCTGCGCTTCGCTTCTGGTCTGCGTATGATCAACGCGGCAGCCCTCACGCTCGATATCTTCGCCGATCGCGCCTCGGTTGGTCTTGCCAATGGCGAGATGCTCAATGCTTCGCTCGTGATTGGCGCCGACGGCGCCCAGTCGTGGGTGCGCGCGCAGACTGATATCGGGTTGGATTATCGCTCTTATAATCAGCGTGCGGTGGTGGCTAATTTTTCTTGCGAGCACGCGCATCATGGTGTGGCTAGTCAGTGGTTTTTGGGCGCCGATGGCATCGTAGCGCTGCTGCCTTTGCCGGGTAATCGCGTCTCGCTGGTCTGGTCCGCGCCTGAATCGTTGGCGCAATCTTTGTTGAGCGAGCCAGTGGATAAGCTGGCGCAGCGACTGATGGCTTTGCCGAATCATCGATTGGGTGAGTTATCAGCATTGCCCCCTGCGACCCCAAACGCTTTTCCGCTCAGGCTGATTCGAGCCCATTCGCCAGTCGCACGTCGAATTGCGCTGGTGGGCGATGCGGCACACGTTATTCATCCGCTTGCGGGACAGGGGATGAATCTTGGTTTTGCCGATGTCGATGCCTTGCTCGCTGCGCTGGCAAAACGTGAATGCCCCACCGACTGCGGGGATGATCGTACCCTCGGCCGCTATGCGCGAGCGCGCAAGGAGGAGGTGATGCTGATGCAATTAGCCACCGATGGCCTGCAGCGAATTTTTGCTTCCGAGTTGCCGCCTTTGCGTGTATTGCGCCATGCGGGCATGGGGCTGGTAGATCGGCTGCCATTTTTGAAGCGCCGTTTAATGTCGCATGCCTTGGGTAAGGCGATGTTTGTTGATTCTTACTGAGATACTGAAAGATTGCTATGACAATGAAAAATATGCTGCTGGCCATCCTAGGCCTTACCTGTTCGCTGGCAGTGCTCGCTGATACGCCTGAAACGAATATTAAAAAACTACTGCAGCCTCGCATGGGCGATACGGCCGTGATCGAGTCAGTGATCAAGACGCCCTACAACAACTTGTATGAGGTGAAAATCGGGAATGAGTTGGTGTACACCGATGCAGAAGCGAAATTCATTTTTATCGGGCGCCTGATTGACGCCGAATCGTCGAAAGATATTACGCAGGTGCGGCTTGATGAAATCAATCGCATCAAATTTTCTGATCTCCCGTTCGATTTGGCGATCAAGACTGTTAAGGGTAACGGTAAGCGCGTCGTTGCGGTGTTTGAAGATCCTAATTGCGGTTACTGCAAGCGATTCCGCAAGACGCTTAACGAGACTAAGGACATTACGGTTTATACCTTTATGTACAATATTTTGTCGGATGACTCGCGGGTGAAGGCGAAAAATATCTGGTGCTCGTCAGACCGCACAAAAGCGTGGGATGACTGGATGATTAACAATAAAACGCCGGCCACTGCAGCAGAATCATGTAGCACGACCCCGAATGAAAAAGTGCTTGAGCTGGGTAAAAAGTTTAAAGTCACGGGCACGCCAACAGTGTTTTTTACCGATGGCTCGCGTGTGCCCGGTGCGGTCGATGCCAAGACCCTGGAGGCGAAATTGGCAGCGATTAAATAGTTCTTAATTAGTTATTTTTTCTCAGCGGCGCATTCCGGTTATCCGGATGCGCCGCTGACGCTTTGAGGGCAGCCGCACTATAATCAACGTTGATTTTTAATGGGAGACAGTATGTTTAATGCCATTGTGCTTAATAAAAACGAAGACGGCAGCACTAAAGCCGAGCTCACGCAACTCGATGATGCCCAACTTCCCGCCGAGGGCGATGTACATGTCGCTGTGGATTACTCCACGATCAACTACAAAGACGGCTTGGCTATCACGGGTAAATCACCTGTAGTGCGCAAGTGGCCAATGGTGCCCGGTATTGATGGTGCGGGCGAAGTGATCGCGTCAAGTCACCCGGATTGGAAGGTCGGCGACGCGTTTATTCTTAACGGCTGGGGTGTGGGCGAGAGCCATATGGGATGTTTGGCCGGGTACGCTAAGCTCAAGGGCGATTGGCTGATTCCGCGCCCAAGCGGTATGTCTTCGCGGACCGCGATGGCCATTGGTACCGCGGGTTACACCGCGATGCTGTGCGCGATGGCGTTGGCTGAGCAAGGTGTCACGCCCGATCAGGGCGAAATTTTGGTGACAGGTGCGTCGGGCGGCGTTGGCAGTGTGGCAGTGGCGATTCTTGCAGCGCGCGGCTATAAGGTAGTGGCCTCGACCGGCAAGCTTAATGAGACAAATTATCTGAAAGCCTTGGGCGCCACTGAAGTGATTGACCGTGCGAGTTTGTCGGAGCCGGGCAAGCCTTTGCAGAAAGAACGGTGGGCGGGGGTGGTGGATTCGGTGGGCTCACATACGTTGGTTAATGCGGTCGCGCAGGTTCGCTACGGTGGTGCTGTGACCGCTTGTGGTCTGGCGCAAGGGATGGATTTTCCGGCCTCGGTGGCGCCATTTATTCTGCGTTCAGTCAAACTGATCGGTGTTGATAGCGTGATGGCGCCGAAGGCGCGCCGTATTGCTGCGTGGACGCAGCTCGCTGCCGAATTGAAGCCAGAGACGCTCGCAACAATGACGCAGGAAATCACGTTGGCTGAGGCGCTGGCTTGGGCGCCGAAGATTTTGGCGGGGCAGGTGCGCGGTCGTTTGGTTGTCAATGTAAAGGCCTGAGATGGTGTCCCCCAGCCGTGACGCAATGCGCTATGTGATTCGCCCGCATGATCTGGCACTACATCTGTTTGAGGTGGAGTTGATGGTTGCGTTGCCGGCACCAGAGGGGCAGCGGCTGAGTTTGCCTGCGTGGATTCCCGGCAGTTATATGATCCGCGATTTTGCGCGCCATATCGTGCAGATTCGCGCTGAGTCTGCTGGCAAAGCGGTGCGGCTGAAAAAACTCGATAAGCAATCCTGGCAAGCGGCACCTTGTAGTGGGCCGCTGCTTGTTCGCTATCAGGTGTATGCATGGGATTTGTCGGTGCGGGCGGCGCATCTGGACCAGACCCATGGTTTTTTTAATGGCACTAGTGTGTTTTTGCAGGTGTATGGTCAGGAATCAGTACCGCACGTTGTTGAAATTTTACCGCCACAAGGTGATGCCTATGCAGACTGGCGGGTAGCCACCGCGATGACGGAGTTAAAGGCAAAGCGGCATGGTTTCGGTAGCTATGTGGCGCAAAATTATGATGAGCTGATCGATCATCCGGTTGAGATGGGCGAATTTAATTTGCTGCGATTTAGCGCGCATGGTGTGCCACATGAGATGGTGATTACGGGCCGGGTGCCAAATTTGGATGGTGCCCGCCTCTGCGCTGATCTCACGAAAATTTGCGAAGCGCAGATTGCATTGTTTGAACCTGCGACCAAAAAAGCCCCGATGACGCGCTATGTGTTCATGACGCTGGCTGTTGGTGATGGCTATGGCGGGCTTGAACATCGCGCGTCGACAGCACTTATTTGTGCGCGTGGTGATCTCCCTGTGAAGGGACAGTCAGACATGAGCGAGGGTTATCGCGGATTTTTGGGTTTGTGCAGCCATGAGTATTTTCATACCTGGAATGTGAAGCGTATTAAGCCTGCTGCGTTTGCGCCGTATGCGTTGGATCGCGAAAACTATACGCCGCTGTTGTGGCTGTTCGAGGGATTTACCAGTTATTACGATGACCTGATTTTGTTGCGCGCAGGTTTGATCGACGAAGCAGCGTATCTGAGCCTGATTGCCAAGACGATCAATGGGGTGCTGCGTGGTAGCGGTCGCTTGAAGCAAAGTGTGGCTGAGTCGAGTTTCGATGCTTGGACCAAGTATTATCGGCAGGATGAAAATGCGCCGAATGCGGTGGTGAGTTATTACACCAAGGGCTCGCTAGTAGCGTTGATGCTGGATCTTACTATTCGCAAGGACACAGGTGGGCGCAAATCGCTAGATGATGTGATGCGTGCGCTGTGGCGTAATTTCGGGCGGGATTTTTATACGCCGGGTAGCAAAGGCGGACGTGGCGTGACAGAGGCGGGACTGGAAGCTTTATTCGATGAGATCACGGGCTTGCGACTGAAGTCTTTGTTTGACCGTGCAGTGCGCGGGACGCAGGATTTGCCGGTCGCAGAGATGCTCAAGGAGTTTGGTGTGGTGGTGAGTGACAAGCGCAAAGATAAGAAGCTTACGCTTGATGTGCGCACCGCACGCGAGGGCAATGACTGCAAACTCGCTAGTGTTCTCGCTGGTGGAGTTGCGCACCAGGCGGGCTTGTCGGCGGGGGATGTGCTGGTCGCGTTGGATGGCTTGCGTGTGACCGCGACGAATCTGGAGTCTTTGCTTAAACGGTATCGGTCGGGCGATGCGATTGCGGTGCATGCATTCCGGCGTGATGAATTGATGGCATTCACGGCATTGATCAAGCCTGATTCGTCATCGCAGTTTGGACTTGATGCGCAGGCTAAGCCAGTCGCTGCCGCGCGTTTGCGAGCGAAATGGCTGCGAGCGACAAAATGAAGTAATCAGTGGGGCGCGGCTAGCGCATAAACAGTCGCGCCAACTCCAAGCCCGGATCAGGCGCCCGCATGAATGCTTCCCCGACTAGAAATGCATGAACGTCGGCATCGCGCATGCGTTTGACGTCGTCTGGTCCAACAATGCCGGATTCGGTGACAACCATTTTTTCTGGCGGGATACGCGGCAGAAGCCCAATGGTGGTGTCAAGCGAGGTGGCGAAGGTGCGCAGGTTGCGATTATTGATTCCCAACATGGCGGTCTTTAACTTCAAGGCGGCGTCGAGTTCATCGGCATCATGCACTTCAACTAGCACGCCCATACCGAGCTCATGGGCGCAGGCTTCAAGTTCTGCCATCAAGCCGTGATCGAGCGCGGACACGATCAGCAAGATGCAGTCGGCACCCCACGCACGCGCTTCATAGAGTTGGTAGGGATCGATGATGAAATCTTTGCGCAGCGCAGGGATCGCGCAGGCTGCACGCGCTTGTTTGAGGTAGTCGGGCGAGCCCTGGAAAAAATGCACATCGGTTAAGACGGACAGGCAGGCTGCGCCATGTTGCGCGTAGCTGCGGGCAATATCGGCTGGCAGAAAATTTTCTCGTAACACGCCTTTTGACGGTGAGGCTTTCTTAATTTCTGCAATGACGCCGGCATGACCAGCGGCGATGTTGTTGCGCAGGCTTGTTTCAAATCCACGCAGTCCGTGCCGCAAATCAGGGTCGGTTTCAACTTCCCTGCGCAGACTGGCGAAGTCCTGGCGTTTTTTTGCGGCAGCGACTTCGTCAGCTTTGACGTCAAGAATTTTATTGAGTATGTCGGACATGGTTTTTTATTGTGAGGCAGCGAGCTGCTGCGTGACTTGTACAAACTGATCGAGCTTGCTGCGGGCTGCGCCTGAGGCAATGGTGTCGCGGGCTCGTGCAATCCCGTGGGCGATGCTATCGGCTACGCCGGCGGCGTAAAGGGCGGTGCCTGCGTTGAGAATGACGATGTCGCGTGCCGGTCCGGTTTTGTTGTCGAGCGCCTCGAGAATTTTTTGCTTAGATTCGGCGATGCCGGCGACTTGCAGGTTGCGACTGGCAACCATCTGCAGGCCAAAATCTTCGGGGTGAATGTCGTATTCGCGGATTTGGCCGTCGATGAGTTCGCCGACCATGGTGGCCGCCCCGAGTGAGACTTCGTCCATGTTGTCTCTGGCCCAGACAACGAGGGCATGTTTGGCGCCAAGTTGTTGTAACACGCGCGCCTGTATCCCAACGAGGTCAGCGTGAAATACGCCCATCATGATGTTGCGGGCACCGGCCGGATTGGTTAAGGGGCCGAGAATATTAAAGATGGTTCGTACGCCTAATTCTTTGCGCACGGGTCCTGCATGTTTCATCGCGGCGTGATGGTTGGGCGCGAACATGAATCCGATGCCGGTCTGCTCGATGGACTGGGCGACTTGAGCGGGTTTGAGGTTGATGTTGACGCCGAGTGCTTCGAGCGCGTCGGCGCTGCCGCTTGACGACGACACACTGCGACCGCCATGTTTGGCTACGCGCGCACCGGCGGCTGCTGCAACAAACATGCAGGCGGTTGAAATGTTGAAGGTGTTGGCGCCGTCACCACCGGTGCCGACGATGTCGAGGAGTTTGTCGGCGTCCTCAACGTGGACTTTGGTGGCGAATTCGCGCATGACCTGAGCTGCTGCAGCGATTTCGCCGATGGATTCTTTTTTGACTCGCAAGCCTACAGTGAGCGCGGCGATCATCACGGGCGACATTTCACCGCCCATGATCTGGCGGAATAACGCTAGCATTTCATCGTGAAAGATTTCGCGGTGGTCGATGCAGCGCAGGAGCGCTTGTTGCGGTGTCAGCGTCATTGCATTGCTCAAGTTTTCAGAAAGTTTTTTAGTAGTGCGTGACCATGCTCGGAGAGGATGGATTCTGGATGAAATTGTACGCCTTGGATTTGGAATTCTTTGTGTCGTACCCCCATGATTTCGCCGTCTGCGGTCCACGCGGTAATCTCAAGACAGTCGGGCAAAGAGGCGCGTTCAATGGCTAGCGAGTGGTAACGAATAATGGTGTAAGGGCTGGGCAGGTCTTTGAATACGCCCACGCCGGTATGCTGTATCGGCGAGGTTTTGCCATGCATGACTTCTTGGGCCCGTACGACTTTGCCACCGAATGCGGCGCCAATACTTTGATGACCAAGGCAGACGCCTAGGATGGGTACTTTGCCGGCGAATTGCTGCAAAACTGGCACTGATACGCCGGCTTCGTGTGGCGTGCAGGGGCCAGGTGAGATGCAGATGCGGTCTGGTTTTAAGGCGGTGATTTGCTCAATAGTGAGCTCATCGTTGCGATAGGTGTGCACGTCTTCGCCGAGCTCACCAAAGTATTGCACCAGGTTGTAGGTGAAGGAATCGTAGTTGTCGATCATTAGCAGCATCTCAGATCTCTCCGTCGAGTCCGTCTTGCACCTGTTCCGCGGCACGTAGCACGGCGCGGGCTTTATTTTCGGTTTCTTGCCATTCCATTTCTGGCACGGAGTCGGCAACGATGCCGGCTGCGGCTTGCGCATAGAGCATGCCGTCTTTGATGACGCCGGTGCGAATTGCAATCGCAAGATCCATTTCCCCGCCGAATGACAGATAGCCGCAGGCGCCGCCATAGATGCCACGCTTGACTGGCTCGAGCTCATCGATGATTTCCATTGCCCTTACTTTGGGTGCACCCGAGAGGGTGCCGGCCGGGAAGGTGGCGCGTAAGACATCAAGGTTGGACATGCCGGGCTTGAGCATGCCTTCAACGTTGGAGACGATGTGCTGGACGTGCGAATATTTTTCGATGATGAATTTATCTGTGACGCGCACGCTGCCAATCTCGGCGATTCGTCCGATGTCGTTGCGGGCGAGATCGATCAGCATCACGTGTTCCGCAATTTCTTTGGGGTCTGCTAATAATTCAGTGGCTAGCTTGGCATCCTGCTCGGGCGTGCCGCCGCGTGGGCGGGTGCCTGCCAGCGGGCGGATGGTGACTTTTTTGCCGCCTTCGCGCAGGGCTTCGTTACGCACCAAAATTTCGGGCGAGCTACCAACGATATGCATGTCGCCAAAGTTATAAAAGTACATGTAAGGCGAAGGATTAAGCGATCGTAGCGCCCGGTAGAGCGATAAGGGCGAGTCAACATAGGGCTTGCGGATGCGCTGGCCGATTTGTACTTGCATCAGGTCGCCGGCCATGATGTATTCCTTGGCTTTGGCGACGGCGGCTAAGTAGTCGGTTTTGGAGAAATCGCGCACGGCCTCTGTGCGCACCGAAGCTGATGTGACGGGTGCATCGACGGCGCGGCGTAGCATGGCCCGCAAATCTCGGAGTTTCTGACGCGCACGTCCATAAGCTTCAGGCTGGGTGGTATCGGCGTAGACGATGAGGTAGAGCTTGCCGGAGAGGTTGTCGATGACGGCTAGTTCTTCAGTCAACAGTAATTGAATATCAGGCAGTTGCAAGTCGTCTTTGGGTGCGCTGTCTGCGAGCTTGTGCTCGATGTGGCGCACGGCATCGTAGCCAAAATAGCCGGCCAGCCCACCGCAGAAGCGCGGCATGCCAGCGCTGAGTGCGACTTTGTAGCGGGATTGAAATGCTTCGATGAAGTCGAGCGGATTTTTGTCTGAGGTCTCGATGACTTCACCATTTTTGACGACTTCGACGCGTATGCCGATGCTGCGTATCAGGGTGCTTGCAGGTAGACCGATGAATGAGTAGCGGCCAAAGCGCTCGCCGCCGACGACAGATTCGAGCAAGAAGGTGTTTTTGCCGCCGTTTTGGGTTTGTGCCAGTTTTAGATAAAGGCTCAGCGGAGTTTCGAGGTCGGCAAAGGCTTCTGCTAAGAGCGGAATACGGTTGTAGCCTTCTGCGGCCAGTGATTTGAATTCGAGTTCTGTCATGTTTCTCTCCGGGCCGCTATTGTAAAGGAGCGGCGAGATTCTAAAAAACGGTGCGGCTTGTGAAGCAAGCCCTCAGCATGGTGTAGGATCAGTGGATCTGCGAATGCCAGCGTCGCCACAGCCAGGCCTCGAAGGCGCCTGGTGAGGTTAGCTTAGGTTTTTTAGAAAAAAACATGATGGTGGAGGTCAAACGGCCAGCAAATGTGCCGCATCAAATAATGAATCGACTATACCATCCGAGTCAATTGTCTGTACAGACTGGCCATGGTTATACCCATAGGGCACGGTCAATACGCGGCAGCCGGCGGCGCGTGCTGCTTGTGCATCATTGGATGAATCGCCGATGGCAAGCATGTGCGCAGGCTCGATTGAAAAATCTTGGCAAACAGTGAGTAGGGGCAGGGGATCAGGTTTTTTCTTTGCGAGGGAATCGCCGCCATAGACGATCTCAAAATACGGTGCCAGTCCTGTTTTTTCGAGGAGCGGCAAGGCAAAGGCGATCGGCTTATTGGTGACGCAGGCGAGTCGCAAACCCTGCTCGCGCATGGCCTGAAGTCCCTCGCGCACGCCCGGATAGACACTACTGAATTGCCCATTGATGCGCGTATAGTGACGCTGGTAGTCAGCTAATGCCTGTTCAAAGCGTGCTTCGACGTCGTGGGCGTCAAAGTCGACACCGAGCACGCGCCGCATCAGGTTCTCTGAACCTTTGCCGATAAATTCAGTGATGACGTCAATGTCTAGTGGCGCCAGATCAATCTCGGCACGCATGCAGTTGATGGCAACATGAAAATCCGGTGCGGTGTGGACCATGGTACCGTCGAGGTCAATGATGACGCCGGAAATATCCTTGAATAAATTGGAGGAAGTCATACGGTGGCGAGTTGGGTACGCATGGCGTCGATGACGGCGCGGTAGTCGGGTTTGCCGAAAATGGCGGAGCCAGCAACAAAGGTGTCGGCGCCGGCAGCAGCGACAGCAGCAATGTTCTCGACTTTCACGCCGCCATCTACTTCAAGCAAAATGTCGCGACCGGAGTCGTTGATAAGTTTGCGCACCGCTGCGACTTTTTTCAGTGCCTCGCCAATGAATGATTGTCCGCCAAAGCCAGGATTGACGGACATGATCAGGATCAGATCAAGCTTGTCCATAACGTGCTCGAGATAATGAAGTGGCGTGCCGGGATTAAATACCAGCCCGGCTTTGCAGCCTTGATCTCGGATGAGTTGCAGAGTCCGGTGGATGTGTTCAGATGCCTCTGGATGAAAGCTGATGATGTTGGCACCGGCCTTGGCGAAGTCAGGAATAATGCGGTCGACTGGCTTGACCATCAGATGCACATCAATCGGAACCTGGACATGCGGGCGAATTGCCTCGCATACCAAAGGGCCTATTGTTAGATTGGGAACGTAGTGATTATCCATGACATCAAAGTGGATAATATCCGCGCCGGCGGCAACGACATTGCGAACCTCTTCGCCCAAACGGGCAAAATCGGCAGACAGGATGCTGGGCGCGATGCGGTAAGTTGTCATGAGCGTATTCCTATTAATTGAAGCAAACATTTTACCTTGACCCGCGAGTGATTCACTTCTGCGCTTGCGGGTTTGCAAAATTTCGTGTGCAATCGAAGGCTGGCATTGCGCGGCGCTGGTGCGGCAATTATTAAAGAGAGAGTTTGAGAACAACATGGCAGCCTACGAACTAACTGTGACGATCCGCACGCAATACTTAGCAGATCAATCTGATCCGGACCGCTCCCGATTTGTATTTGCCTATGCGGTGACGATTAAAAATACAGGCGGCGTTGCTGCGCAGTTGATCTCACGTCATTGGGTGATTACGGATGCCAATGAACACATTGAGCAAGTAAAGGGCCTCGGCGTTGTTGGGCATCAGCCTTTGCTTAAGCCGGGCGAACAATTCGAATACACCAGCGGTACATCACTGACGACCCCGCAAGCCACGATGCATGGCGAATATTTTTGCGTTGCCGAAGATGGCGAGCAGTTCGTGGCGAAAATTCCGGAGTTTGTGTTGTCCTTGCCGCGTACTCTTCATTAAGTATCGTCGTCTTCGTCTTTGCGGCCGGAGAACATGGTCCACCAGACAATAAAAATCAGTAAGCCCAGCGCAAGTCCTGCCTCAAGAAATAACAACCACATCGTATTGTGTCCTCTTATATCAAGCGCTTTAGTTTAACTGTTTCATTCGCTGCGCTGTCGCTTTCGCTGACGGCTTGTATGACGCCGACTATTAAAAAACCAGCGCCGCCAGTTGAAACCCTGCGCCCCGTCAGTTTTGCCGAACTCCCCGGATGGGCAGAGGATGATCTTCGACAGGCTTGGCCGGCATTGATGACTTCATGCGATGCGTTGGCAAAAAAGCCGGACTGGCGAGAGGTATGCACGCTCGCTGCGGCGATTGATCCTTCGGATGCTTTGGTGGTTCGAGGTTATTTTGAGTCGCACTTCATTCCACATCAAGTGACGAATGCTGACGCGAGCGTGACGGGTATGGTGACGGGTTATTACGAACCTTTATTGCGTGGTTCTCGCTCGCGCATCGGGCCATTCCAAACGGTGCTGTACCGGGTGCCGGAAGATTTGCTAACGATTGAGTTATCAAGTTTACATCCCGAGCTGAAAAACAAACGGCTGCGAGGCAAGCTAGTTGGCAATAAGGTCGTTCCTTATTTATCGCGCGCCGAAATCACGCAGCAGAACGCACTGGCGGGCGCGGAATTAATCTGGGTCGACAATCCGGTAGAGGCGTTTTTTTTGCAGGTGCAGGGCTCCGGTCGTGTGTACATTGAGGAGAGCAAAGAAACTGTGCGCGTCGCGTATGCGGATCAAAATGGACATCCCTACAAATCGATTGGCCGCTATCTTGTTGAGCTCGGCGAGCTTAAGCTCGAACAGGCCTCTGCTCAAAATATTGTCGCCTGGGCGGCTGCAAATCCTGCGCGACTTTCCGAGCTTCTTAATGTAAACCCGAGCTTTGTTTTTTTTCGCGAAGAAAAACTGAACAATCCCGACCAAGGACCAAAGGGCGCGCTGGGTGTAGCGCTGACTGCACGGCGCTCGATAGCGATTGACCCGCAATTCATTCCTTTAGGTGCGCCGGTTTTCCTCGCTTCGACAGCGCCTGGTAGCCAAATACCATTAAGGCGCCTGATGATGGCGCAAGATACAGGGGGGGCGATTCGTAATGCGGTGCGTGCCGATTTTTTTTGGGGCTTTGGCGCCGAGGCGGGCGAACAGGCCGGCAAGATGAAGCAAGTCGGCATGATGTGGGTCTTGTTGCCCAAGGCTTTCGTTCAACGGCCTAGGCAGATCGGCAGGGACTAAATATTTTATTTTGCGCAGGCCAAAATCGGATTGTTCGGGCGCAGGGCGTCTGAATTTGAGCGGTCTCAGCGGCAATTGGCTCCCATAGGGGGCATAATAATTTAGTCGCTCCTGCCCAACTCGTTTTTTCATGAGTGCCGTCATAACCGGCCTCTGGATGGTCAATACCCAGACGCCCATGACCGCATCCTGAGTGGACGCATGCAATGTTAACCAATCACTGAGTAACTTTCCGCCGATACGACGGGCGCTGTTGCAATCGCCGAGCATGACTGCGGGATGCAATCGATGCAGGGTCGCCATTACCCTTGCATGCTGCTCCAGGTGGCATTGTGTGGCGGGAAAGGAGGACTCCTCCATGAGGTTTTGTTCCTCGCCAAACGCGCGCTCCAGTTTTGTGACCAGGCGGCGGTAAATTTCTGGGACTTCGCGTTCAGGGCAACGCATTAGCTGGCTGGCTAACGCCAATATGCTGCGGTGGTCGTCATCAATTTTACAAATGCCGGTGTACATGGCCAAGGGTGAGTTAGGTTTTGAGAAACAACAGTAAAGCGTAGACGATTTGCGCCAGCGAGATAGAGATCTAAATCAAGCTCGGGCGAAATACGCGCAAGCGGCACGCTACAATCGCAGCTGTTGATTGCTAACTCACTACCAAAAAAGAGGGCTCCATGAACTATGAAAATATCCTGATCGAGACGCAAGGTAAAGTCGGTGTAATCCGTCTAAATAGGCCGAAGGCACTCAATGCGCTCAACGACCAGCTAATGGATGAGTTAGGCCATGCCGCGCTTACGTTCGATGCGGATGAGCAGATCGGCTGCATCGTTCTTCTCGGTAGTGAAAAAGCGTTTGCCGCTGGTGCAGATATTGGTGCGATGGCGAACTATAGCTATATGGATGTCTATAAAGCAGGCTATATAAGCCGAAATTGGGAGCAACTTAGGCAGGTCCGCAAACCAGTTATCGCGGCCGTGGCTGGTTACGCGCTTGGCGGTGGCTGCGAGCTGGCAATGATGTGCGATTTTATTATCGCCGCGGAGAACGCAAAATTTGGTCAGCCAGAAATCAAGCTAGGCACAATTCCGGGCGCGGGCGGTACGCAGCGCCTGCCAAGGGCCGTATCAAAGTCCAAGGCGATGGACATGTGTCTAACCGCCCGAATGATGGACGCGGCCGAAGCTGAGCGCGCGGGTCTTGTGTCACGCGTCGTACCGGCCGACAAGTTAGTGGAAGAAGCGTTGGCGGCGGCAGCAGTTATTGCCTCCATGTCGCTGCCGACGGTAATGATGATCAAGGAGTCCGTGAACCGAGCCTATGAATCTTCATTGGCCGATGGCGTTCAATATGAGCGTCGACTATTCCATAGCACGTTTGCCACAGAGGATCAGAAAGAGGGAATGAAAGCGTTTGTCGAGAAACGCTTGCCAAACTTCCGAAACCTTTGATATAGTTCGCCTCCCGCTAAGTAGCCGTCGCTTCGGAAGTGATGAAAAGCGGCGGATAACCAGCGCGATGCAGCGGAAAAAAGCGCGGAGTCAGTAAGCAGTTTTGGATTTCAATCAAAACAAAATGTTTGACTGAATCCAGTAAATGCCGCATAATTCCGCTTCTGTGTTGATGACGAACATGACGCTTCGATGACAACGCAGGTGGCACTGGTAACGGTGCTGTGCAGGAGATAAGTTCTTTAAAAATTAACAACCGATAAGTGTGGGCATTTGATGATGTGCGACGGAATGGCTTTGGTCATTTCGGAAACTTTAAAATTATCAAGTGCTCACAAAGAAGAAAAATAGGACTGTTCGCAAGAACAGACCTGTCAGTATTTTGAGTGAGCGACGGTTCTTCGGAACCTGCCAGCAATGGCACAAAACAGAGATTAAACTGAAGAGTTTGATCCTGGCTCAGATTGAACGCTGGCGGCATGCCTTACACATGCAAGTCGAACGGCAGCACGGACTTCGGTCTGGTGGCGAGTGGCGAACGGGTGAGTAATATA
>CAMBFZ010000007.1 GCA_945866125.1 Bordetella parapertussis
TGCGCTTGATGTACGAAGCCAATCCGATGAGCATGGTCATTGAGCAGGCAGGTGGCATCGGTTCGACAGGTCGTGTGCGGCTACTTGATTTGCAGCCCGAAGAAATTCATCAGCGCGTCCCAGTTGTGATCGGCTCGAAAAATGAAGTCGAGCGGATCGAGCGCTACCACCAGGAATACGATAATGGCTCCGACGAAAAATACAAGTCACCGTTATTTCAAGAGCGTTCGCTCTACGCTAACAATAATTAATCGCAGTCTTTAGCCGGGAGAATACCGTGTCAGTCAAACATCCTATCGTCGCCATCACCGGTTCTTCAGGTGCCGGCACTACGACGGTTATGAAAAGCTTCCAACACATTTTTCGGCGGGAAGAAATTCGTGCTCAGATTTTAGAGGGCGATTCCATGCATCGCTACAACCGCATGGAAATGCGCGAGCAGATGAAAAAAATGCAGGAAAGTGGCAATACTTCGTTTAGTCACTTTAGTCCCGACGCCAATTTGCTCGGTGAGCTTGACCAGACTTTCGGGCAGTTTGCCAAAGAGGGCACCGGTCGCGTGCGCAAATATATTCACGACGACATTGAGGCCGCCCAGTTCAAGCAAGAGCCCGGCACCTTTACGCCCTGGCAAGACATGGAAGCAGGCGCCGAGCTCCTGTTTTACGAAGGGCTGCATGGTGGTTATGTCGGCGCTGACGCCAACGTTGCCCAGCACGTCGATCTGCTCGTTGGTGTGGTGCCGATCATTAACCTCGAATGGATACAAAAGCTCCACCGCGATCAAAATATGCGGGGCTATTCGCAAGAGGCTGTACTCGACACCATTTTGCGTCGCATGCCCGATTACACGCGCCATATCTGTCCGCAGTTTTCGCGCACGCATGTCAACTTTCAGCGCGTACCAACGGTCGACACGTCCAATCCTTTTATCGCCAAAGATATTCCGACTGCCGATGAGAGTATGGTCGTGATCCGCTTTACCAATCCCAAGGGGATTGACTTTCCGTATCTGCTCTCGATGCTGGAAAACTCGATGATGACGCGACCCAATACCTTCGTCATCCCCGGCGGAAAAATGGGACTGGCGATGCAACTCATTTTCACGCCGATGATTTTGCGACTGATGGATAAAAAGCGTCGCGCCTGATGGTGCTTGCCCGCCGTCTCTCTCTACCTATTTGAAAGTCAGCCATGTCATCGATCTCCCGCGAACTTGCCAACGCCATTCGTTTTCTCGCCATCGACGCGGTCAACAAGGCCAAGTCCGGTCATCCCGGCGCCCCGATGGGGATGGCTGATATCGCCGAAGTATTGTGGCGCGGTCATTTGAAACACAATCCGGTCAATCCAAAATGGTTAGACCGTGATCGTTTTGTTTTGTCCAACGGGCACGGCTCAATGCTGCTGTATGCGTTGTTGCACTTGTCGGGCTACGCGCTGAGCATGGATGACCTGAAAAATTTCCGTCAGCTGCACAGCAAAACTCCGGGCCATCCTGAAGTCGATGTCACCCCCGGTGTGGAGACCACTACCGGCCCACTCGGGCAGGGTCTTGCTAATGCGGTTGGCATGGCACTCTCCGAAAAAATGCTGGCGCAGCGTTTCAACCGCGAAGGCCACACCATCATCGACCATCGTACCTGGGCGTTTTTAGGTGACGGTTGTCTGATGGAAGGCATCAGCCATGAAGTGTGCTCGCTCGCCGGTGTCTGGGGACTCGACAAGCTAGTCTGCTTTTATGACGATAACGGTATCTCGATCGATGGTCATGTTGCGGGTTGGTTTCGCGACGATACCGCGCTTCGTTTTCGTGCCTATGGCTGGAACGTCATTGGCCCGATTGATGGCCATGACGCCGCGGCCATCGAAGCCGCCACGGCGGCTGCCTGCGCGCATCAAGGCCAGCCCACACTGATAATTTGTCGCACCACCATCGGCTGGGGCGCACCTAAAATGGCCGGCACCCATGATGTCCATGGCGCACCGCTTGGCGAGCAGGAAACCGCCGCCACGCGCGCCGCGCTCAACTGGCCGCATCCGCCGTTTGAGATACCACCGCACATTAGCGCAGCGTGGGACGCCAAGACCAAGGGCATCGCCGCCGAAGCCCAATGGCAGCAGCGCTTTGTCGCCTATGCGCAAGCGCATCCATTGCTGGCTGCCGAATTGATGCGCGCCACCGAGGGGTCATTGCCGGACGACTGGGCGCAATTAAAAAGCCAACTCTTTGCGTTCGCCGCCAGCATTGACGCGCCCACCGCTACCCGGAAATCCAGCCAGCAAATGCTTGATCTGCTCGTAGCCGGTGTACCCGAATTATTGGGCGGCTCGGCAGACCTGACGGGCTCGAATTTGACGGCCGGAAAAACCAGTCGCGCCTGGCACAACGCCGCCAGGGGTGAGGCATGTAATTACCTATCGTACGGCGTGCGCGAATTCGGCATGGGCGCCATCATGAACGGGGTCGCCTTGCACAGCGGTCTGATCCCCTACGGCGGCACCTTTGCCGTGTTTTCAGATTACGCACGCAATGCAATTCGCATGAGCGCGCTGATGAACCAGCGCGTCATCTACGTCCTCACACATGACTCCATCGGTCTGGGCGAAGACGGCCCGACGCATCAGCCAATTGAACATGCCGCCAGCTTGCGCCTGATCCCCGGGCTGCATGTTTGGCGTCCGTGCGACGGCATGGAAACGGCCGTTGCGTGGGCCAGCGCCAGCGAGCGCCGCAATGGTCCGGCAGCCTTATTACTGTCGCGTCAAAACTTGCCGCAACTGGCGTCAAAGATTAATCCAGCCGACATCGCCAAAGGGGGTTATGTGCTCTCCGACTGCGCCGGCCAGCCCGAGGCTGTGCTGATTGCCACCGGCTCTGAAGTCATGCTCGCCATCGACGCGCAAAAGCAATTGCAGCAGCAGGGTCGCCACGTGCGCGTGGTGTCCATGCCTTGCACCACCTTATTTGATGCGCAGCCGCTGGCATGGCAACAGCAGGTGCTGCCTGAAGGCGTGCGGCGTATTGCGATTGAAGCCGGCCATCCCGATTTCTGGCGCAAATATGTCGGTCTGTCTGGGGCCGTCATCGGGATTGCTCGCTTCGGCGAATCCGCGCCCGCTGCCCAGGTTTATACGCTCTTGGGCGTCACCGTCGATCAACTCATTGCAGCAGTCTGAACAGGAGAGCAGCATGGCACTCGTTATGTACGATCTGGATGGCACCTTGCTTGATACGGCGAGCGAAATCGCGCAGGCCGTGAATGCCACGCTAACTGAATTCGATCATGCCCAGGTCAGCCTGGAGCAGGTGCGTAGCTGGATAGGGCAGGGCACCGGCTGGTTGATGCAGGTCGCGTGGAAATCTACCGACGGTCCAGAGGCCGCGTCTTGGGACGCTGTCATGGCCCGCTTTATTCATCACTACGAAGCGACGGCGGGTACCACGAGTAGCTTTTTTCCGCACGTGGCCGACACCTTGCAAAAGGCCCGCGCTTACGGCGTCAAGCAAGCAATCGTTACCAACAAAGAGCGCCGCTTTACCGAGCGCGTGCTTGAAAAGCACGGTTTGTCGGCGGCCTTTGATTTGATTGTTTGCGGCGATTCGCTCAAGGTAAAAAAGCCGAACCCGGATGTCATTCACCATTGCCTGAGCATGCTCGACGAAACCGCCGGCGCGAGCTTGTTTGTTGGCGACTCCGAGACCGATGTGTCAACCGCTCGGGCAGCCGGCGTGACGTGCTGGGCCGTACCGTATGGGTACAACCATGGTCGGCCGATTGAGGATGCCATGCCTGACCGCGTCGTTCCCGATATTCGCGACGTGCCCGCTTATTTCCGGCACCTCTGATCACCTCATTAAAAACAAACTGGAGAACCCGTTCATGGCACTCATCTCATTGCGTCAATTGCTTGATCATGCCGCCGAACATAGCTACGGCTTGCCGGCATTTAATGTCAACAACATGGAACAGATTCACGCCATCATGCAGGCCGCCGCCGAGTGCAACAGTCCCGTGATTTTGCAAGCCTCGGCAGGCGCGCGCAAGTATGCTGGCGAAGCATTTTTGCGCAAACTCGTCGAAGCCGCGATTGAACAATATCCGCAGATACCGGTGTGCATGCACCAGGATCACGGCGCGTCGCCAGCGGTATGTCAGGGTTCGATTCGGAGTGGCTTTTCTAGCGTAATGATGGACGGCTCGTTAAAAGAAGATGCCAAGACACCCGCTGATTATGATTACAACGTCAACGTAACACGCCGCGTCGTCGAGATGGCGCACGCGGTAGGCGTCTCAGTCGAAGGTGAGCTCGGCTGTCTGGGTTCGCTCGAGACAGGGCAAGCCGGCGAAGAAGACGGCTCCGGCGCCGAAGGCACACTCGACCATTCACAACTATTGACCGACCCGGATGAAGCGGCCGACTTCGTGGCTGCAACCGGTGTTGATGCGCTCGCCATTGCGATTGGTACCAGCCATGGCGCGTACAAATTTAGTCGCCCGCCAACCGGCGATATCCTTGCCATTGATCGCATCAAAGCCATTCATCAGCGCATCCCCAATACGCATCTGGTCATGCACGGCTCCTCCAGCGTGCCGCAAGAATATCTGGAAATGATTCGTCAGTACGGCGGCAACATCAAAGAAACCTATGGGGTACCGGTGAGTGAAATCGTCGAAGGCATCAAGCACGGCGTACGCAAGGTCAACATCGACACGGACATTCGTCTGGCCATGACAGCCGCCATGCGCAAAGCGATGGCGGACAAGCCCGATGAATTTGATCCCCGTGCTTTTTTGAAAGCCGCCACTGCAGCGGCAAAACAAGTGGTGCGTGACCGGTTTGAATCCTTCGGCTGTGCTGGCAAAGCTTCGCTGATTCAGCCGCTGCATCTCGACAAAATGGCCGAGCTCTACACCAAGGGCGCGCTGCGCGCACAGGTGCACTAAGCATGATGCTGCAAGATCAGCAGCGCCGTTTAAGCTGTGTATTGTTTGACGTCGATGGCACCATTGCTGAGACCGAAGGGCAGGCCCATCTACCGGCGTTTAACTTTGCAATGGAAGAAGCCGGTCTGCGATGGCGCTGGGATCGCGCCATTTATAAAGAGCTGCTCAAGACCGCCGGCGGCTTGGAGCGTTTGTTGCGCTTCGCCGCCGAGCAAGGCGACACGACAGAAAACATGCGCACCCTACTGGCGGCGGTGCACCAAAATAAAAACCGGCACTTCGCTACGATTTTGGCCTCCGGTGGGGTCGCACCGCGCAGCGGATTTCGCGATCTCGTGATGGCGCTGGCGCGTGCTGAAATTAGTTGGGGTGTGGTGACCACCACGAGTCGCGGTAACTGGGAAGCACTGTGGCGTTATTCATTGGCACCCTTGGGCCTGCCTGCGCCTGCGGTGATTGTTTGCGGTGAAGATGTGGCCGCAAAAAAGCCCGACCCTGAAGCCTATCTGCTGGCTTTAAAGCGCATAGGATTGCCGGCGCAAGCCTGCTGCGCTATCGAAGATTCACGTAATGGACTCTTTGCAGCGCAAGCGGCAGGACTTGCCGTGACGATTGTGCGCAGCGTTTTTTTTGCGGATGAAGATTTTAGCGGAGCCAGTCAGGTCGTGGCCGAACTAGACGAGCTGGTAGAACCTATGAGCCTGCGGTAAATGGTCCGTTGAGTTCGACAATGGTCCAATTCAGATACGCCGCAATGCTGACCCAGATCAGATAGGGCAGCAATAGGGCACTCGAGCGTTTGGAATACGGCCACGGTAACACTACGAGCAGCGCCACGGACAGCCACAAGGCGATGACTTCCGTAAATGCATGGTCTGGTCGCTGCAGATTAAAAAACAGCACGCTCCACGCAATATTGAGCAGACAGTTGATGGTGAGTGCTACGACAAAGAGCTTACGCTGACGATCATTACCCAGCCGCCAGGCACGCACGCCAGCCATCCCGGTAAAAATATAAATCATCGTCCAGACCGGGCCGAACAACCAGTCTGGTGGTTGCCACCAGGGCTTGACCAACGCGCGATACCAGGGGCCGATTTCGGTGGCTAGTCCACCGATCATGCCGACGGCCACCGCCACAGCGATGGCCACCAGAATCGGTTTTTTGCTCAATACGATCGTGTCGTTCACACCTTCGCCAGTCCGAGTAAATGTGCCATGTCTTTAAAAAATATTTTTACATGCGCGATCGGTTTGGATCGAACGAGTTCTTTGTTCATATACGCATCGAAGGTAAGTTTTTGCACATCGCGGTCTTCGCACATGCTGACAAAACGCTCGCGCCGCTTGTCGCTTGAGTACCAAAAATATTGCATGATACCGAGCACCAAAAAGACCTTGCCATGCGCTTTCATAAAGCGCTTGCGTGCCTGTGCCAGCACACGTGCATTGCCCGTGACGAGTAATTCTTCCACCGCATCAGCGGCCAGTCTGCCGCCAGCCAACGCATAATAAATTCCTTCGCCAGAGGCGGGCGCAACCACGCCGGCGGCGTCGCCTGCCAACACCACGTCGCGTCCGTTATCCCAGCGCGGCAAGGGTTTCATTGGCAAGGGCGCGCCCTCGCGGCGCACCGTGGTGGCGCCCTCCAGTCCGGCGGCCCGACGCAATGCCGTCGTCGCATGGCGCAAAGAAAATCCTTTGTCGGCGCTGCCTGTGCCAATCGACAGCGTGTCACCGTGCGGGAATACCCAGCCATAAAAATCCGGCGACAGGTGGCCCTGATAAAACACATCGCAACGGGCATCGTCGTAGCCGGCCGGCTTTATTTGTGGCGCACGCACGATCTCATGGTACGCAAACACATATTTGGTTTTGTGCGCGCCCGGCACGGTCTGTTGTGCCACTGACGAACGCGCGCCATCGGCGCCGATGATGCTGCGGGCTCTAACGTGATGCAGTGCGCCGTTTTCACCGGCGAGATAGTGCACGACACTCATCCCGTCGGCGTCGGTGCTGATACGCTCAAAGCGACCATTACGGCGCACGGCGCCTGATGCGGCAGCGCGCTCGCGCAGCCACTCATCGAAATGTTCGCGGTCGACCATGCCGACGAAACCGCCTTCAATCGGGATGTCGACTTTTTTATCGGAGGGCGCAATCATGCGCGCCGCACGCGCCTTGGCCACCAGCAGATGATCAGGAATGTCAAAGTCACGAATGGCACGCGGCGGGATCGCGCCGCCACAAGGCTTGATCCGACCAGCGCGGTCAAGTAGCAAGACGCGGCGTCCGCGTTGCGCCAGATCATTGGCAGCGGTAGCGCCCGCCGGGCCGCCGCCAACCACCACCACATCAAATTGTTCGGTACCTTGCATCGCATCCTCCGTTTGGGGTGGTCGTGCTTACTACGCTTTGTTTGACTACGAAAAAGAAGGCTGCGCTGCGCTGCTGCCCTGTTCACTACGGTGCTGCTCTGCCATTGGTATGCGCGCCGCTAACAGTGCTGAGCCGACGAACAATAAAGCTTCAGCGGCAAAGACGCTGGCATACGCCACGCCCGAGGATGCAATTAACCAGTGCGCTACGTCGCTGGCGGCCGTGCCGATCAAGCCGCCCAATCCGAACGCCACTGCTTGCGCGGCACCCCACAATCCCATGCGCACCCCTTCGCGCGCGGCGCGACCTTCGGTGGCTAAGCGCATCATCTGACCGATCGCGGCAATCGAAAACGCACCGTTGGCCGCACCCATCAAAAACACATTAGCCTTCAGCGGCCAGGGTGGGCCGACATGCCCGGCAATCGTCAGACCAACTAAGGCCGCGGCTGACGCCAAACAACCGCCGACGCACCAGACACGCAATGAACCCAGCCGTGCATTGGCAAAACGGCTGCCCACCAAGGCCACCAAAATCATGCCCAGCAAGACCCCGCCATGCTGCACCCCGGAGAGGCTCGTTGACTCGCCCGGTGTAAAGCCAAACACGGTGCCGGCGAAGGGCTCGAGAATCAAATCTTGGGCGCTATAGGCCAGCATCGACAGAAAAATAAAAATCGTAAACTGACGCGCAGCGCCTTCTTGCCAGACTTCTGCCAAGGCCACGCGAAAGCTGATCGCGCGCTCGACCGGTGTGTCCTGCTGGCTTTGTTCGTGCGCGCCTTCGAGTCGGAACAGTGCCAGCAGCGTCACCACCAGTGCGATAGCGCAGACGCCACCTGTGACGGCCAGCAAGCGTTGTGGAGAATAGGGATCAAGTAATTTGCCCGCTACACCGGCCGTCACCGCAAAGCCCATGATCATCATCAGCCAAACAATGGTGGCGGCGGCGGCGCGGCGTTCTTTGTCGACCCGCATCGCCAGCATCACTAGCAGCGACGTACCAGCAGCACCAACACCCAAACCGATCAACATAAAACCGATGGTTGCCATCAGCATGCCGGCTGCGGGG
Organism: Bordetella parapertussis; assembly: GCA_945866125.1. Lineage (GTDB taxonomy): Bacteria > Pseudomonadota > Gammaproteobacteria > Burkholderiales > Burkholderiaceae_D > Pernthalerella. The sequence continues at coordinate 8,400 of CAMBFZ010000007.1, forward strand.
GTTTCAGCCATCAGCCAAGTGGCCAGGCTTGCGCACAGGGCGCCGGTGGCCAGTGTCACCATGCCGCCAATAATCCAGGGTGTGCGGCGGCTGCCTTGGTCCGAACCATGTCCCATCCGCGGGCGCGACATCTGCACTAAATAATGCAGCGCCACCAACGCGCCGGGCAAGAGCGCCGGTAGCGCCAGCTCGACGACCATCACGCGGTTGAGCGTGGAGGTCATCAGCACCACAATGGCGCCTAAGCCTGCTTGCACCAAGCCGACCCGCGCGATACTGCCCCAGCCGAAACGACGCGCCGTCATACTGCTGCACCCGTTGTACGCAATGCGAACGCGGCAATCATCATGCCGGCAACCAGCTGTGGCACCCCGAAGCCGGAAAACATCAAGGCCCGCTCAATCGGCGCCACGACAAAATAACGCATCAGATTGATTTGCCCCAGCAGCAGCGCCAGCACCCCAAGTGCGTGCCACGACTGACCCCAGCTAATCAGCATCACGATCACGATCACCTGTGGCACGATCATGACCCAGCAGGCCACGCGTGCAGCGCGATAAACTCCAAGCTGAACCGGCAAGGACGCCACCCCCATTTGGCGGTCGCCCGTGACGGACTTGAAATCATTGAGCGTCATGATGCCGTGGGCAGCGATACTGTAGAGCAGCGCCAGCAGCAATGAATCCGCATGCGGGATCGCACCGCCGGCCATCACGGCCGCGCCAGTGGCCCAGGCAAGGCCCTCGTAAGAAAGCCCACAGGCGGCATTGCCCCACCAGCCATTATTTTTCAGGCGTACTGGCGGCGCGCTATAGGCCCAGGCCAGTACGAGCCCCGCCATCGCAGCCGCAAAGCCCCATGGGCCAAGCAGGGTTGCCACCGCCAGCGACAGCACGGTCCACATCACGGCGATATACAGCCCCCAGCGCCCCGGCATGCGGCCCGATGGGATCGGTCGGTTGGGCTCATTGATTGCATCGACGTCGCGATCAAACCAGTCATTGACGGCCTGACTCGTCGCGCACACCAAGGGGCCGGCCAGCACAATGCCGGTAATGATCAAAAGCCATTGGCCGTCTGGCGCAATGCCAGACGCCACCACGCCGCAGGCAAAAGCCCACATGGGTGGAAACCAGGTGATGGGCTTAAGCAGCTCGGTGACAGCGGAGAAAGTAGGGCGTGTCATGTGAACGATTGTGCACTTGACAGTTTTGTGTGTCAATTAATATTGACACTTTTGATGCGGGTAAAGCGGGGCTTTATTTGTCTTCGCCGCCGAGGTTGCCCAGCCCGTATTGACGCAGCTTGACATACAAGCTTTGGCGCGAGAGTCCGAGAATTTCAGAGGCGGTCGCGCGGTTGTCTTGGGTGAGCTGAAGTGCTGCGTCGATGCACAGTTTTTCGATCAGCTCGGTAGTTTCGCCGACGATCTCACGCAGCGGGACACGGCCAACCAATTCGGTCAATTGCTCAACCGAGCGCGGCATGTCGTGACGGGTACGATTGTCACTGCCAAGCCGGCGGCCGATATCACGGATGGTAAATCCTAATCCGGTTTGTTCACCGTGTGGCACCGAGACAGCCGAGATCTCGACTGGTATCGCGGCACCGTTTTCATTGCGGAAGGTGGTGGCAAACAGACGCACCGAGCTACGCTGACGCAGATTGGCCAGCAAGACATTGAGATCCACGCCGGCCCGACCGAGCCAGCGGTCGAGCGATTCGCCCAATGCCTGTTCAGGCCGGCTCAGCTGCGCCATATCAATGAAGGATTTGTTTGCAGCCAGTACTTCGCCGCTGGTGTTGGTGACTACGAAGGCGTCCGGTGCTTGCTCTAGCACGCGCAGCACCAGTGCGGCTTGCGCGGCACTGCCGCTGGCCGGCTGGGTTTGGGTATTGCTTGCCACGCGCAAGAGGAACAGTTCGCCCCCTTCTTCGTGCATCATCGACGCCGACAGACTCAGCCGGCCTTTGCCGCCGCTGATTTTTGCCATCGTCTCGTCCGGCTTGCCGCTCGCTTGGACCGTGTCGAGTAGTTTGGTCACGCCGGTGCGTGAGCTACCGTCGACACATTCGAGGATGCTGCGCCCGAGCAGTCGGCGTACCGCTTCACCGAGTGCGGTGGCCGCAGCAGGATTGGCTTCAACAATCTTGAGGCTCTTGGCGTCGACCACCAGCACGCCTTCAGAGGTCAGGTCAAACAAGATCCGGTAGCGCGACTCCATATGGCGCAGGCGCAGATAATCACGCTCCATGGCCTGTTGGGCGTCGACCAATTGCTGCTGCATGTCGGATTGGACGCGCATGTCGCGGCCGAAGGCAATGATGCGACCCTTGGGTCCGACCGGTACTGCGCAAAAAGACAGCGGCACATCCGCGCCACGCTGTGCCGGCACATTAATCTGGCGCCAGGTTGGCTTGTCCTGGCCGCCGGTCTTTAGCAGGCGCGTGATTTTCTGCCGGCTCTCTACCGTGACGGTATCCATCCAGGCCTTGCCTATCCAGCTCTTCTCGCCGCCCTCAACCGGCAGCTCGCCCGCGCTGGCAGCCACGTCGACAATAACGCCGTCGCCATCAATGACAAGCACCACATCGGCTGCGGCAGTTAATAGTGCAGCACTTGCGTCGGCGTTTAGGCCGGCAAGGGATTGCTTCGGTGTTTCAAATTGGATCACTAGAGCGGTCCCGGTAATGCGTCGCAGTGTGGGAGCTAAGCCGCTGGCGCCCACTGCAGCGCCGGAGATTTAGCATAATGACCAGATTGTCACCCCAAACCACCTGTAATTCAAGTGGAATTGTCAGTTGTCACTGTCAATTAAATTTTACAGCATGCTGCCGTTTCAATAACTGTCCTGCTAATAGTAGTGCGCCAGGCGCATCATCCGACATCCCATCAGCGCCAACGGTTTCGGCCAACGCGGGCTGGCGCATGAACAGCGCGCCCCCAACCATCACGCCGAGGCCCGGATTGCAAGACAGCTTGCGCGCTTCGGAAATGGTAGGTTGCAAGGCATCGATATCGCGGTCTGCGCTCACGGAGAGCGCAAAGATATCAAACCAGCTTGTGTTCAATGCGTGCAGCAGCTCTTCCCGGTCGGGGGCCGGTATTGCCAGTACAGTCCAGCCTTCGCCGCGGAAAAACTCCGACAGCATCGACAGGCCAAAAGTGTGTTGCGAGCCCGGCAGGGTCGCAATCAGGATGCGGTGCTGTTTACTATCTGCCTTAGCCAGCTTGCGACTGGCGTGGAAGGCGGGACTTAAGTCATACATGATCTGCTGAATGCGCCAGAGTCCCAGCGTGACTTGAGAAAAGCTGCACAAATCCGCTTCCCAGAGCTCACCCAGATAGCGCGCTGCGGGCGCCAACAAATAGAGATAAACGGATTCAAGGGCGAGGCCATTGGCACGTAGTCGGGTAACTTGTTCGCCGGCCACGAGTGGCTCCTGACGCAAAATCGCCTCAACGAACACCACCACTTCGTCCGGTGGCAGGGGGTGCAAATCGAGTCCTGCATCGCTGCCCTGACGGCCGCGATGCGCCATCATCAGGCGCGGAATAATCTCGGCCTCGACTAACGGTAGAAGCTGGTTCTCGCGTATCCCCTCCGATAGCGAGCCCCCTGCAGCAGCTTGCGCGGCGGTGTTGCCGCGTCTTTTGGTGGCTTTCTCCATCCCTGTCTCCTTAATGCTCGGGTCTCACATAACGCGCCCGGCATGGAATCCGGGCCCTGTTGCGAACCCTGTTTTTTTGTGGGGTGCAAAGCAAATAGAAGGACGGGCGGAAAGCACTTTTCCCGGGCCTCAACTCACTTTGTACGCCTGCCTACAAATTGTGTCAAAGAAATGTTTGCGCAAATCAATAAAAATGCTGGACAACGCAAAATGCCGGAATCCACCCAAGTTGTCAACCTAGGTTTACGTAAATCTCAGTTGACATATTGTCGAAGCAGTCCTACAGTGCAATTAACCGGCACCTCCGGCGGAGACTTGCACGATGCTACAAGAGACCCACCCAACCCGACAACACCGTCCTCTGTACACGCCCGATGAGCGTGTACGGCGCGACAGTACGCGTTGGACGTTGGTGCAAGGGTTGTTGGCGCCCATCCAGTTTTTTGTTTTTCTGGCAAGCGTGGTACTGGTAGTGCGGTATCTGCAGACCGGTCAGGGCGAAGCGGTGGCCACGGTGTCGATTGTGATTAAGACGCTGCTGCTCTACACCATCATGATCACCGGCTGCATCTGGGAAAAGGTCGTGTTTGGCCGTTACTTGTTTGCCCCGAGTTTTTTCTGGGAAGACGTTTTCAGCATGTTGGTGCTGGCTTTGCACACGGCCTATTTGGTGGCGCTGTACACCGGCAGCTTGCCGGTGCGTGAGCAAATGCTGCTGGCTTTGTCAGCCTATGCGGCCTACATCATTAACGCGGCCCAGTTCATCCTGAAGCTGCGTGCAGCGCGCCTGCAATCGGCCTCGCATCAGGGAGTCGCAGCATGAACGCGGTCATCCCAATCAAGCCGCAAGGCGGTTGCACCGATGCGCCGGTATTGCGCGAACGCGGTCAGCGCGAAGTCTTTTGCGGCCTGACCGGCATCATCTGGCTGCATCGCAAAATACAGGATGCCTTTTTTCTGGTGGTGGGCTCGCGCACGTGCGCGCATCTGATTCAGTCGGCTGCTGGCGTCATGATCTTCGCCGAGCCACGGTTTGCCACGGCCATCATCGACGAGCGCGACTTGGCCGGTCTGGCCGACGCGCACGCCGAGCTCGATCGCGTCGTCAAGCGCTTACTTGAGCGCCGGCCTGACATCAAGTTGTTGTTTCTAGTGGGTTCGTGTCCATCCGAAGTCATCAAGCTCGATCTGGCGCGTGCGGCTGAGCGGCTGTCGAAAGAATTTTTGCCCAGCGTGCGGATTCTGAATTATTCAGGCAGCGGTATCGAGACCACCTTTACACAGGGTGAAGATGCGTGTCTGGCTTCTATGGTGCCGCAGCTGCCGGCCGCTCCTGCCGATGCCGCCCCGTCGCTGATGGTGGTGGGTACTTTGCCGGATGTGGTCGAAGACCAGTTCGCGCGACGTCTGCATGAGATGGGTATCGCGCAGGTGCAGTTTTTCCCGCCGCGTAATTCGCGTAGCTTGCCTGCGGTGGGTCCGCACACACGCTACTTATTGGCGCAGCCGTTTTTAGGTGACACCGCACGCGCACTCGACGAGCGTGGTGCACAGCACCTGCGGGCCCCGTTTCCGTTTGGTGTGGAAGGCACAACGGCCTGGCTGCAAGCGGCGGCCACCGCGTTTGGTGTGTCCGCCCAAACGTTCGACGCCGTCACGTTGCCGGCTCGTCAGCGTGCAACCGGTGCGCTGGAGCGCCACCGCCAGCAGCTTGAGGGTAAAAGTATTTTTTTCTTTCCCGATTCGCAAATGGAAATCCCGCTGGCGCGCTTTTTATCGCGTGAACTCGGGATGCGCCTCGTGGAGGTGGGCACGCCCTATCTGCACCGTCAGCATCTCGCGCATGAGCTCGCGCTACTGCCTGAAGGCACCCTGCTTTCCGAAGGGCAGGACGTCGACAAACAATTAGACCGCTGCCGCGCTGCCCAGCCCGACATTGTGGTCTGCGGTTTGGGATTAGCCAATCCGCTCGAAGCAGAAGGCATCACCACCAAGTGGGCCATCGAGCTGGTGTTTTCGCCGGTGCATGGATACGAGCAAAGCGCCGATCTGGCCGAACTCTTCGCGCGTCCGCTGGTGCGGCGCATGAAGCTGGTGGCTTAGGAGAAGACGATGCAGCTTACTCTCTGGACCTACGAAGGCCCGCCACACGTTGGGGCGATGCGCATCGCCACCGCGATGGAGGGTGTGCACTACGTATTGCACGCACCCCAGGGTGATACCTACGCTGATTTGTTGTTCACCATGATCGAGCGGCTTCCCAAGCGCCCGCCGGTGACTTACACCACGTTTCAGGCGCGCGATCTGGGTTCGGACACTGCCGAGATTTTTAAAACCGCCGCCCGTGACGCCTATGAGCGCTTTGCACCGCAGGCGATGATGGTTGGCGCGTCCTGCACCGCCGAGCTGATTCAGGATGATCCGGGTGGATTAGCCAAAGCGCTCGCGTTGCCGATTCCTGTGGTGGCCTTAGAGCTACCGTCGTATCAGAAAAAAGAAAACTGGGGCGCCTCAGAGACCTTTTATCAAATGGTGCGCGCGCTCGCCAAAGTGCATCCCGACGGCCGTCGCGTACGCGCTGCCGGTGATAAGCCGCGTTGCAATATTCTCGGGCCCACCGCCCTGGGCTTTCGGCATCGCGACGACTTGCGCGAAATTACGCAACTGCTCGAACGCATGGGCGTCGTGATCAATGTTGTTGCCCCGTTGGGTGCATCACCAGCTGATATGGCGCGGCTGTGCGATGCCGATTTCAACGTCAATCTTTATCCGGAAATTGCGATGCAGGCCGCCGGTTGGTTGCAGCGCAATCTGGGTCTGCCTTGTACCAAAATCATTCCCATCGGCGCTCAGGCCACGCGTGAATTTATCGCCGAAGTCGCTGCGCTGGCCGGACTCGACACCGACACCGCACTCGAAGATGCCCAGTCCCGCGCGCCCTGGTATGCGCGCTCGGTGGACTCAACCTATCTGACCGGCAAGCGCGTTTTTGTATTTGGCGATGCGACCCATGCGATAGCAGCCGCGCGTGTGGCCTCCGAAGAGCTCGGGTTTGAAGTCGTCGGTCTTGGCACCTACAGTCGCGAGTTTGCGCGCGAAGTGCGCGAGGCAGCCAAGGGTTACGGTATCGAAGCCCTAATCACGGATGACTATCTGGATGTCGAGGAAAAAGTCGCCGAGTTACAGCCCGAGCTAGTCTTGGGTACGCAAATGGAACGCCATATCGCCAAGCGTCTTGGCCTGCCTTGTGCGGTCATTTCTGCGCCGGTGCATGTGCAGGATTTTCCTGCGCGGTTCTCGCCGCAAATGGGCTTTGAAGGTGCCAATGTGTTGTTTGACACCTGGGTGCATCCATTGATGATGGGCCTGGAAGAGCATCTGCTGACCATGTTCCGTGGTGATTTTGAATTTCATGATGGCGCTGCCGCCTCGCATCTTGGGCGCAGCAGCGCACCCAAAGCGCCGGTCGCAGAACTGGAAGAAATCATCGCACCGGCGGCGGCGCTGGCAACCGCCGACGCGACGTTGACCGTGTGGGCGCCAGAAGCAGAAAAAGAATTAGCCAAGATCCCGTTCTTCGTGCGCGGCAAAGCACGCAGGAATACCGAGCGCTTCGCAAAAGACCGCGGTGTGCCAACGATTACCATCGAGACCTTATATGACGCTAAAGCGCATTTCGGCCGCTGACACCATCCGGGTGCCGGCTAAGGTCGTGATTGTCACGATGGATAATCATTTGGCGAGTGCCGCTGCGCGCGCCAACCACCTGCTTGCCAAGAGCATGCCCGGCGTGACGCTCTCTGTGCATGCGGCCTCTGAATGGGCCGACGACAAAGCCTCGCTTGCGCGCTGTATCGCCGACATCGAGCAGGGCGATCTGGTGATTGCGTCGATGCTATTTATGGAAGACCATTTTCAGCCGGTGCTGCCAGCCTTGAAGGCACGTCGCGATCAGTGCGATGCGATGGTCTGCATCATGTCAGCGGGCGAAGTGATGAAGCTCACCCGCATGGGCCGCTTCAGCATGGACGGTACCACGCGCGGGCCGATGGCGTTCTTAAAGAAACTGCGTGGCAAGCCCAACGAAAACAATAAGTCTGGTGCGACCGCCGGTGCGCAGCAAATGAAAATGCTGCGTCGTCTGCCCAAGCTGCTGCGCTTCATCCCCGGCACCGCGCAAGACGTGCGGGCCTATTTCCTTACCTTGCAATACTGGCTGGCCGGCTCTGAAGAAAACATCGCCGGCATGGTGCAGATGCTGCTCGATCATTTTGCCGATGGCCCACGCAAGAGCTTGCGTGGCAAAGTTAAAATTGCGCCGCCGATTGACTACCCCGAAGTCGGGCTGTATCACCCGCAGATGAAAGGCGCCGAAGTCTACAAAGGCATGGCCGACACAATCAGCGCATTGCCACCCACGGCCACCGCTGGCAAAAAAGGCACCGTAGGTTTGTTGCTGATGCGCTCGTATCTGCTCGCCGGTAACGCCAAACATTATGACGGCGTGCTGGCTGCGCTTGAAGCGCGCGGCCTTGCTGTTTTGCCGGCCTACGCAACGGGCCTCGATGCACGCCCTGCGGTCGAGCAGTTTTTCATGAAAGACGGTCGCGCGCAGATTGATGCGGTCATCTCGCTGACCGGGTTTTCCCTGGTCGGCGGTCCCGCCTATAACGATTCCAAAGCCGCTGAAGAGATGCTCGCTGCGCTGGATGTGCCGTATCTCGCCGTGACCCCGGTTGAGTTTCAGACCCTGGAGCAATGGGCTGCTTCCGAGCGCGGTCTGCTGCCGGTCGAGGCGACGATGATGGTGGCCATTCCCGAGCTCGATGGCTCAACCGGTTCACTCGTCTATGGCGGACGTAGCGACGCCACCGGCAAAGCCTGCACTGGGTGCAGCCGTGCTTGCACCTTCCCGCAAGCAGACAACGCGCAGGACATGCAAGTCTGCAGCGAGCGCGCCGAGATGCTGGCCGCGCGGGTAGCCAAGCTGATCGCATTGCGCCGTGCCGAGCGCGCGGATCGCAAAGTCGCCGCTGTACTGTTTAACTTTCCCCCTAATGCAGGCAGTACCGGTACCGCTGCATTTCTGGCTGTCTTTGAGTCGCTCTACAACACCCTGGCTGCGATGCAGCGTGCCGGCTATACCGTCGACTTGCCAGCCGATGTGGATGCGTTGAGAGACGCCATTTTAAAAGGCAATGCAGAGCGCTATGGTTCTCACGCTAACGTCCACGCCCGCATTAGCGCCGACGATCACGTGCGGCGCGAAAAATATCTGAAAGAAATCGAAGGGCAATGGGGGCCGGCGCCTGGCAAACATCAAAGCGATGGCGCCAGCATCTTTGTACTCGGCGCGCAGTTCGGCAATGTGTTGGTCGGCATTCAGCCCGCCTTCGGGTACGAAGGCGATCCGATGCGCTTGCTGTTCGAAAAAGGTTTTGCGCCGACCCATGCCTTCTCGGCTTTCTATCGCTACCTGCGCGAAGATTTTGCCGCGCATGCGGTGCTGCATTTTGGCACCCACGGCGCGCTCGAATTCATGCCCGGCAAGCAGACCGCCATGTCGGCCGACTGCTGGCCAGACCGCTTAATCAGTGATTTGCCCAACCTCTATCTGTACGCCGCCAACAACCCATCTGAGGGCACCATCGCCAAGCGCCGCGCCAACGCCACGCTGGTCAGTTATCTGACCCCGCCGGTTGCCGAAGCAGGGCTGTATCGCGGACTCAATGAACTCAAAAGTGCCCTCACTCGCTGGCGCGCACTGGGCCCGGAAGAAGAACAAGAACGCGTGGATTTGGCCATCATGATTCAGGCGCAAGCCGCCGAGCTTGATCTGGCAAGCGCTGAGCCGGCATGGAACACGCAAACTGCGACCGAAATGGCCCGTCTGTCTGACGCCGTACTCGAGCTCGAATACACACTGATCCCGCACGGTATGCACGTTGTCGGTCGCGCACCAACCTTAGTTGAGCGTACGGATATGCTCATCGCGATGGCGCAATCGGTGCACAACGTCGAGGCCACCGAATCCTTGCGCGCCAACATCGTGGCCATGTTATCGGGCACCGCGCCGGCGACGCCTTTATCGGAAGAAGAAAAATCGCTGCTGCAAAAGTTAGGCGATGTCAGCGCGCTAATGAGCGAAGAACACGAGCTCGATGGCATCCTCGCCGCGTTGGATGGTCGCTTCGTGCGTCCGGCGCCGGGGGGCGATTTGCTGCGCACACCTGAGATCCTGCCGACCGGTCGCAATGTGCATGGCTTTGATCCCTTCCGCTTGCCCAGTGCCTATGCGGTCAAGGACGGCGCGCGGCAGGCGGCGCGTTTGCTTGAGCGTCATCGTGCCGATACGGATACCTTCCCCGAATCCATCGCGATGGTCTTGTGGGGCACCGACAATCTGAAAAGCGAAGGCGGCCCGATCGCGCAGGCATTGGCACTGATGGGTGCGCGTCCGCGTTTTGATGCGTATGGTCGGCTTGCCGGCGCTGAGTTGCTGTCGCTTGACGAGCTCGATCGTCCGCGGGTGGATGTCTTGATAACGCTGTCCGGTATCTTCCGTGATTTGCTGCCCTTGCAGATCAAACTGCTCGCAGAGGCAGCCTTGCTGGCGGCAAGCGCTGATGAGCCGCTTGAGAAAAATTTTATTCGCAAGCATGCGCTCGCGTATCAGGCTGAACATGGCTGCGATTTGGAAACTGCCTCGCTGCGCGTATTTGGTAATGCCGAAGGAGCTTATGGCGCCAACGTCAATCACTTAATCGACAGCAGCCGTTGGGACGACGAAGACGAATTGGCCGAGACCTACACCTGCCGCAAAGGCTTTGCCTATGGCACCAGTGGTCGCGCCGTTGCGCAACCGGCACTGCTGAAAAGCGTACTGGCCGGGGTCGAGCTGGCGTATCAGAATCTCGATTCAGTCGAAGTCGGCGTCACCACCGTGGACACGTATTTCGATACGCTCGGCGGCATCAGCCGTGCGGTCAAACGCGCCAAAGGCCCGGGCGCCGAGATGGCGCCGGTCTATATCGGTGACCAGACCAATGGCAGCGGCACCGTGCGCACGCTCTCCGAGCAGGTCGCGCTAGAGACGCGCACCCGCATGCTCAATCCGAAGTGGTACGAAGGCATGCTCGCCCATGGCTACGAAGGCGTGCATCAGATTGAGGTTCATCTGACTAACACCATGGGCTGGTCGGCCACGACGGGGCAAGTACAGCCCTGGGTCTATCAGCAGCTCACCCAAACTTATTTGCTGGATCCGGAAATGCGCGAGCGTCTCGCGCGTCTGAATCCATCGGCGTCGGCGCGTGTCGCCAGCCGTTTGCTGGAAGCATCTGACCGCCAATACTGGCAACCTGATGAAAATACGCTGGACGCCATGCGGCGTGCCGGTGAAGAGCTGGAAGACAGGCTCGAGGGCATCTACGAAGGAGCAAACTCATGAATGTAGCAAACGTACCCATCTCCGAAATCCGACGTAAACGCGGCGACGGCGAGGGCAGTGTGCAAGTCGAGCTTGACCCGAATATGAAAATCGGAAACGCAAAAGTGTTTGCCATTTATGGCAAAGGCGGCATCGGTAAAAGTACCACCTCATCAAATTTATCGGTCGCGTTTTCCAAGCTCGGCAAACGGGTATTGCAAATCGGTTGCGATCCCAAGCATGACTCCACATTCACGCTGACCAAAAAACTCATGCCCACCGTAATCGATGTGCTGGAGACGGTTGATTTTCACACCGAAGAATTGCGCGTCGAAGATTTTGTCTTCACCGGCTACAACGGCGTCATGTGCGTCGAAGCAGGCGGCCCGCCGGCTGGTACCGGCTGCGGTGGTTATGTGGTCGGTCAGACCGTCAAGCTGTTGAAAGAGCACCATCTGCTCGAAGACACCGACGTGGTCATTTTTGATGTGCTCGGCGACGTGGTCTGCGGCGGCTTTGCCGCACCCTTGCAGCATGCAGACCGCGCATTGATCGTAACGGCCAATGATTTTGATTCGATCTTTGCGATGAACCGGATTGTGCAAGCCATCAGCGCCAAAGCAAAAAATTATAACGTCCGACTGGGTGGCGTGATTGCCAACCGTTCCGATGCAACGGATCAGATTGATAAATTTAATGAACGTGTGGGTTTGAAGACCATGGCACGCTTTCCGTCGCTCGACATTATTCGCCAGAGTCGTCTGAAAAAATCGACCTTGTTCGAAATGGATGAGACGCCAGAATTGCTCGCGGTACAGCAGGAATATCTGCGTCTGGCGGCGGCGCTGTGGCTCGGCACGGACCCGATTGAATGCACGGCCATGAAAGACCGCGACATTTTTGACTTACTGGGTTTTGACTAACACGGACGGTGTGGCGATGGACAATTCAAGCTATCAATTAAAGCGCGGCCAGCTCGAAGAATATTTTGACCGTACCGCTTCGGCTGCATGGGCGCGCCTGACGTCGGATGCGCCCGTCTCGGGCATTCGCAAGACAGTGCGGGCCGGGCGCGATCGCATGCGCAACACCTTGCTTGATTGGCTGCCGCAAGACCTGACAGGCAAACGTGTGCTGGATGCCGGTTGTGGCACCGGTGCTCTCGCCATTGAGTTGGCGCGTCGCGGCGCAAAAGTCGTTGCGGTTGATCTGTCGCCCACGCTAGTGCAACTGGCGCGCGAACGGATGCCGGACGATCTCGGCAGCGGCAGTGTGGAATTTTTGGCCGGCGATATGTTGTCCTCGGCCTTGGGTCGCTTTGATCATGTCGTCGGTATGGATTCCTTAATCCACTACGAAAAGCACGACATGGTGCAGGTGCTGACCGGTCTGGCCAGTCGCACCGGCGCCTCGTTGTTGTTTACTTTTGCGCCCAGCAATCTGGCGCTGGCCGCGATGATCCGCGTTGGCCGTTTGTTCCCACGTGGCGACCGTGCGCCTTTCATTGAGCCTGTGGCCGAAGCCAGTTTGCGCGAAGCCATCGGGGAAGCGACGGGTCTGACGCAATGGCAGATCGGCCGCACCGAAAAAATTTCGAGTGGTTTTTATACCTCGCAAGCGATGGAGCTACGCCTGTCATGAGCACGATACTCATCGAGTGCATGCTGGCTTTGTTCTGGACCGGGTTTATCGGTCTGCACGTTTGGCTCTGGAACGCACGGGAAGACCACGACGTATCGCAACATCATGGAGAGACATCATGCACACCGCAACTCACGAAATCCATTCAGTAGAAGACGCGGCAAAAAAAGCCCTCTCCAGCACCCTCTTTTCGCCGAAGTTTTATAGCACCGACTACGCGGCGATGGATAAGCTCAATATCGAGCCGGTACGCGCCGAGTGGGATGCGATGATGGCCGAGTACGAGGGCGATAATAACCACGATCATTTTCAGCGTGATGCGCAATTTGCCGACGAAGTACGCGACCTGATGCCGATGCTCACGCCTGAATTACGTCAGGAATTTCTGGACTTTTTGGTCAGTTCACTGACCTCGGAATTTTCTGGTTGCGTGCTCTACAACGAGATCCGCAAAAATGTCGAGAACCCCGACATCAAGCAACTCATGACGTTCATGGCGCGCGATGAATCACGTCATGCCGGCTTTCTGAATTCGGCGCTGAAAGACTTTGGTCTGGGTGTGGATCTGGGTAACTTGAAGCGCACGAAGGCGTACACCTATTTCAAGCCAAAATATATTTTTTACGCGACTTACTTGTCCGAAAAAATCGGTTACGCCCGGTACATCAAAATTTTCCGTCAGCTGGAACAGCATCCGGACAAACGTTTCCATCCGATTTTTCGCTGGTTCGAGCGCTGGTGCAATGATGAATTCCGTCACGGCGAATCGTTTGCACTCATCATGCGCGCCAACCCGCATCTGCTGCGCGGGGGGAATTTACTGTGGGTGCGTTTTTTCCTGCTCGCTGTCTACGCCACCATGTACGTGCGTGACCATACCCGGCCTGAACTTAAACAGGCGATGGGGCTGGATCCGACCACCTATGATTACGACGTCTTTCGCATCACCTCCGCCATCACCAAACAAGTCTTTCCGCTGACCCTGGATATTGACCATCCGGCGTTTCGCAGCGGCCTCGATCGGCTCTTTCATTGCACGCAGCAGGCAGAGGCGGCGCGCGCTGCGGGCGGCCTGTTTGGTCGACTGCGTCAAGGTGCCTGGGCGCTCGCGGGCGTGGCGACGTTTGTGCGCATGTATTTCATTCCCGTCAAATCGAACGCCTTGCCGGCCACCGTAAAAATGGTGCCGGCCTGGTAAGCCCAGGCTGACAATTACGTATGTCTCAGTACGCGCTACCTATCCTGTTTACGCTTTTCGTCTGGTGGTTTTCCACCGGCGTGATTCTGTATCTGGGACGTTTGCCGCAGACGAGCTTCAAATGGACGATGCTGGGTTTTACGCTGCTGCTGGGATGTGCGCTGGCCGGTTTATCAATCTCTGCTAGCCGCACGACAGTCGCCTCAGCGTATTGCGCTTTTACCTGCGCAGTCTTAGTTTGGAGCTGGCAGGAAGTCGCCTTCCTGCTTGGTTATGTGACGGGCGCGCGCCGTAGCGAGTGCCCGGTCGACAGCCACGGCTGGCGGCGCGTGCGCCATGCGACCGAAGCGATTTTGCATCATGAGTTGGCGCTGCTGGTGTTGGCCGCGCTGGTGTTGACGGCGAGCTGGGGACAACCTAACCAAACCGGTTGGTGGACCTATGGCGTGTTGTGGGCGATGCGGCTCTCAGCCAAGCTCAATTTGTTTTTGGGTGTGCGTAATTTATCGGAAAATTTTTTGCCCGCGCATCTGCGCTACATGCAAACCTATTTCACCCGGCGCGCTTGTAACTGGCTCATGCCTTTGTCCGTCATTGCGGGGACCGCCGTGGCGGCTCCGCTTTGGCACGCGGTCTCTGCCCAAGGCGCAGATAGCTTTACGGCGACCAGTCTGTGTCTGATTGCGGGCTTGCTCACGCTGGCCGTGCTGGAGCATTTGTTTATGGTGTTGCCACTGCCAACGGCCTGGATGTGGAAATGGGGCATGGGCGCCAAAGCCTAATATTCATAATCACGCCGGCGGGGAGGGGTAGTCGCCTTGGCGCCCCGATTCGTATCGAGGCGCCGCTGTTTGTGTCAGGTACCGTAAACTTTTTCTATTCGAATTTTTACGATTCCCTTATTTGACCACGCCACCCATCTCGTCATCGATATACGCCTGTACCACTGCATCAAAATTTTCATCGCGACGAAAGCCGAGCGCATCGGCTCGTGTCGTGACAAAATCGCCCGGCCAAGAATTGACCAGACGCGCGACTGCGGCATCCTCCTGCCATTGAATCCGACTGACCGGTCCTTCGCCCGCGACCCGGCCGAGTGCAGCAATCATCTCGCGCACCGTCGTCGCCAATCCCGGCAAATTGATCGCCCGACTCGCGCCGAGTCCGCTGCTATCAATTTCGTGCGCGTGAACCAGATTAAACAGCACGCTGCGTGGTGACACCAGCCACACCCGCGTATCCGGGCCAACCGGACAGACTGAGACCTTGCCTTGCAGGGGTTCGCGGATGATGCCGCTGGCAAAGCTCGACGCGGCCTTGTTGGCTGCGCCCGGGCGCACCGACACAGTGGGCACACGCAGCGCACGGCCGTCAATGAAACCCTTACGGCTGTAATCCGTCACCAGCATTTCACCGATAGCTTTTTGAATGCCGTAAGAGCCCTGCGGCGTGATGTAAGTTGTGTCGAGCACTTGTTGCGGCAAATCGCCACCGAACACCGCGGCTGAGCTAGTAAAAACCACGCGCGGGCAGCGCCCGGTCTTGCGCGCTGCTTCCAGCACATAGCGGGTTGCATCCAGATTAATGCGCATGCCCAGATCAAAGTCGCTCTCGGCTTCGCCGCTGACAATGGCGGCCAGATGAAAGATGGATTGGGTGTTGGGGGTAACGAGCTTGCCGATCAGAGCGGCGTCGGCCACATCGCCAACTTCGAGCGCGATGCGCGGATCATCAAAGCCTTGTGCCGCGACCCGATCAAGCAGCGTGATGCGCGTGATCTTTTCTTGTTGACCGCCTTTGCCAGTCAGCGTGCCGCGTGCCAGTAATTGCTGCGCCAGTTTTGCACCCAAAAAACCGGCGCCGCCGGTGATTAGCACTTCCATGATTGCCCCCTTTTGTTTTAATAGTGGGCAATATCATACAGCCTGCCGACGGCGCACCAATCAAATTGAAACCGATGGTTCCTGCAAGCGGTGACTGTTGCCCTGCTCGGTCTGATCTGGTGTGAACGTTTTCGATTCAGGTGGCCGGTGCAGCATTTTGAGTTCATCGCCAACGATTTCGGTGGTGTGCCGGTCAATCCCATCCTTGCCGGTCCACTTGCGGGTTTGCAGATGGCCTTCAATAAATACCAGCGTACCTTTCTTCAGATACTGCGCCGCGATCTCGGCGAGTTTTTTGTACAGCACCACGCGATGCCACTCGGTTGCTTCGCGTCGTGCGCCGGTCGATTTATTTTTGCCGCCTTCGCTCGTGGCAATGCTCAGATGCGCCACTGACTCGCCGCTTTGCATCGTTCGTATTTCAGGATCATGGCCAAGATGCCCGATCAGTAATGCCTTGTTAAGTGTTCCAGTCATGATGCGTTCTCCTTGGTTTTGGCGGGAAAATTCAGGCGTGTAGTCCATGCTCACTTTCTTGCTGCATTTCCAGCACCGCCTTGCGGTCGTCTTTGACGCGGGTAAATTCATTGATCGCTGCGTTATCCTGCAGCGCATGCGCGGCGCGATAAGCCGCTGCAAATGCCTGGTAAAGCGCATCGGCCGTGACGGCCTGTTCCATGCCCTCGCACAAGGCGATTTTTTGAGCGTCCGGCAAGCTGACTTTGATGGGCGCTTGCACGCCGCTGTTGAGCCAGTCCAGCAAAGACCGCCCGGTTTCACTGTCGGGCTTGATGATCATGCCGTCAAATAATCGCGTGCGATCTTTGCCGATATGGGCGAGGTGGTTGCTGTCTAACTCCATAAAAATGGTGAACTCATATTCGATCCCCTCGCGCATGATGGGAGCGAGTCCGATTTTGCGCACAATCTGGCGGCCAGTGCGCTCATCTTTTTCTTGCACGTAATCGGTTTTGGCGCGCATCGTCGCAATCACATGGCAAGGGCTTTGCAACAGCGCTTCGACCAAGGCATTGTGTTCCGGGGTGACTTGCCGCCATGCTTGCCAGCTATTGCCGGAGCGGTCAGCGATCTTGCCGTGACGGTCCAGCGAGCCGCCTTCGCCGCTCCAGGCATGTGACAGGCTATCGACAATAATTGTGTCCACGCCCGCCTGCTCCAACGCGTGCATGGCTTCCACATAGCGTGCCGGCGTAAACGGCGGTGTTAGTTGCAGCACGTCATAGCCCTCGGGTAAAAGATCGGCATACAAATCGCCACTGCCATGCTCGGTATCGATCATGCCGATACGTCCGCCGAGACCGTGTGCAATCAACAGCGCCGAATACGTCTTGCCGCTGCCGGCCGGCCCGGACATGCCCAGGCGCAGCTTGGCGCGACATTTAGTCGCGCGATGAATTTCAAAAGGTTTCATGCCGGATTGCTCCTTTCGTCTCGAAACGGCTTCAACAGCTTCCTGTGCACCCACCTGGGCATGCCATTGCATGCCGCCGTCGTCGGTGTTGCGTGGGATTTCCATTGGTTGCATGGTCGGTCGGCCTTTGTGCGATCAGGCTAAGTTGGACAGGCAAAGAGGCAAAAGGATCGGGCTATTTTTCTGTCTGCCGGGCGGCTTGCCATGCGCTCACAAACGCGTATTTAGCGGTTACACTTGCCCGATGGCGATGTCTATCAAATCTGACAGGCTTAGCTGTCAATAAAAAAATGTCAAAAAATACAAAAAGAGCGAATGCTGTGATCGAAAGGCCTGTCGCGTGACTGAATTTTTTTCCGGCACCAACGTGGTCGATTTCATCATCGTCTGCACCCTGATCGAGTGGCTTGTGCTGTGGCTTGTCTATCGGCGCACCGGCCGCGGGATTGCACCGGCCACGTTGCGCATGACCTTGCTGCCTGGGCTTTACCTGATGATGGCACTGCGCTGCGCATTAACTGCACTACCTTTTTATGTCGTGCTGTTATTCCTTATTGCTTCTGGCCTGACCCACGCCGCCGACCTGATGCGGCGCTGGAATACCTGATCCTGTTTTTAGAGAGCGCATGCCCATGGCAGTTCCTTTTCCTTTTTCCGCCATCGTCGGCCAAGACGAAATGAAGCGCGCCATTTTGGTGGCGGCCGTTGACCCCGGCGTCGGTGGTGTACTCGTGTTTGGTGACCGTGGCACCGGCAAGTCCACAGCGGTGCGGGCACTCGCCGCGTTGCTGCCAAAAATGCGGGCGGTGGTCGGGTGTGTGTATGGCTGCGATCCGCAAGCCGGTACGCCTTCCTGCGAACAATGCGCCGCATTAAAAGCGCAGGGCGAGCCCAAAAGCATGTTGAAACCCGTGCCGGTCGTGGATCTGCCTTTGGGCGCCACCGAAGACCGTGTGGTCGGTGCGCTCGACCTCGAGCGTGCACTCTCGCAAGGTGTCAAAGCCTTCGAGCCCGGTCTGTTGGCGCGTGCCAATCGCGGCTTTCTTTATATTGATGAGGTCAACTTGCTGGAAGACCATCTGGTCGATCTCTTGATCGATGTCGCAGCGTCCGGCGAGAACATGGTGGAACGTGAGGGCTTGAGCGTGCGTCATCCGGCGCGCTTCGTATTGGTGGGCAGTGGTAATCCCGAAGAAGGCGAATTGCGGCCGCAATTGCTGGACCGTTTCGGGCTGGCTGTGGATGTGCAAACGCCGACCGAGCTGTCGCTACGCATCGAAGTCGTTAAGCGGCGTGATGCGTTTGAGCGAGATGCAACTGCCTTCATTGAAAAATGGCACAAGGAAGATGAAAAAATTCGCCGCCGTATTGTCGCTGCAAAGAAGCGCTTGCCTGATGTGCTTGTGCCGGACGCCGTGCTGGAGCGCGCTGCGCGCTTGTGCATGGCGCTGGGTACCGATGGTTTGCGTGGCGAGCTGGCGCTAATGCGTGCGGCACGCGCGCTGGCAGCATTTGAGGGTGATCCGATTGTGCAGGATCATCACCTCAAGCAAATCGCTGCGCCGGCATTGCGGCACAGGCTGCGCCGTAATCCCCTTGATGACGCCGGTTCCGGCACCCGCGTTGCGCGTGCGCTCGACGACGTCTTTGCCGCCTGATCTGGTGAGGCCCGACCTGTCCGTTGCCGGCGCTCCCGATCCGCAAGACCATGCGGTCTGGCACCAGGCGGTGCAGGCCGCTGTGCTGTTTGCGATTGATCCGGCCGCAGCCGGCGGGGTGCGTTTGCGTGCGCCCGCCGGCCCAGTGCGTGATCAATGGCTGAGCTTGTTGCGCGCCCTGTTGGGCGGTGCCAATCTGCGGCGCATGCCCTTGTCGATCACGGATGAACGCTTGCTGGGTGGGCTCGATTTGCCGGCCACACTGGCGTCGGGCCAGCCGGTTTTGCAGCAAGGTTTGCTAGTCGAAATCGATGGCAGCGTGTTGTTGCTGGCGATGGCAGAACGGCTGCCGGTGGGCACGGCTGCGCGTCTGGCTAATGTGATGGACAACGGACAGGTGCGGCTTGAGCGCGATGGTCTGACCCGACAGAGTCCCACACGTTTTGGCGTCGTCGCCCTCGACGAGGGAATAGGCGACGACGAAGCGCTGGTGGCCACGCTGCGTGACCGGCTGGCCTTTGATCTCGACCTCTCGCAGGTACCCCCGCGCAGCGCGCTGGCCGACGAACTCGCGCAGCAGTGGATGCATCGTGCCGCCGATATCGAGGCCGCGCGGGAGCGCATCGCCAGTATTACGGTGCCCGATGCGATTGTGGCCGCACTGTGCGGCACCGCGCTGACGCTGGGCGTGGATTCGGCGCGTGCGTCCTTGCTGGCGTTGCGGGTGGCGCGCGCCAGCGCCGCACTCGACGGCAATGAGGCTGTGACTGAGGACGATGCCACCATTGCGGCGCGTCTGGTGCTCGCGCCACGCGCGACACGCTTGCCGCCGCCGGAGTCTGAATCTGAGTCTGAACCTGAAGCCGAACCCTCGCCTGACTCTGTGCCCGAAGCCGAACCACCGCCACCTGCCGAGCAAGAAAACACGTCGCCAGCCGAGCAGGGCGCAGCGCAACAACTCGAAGACCGTGTACTCGAGGCGACTGAGGCCGTGATCCCCGCCGGCTTGCTGGCCCAACTCCTTGCTGGCAATCTGCTGCAGCAGCGCGCTGCTGGCGGCAAGTCGGGTGCGCCTTTGCAAAGCGGGCAGCGTGGCAGGCCATCCGGTTCGCGTCGTGCGATGCCGGGTCACGGTCAGCGGCTGCATCTGATCGACACCTTGCGCGCGGCAGCGCCCTGGCAAAAACTGCGGCAGTCGTCACAGCACAACCCGGGCATGCGGGTGCAAGTGCGTGCCGAAGATTTTCATATCAAACGCATCAAACAAAAAACCGGCACCACCACCTTGTTCGTGGTTGACGCCTCCGGCTCATCGGCCTTGCACCGACTGGCCGAGGCAAAGGGCGCGGTTGAACTCTTGCTCGCTGATTGTTATGTGCGGCGCGATCAGGTCGCCGTGATTGCCTTTCGCGGCCGCAGTGCCGAGCTGCTGCTGGCGCCGACCCGCTCGCTGGTGCGCGCCAAGCGCAGTTTGTCGGGGTTGCCCGGCGGTGGCGGCACGCCTCTGGCCGCAGCCATCGATGCCGCGGCCGAACTCGCCGACGGCATTCGTCGCAAAGGCCAGTCGCCGGTGATTGTGTTGCTCACTGATGGTCGTGCCAATGTGGCGCGCGATGGCAGTGGCGGCCGCGAGCGTGCGCAGGCTGATGCTATGGCATCGGCCACCCGCTTGCGATTGCTCGAGGCCGCCGTGCTGCTCATTGATACCTCACCCCAACCGCAGCGCGAAGCGGCGCAGTTAGCGCTGGCCCTGCGCGCGCGCTATTTGCCATTGCCCTATGCCGGCGCCGCGGCCATGTCGCACGCGGTACGTGTGGCCATGCAGGAAGGGTGACAGGGATTGTGGAAGAACGACTGAATTGGGACATCGACGGCCGTGACTGGCCCAACCGTGCCGCTAGCCGCTTTATCACAGCCGGTGGGCTGCGTTGGCATGTGCAGCAATTTGATCATGCCGATCCCGGCACGCCATGGCTGGTGCTGTTGCATGGCACCGGTTCGTCAACGCATTCGTGGCGTGATGTCGCGCCCTTGCTCGCGCAGCAGTATTCGGTGCTGGCGCTGGATTTGCCCGGACATGCGTTTACTTCCATGCCGCGCGCCGCTGAACAATCCTTGCCCGGCATGGCACGACATGTGGCCGCCTTGCTGCGTGCCGTGCAGTGTTCGCCCCATGTGGTCGTGGGCCATTCTGCCGGTGCAGCAGTGGCCGCGCGCATGGTGCTTGATGCGGCCATTGCGCCGGCGGCACTGGTAAGCCTGAACGGTGCCTTTGTTGGTTTTGGTGGCTTGGCGGGCCAATTATTTTCACCCATTGCACGGCTGCTGGCGTCGGTGCCGTTGGCGCCTCGGCTCTTCGCGTGGCAGGCCGCCGATGATGCCACCGTCGAGCGACTAATACGCGGTACCGGGTCCGTGCTGGACGCAACAGGCATGCAGCTATATGGGCGACTGGTGCGCAACCCTGGTCATGTTGAGGCAGCGCTGGCGATGATGGCGCACTGGGATTTGCAGCCGCTCGAGCGCGCGTTGGGGCGCATCAGTTTGCCGGTCTGGATGGTGGCCGCTGAAAACGATCTGACGGTGCCACCAGAACAGGCCCGGCAAGTGGCGCGGCAACTCGCCCATGCCAGGCTAGTGCTCTGGCCGATGCTGGGTCATCTGGCGCACGAAGAAAGCCCGGCGCAATGCGTGCAGCTGCTTGACGATGTCGTCAAAGCCACCCTGACCTGAGCCGGGCAATCCGCTCAGGGTTTGGTAGCAGGCTGCTGAAGCCGTGCGGCGTTTTGCAACGCCTTCGCGGCTTCGGGCGGCATATAGTTTTCATCGTGCTTGGCCAACACCTCTTCCGCGCGAAAAACCCCATCGGGGCCGAGCTTGCCTTGCGCAACGACGCCTTTACCTTCTTTAAACAAATCCGGTAGCAAGCCCGTGTAAGTCACCGGCACCTTGTGCACCAGGTCGGTGACGACAAAGCGCACGCCGAGGTCGTGGCTGTTTTTAATCAGGCTGCCTTCTTCAACTAGCCCGCCCAGGCGAAAATCCTGCGCCTGCGGCACGGCTTTCTCAGCGACTTGGGTCGGGCTGAAAAAAAACACCATATTGCTTTGAAAGGCGTTGAGTATCAACGCCGCTGCGCCGGCGAACGCAGAGACAGCTAACGCAATTAATACCAAGCGGCGGTGGCGTGGCTTCATGGGTGGGCGTCCTCATCATTAGCGGCATTAACCGTATTGGCAGCATCGACGTCAAGCGCGCGGGCCCGTGCGCCGAGTTGCATGAGCTCGGCCGCGATCACTACGGCCACCATTAAAAATGAGCCCCACACATAAAGTGCATAGCCGCCCATGGCGAAAAATTCTTGCAAGCTGTTCCAGTTCATACGGGCACCTGCAATTGTTCGAGCCAAGCCGAGTGGGCTTCCCGTTCACGGATCAGAATGCGCACGCGTGCCAGTGTCACGGCAATGGCATACGCCCAAAATGCCAGCGTCATAATCAGCATGCCCGCCAGCATAGGTTTGGCCATAGTGGGGGCGGCGCTCACACTCACTGACGCGCCCTGATGCAAGGTGTTCCACCACTTTACGGAAAAATAAATAATCGGCACATTGACCACGCCAACCAACGCCAGCACACCGGCGGCGCGGTCAGCGCGGCGCGTGTCGTCGATGGCCGCATGCAGCGACAGATAGCCAAGATACAAAAATAGCAAAATCAATTCCGATGTCAGTCGCGCGTCCCACACCCACCACGCTCCCCAGGTCGGTTTGCCCCACAGCGCGCCGGTCCAGAGCGCCAAAAAACACATCAGCGCCCCGGTCGGTGCCAGTGCCCGCGCGAGCATGAAAGCCAGCCGCGCGTTGAACGCCAAACCAACGGCTGACCAGAGTGCCATGGCGACAAAAATAATCATCGACATCCACGCCGCCGGTACATGTACAAAAATAATCCGGTAGGCCTCGCCCTGCTGAAAATCAGTCGGCGCAATCAACAAGCCCAGCACCAGTCCGATAATGCCGAGCACTGCAGCGACGATTGCAGAGGCGCGCATCAGCGTGCCGGCCAGCGGATAAAAACGCTGGGGTGCGGCGAAGGTAAACCAATTGATCATGCGACTTTCATCCTTATCATTCGAGCGCGATTCGTAGGGCCAGTGCGGCGGCGACAGGCGCGGTGGGCAAGGCCAGCAGCAAGAGCGCGCCCAGCACAGAAAAATGCGCCGTCACACCCAGACCGGCGATATTGGCTTCGACTGCCCCGGCCCCAAAAATGAGCACTGGAATCAGCAAAGGCAACACCAGCAGCGAAAGCAGCATACCTTGTGCGCGCACGCCTAGCGTGAGTGCCGCGCCAATGGCGCCCAGCAGCGAGAGCAGCGGCGTACCCAGTAATAGCGACGCTGCCAACACCAGCGTGGCTTGGGGCGGCAAGCCAAATTGCATGGCGAGTAGCGGCGAGGCCAGTGCCAAAATCAGGCCGCTGCTGAGCCAATGCGCAGCGACCTTGGCCAGCACCAAGAGCGGCAAAGGGGTGGGCGAGAGCAGCAACTGCTCCAGCGTGCCATCGGCAAAATCATCCGCAAACAAGCGTGCCATGCCCAGCATGGATGCCAATAGCGCGGCGACCCACAGCACGCCGGCGCCGATCTGTTTGAGTAGTGCCATGTGCGGCCCCACACCTAAAGGAAACAGGCTGGCGACAATCACGAAAAACGCCAGCGCGGCAGCGCTGTCGCTGCGTCGGCGCAGAACTAGTTTCAGGTCGCGTAAGAACAGGCAGCGCATGGCCTGCCAGCTGCTGTCCGGTGTCGCCGTGTCGGTGTCAATGGCAGCAAGCACCGCACTCATAGTGCCAGCACCTGCTGCGTAATGCCGGCATCGAGGGCCAAGGCTTGATGGCTGGTTAGCACGGCCGCGCCACCCTGCTGCAAATGCGCGGCCAGGCGCGCGGCAAGCCAGTCGCAGCCTTCGGTGTCGAGGGCATTGAAGGGTTCATCCAGGATCCAGAGCGGCGCGCTGTCGGGCAGTGCCAGGCGTGCCAAATGCACGCGCTTTTTTTGTCCCTGCGAGAGCGCGCGTGCGGGTACGGCGTCGCGCTCATGCAGACCCACTGCAGCGAGCGCGGCCCGGGCCTGTTCCGCTCTGACCGGGCGCCCGGCGAGTGATTGGGCGGCCTGCAGGTTTTCGCGTGCCGACAAATCGTCTTTTAAGGCGCTCGCGTGGCCGATGTATAACAGCGCGCGCGCGTAGTCTTCGCGCACCAGAGTGATATTGCGCTGCTGCCAGCGGACTTCGCCGGCGCTTGGCGCGAGTAAGCCGCACAGCATGCGCAAGAGGCTGGTTTTGCCAGCACCATTGGCGCCGGTGACGCGCAGAAGCGTGCCGCCGGCGAGCGTGGCGCTGACCTGCCGGAATAACAAACGCTGTCCGCGCACGCAGCCTAGCTGTGAGAGTTCAAGCATGATTGCCAGAATGATAGCGGATGTTGCATTGAAGAACGTTGACAATGCATGGGTCAACTTCAATTGTCAAATCGTGTCGGGGAAAACTGCTGGACAGTCTATGCCTGCGCGTGCGGATCGTCAGGGCGAGGAAGTACAGGGACGAGGCTCAGCGTCTTGCGCGGCGAGCCCTCAAATTTCGCCGCGTAAGACACGCACTGGTACGCCTATTTTTTTAGCAGCAAAAAACTCCCGATTGCCACTGCGCCGCCGCCGCTGCCTTTCAAGCTAAAACTCCCTGCCACTTCAGCAGGTCCGGTGCTGCTGCCCCCGGCAGATACCGGGCCAAAAAAGCGCGCACCGAGCCCGCCGGCTACGCTGCTGTTCTCGGCATGGCCGTTAAAATAATTGGCGAATTCGGCCGCGCCTATGGTTGTGCTGGCGACTAAATTAATGGGTACAGCCGGTGACTCGCCTTCATCAATGCGGGTGCCCGACAAGGTGACCTGCGCACTGCGCGTAGCAAAGTCCACCACAATCTCAATCTCACCTGCCAGTGGATGCGGATCTTCCGCATCGTTATAGGTAAACCAGCCGTACAACTTGCCGGTATAGGTGACGACGCCCGTCGTGGGGATGCTCGCCGGATCGCTTACATCTCCGAAGGCAAGCGTGCCGCGGCGTAGTTTGTTGTGCTCATCGTTGCCGCCCCATTCATTAATCATCACCGTGTCTTGCGTGACCCAGCGCGCGGCGTTAGCGTAACTAAAGCTCCACTGACCGTAATCGCGGTAGCCCTTGAAGCCCGGATAAGACACGCCCACCCCGTCGGCGCTGGAGAGTAAAACCAGATTGCCATTGGCGTCTACGCCTGAGCCCGCCTGCGTTGCGCCATCGCCGTGCAGATGGGTAGCCACCAGCGTATCGGGCGTGCTGCCACCGGTTTTCCAGTCGCCCGCCGTGATGCGCAACGGCGGGCTTTCTACCTGCGGGCAATTGGGATGATCCACAGGACAGCGCACCGGCTCAGTGCGGGGAAAATAAATATTGTTGGCGTAATGCGCCTGTGTGCCGGCCGCCCCCTTGGTGGCGTAGTCGTAAAAATTGATGTCCGTGAAGGCCGGCAGTGGCTTCAACACAATCTGGCCATTGGCATCGATCTCGACGCGCCCCTGCTGCGTGCTGAAGGTCTCGATTACCGGCGGCCGCTCTGTCACGCCATCCCAGGAAATGCCCATATTCGACAGCAGCAGAGCCACACTGGCCGGGCTGCCGCTTTCACTTCGTTGCAGCCTGACTTCGGCCAGCCCGCCCGTCGTTGCCCGTAATCCTTTGGCGCCGGTGGCATCCGGGTTTGGGGTCAACAGATCCGTCGTCGAGATGCCATAGGCCTGCACCCCCGAGGCCGTGACCGTAATTCCCTCATCTGTGCGCAAAATAGTCTCGCCACTGCATTGGACAGTGCCGCTGCCTTTGCAACGCATCACGGTGGGTTTGATTGGCGTCGTCGGATCCGGTGGCGTGACGGTCGGCGGCGTCGGGACGGTTGGTGGCACCCCCGTCGGCGTCACCGGCTTCTGGGTCGTGCCGCCTGAGAGCAAGGCCGGCGTGCCGCCGTCCCCGCCACTACATCCGGCCAGCAATAAAAAGAGCAGGCTAATTTCCCTACTGCGTTTGCTCAATAAAAACATGATGCCTCCCAGGGCGGTTTCGGAAAAATGACTGCCACGCGCAATACGCCGGCAGCGCATATCCGACAACATAGCCCCGAGGTGCGCCCCCTTATTGAGGGGCCACAAGACAAAATTAGACGCCAATACGCCTTGGTCAACATCTGCGCATCCCATCAATATGTCTAAATAACTTGACACATTTAAGTGACAACCTTAACTTACACATTCACGGGCCCGTCAGGCCACAGCGGAGGACATATGGATAACAGCGAGCGCATCGAAGCAGCATTGGAGGCGGCAATCAGGGCACAAGAGGGCGCATCGGGCCCGCCACGACTGGCCGCAGCGATACGGCACGCGGTATTTCCGGGTGGTGCGCGGATTCGGCCGCACCTCTGTCTGGCCGTGGCGCAAGCCTGCGGCGCCGATGATCTGGGGCTGGCAGCGGCCGCGGGTGCAGCCATTGAGCTCTTGCATTGTGCTTCGCTGGTACACGACGACTTGCCTTGTTTTGATAATGCGGCCACTCGGCGCGGGCGGCCATCGGTGTTTGCCGCCCATGGCGAGCGACTCGCGGTGCTGGCAGGTGACGCCCTCATTGTCACGGCTTACCAGAGTGTTGCAGCGGCAGCGGCCACCCGGCCCGAGCGCCTGGTGGCGCTGATCAAGACTATTTCGGAAGGGGTGGGCGCGCCGTCGGGCATCGTGGCTGGTCAGGCTTGGGAATGCGAGCCGCGTGTGGCCTTAACCGAATACCAGCGCGCCAAGACCGGCGCTTTGTTTGTTGCGGCGACAGCTGCCGGCGCGCAAGCCGCGGGCACTGCCGCCGAGCCGTGGCGTGGTTTGGGCGAATGGCTGGGTGAGGCGTATCAGGTTGCCGATGATATTCGCGACGTCGCCGCTGACCCGGCCTTGCTGGGCAAGCCAACCGGGCAGGATGCCACGCATGGCCGCCCGAGTTCCGCCGCCGAGCTGGGCTTGTCGGGTGCGATTCAGTATTTCGATCAGCTCATCGCCTACGCCAGCGCGGCTATTCCAAGCTGTCGCGGTTCGGCGCAGCTGCGCACCTTAGTGCGGCAAGAAGCCAAGCGGCTGGTGCCGGTCGAAATGACCCGCAAGCTATTGCCTAACGTTACCCGCGTGGCAGCGTAAATGGCAGCGGCCGGCGTCACGCTCTCATGGATTGACCGGCTGCTCGCCCTGCGCGACCGGCTGCTGGCCAGTCCTGCCTTTCATCGTGCCGCTTCCGGTTTTGTGCTGACGCGCCCGATTGCCCAGCGGCGCGCGCGCGAAGTCTTCGATCTGGTTGCTGGCTTTGTTTATTCTCAAGTACTAACAGCGTGTGTGCGGCTAGATCTCTTTGGCAAGCTTGCCAAAGGCCCGCAAAGTCTCTCCGTGCTGGCGCAGCAAATGGCGCTGACGGCGGAAGCGGCAGAGCGGCTGTTGGCCGCCGCCCAATCATTGAAGTTGGTTGAAAAACGCGGCAAGGACGCCGCCGGCGAACAACGCTGGGGTCTCGGCGTATTGGGCGCACCTTTAGTGGACAACCAGGCGGTGCTGGCGATGGTCGAGCATCACGCCACCCTGTATGCCGACTTGGCCGATCCGGTGGCGCTACTGCGCGGCAGCGGCCCGCCGCCGGCCCTTTCCGGCTATTACCCCTACACCGCTGAAGACGCGACTACCGAAGCC
Source organism: Bordetella parapertussis (assembly GCA_945866125.1). GTDB lineage: Bacteria > Pseudomonadota > Gammaproteobacteria > Burkholderiales > Burkholderiaceae_D > Pernthalerella. The sequence continues at coordinate 36,120 of CAMBFZ010000007.1, forward strand.
AGCGGATTAGCGCCCGAAAAAGTGGCCAGCTATTCGCAGCTGATGTCAGCCTCGCAGCCGCTGGTGGCCGCTGAAATTTTGGACGCTTTTGACTTAAGCCCTTTCCGCAGTCTGCTCGACGTCGGTGGCGGCGAAGGGCGTTTTCTCACTAGCGTGGCCGCCCGCGCACCGCACCTGAGCCTGACGCTGTTTGACTTGCCCGCCGTAGCTGAGCGCGCCCGCGCCCGCTTTGCCTCGGCCGGTATCGCCGACCGGGCCACCGCAGTGGGCGGCAATTTTTTAGCCGATAGTCTGCCCAGCGGCGCCGACATTGCTTCGCTGGTGCGCGTCATCCATGACCACGATGATGCCCGTGCGTTGACCATTTTGCAGTCTGTACGGCGGGCTTTGCCCAAAGGTGGCACGCTCATTTTGGCCGAGCCCATGTCGGGCACCCCCGGCGCCGAGGCCATGGGCGACGCCTATTTTGGCTTTTACCTGCTGGCCATGGGTCGTGGCCAGCCGCGTACGGCCGATCAGCTCACCGCGCTCTTGCACGCCGCCGGCTTTGGCGGCGTACGCCTGCTACCCACCCGCATCCCGCTGCAAGTGCGCATGCTGGTGGCGCAGGTGGTGTAAACCTGCCCAACCCATACTTTGTGTAAATATTACTTGACAGTAAGTGGTGTAAGCATAGAATGACACTATCCCAAAGAGCCAGGTAACCCGGCATGACCAACCTCTATCACGAGACAGTAAGCCGTTCTGCCAGCACCCCTGTTGAGGCGGTCGCATGAACGCGCACGCCGTCGTGCTGGAGCAGCCTTTGCAGCTCAATGTGCGCGAGTTGCCGCTGACTGCGCCGACGGTTAACGATCTTGTGGTTGATATCGCCTGGAGCGGTATTTCTACGGGGACTGAAAAATTACTCTGGTCCGGCCGTATGCCGTCGTTTCCAGGCATGGGCTATCCGCTGGTGCCGGGGTATGAGTCGGTCGGCCGCGTCACACAGGCCGGCAGCAGCACCAATTACCAGATCGGCGAATTGGTCTTCGTGCCTGGCGCTGCCTGTTTTGGTGATGTGCGCGGCCTGTTTGGCGGTGCAGCTTCACGGGTGGTGATTCCAGCTTTGCGCGCGATGCGGATTAAAGAAGAGCTCGGCGAACAAGGCACCTTGCTCGCGTTGGCGGCAACCGCTTATCACGCGCACTCGTCGCCGGGCCTGATGCAACCTGAATTGATTGTGGGTCATGGCGTACTCGGCCGGATGATTGCGCGCTTAGCCGTGATCGCGGGCGCCAAGCCGGTCGTATGGGACACCAATCCGGCACGGCGCAGCGGTGCCAGCGGCTATGAGGTCATCGATCCCAAGGACGACAGCCGCAGCAATTACCGTTGCATTTGCGACGTCAGTGGTGACCCGACTTTGCTCGATAGCTTGATTGCCCGCGCCGCGCCCGGTTGCGAAATCGTGCTCGCCGGTTTTTATGATGATCGTCTGTCGTTTGCGTTTGCGCCGGCTTTCATGCGCGAGGCGCGCATCCGGGTTGCGGCCCAGTGGAAACCACAAGATTTACAAGCTGTACGCGAGCTCGCGGAGACTGGCCGCTTGTCTTTGCATGATCTCATCACCCACCGCAGCGTGCCTGAGCACGCGGATGCGGCTTACCGAACGGCCTTCAGTGATCCTGCTTGTCTGAAGATGATTCTCGACTGGAGAAACACGCAATGACCAATACGATTCCTGCCACTGCCACGATTAAATTTATGCAGAAAGAAAGCCTGCGCGCGGAGGCGGCAATTGAGCCTGATGCGGTCTCGACCTCGCCTGTGACGAAAGAAACCCAGATCATTGCGATCTATGGCAAAGGCGGCATCGGTAAAAGTTTTACGCTGGCCAATCTGTCTTACATGATGGCGCAGCAGGGCAAGAAGGTATTGCTGATCGGTTGTGATCCCAAGAGTGACACGACGTCTTTGTTATTTGGCGGGCGCGCGTGTCCGACCATTATTGAGACCTCCTCGAAGAAAAAACTCGCCGGTGAAGCAGTCGCTATTGGTGACGTCTGCTTCAAGCGCGATGGTGTTTATGCGATGGAGTTAGGCGGTCCCGAAGTCGGTCGTGGCTGCGGCGGTCGCGGCATTATTCATGGTTTTGAGCTGCTCGAAAAACTGGGCTTTCACGAGTGGGGTTTTGATTATGTGCTGCTCGATTTTCTGGGTGACGTCGTCTGCGGCGGCTTTGGATTGCCGATTGCGCGCGACATGTGCCAGAAGGTAATCGTGGTGGGTAGTAATGACTTGCAGTCGCTGTATGTGGCCAACAATGTTTGCTCGGCAGTCGAGTATTTCCGCAAGCTCGGCGGTAACGTCGGCGTCGCCGGTATGGTGATTAATAAAGACGACGGCACGGGCGAGGCACAAGCGTTTGCTGACCATGTGGGCATTCCGGTGCTCTCGGCGATACCGGCCAACGAAGACATCCGTCGCAAAAGCGCCAGCTACGAAATCATTGGCCGTCCCGATACGCAATGGGGCCCGCTGTTTGCTGAGCTCGCCAAGAACGTCGGTGAAGCGCCGCCGGTGCGGCCCAAGCCCATGACGCAAGATGAATTGCTCGGCCTGTTTTCGGCAGATGTCGTCGGCCGCAACGTGGTGCTCGAGCCGGCGACCGTGTTCGACATGGTCGGCAAATCCGAAATTATTAAAGAAACGCTCGAAGTCGTCTACGACGAAGTCTAAAGCCAAGCGTATGAGCCATCCCGTCATTCCTATCGTCGCTGCAGTGCCCAATCCGGCCGCCTTAGAAGGCGATGGTCAAGGCTGCCATTCGGGTAAAGACGCCATGGGTGCGGCTGCCCGTGCCGCAGGCAAAAGCGACACCCTGGATCAGTACGCGAAAGATTATCCGAAAGGTCCGCACGATCAGCCGCAAAGCATGTGCCCGGCCTTTGGCTCCTTGCGGGTCGGTCTACGCATGCGCCGCACCGCCACCATTTTGTCGGGCTCGGCGTGCTGCGTTTACGGCTTGACGTTTACCTCGCATTTTTATGGCGCCCGTCGAAGCGTCGGTTATGTGCCGTTCAATTCCGAGTCGCTCGTTACCGGCAAGCTGTTTGAAGATATTCGTGATGCGGTTCACAAAGAAGCCAATCCGGATTTGTATGACGCCATTGTCGTCATCAATCTGTGCGTACCAACCGCCAGCGGTGTGCCGCTGCAGATTCTGCCCAAAGAAATCAATGGCGTGCGCGTGATCGGTATCGACGTGCCTGGTTTTGGTGTGCCTACCCACGCAGAAGCCAAAGATGTGTTGGCCGGTGCGATGCTCAAATATGCGCGCGGCGAAATCATGGCCGGGCCGGTACCGGCGCCGCGCCAACGCACCATTGGCAAACCCACCATCACCTTGTTGGGCGAAATGTTTCCGGCCGATCCGGTCGTCATCGGCATGATGTTGGAGCCGATGGGTTTGGCGGTAGGCTCGGTTGTGCCGACGCGTGAATGGCGCGAGTTGTACACCGCACTAGACTGCGCTGCCGTGGCCGCGATCCATCCGTTTTATACCGCGAGTATTCGCGAATTCGAAGCAGCTGGCCGTAGTGTGATCGGCTCTGCGCCTGTCGGCTATGACGGTACCGAAGCCTGGCTGCAAGCCATCGGCAACAGCTGCAATGTGGGTCAGGACAAAATCGATGCGGCAAAAAATCGGCTGCTGCCGGCGATCAAGGGCGCACTGGCTGCGACACCGATCAAAGGTCGTATCACGCTCTCAGGCTACGAAGGATCTGAGTTGCTGGTGGCACGTTTGCTAATTGAAAGCGGCGCAGATTTGCGCTATGTGGGAACGGCCTGTCCCAAGACGCCGTATAGCGCGGCGGATTGCGATTGGCTCGAAGCGCGTGGCGTGCATGTGCAATATCGCGCTTCGCTGGAGCAGGATCTCGCCGCTATGCACGAATTCCAGCCCGATCTGGCTATCGGTACCACGCCAATTGTGCAGGCTGCCAAAGAGCGCAGCATTCCGGGTTTGTATTTTACGAATTTGATTTCCGCGCGGCCCCTGATGGGTCCGGCTGGTGCCGGCTCGCTGGCTACCGTGATTAACGCTGCGATCGCCAACAAAGGCCGCTTCGACGCGATGAAGGATTTCTTTGATGGCGCCGGTAACGGCGACAGCGCCGGCGTATGGGAAGAGGTGCCTGCTGCACGTCCCGAGTTCCGCGCCGAGACGCGTCGCAAGCTCGAGAAGATGGCCAAGAAGCGCAAAGCCGAGGAGATGATCTGATGTTTGTCATCGACCACGACCGGGCAGGCGGCTATTGGGGTGCGGTGTATGTTTTCACCGCCATCAAGGGTTTGCAAGTCATCATCGACGGTCCGGTCGGTTGCGAAAATTTGCCTGTTACCTCGGTACTGCATTACAGCGACGCGTTGCCGCCGCATGAATTGCCTATCGTGGTGACCGGTCTGGCAGAGGAACAACTCGGTCGCGAAGGTACCGAAGGCTCCATGAAGCGTGCGCATGCGGCGCTGGATCCTGATCTGCCTTCTGTCGTGGTGACGGGCTCGATTGCCGAGATGATCGGTGGCGGCGTCACGCCGGAAGGCACCAACATCATGCGGTTTTTGCCGCGCACGATCGATGAAGATCAGTGGCAATGCGCCAATCGCGCGATGTTCTGGTTGTGGACCGAGTACGGCATGAAGACCGTACCGGCGCGCAAGCCCTTCGCCGAACGTCCTGCTGGCGAGAAGCCGCGCGTCAATATCATTGGCCCCAGTTACGGCACCTTCAACATGCCGAGTGATCTGGCTGAGATTCGCCGTCTGGTGCAGGGCATTGGCGCCGAGGTCAACATGGTCTTCCCGTTGGGTAGCCACTTGGCCGATGTATCGCGTCTGGTCGAGGCGGATGTGAACATCTGCATGTACCGCGAATTCGGTCGCATGCTTTGTGAGGCGCTGGATCGTCCTTATTTGCAGGCGCCGATTGGTTTGCACAGCACGACAAAATTTTTACGCAAGTTGGGCGAGCTATTGCATCTCGATCCCGAACCTTTTATCGAGCGCGAAAAGCACACCACCATCAAACCGATCTGGGATCTGTGGCGCTCCGTAACACAAGATTTTTTTGGCACCGCAACGTTTGCTGTAGTCGCCAATGAAACCTACGCACGTGGGCTGCGAAATTTTTTGGAAACCGAAATGGGCTTGCCCTGTAATTTTGCGGTCTCCCGCAAGCCCGGCGAAAAAACCGACAACGAAGCCGTCAGAAAAATGGTGCACGAGAAGCCGCCGCTGGTGATGTACGGCAGCTATAACGAGCGCATGTATCTGGCTGAAGGTGGCAGCAGCTCGCCGATGCGCGCGACGTTTATTCCGGCGTCTTTTCCGGGCGCGATTATCCGCCGCCATACGGGCACGCCGTTCATGGGCTACGCCGGCGCGACGTATTTGATCCAGGAATTTTGCAATGCCTTGTTTGATGCGCTGTTCCACATCCTGCCGTTGGGTAGCGACATGGACAAGGTTGATCCGACGCTGGCGCGTGGCGAGCAGACCCACAGTGAATGGGAAGACGACGCCCATATGCTGCTTAACGAATTAGTGAGCACCGAGCCGGTGCTGGTGCAGATCTCGGCGGCCAAACGCTTGCGGGATCGCGCCGAACGTGATGCGCGCCGCGCTGGCGAAGAGCGGGTCACTGCCGAGCGGGTCGCGAGTGCCCGCGAAGCTTTGCGTGTAGGTGAGCCGGCATGACGCACAAAAAAATAGAACAAACGATGGTTGCCTTGCAGCTGTCGACACGGATGTCGTGGCATTACGCTGCGGCTGCCTCGGTTGCGCGGGCGTTGCGCACAACTGGCTGCAAGGCCATTTTGAAGGAGCATTCTCATGGCTGAACGGAAAAGTATCTCCGGCATGACTGATGAAGAGGCTCAGGAATTCCATGCGTATTACATTCAGGGAATGGTCGGATTCACGGCAGTAGCCGTTGTCGCCCACATCCTCGTTTGGGCATGGCGTCCCTGGTTCGTCTGATCTCGTAAATTCGCGGATAGCGAAAGGAAAACTGTGATGACCAACACACCACAAGATATCGAACAGATGCTGAAAGAGGATTCTTATACTTTCAAGCTGATTTTTTCTCTGGGCTTCATCGTCATATTTGCTATTGCCATGGTCGGGACACTGACCGGAATGCGCTGGCGGAGTTGGCTACCCGGAGCGGAAAGCTGCAAGTCCGTCTTTGGCGGTGTGCAGGCCGCGGTTTATTCGTTTATGTCACACACACTTTAGGGAGTAGGAACCATGTGGAGAATATGGCGCCTGTACGATCCTCTGCGAGCCATGGTGGTTCAGGGGATATTTCTGTTTGCTCTGGCAGCGATGATTCATCTCATCCTGTTAAGCACAAACAAATTCAACTGGCTCGACGGTCCGAAAGGCGCTCCAACAGCGCAAAACGCGGCGATGCCAGCGAAGTAATCCACTTTTTTGGTGGTGGGCAGGTGCGCGGCAATGTCATTGCCCACGCGCCTGCCCTTTACAGAATTTATTAATGGATGCGCTTGACGTATCCGTGCTGCGAGGGCTCGATCATGGCCATGCTGAGTTTTGAAAAAAAATACCGCGTTCGTGGCGGCACACTGGTAGGCGGTGACCTGTTTGATTTCTGGATGGGTCCGTTCTATGTCGGCTTCTTTGGTGTCACCACGATCTTCTTTGCCTTCCTTGGCACGGCCTTGATTTTATGGGGCGCCTCGCAAGGGCCGACTTGGAATCTCTGGCAGATCAGCATTGCGCCGCCGGACCTGTCGTATGGTTTGCGCATGGCGCCGCTGATGGCAGGCGGGCTGTGGCAACTGATCACGGTGTGTGCCATCGGCGCCTTTGCCTCTTGGGCGCTACGCGAAGTAGAAATTTGTCGCAAGCTCGGCATGGGCTATCACGTCCCGTTTGCCTTTTCGATTGCGATTCTGGCGTATGTCACGCTGGTGGTGATCCGCCCGATTTTGCTTGGTGCCTGGGGTCATGGTTTCCCGTATGGGATTTTCAGTCATCTCGACTGGGTCTCTAACGTTGGTTATCAGTACCTCCACTTTCACTACAACCCTGCGCACATGCTGGCGGTGACCTTTTTCTTCACCACCACGCTGGCCTTGTCGATGCACGGCGCGCTGGTGTTGTCGGCGACGAATCCGGCCCCGGGTGAAACGGTGCGCGCGCCAGAGCACGAAGATGCTTTTTTCCGCGACATCATCGGCTATTCGGTGGGCACCTTAGGTATCCACCGGCTTGGTTTATTTCTCGCGCTTGCTGCGGTGCTGTTCTCGGCCTTGTGCATCGTCATTTCCGGCCCCTTCTGGAGCCGCGGCTGGCCTGAGTGGTGGGGCTGGTGGTTGAATCTGCCGATCTGGTCGTAAAGCGTCAAGTCGAACCAAGCCAAACTGGAGAAGAAGATGGCTGAATACCAAAATTTGTTTACGACCGTGCAGGTCACCGGACCGATTCATCACGGCCCCGAGCTGCCGCATGGAGACAGCCCGCGCACCGGTGAGACCCCCATGATCGTGCATCTGCTAGGGCGACTGGGCAATGCGCAAATCGGCCCGATCTATCTTGGCGGCTTAGGCTTGGCTTCGCTGATTTTGGGCACACTGGCCTTCAATATTATCGGCCTCAATATGCTCGCGTCGGTGAATTGGGATCCGGTGCAGTTTGTGCGGCAGTTATTTTGGCTGGCCTTAGAGCCGCCGTCGCCAGCGCATGGTCTTGGCTTCGCGCCGCTTAATCAGGGTGGCTGGTGGCAGATTGCCGGCTTGTTTTTGACGGCCTCCATGCTGTTCTGGTGGGCGCGCGTGTATCGCCGCGCACGTCAGCTTGGTATGGGTACGCATGTGGCATGGGCCTTTGCTGCGGCCATCTGGCTCTTTCTTGTGCTGGGTCTGATTCGTCCGGTGCTCATGGGCACCTGGGGCGAGTCGGTTCCGTTTGGTATCTTCCCCCATCTTGATTGGACCGCCGCGTTTTCTCTGCGCTACGGCAATCTGTTTTACAACCCCTTCCATGCGCTCTCGATTGCGTTTTTGTATGGCTCGGTGCTGCTGTTTGCAATGCACGGCGCGACCATTTTGGCGGTGGGCCGGTATGGCGGCGAACGCGAGATCGAGCAAATCGTCGATCGTGGTACCGCCTCGGAGCGTGCTGCTTTGTTCTGGCGCTGGACCATGGGCTTTAACGCCACCATGGAATCGATTCATCGCTGGGCCTGGTGGTTTGCGGTGCTGTGCCCGCTCGTGGGCGGCATCGGTATTCTTCTGACAGGTACCGTGGTCGACAACTGGTATCTGTGGGCAATCAAGCACGGCGTTGCGCCACCTTATCCGCCGGTGTTCGATCCCGTCATCGATCCCGCCACCCTGCAGGGAGCCAAGCCATGATGACCCGTCTGATTCAGATCGTATCGACCTTGCTGTTGGCCGCGCTGCTAGTAGGCTGCGAGCGCTTCCCGATGAATACCGTTCAGCATGGCTATCGTGGTACCGGCATGGTGCAGGTTTATAACCCTCGCACGCTGGAAACCCAGGACGCGCTCAATACCGCGCCGGCGCCGTTGCCGGCCGCGGCAACCGATGGGCCGCGTGCTAAGGACGTGTATAAAAACGTGCAGGTACTGGGCAATCTGTCGGCGGGCGAATTCGTGCGCGTCATGACCGCCATGACAAATTGGGTCGCCCCCACAGAAGGCTGCGTGTACTGTCACAATCCGGCCAATTTTGCCGAAGACACCAAGTACACCAAGGTCGTGGCGCGCCGCATGGTTGAGATGACACGTCACATCAACAGCGACTGGAAAAACCATGTCGCCGAAACCGGTGTGACCTGCTACACCTGTCATCGCGGCAATCCAGTACCGGCACAGGTCTGGTTTACCGCGCCGCCTCAAGATAAGGGGGCTGATTTTATCGGCGACCTGGCGGGGCAGAATATTGCAGGAAAAATGGTCAACCTGTCTTCCTTGCCAACCGATCCGCTCACACCGTATCTGCTGGAAGACAAACCGATTCGGGTGAACGGACCAACTGCGCTGCCATCGGGTAACCGGCAGTCGATCAAGCAGGCCGAGTGGACCTATGGCTTGATGACGCATATGTCGAATTCGCTCGGCGTGAATTGCACCTATTGCCACAATTCGCGGTCGTTCCAAACGTGGGAAGGCGGCCCGCCACAACGGGTCACGGCCTACTACGGTATCCGGATGGCGCGTGATCTCAATAACGATTACATGACGCCGCTCACCGAGACCTTCCCTCCCGAGCGCAAAGGTGCCGGTGGCGACGTGGCCAAGGTCAGCTGCGCGACCTGTCACCAAGGTGCTTACAAGCCTTTGTACGGCACCTCGATGCTCAAAGAGCATCCGGAACTGGCGGCCACACCCTAAGTGGGTGGGCGCGCGTTAAGGCGACATCATGCCTGACGCACAAGGACCTGCGCCTGCTGAAGGCGCGGGCCTTTCTTCTCCCGCGCCAGCGTCTGTTGCCATCAGCGGCGTGGTGCTGATTCTGCTTGCAAAAATCAAACCGGCTTACTGGACCTGGGGCTGGAATCGTATCGCCTTCGGACGTTGGACCACGGGCCTGATTCCCGGGCTGCGCTTTTTCAAAGTATTGGGTAGTGGCCAGAACGGCGGCTTTGGGCTGGTGCCGAGTCCGGCACATCAGGGTATGTTTTGCGTGTTTGATTCTGAAAAACTGGCGCGGGATTTTATCGATAGCGCCTCGTTGACGGCGCAATACCGTGAGCGCTCAGAAGAATTATTTTTCGCGCTATTACGGATCGGTTCAGCGCGTGGCACCTGGGATGGCGTGGCCTTGCAGGCCGATGTCACGTTGCCCGAGCAGGCACCGATTGCCACGCTGACCCGCGCGTCGATCCGCCCCGCTGCGGTGGGCGCGTTTTGGAAACATGCCCCCGCTGCCCAAGCCAGTCTGCAGCAGGCGCCGGGCTGCGCACTCGCGGTCGGCTTGGGTGAGGCGCCCTTATTTCGGCAAGCGACCTTCAGCCTTTGGGACAATACCGCAGCGATGCAGGCCTATGCCCACAGTGGCGCGCATGGCGACGCAATCAAGGCTGCGTGGCAGCATCAATTTTTTTCCGAATCCATGTTCGTGCGCTTTGTGCCGTTTGCTTTGTCGGGACAGTGGCAGGGGCGCGCGTTTGGCTAGCGCGTTGCAGGAGCATAAGGTCGTGGTTGTCGGCGCGGGTATCGGCGGTCTGGTCGCGGCCTTGCAACTGGCGCAGAAAAATTTATCTGTCACGCTAGTCGAAGCGGCAGACGCACCCGGCGGCAAGATGCGCGAATTGATCGTCGACGGCGCGCCGATTGATAGCGGACCGACAGTCTTTACCATGCGCTGGGTGTTTGAGCAGATTTACGCCAATGCAGGCGTGCGGCTTGATGACGCGCTCACGCTAACGGCGCTGCCGGTGCTGGCGCGGCACGCGTGGGGGCCTGACGAGCGCATGGATCTGTTTGCCGATCCGGGCCACTCGCGCGATGCGATTGCCAAGTTTGCCGGTGCTGCCGAAGCGGCACGCTTTGTGCAGTTTTGTAAGCAGGCGCGAGCGGTCTATGACGCGCTTGAAGGCCCGTTCATCCGTTCGCAATCGCCGAGCTTAATGCGTATGGCGGGAGACCTTGGCCTGCGTGGTTTATCGGTGCTGGCGTCGCTTGGGCCGATGCGCAGTTTGTGGTCTTCGTTAGGGGAGCATTTTCATGATCCGCGACTGCGACAATTATTTGCGCGGTATGCGACCTACTGCGGATCGTCGCCATGGGACGCGCCGGCCACACTGATGCTCATCACACAGGTTGAGCTTGATGGGGTCTGGTCGGTCAAGGGTGGCATGCACGCGCTGGCGCAGTCGCTTGCCAATCTGGCGACCAAACAGGGCGTCACGATTCGTTATGCGTCACCCTGCGCTGCCATCGAAGTCGCCGGTGCGCGTGTGGCGGGCGTGCGACTTGCGAATGGTGAATTTTTGCCGGCTGATAGTGTCGTGTTCAACGGCGATAAATCAGCACTGGGGCAAGGATTGCTGGGGGAGGGCGTGCGTCGTGCGACGTCAGCATTGCGGCCTAAAAAACGCTCGCTCTCGGCGTTGACGTGGTCTATGCACGCGGCGACGAGCGGGTTTGCATTAGACCGTCACAATGTATTTTTTCAGCCAGAGTATGCGCGTGAATTTTCAACTATTTTTTCGCGCGCCCGTCTGCCGCAGACGCCCGCCATTTATGTGTGCGCGCAAGATCGCGGCACCGGCGACGCCGAGCCGGCAGCAGACCGTTTGCTGATGCTGGTGAATGCGCCGCCCGAAGGCCTGGGTCCGGCGTTGACTGATTCGGAGATAGAGACATGCGAAACCCACAGTTTTTCTACCCTGGCGCGGTATGGTCTAACGATCCAGCGTTCGCCCCAGAATACCCAGCGCACCACGCCGGCGGCATTTCATCGCTTGTTTCCGGGCAGCGGCGGGGCGCTGTACGGCATGGCGACCCACGGCTGGATGTCGGCATTTGCCAGGTCCGGCGCGAAGACGGCGATTCAGGGCTTATATCTGGCGGGGGGCAGCGTGCATCCGGGGCCGGGGGTGCCGATGGCGGCCCTGTCTGGGCAACTGGCGGCCGCGACGCTTTGGGCGCACCTCGATTCGACCAGTCGGTCGCAACGGGTGGTTATCTCTGGTGGTACATCGACGCCCTAAGCGACGACGGTCAGCACGGGCTCTCGATCATTGCATTTGTCGGCAGTGTTTTTTCGCCGTATTACGCGCAGGCGATCCGGCGCGGCCAAGGGGATCCCGACAATCATTGCGCATTAAATGTCGCCTTGTATGGTCGTGCCGGTAAGCGCTGGACCATGACCGAGCGCAGTCGAAAAAATGTGATGCGTGACGCAACCGAATTCAACATCGGTCCCAGCAGTGTGCGTTGGAACGGACAATCCCTGGAGATCAAGATCCATGAGCGCGGCGTGCCATTGCCGTATCCGGTACGCGGCACCATTCGCGTGCATCCGCAGGCGTTAACGACGTATCACACCGCACTGGATGATGGCGGTCTGCATCGCTGGGGGCCGTTAGCACCGTGTGCGCGGGTTGAGGTTGACTTGACTGAGCCGGCGCAGCGCTGGACCGGTCATGCGTATCTCGATTCAAACGAAGGCGATGAACCGATTGACCGGCCTTTTCGGGAATGGGATTGGTCGCGTGCGAGTTTGGCTGATGGCAGCACAGCGGTCATTTACGACGTACAGCAAAAGCAGGGTGCGGATCGTTTGCTTGGCGTACGCTTTGCGCCGGACGGCAGTCATACCGACTTTGCGCCGCCGCCGCGGCAGTCACTGCCGCAGACTGCCTGGCGCATACCGCGTCGCATGCGTACCGAAGATGCCGCGCCCGTTGGCATCGTCAGCATGCTCGAAGACACACCATTTTATGAGCGCTCGGTATTGCGGAGTCGTTTGTTTGGGCAAGACGTCATCAGCATGCACGAAACCTTAAACGTTCCCCGACTCGTCTCGCCAGTTGTCCAGTGGATGTTGAAGTGGCGCATGCCGCGATGGTGAGTGACACGACCTCAGCGGCGTTTAAATCTCCCGCCGCGGCATCGATACCCGTTCAAATAAATCAATGACCCATTCGCAGCGCTCATCAAAACTGCGCTGCGGCAGGCCGCTGACGGTGGGCGCAATATATTGCTGAATGCCGCTGCACGCATCGATCAAAAATGCAATCGCTGGTAAGGGTGGCGTAGTCATGTCGCAGCGCCCCGGCAATTGCGCGCGCGCCTTGGCCAGACAAAGTAAGGTGAGCTTGCGCGGCTTACTAACGACGGCGCGCTGGTTGAGCGAGTTCATGCCGTTGTTGGCGACGGTGTGGCCGATCTCGGCATAGATCATCGCGGCGGCCAGAATCGCGCTGCGACAGTCGCGCGGTAACGCTGCCACGCCGGTGCTGGCCTGCTTGTATAAGCGGTCGGCCTCCAGCAATAAGCGGCCAATCACGCTGGCTAAGGCCGGAGAGAATGACGGCGCTTTTAACCATAAATCCGGATCGAGGCCGGCTTCGCGCATCCACGCACGTGGCAAATACAGGCGGCCATTGCGTGCATCTTCCCCCACATCGCGCGCGATGTTGGTGAGCTGCATGGCGTTGCCAAGCTCGCAGGCACGCGCTAGCACCCGAGTATCGGTGACGCCCATCATCACACCCATCATCGCGCCCACACTACCGGCGACCCGTGCGCAATACCCATGCAAGTCATCGATGGTTTCATAACGCCGGCCGGCAGCGTCCCACGAAAAACCTTCCAGCAATGCGTCTAAGAGCGCGCGCGGCAAATGATGTGTGCGCACCACCATCATCAGGGCCTGATCTTCAAGAATATCGCCGGGGCAGCCCGCGTAGACATTGTCTAAGCGCTGCTGCAGCTTGCGCATGGCGTCGGGGTCATCTTCATGCAAATCAATCGCATCGTCGGCAACGCGACAAAATGCATACAGCGCAATGGCCGAAGTGCGAAGCCGGGCAGGCAGCAAACTGCTGGCGGCAAAAAAAGATTTGGAGCCACCGCGCATGAGCGCTTCACACGCGGCCATGTCCAGGCGCGGCTGATCAGGAGAAGTCTGTGACATTGGGTATCACTGTTTCCAGTGCCTTTGCTGACATAAGGACACCCGGCACACCAGCGCCGGGATGGGTACCTGCGCCCACCATATACAGGCCGGGCACGTCTTCACTGCGGTTATGCGGACGAAACCAGGCGCTTTGCAGCATCAAGGGTTCCAGCCCAAAGGCGGCGCCTTTGTAGGACCATAGCCGGTCCTGAAAATCTTGGGGCGTCATGAGTTTTTGCGTGACAATCTGCTCGCCCAATCCAGGTAATACCGTGCGCTCCAATAATTCTTGTATCGACTGCCGAAACGGCTCGGCTTGCTTGGACCAGTCGGTGCCGCTACCCAAATGCGGCACCGGCGCGAGCACATAAAACGCATCGCAGCCTTCCGGCGCCACCGACGGATCACTCGCACTTGGACGATGCAAATAAAGACTGAAATCTTCCGCGAGCTTGTGGCGTTTAAAAATATCGGTCAGCAGCCCGCGGTAACGCGGCCCCAGCATGATCATGTGATGCGGTACGTCGTCGTATTGTTTGCGGGTCCCGAAATACCATACAAACAAACTCATCGAATAATTGCCGCGTTCAATTTTGCGATCGGTCCAGTGCCGCCGTTGTGAGGGGGCGACTAAATTTTTATAGGTCCACGCCGGGTCAGCATTGGACACCACGATATCGGCCTTGATCACTTCGCCGTTGTCGAGCTCAACACCGTTGGCCCGGCCGTGCTCGATGGTGATGCGGGTCACAGCGGCATTGCAGCGCACCGTCACGTCACGTTCTTTGAGCAGCTTGACCATGCCCTGTATTAAAGAGCCGGTACCGCCCATGGCCCAGTGCACACCCCAGCGCCGCTCCATCGTGTTGATCAGGCTGTAGACGCAGGTGACCGAAAACGGATTGCCGCCGATCAGGAGCGGATGAAAGCTTAGTACCATGCGCAGCTTGGGGTCCTTAATATGCGCGGCCACCAGCGAATAGATGCTGCGCCAGGCTTTCATACGCAGCATGCTGGGTAGCGCTGCGATCATGTCCCAGATGCTGTCAAAGGCGACGCCGCCCAGTTCTTCAAAGCCAAGCCGGCAGGCCAGATCGGCTTCGGCCATAAAGCGCTCGTACCCGGGCAAATCGGACGGACAAAAGCGGGCAATCTCAGCGCGCATGGTGGCCGCGTTGCCGCTGTAGTCAAACCAGGTGCCGTCATCAAAGCGGATCCGATAAAACGGCTCCATCGGCTTTAAGGTGATGTCGTCGACAAATCGGCGGCCGCACAGCGTCCACAGTTCTTCGAGCAAAAAAGGCGCCGTAATGATGGTGGGGCCGGCATCAAAGGTGAAGCCGTCTTGTCGGTGCACACTCGCCCGCCCGCCGGGTGCGTCAAGCTTTTCCAGTACCTGCACCGCATAGCCTTTGCAGGACAAACGGATGGCAGCAGCCAGTCCGCCGAATCCGGAGCCGATGACGATCGCGCGTGGCGTAGTCATCGCTAAGTACCGTTCGCGAGAGGCGGTGTGCGCAGCAAGCGCACGAAGACGCTCGCGTTAGTGGGTCCAAATGATTCGAGATCGATGCGTGCCAGCGTGGCAGGATCGTGCAAGGTCAGACGGCCGTCTTTACGGGCGATCAGCTCAAAGGCCTGCTCTTGCCCGATACCGCGCCGTTTGCGTTCGCGCGCCAGCGATCGTAAGGCGCCACGCATGAAACCCTGCTCACCTTGAATCGTATCGATCCGCTTGCCGGTTGTCGCATCAATGACGCCAATGGCACCATCGGCCATGTCTTCAAAGTGAAGCGCGCGCAGTACCGTCGGCGCTTCGTCGGGCACATGCACTGCTTGCCCTGACCAACGCACCCATCCCACGAGTGCGACACACACCACCACGAGCAAGCCTAAGCCCATGGCCGGATGAAATTCACGACGCACAGGGGGGCTGAGCGCAGCAGTAGAGGCAGGATATTTCATGCGTTGAGCGCCGGGCCTGCACGGACCGCGCGTAGTCGGCCTGGTGACGTTGCTGTGCCGGTGCTGCGTTCGCTGTGCTCGGTACGCGCCGGTGCCTGTTGCCACGCGGTGTGCAATAAGCTGCCCACTGCCGCCACATCGGCCAGAGCCCGCAGCATGGGTTGGGGGCGGTTGAGTTCCCACGGACGGGCATGCGGCCACAGGTGCAAATAGGCGATACGGTCCGGGCCGTCGAGTTCGATGGCGATGTCGCCCATGGCACCGGCGGCCGGTTTGATTTGTGCCGCTCTGATATGCGAGAGCGGCAGATTAAAGGTCAGGGTGAGCACGATACCGATGCGCATGACAATCCGGCGGTCGGTCAGGGTATAGAGCGTCGTCCGCGCCGAGAGCCATGCCGTCAGTGCCAGCAAACCGAGCGCCACGCTTGCCAGCACGGCGCTGGTGGCGAGCGCCATCAAATTGGCAGCCAATCCGAGCGCAGGCTCCCACGACAAGAGCGCCTGCAGACCGAGCATGATGGCGAAATAGACGCTCAGGCGTTTGAGATGAAAAGCATCATTGCCCAGCAAGCGCCAGTTCGGGCTGCCTTGCCACAGGATGCGTTCGCCCGCAGGTAGCGGCTCCGGCAAGCCCGGGGCTGCCTCAAACTCGTGCTCGTGGTGCGGCTTCACACTAGTGGTTCCTGACGTTGCGGTTCGGCGTACAACAATCCTGCACCGTAGTAGGCCTGAATTTTTTCTTCTTCAAGCATCGTCACCTGATCCGGCGTCCGATGCGCCGGTACGTCGGCAAACTGATGCGCCAGGATCGCGTGGACTTGCACATCGTGACTGCCGATGCGCGCAAAATTGATCGGCAGCAGCACCGTGTGGCTCGATCCGGCGAGTTTGACTTCGATGTAGCGGAACAGCATCTCCGAGCGGTCAACCCACAGCTCGTTGACGGTGCCAGCGACTTCGCCGTCGCCACCCAGAACAGTCAGGCCGCGCGGATCGTCATCTTGTGCAGCGACGCCAAATTCGGCATCGGCGCGCAGCGGCACAATTTTGGGTGCGCCTTCGAGCGTGAGCTCGGCGACATCGGCGCGGTTGGCCCAGGCACCGGGACCTACCCCGGCTAACAACGGATTGCCGGTTGGCTCGAGTGGCGCGCCCAGCCAGCGATGGCGTGGCACGGCTTGCACAAATTCAGGTGGTTGAATCGGGCCCGGCACCTGCACTTCGTGGCCGTTGGCGAGCTTGTAGGTGACCGGGCTTGGGATCGGCGGCCAGCCTTCCATTTGCACTGGCGGGTTGCGACCCGAATCCAGCGGATAGCCTTCACGATGATTTTCGCGCAGCAGATAGTAGATCAGCCCGAAAAAGAAAAACCAGAACGCATACAGCACGAGCTGGGCTACGTCGACGTATTGGGTAATGGCGCCTGTTTCCATGGTGCGTCTCCTTCTTCACAAATGGCTTAGCCGGGGAATTCGGCCAGCCCAAATCGCGGTTTGTGTTCATCGGCCTGATTGACACGGCGCCGCACCAGCGGCCCGATGGCAATCAACACCACGAACAAAAGATAAATTTCTATGTGATACACAAAGCTATAACCCGTCACCGGCGAGGCCAGGCTGCTGCCCAGCCAACCCGCGGTGGCGAGAAATTCAACGCCGTCTTTGATCAGTCCGCCAGCGGCAACCGACAAACCCGCAGCGGTCGCCTGCACGCCACCCCACGCCCCCAGCGCCATGCCCGCATCGTCGCCCTGCTGCAGCGCCATCGCCATGGTCAGCGTGCCGACCGAAAACAGACCGCCACCCAGACCAATAAGCACCGCGCCGGCACGAAACAGATTCGGCGCCTCAAGCGGCGCAGAAAAAATCACCATCGCAAAGGCCGGCAAACCAACGACTGCACCGGCGGCGGCCAGTCGGCAGGCGTCAACCCCGCGCGTCAATAACTTTGCTGCCAGCCCGAACGCCACCAGGGCGCCGGCTGCTGTCAGTGCCGTGAGCACGCTCGTGGCGCCGACATTGAGATGCAAAATCTGGCCGCCATAGGGCTCTAAAATAATGTCCTGCATATTGAACGCGCAGGTGCCCAGCCCCACCGTCCACAAAAATCGTCGTACGCCCGGCTGGCTGATAAAGGCGCGCCAGCGTGGCCCGAAATCGGCGCGCTCCTGGGTCAGGCGCGCTTTGGCGCGATCCGGGTTGCGTGCTTCTTGTTTCCACAAGGCCGACAAATTGAGCCAGGCCACCATCAACGCTGCGCCCTGCACCACTTGAATTAGTCGCAGCGGACTAAAGTCCGTCAGCAACCAGCCAAACACAGCGCCGCTGCCAACCAATCCCAAGAGCAGCATGGTGTACATCAGCGCCACCACGCGCGGCCGGTTTTGTGGTGTGGCCAGATCCGACGCCAAAGCCAGGCCCGCAGTCTGTGTCACTTGCATCCCCGCGCCCACCAGCAAAAAAGCCAGTCCCGCACCGATGCGTCCAACCCACGCCATGCCTGGCTGCGGCTCCGACAAGGCCAGCAACGCAAACGGCATAATGGAAAGTCCACCAAAAAGCAGCAGGCTACCCATCCACAAATACGGCAAACGCCGCAAGCCCAGCGGCGAGCGATGCGTGTCCGAGCGAAATCCAATCAAAGCCCGCAGCGGCGCAAATACCAGCGGCAGCGCCACGCCCAGCGCCACCCACCAGGCCGGCACACCAAGCTCGACAATCATCACCCGGTTGAGCGTCCCCACCAGCAGCGCCGTCGCCAGACCGATCGCCAGCTGAAACAAAGACAGCCGCAACAGGCGTGACAAAGGCAACTCCGCTGTTGCCACATCGGCAAAAGGCATCCATTGCGTGCCCAGCGAGGACAACATTTTTCGAGAAACCTGGTGCAGCAGCTTCATAGGCAATGCCCCTACCGGGGCGCGGCGGCCGTAGTGTTCATGCTTGCACTCTAAAATGCACCGGTAAAACTGTCAACTAAACTTTACGTCCATTTTGTAACAAGTAATTGACAGAATGGCGCAAGGCGCGCATTCTTCAAGCTCGCGCCTTAGCGGGTGCGAAATAGAGCAAATAGCACTATCTCCTCTCCAGGCGCCTTCGGGCGCCTTTTTTTCTTGGCTGTCGGCAGGTCGGTCGGTGCGGCGCGCGCAGTGCCAGCCGGTATAATCTGGCCTTTTGCGCGTGGCGGCCCAGCGCCCGGCAACACTCCAGAACCCTCATGCCAGCCCAACACAAAGCGCAGATCGCCTCTTTATTTTCGCAAGCCCTGACCCCGCTGCTGGCCGGTACCGACGTGCCGGTCCCGGTCATTACGCTGGAGCGCCCGCGGGATCCGACGCATGGCGACATGGCGTGCAATATCGCCATGCAGCTCGCCAAGCCCTTGAAAAAAAATCCACGCGAGCTCGCGCAGGCGATTGTGGATGCGGTGCTGGCCAATCCGGCGCGCGTCGGATTGATCGACGCCATCGAGCTCGCCGGCCCCGGTTTTATCAACTTGCGGGTGGCGAGGGCGATTAAACAATCCATCATCAAGCGCGTGCTGCAAGACGCGGCCTGCTACGGCAAGACCAACGACGGTGCCGGCCATCAGGTCCTGGTCGAATTTGTCTCAGCTAACCCAACTGGCCCGTTGCATGTCGGGCACGGGCGTCAGGGAGCGCTGGGCGACGCCATGTCGGCGCTACTCGAAGCGCAGGGCTATGCGGTCTTGCGCGAGTTTTATTACAACGACGCTGGCGTGCAAATCGCCACGCTGGCGGCCTCGGTGCAGGCGCGTGCGCAGGGTAAAAAACCAGGCGACGCTGACTGGCCCGAGTCGGCCTACAACGGCGACTACATTGCGGATATTGCCGCGGACTTTCTTGCCAAAAAAACGGTCTCGGCGGCCAATGGCGAACCGGTCACTGGGAGCGGTGATCTCAATGATATTGAATCGATTCGGCGTTTTGCCGTCACCTATCTGCGTCATGAGCAGGATCTTGATTTGCAGGCGTTCGGTGTGCGCTTCGATAATTATTATCTCGAGTCGTCGCTCTACACCGAGGGCAAGGTTGCCGCGACGGTGGCGGCGCTGATTGCGGCCGGCAAGACCTACGAGCAGGATGGCGCACTCTGGCTCAGAAGCACCGATTATGGTGACGATAAAGACCGTGTCATGCGCAAGTCCGATGGCAGCTTTACGTATTTTGTGCCGGACGTTGCGTATCACATCACCAAGTGGCAGCGCGGTTTTGAAAAAGTCATCAATGTGCAAGGCAGTGACCATCACGGCACGATTGCGCGCGTGCGGGCTGGCCTGCAGGCAGTCGGGATGGGGATACCGTTGGGCTATCCGGATTACGTGCTGCACAAAATGGTCACTGTGATGAAAAATGGGGAAGAGGTCAAAATCTCCAAGCGCGCTGGCTCGTATGTGACGCTGCGCGATCTGATCGAATGGTCGGCCGGTGATGCGGTGGACGCCAATGGTCAGCGTGATCTGACCCGGGGCCGTGATGCGGTGCGTTTTTTCCTCATCTCACGCAAGGCCGACACTGAGTTTGTGTTTGATGTCGATCTGGCGCTGGCGCAATCGGACGAAAATCCGGTCTACTACGTACAGTATGCGCATGCGCGCATCTGCTCGGTATTGGCGCAGTGGGGCGGCGACGCAGCGGTCTTGCATGATGTCGATCCGGCGCCTTTGGTGGCGCCGCGCGAGGCGTCCTTGCTGGCCAAATTGGCCGAGTATCCCGAGGCACTCAAAAAAGCGATGGAAGAACTCGGCCCGCATCAGGTTGCGTTTTATTTGCGTGATCTGGCAGGTGAATTACATAGCTACTACAATGCAGAGCGGGTGCTGGTTGACGACGTCGCGCTCAAGATGGCCCGACTGAGTTTATTGTTGGCGACCCGGCAGGTACTGCAGAACGGACTCGAACTGATCGGTGTATCGGCGCCGTCGAGAATGTGATCGCGCTGTTATCAATCAAGGTTGGCGGAAAAAGTATGCGCAGGTTTGATTTTTATGCAAAGCGTCAGGCCGGTGGTACGGTGACGGGTCTTATTGTCGGCTTGATTATTGGCTTGTCAATTGCGGTGGTAGTTGGCTTGACGATCATGAAAATGCCGCTGCCCTTTGTCGACAGGCTGGGCAAACAAAGCGAGCCCGCCGGCGAGCTGGGTGATCCGAACAAAACCATGCCGGGTGGGGCACGTGAGCGGCGCGAGCGGCTTGCCGACGAGGACGCCGGCGCCGACGCGACCAGTCCGGCCACTGGTGTGGCGGCAAAAAAACTGCCGGAGCCATTGACTGAACCTGCGGCAACCATCGAGAGTGTGATCAAGAGCAGAACGGCGGCCACGGAGCGTGCGGCGTCTGAAAAAAATGTGGCGACCCCAACGGCCCCACCGCCACCGCCACCCACACCGTCATCTTCGCCCACCGCTGCCACCGCCGCCACGCCGTCGACAGCGGCAGCGAACGACGAAAAATTTACGTATTATTTGCAAGCCGGAGCGTTTCGTGAAATTGCCGACGCCGAAAATACCAAGGCCAAACTAGCCTTGCTGGGGGTGGCGGCAACGGTAGCGGAGCGGCGCTCCGAATTAGGCTCGCTGTTTCGCGTGCGCATCGGCCCCTTTACTGAGGTAGAGGCTATGAATCGTGCCCGCAGCCGGCTTTCTGACAATGGCGTCGATGCAGCGGTCGTACGCGTACCCAAATAACTCACGCTGAATCATCGTAAAAAAGGAATCACCATGCGTCTGCTACAACGTTTGTTTGCCATTGCCTGTTTTGGCCTCATTGCACTGAGTGCAACCGCGGGTCCTGCTAATCCCGTTGAAGGAGTCGAGTATCAGCGACTGTCGCGTGCCCAGCCAACGGATGCGGGCAATAAAATCGAAGTACTCGAATTTTTTTGGTACGGCTGTCCGCATTGTTTTGCGTTTGAGCCGCAGCTGGCCGAGTGGGCAAAAAAACGCGGGGACCTCATCACCTTCAAGCGTATTCCGGTGGTGTTTCGTGAGTCCTTTGTGCCGCAGCAAAAACTCTATTACGCGCTCGAGGCCATGGGTAAGGTCGACCCTGTCCATCGGGCCGTGTTTGATGCCATTCATGTCGGTCATGTGCGTCTGGATAAAGAAGACAGCATTTTTGATTTTGTCGAAAAGCAGGGCGTTGACCGCAAAAAATTCATTGAAGTTTTTAATTCATTCAGCGTGCAGTCCAAGGTAGGTCGGGTGCCGCAATTGCAGCAGGCTTACAACCTTGAGAGTGTGCCCACCATTGCCGTTGGCGGCCGCTTTATTACCTCCCCCGCGATGGTCGGTGCATCGCTGCGCGGACAATCCGAGCAGGCCATGCATGCAGCCACACTGCAAGTGATCGACACCCTCATCTTGAAAGCAAAATAAGCCGTGACGGTGTCTGCCGCGCCGGCGCAACGTGTTTTTATTACGGGCGCTTCAAGCGGCCTTGGTGCGGCACTCGCGCGGGAGTACGCCGCACAGGGCGCGCAGCTTGGATTGCTCGCCCGTCGTGCCGATAGGCTGGCCGCCTTAGTGGCCACCTTACCGAATGCCGGGCTCCACCACTGCTATGCCGTTGATGTCAATGATCATGCCGCATTGGCCGCGGCGGCCAATGATTTTTTAGGGCAGGCTGGTGGCATTGACATCGTCATTGCTAATGCGGGGGTGTCCTACGGCACGCTGACTGAGCGCGGTGCTGATTTGCCGGTGTTTGAGCAGATTATCGCGACTAATTTATTGGCCACCGTGGCCACCTTTGCGCCGTTCATTGCGGCTATGCGGGCACAGGCAGCAAGCGGTCAGTCTCACTTGCGGCTGGTTGGTATCGCGAGTGTGGCCGGGGTGCGCGGGCTGCCCGGTGCCGAGGCCTATAGCGCATCCAAAGCGGCCGTCATTAGCTATTGCGAATCTTTGCGGATTGAAATGCGT
The DNA here is from genome assembly GCA_945866125.1 of Bordetella parapertussis. Lineage (GTDB taxonomy): Bacteria > Pseudomonadota > Gammaproteobacteria > Burkholderiales > Burkholderiaceae_D > Pernthalerella. The sequence continues at coordinate 58,698 of CAMBFZ010000007.1, forward strand.
CGTTACGGCATTCGGGTCGTGACGCTCTTGCCTGGCTATATCGATACCCCGATGACGCAGGTGAACACCTATGCGATGCCCTTCCTGATGCCTGCTGCACGCTTCGCTGCCCAGGCGCGTCGCGTGATTGCCGCGGGTCACAGCTATGCCGTCATTCCATGGCAAATGCGTGGCGTGTCATGGCTGCTGCGCTTGTTGCCCAATGCGCTCTACGATGCCTTGTTTGCGCGCGCGCCTTACAAAGCCAGCAAGGCCGAGCAGGCTTCGTTGCCGGGGTCATAGCGGTGTGGCGTGATGCGGCGGGCACAGCGCACACAGCTGTCGATCCGGCGGCGCCCGTGCGTATTGTTTCACTGGTGCCATCCATCACGGAGTTACTCTGCGAATTAGGTTTAGCGGCGCAGCTTGTTGGGCGTACCGGCTTTTGCATTCATCCCGCCGCCAGCGTGGCGGGCATTCCTAAAATTGGCGGTACCAAAGACGTCAACATCGATAAAATTCGCGCACTTGCGCCCACGCATCTGGTGGTCAATATCGATGAAAATGAAAAGCCTACCGTGGACGCGCTGGCTGCATTTATTCCGCAGATAATCGTCACCCATCCGGTGGCACCCATCGATAATCTGGCCCTCTATCGTCTGCTTGGTGGCATCTTCAGCGGCATCTTTGGTGTTCAAGCGCGGGCGCACACGTTGTGCACGCAATTCGAGCGCGCGATGGCCGCCTTGCAGGCCCAATCCCATGGGCCGGCGCAGCGGGTGCTGTATTGCATCTGGCAAGATCCGTGGATGACGGTGTCGCGGGATACTTATATTGCACAAATGCTGGCCTTGATCGGTTGGCAGCAATGGCAAAGTCCGTTAGCGCGGCGCTATCCCGACTTCACCTGGGATGACGCGATGCTGGCTGAAATTGATCTGGTGTTGTTGTCCAGCGAGCCTTATCGTTTTACCGATGCGCATGTCGATGCGCTGGAAAAACAGATTGGTAAACCGGTGATATTGGTCGATGGCGAGATGCTGTCTTGGTATGGCAGCCGAGCGATTGAGGGGCTGGCTTATTTGTCATCGTTGCCCGAGCATTGAACACAATGGGCTGACGGCGTGCTGATACCGCGCTTACAAATTATTTTTTTAAGCCCAGACGGACGAGAGTGCGCAAAAATTCTTCGGCAATCTGGCGATGATGTTCATCAAGTTTTTGCAGCCGCGATAAGAGCTTGGCGTCGCGTGGGCTAATTTGATTACTTTTACCTTCTCCGCCAGCGTCGCTTTCAACACTGCCGAAACGCAGCCAGTCGGCAGGCACGTCGAGCCAGCTAGCCAGTGCGCGAAGTTTTTCTTGTGTCGGGATGGATTCGCCTTGTAGCCACTTGCGCGCTGCATGTACTGTCACGGGATTACCCTCAAAACGCACATTAAATTCACGTGCGAGTTGCGTCGGACTATCGGGAGAATATTCCGCATGGCGCAGCGCTTGTTGCAGGCGCTCGCTGAATAAAAGGCGTTCTTGAGTAGAATTCATGCGCGGACTATTGCATGCTCTTAGTTAATAGTCAGTCTCCATAGCGCCTACTGCCAGTAAAAATATAAAAGTTGGAGTTTTAAAATCATTTTACGTTTCTTTTTTCGAGAAAAATTTGCCGAATGTTTGGTGGATTACTCTTTTGAAATGGGGCGCCAAATTTTTTTATGAAATTTTATTGACACACGTGAAGCGAATCACCCCATCGTCACCCGTTTGACGCGTTAATTGACCGGCAAACCATAGCCGGTGTAAGTGCGCGAGCGCCTCACCCAGCGCAAAAGTTAATTGATGCATGTCTAGCGCCCGCGGAAACATGACGGGGACGATATCGGCTGCCGATTGCGGCGCGCTGCGGCAAGCAGCCAGCACCTCGGCCAAGCGTTCCGCATGGTGGTCGTTTAATTGCGTAATTCGGGTATGCAGACCGCGAAATGGTTTGCCGTGCGAAGGCAGCACCAGCGTATCGGCCGGTAAGGGCATGAATTTTTGCAAGGACTCAAGAAAAGCGCCGACCGCGTCGCCCTCTGGTTCAATCGCAAACACCGACACGTTGGTTGAAATGCGCGGCAGCACCATATCACCCGAAATCAGCACGCCTATCCTGTCGCAATACAAAGCTACATGTTCGGGCGAATGGCCAAAGCCCGTGATGATGTGCCACGACTGTCCATTGATCGAAAGGGATTTGCCGTCCTGCAAGCGGTGAAAATGCGCGGGCACCGCGGGTACCAGCGCGGGATAGTAATCTTTGCGTGCCTGCAGCTGCGCCTGCTGCTCGGGGTCAGTGAGGCCGTGACGAAGAAAATGCGGCGCCATTGACGGCCCGTCGGCGCCGGGCAACCCGGCTGACATCATGCGCGCGAACGCATACTCGCCAGCGGACATATAAAGCGGCACCTGCCAGCGGGTCGTGCAGAGCCAATTCGACAAGCCGACATGGTCGGGATGGCAATGCGTGGCGATCACGCGCAAGATCGGCAAGCCGTCGAGCTCGTCAGCAAAAATCTGCTCCCAGGCCGCGCGGGTGGCGTCGTTGCTGATGCCGCAGTCGACGATGGTCCAGCCGCGTTGCGGGCGGCCTTGTGCGTCCGGCTGTTCATCGGCCAGCAGCCACAAATTAATGTGGTTAAGGGCAAACGGCAGCCCCATGCGCAGCCAGCGCACACCGGGCGCGACCTCCATCGTACGGCCCGATTCGGGCAGCGTGTCGGCAAAGGGATAAGTGAGTTGGCTCTCTAATGCATTCATGGGTCTGACCTAAGGACGGAGTGAGATGGTGGGGCAGGCTTGGGCTTGATTTCAAGATGGCAAAAGTGGACCATCCACTCTGCCAAAACCGGGGTTCCCATTTGCGGCGGGCCCGCCTACAATACCGGTTTACTTGACGTTTACGTAAACGTACATTTTAACCGCATCCCTTCATGTCGACTTACACCATCACCGAGCTGGCGCGCGAATTCGACATCACCCCGCGTGCGATCCGGTTTTATGAAGACCAGGGCTTGATCAGTCCGCGACGCGAAGGCACCGGCGGCCGTACCCGTGTCTATAGCGCGCGCGAACGGACCCGCTTAAAGCTTACCTTGCGTGGCAAGCGGCTTGGTCTGACGCTCTCCGAGATCAAAGACCTGGTCGATATGTATGAGTCGCCACAAGATTCCAGCGCCCAGCTCAAGCATTTTTTAACGGTGCTGGCGCGTCATCGCGAAGCGCTCGAGCAGCAGCGCGAAGACCTCGAGGTCACGCTGGCCGAGATCGCTGCGCACGAGGACAAATGCCGTCGCATGTTGGCTGACCCTGCTTTGCGCGCCCAACCCAAACCCAAAAGCACCGCCATGCGTGCGCGGCGTGTGGCCTGATATTCCGTCCAACCTCGTTCAAGGAAAACTACATGATCAATCTGCCCGGACTTCGCTTTGACCATGGCGAAGACATCGATGCGCTGCGCGACGCGGTGGCGCAGTTTGCCGCCGTTGAGATCGCGCCACGCGCGGCTGAGATTGATCGCAGCGACCAGTTTCCGATGGATTTGTGGCGCAAGATGGGCGCGCTTGGTTTGTTGGGCATTACGGTTGGCGAAGAGTATGGTGGCAGCGCGATGGGCTATCTGGCCCATATCGTGGCGATGGAAGAAATCTCGCGGGCGTCGGCCTCGATAGGACTCTCGTATGGTGCGCATTCGAATTTATGCGTCAATCAAATTCGTCGCAATGGCAGCACCGAACAAAAAAATGCTTACCTGCCCAAGCTGATCTCGGGCGAGTACATCGGCGCCCTCGCAATGTCGGAGCCGAATGCCGGATCCGATGTCGTCAGCATGAAACTACGGGCTGACTTCAAGGGTGACCATTGGGTACTGAACGGCAGCAAAATGTGGATCACCAACGGCCCCGATGCAGATGTGTTGGTGGTCTATGCAAAAAACGATATCGAAGCCGGCCCACGCGGAATGACGGCGTTTCTGATCGAGAAAAATTTCCCCGGATTTTCAGTCGCCCAAAAACTCGACAAGCTTGGCATGCGCGGCTCGCACACGGGCGAACTAGTTTTTCAGGACTGTATCGTGCCGGCTGAAAATATACTCGGCGGGCTCGGTCGCGGTGTCAATGTATTGATGTCGGGGTTGGATTACGAGCGGGCGGTATTGTCGGGTGGTCCGCTGGGCATCATGCAGGCCTGCATGGACGTCACCGTCCCGTACGTGCATGAGCGCAAACAATTTGGTCAGCCCATCGGTGAATTTCAACTCATGCAGGGCAAACTGGCCGACATGTATTCCACCATGATGGCCTGTAAAGCCTATGTCTATGCCGTCGGTCAGGCCTGTGATCGGGCCAACTCGCCCGAGGCCGTGCGTGCGCTGCGCAAAGATGCCGCCGGCGCGATTTTATACTCGGCAGAGAAAGCCACCTGGATGGCGGGCGAGACCATTCAGGCACTCGGTGGTAATGGCTATATTAATGACTATCCTGCCGGGCGTTTGTGGCGCGACGCTAAGCTCTATGAGATTGGTGCCGGCACCAGCGAGATTCGTCGCATGCTGATTGGGCGTGAGCTGTTTGCCGAGACCGCCTGAGGCCGCGCCGAATGCAACATTTCCCCAAATTATTGTCCTCCCAAATCGCGTTCGATATCGCACGCATGATTCTGGACGGCTTTGATAAACACTATCGCTTGTTCCGTCAGAGCAGTCAGGCCGCGCGCAGTCATTTCGAAAACAGGACCTGGAAACTGGCGCAGACGCAGGCGCGTGAGCGTATCGCTTTTTACGATAGTCGCGTGCAGGAGTGCGTGCAAAATCTTGAAGACGAATACGAAGAAGCCGACTTGACGGACAGTGTCTGGCGCGAGGTCAAACTGCATTACATCGGGCTGCTGACAGATCATCGGCAGCCGGAGCTGGCTGAGACATTTTTTAATTCAGTCTGCTGTAACATTTTGCATCGCACTTATTTCCATAATGATTTTATTTTTGTGCGGCCAGCGCTCTCGACCGAATATATCGAGCCGGCTGAAGGCACGCCCGCTTACCGGGTCTACTATCCCGTGCGACGCGACATCGCTACCGCGCTACGTCGTATGGTGACTAATTTTCAGCTCAATTGTGACTTTGCGCATCTCGATGACGATATTGGGCAAGTCGAGAAGCGCTTGCGCGTTGTACTCGGCGATGCGCCGCTGGAGGCCAATTATCAGCTGCAAGTGTTGGCCAGCCTGTTTTACCGCAACAAGGGCGCTTACATTGTTGGCAAGCTCATCAATGGCTATCAGGAACATCCATTTGTGATTCCGGTGCTGCACACCCGCAAGGGCGAGCTTGTGCTTGATGCGGTGCTGACCGATGGCAAACTCATTACCTTGTTGTTCTCCTTTACCCGCGCCTATTTTCAGGTCGACATGGAAGTGCCGTCGGCCTATGTGCAGTTTGTGCGCAGCATGTTGCCCAACAAACCGCGCAGCGAGATTTACACCATTCTCGGTTTGCAAAAGCAGGGCAAGGCGCTGTTTTACCGCGACTTTCTGCATCACCTGCGTAATTCGTCCGACAGCTTTGCGGTCGCCCCGGGTATCCGCGGGCTGGTGATGGTGGTGTTTGCGTTACCTTCTTTTCCGTATGTGTTCAAGGCTATCAAGGATAGCTTTCCGCCACCCAAAGAGACCACGCCGGCCTTGGTCAAGGAAAAATATCTGCTGGTCAAAAACCACGACCGTGTCGGTCGGATGGCCGACACGCTGGAATACTCCAATGTCGCCTTTCCGCGCGCGCGGTTTTCCGAGGAGCTGCTGGCAGAATTGAAACAAGTTGCGCCTTCGCTGGTCGAAGAAGATGGCGATCAGATCATCATCCGGCATCTTTATATTGAGCGCCGCATGACGCCGCTCAATATTTGGCTGACCGAAGCGGAGGCCGCGGGTGACGATGCGGCCATGGAACATGGTGTGCGCGAATACGGTAACGCGATCAAAGATCTGGTGGCGGCCAATATTTTCCCTGGCGATATGCTGTACAAAAATTTCGGTGTCACCCGGCAAGGCCGCGTTGTCTTTTATGACTACGACGAAATTGAATACATCAGCGATTGCAACTTCCGCGTCATTCCGCAACCACGTAACGAAGAAGACGAGATGTCTGCCGAGCCCTGGTATCACGTGGCAAAAAATGATGTCTTCCCCGAACAGTTTGGCGTCTTCTTATTGGGCAATCCCAAGGTAAAACATTATTTCATGAAGCATCATGCGGATCTGCTCACCGCAGATTACTGGCATCAGCGCAAGCTGCGTATCGTTGACGGTCAGCTCGAAGATGTCTTTCCGTATCCGCAGGAAATCCGTTTTAGTTATCAAGCACCCCCGCCCGTCCCAGCTGCTTAGGCAGGCTGAGCGGGCTTATTATTTTGGAGAATGTTATGCAAGATCCTATCGTTATCGTTGGCGCAGCGCGCACCCCCATGGGTGCGTTTCAAGGTGATTTTTCTTCGCTCTCCGCGCATGATCTGGGCGCTGTCGCTATTCGCGCTGCGGTGGAGCGGTCCGGCGTCAAGCCTGAGCTGATCAATGACGTCATCTTTGGCAATTGCTTAATGGCGGCTCAGGGTCAGGCGCCGGCCCGGCAAGCATCGATCAAGGCCGGCGTGCCGGTGTCCGCCGGCGCGGTAACACTGTCGAAAATGTGCGGCTCGGCGATGCAGGCCACTATCTACGGCCATGATTCGATTATGGTGGGCACCAATGACGTCGTCGTCACCGGCGGCATGGAGTCCATGACCAATGCACCGTATCTGATTCCGAAAGCGCGTAGCGGTTACCGCATCGGCCACGCCATGATGTATGACCACATGATGCTCGATGGCCTCGAAGATGCGTATGACAAAGGCCGCTCGATGGGCACCTTTGCCGAAGACTGTTCATCCAAGTACGCGTTTACGCGCGAAGCCCAGGACGCCTTTGCGATTGAATCAGTCAAGCGCTCCCAGGCTGCAACGGCAGATGGTTCGTTCCAATGGGAGATTGCGCCGGTAACGATTTCCGGACGCGCCGGCGACACCATTATTGACAAAGACGAAGGCCCGCTCAAAGCCAAGATCGAAAAAATTGCGCAATTAAAGCCGGCGTTTAAAAAAGACGGCACCATCACCGCGGCGACCTCCTCGTCAATTAACGACGGCGCAGCAGCCTTGGTGCTGATGCGTGAGTCGACAGCCAAAAAACACGGGCTCACCCCGATTGCCAAAATCGTCGGTCATACCCGTCACTCGCAAGAGCCAAACTGGTTTACCACGGCGCCTGTTGGCGCTATTGAAAAGCTGTACGCGAAAACCGGCTGGAACAGCAAGGAAGTCGATCTGTTTGAAATCAATGAAGCCTTTGCTGCGGTGGCAATGGCAGCGATGGTCGAGCATCAGATCCCGCATAACAAACTTAATATCCACGGCGGCGCTTGCGCACTCGGCCATCCTATCGGGGCTTCCGGCGCGCGCATCATCGTGACGCTGTTGGGCGCATTGAAAAAAACCGGCGGCAAGCGCGGTGTGGCGGCACTCTGCATCGGTGGCGGCGAAGCCACCGCGATGGCTATTGAAATGATGTAAATAAATGCGTGGCACAGCGCGGACCTTGTTTGCCGCGGTGTGCCACGCACACTTAATCTATGATCCTGTCCGAACAACACCAGATGATTCGTGAGGCGCTGCGCGATTTTTCGCAAGCGCAGTTAGCGCCCTTTGCCGCGCAGTGGGATCGTGAGCGCAGCTTTCCGCATGCTGCCTTGCGCGAGCTGGCCGCACTCGGCGCTTTTGGCGTCGCCGTTCCCGAATCTCTGGGCGGTGCCGGGCTTGATTATTTGTCGCTTGCTTTGGTGATTGAAGAAATCGCGGCCGGCGATGGCGGTACCTCCACCATCATCTCGGTCAATAACTGTCCGGTTTGTAGCATCGGCATGGCGTATGCCAACGCCGAGCAGCAGCAGCAATGGTTGGTGCCTCTGGCCAGAGGCGCGATGTTGGGCGCGTTTTGTCTGACCGAGCCACATGCTGGTAGCGATGCCTCGGCGCTGCGCACCACCGCGCGGCGAGATGGTGACAGTTATGTGATTAACGGCGTCAAGCAATTCATCACCAGTGGCAAGCATGCCGATGTTGCCATTGTCATGGCCGTGACGGATAAAGCCGCCGGTAAGCGTGGCATCAGCGCCTTTTGGGTGCCAACCACTACGCCCGGTTATATCGTTGCGCGCCTGGAAGATAAACTTGGCCAGCATTCGTCTGACACTGCGCAGATTTTGTTTGAGGATTGTCGGATACCGGCGGCCAATCTGATCGGTAACGAAGGCGAAGGCTACCGCATTGCGCTCTCGGGTCTGGAGGGCGGGCGTATTGGTATCGCCGCGCAATCGCTGGGCATGGCGCGTGCTGCATTTGATGCGGCACTAGCGTATGCGAAAGAGCGTAGCAGTTTTGACAAAATCATTTTCGAGCATCAGGCTGTGCAATTCAGACTCGCCGACATGGCTACGCAAATTGAAGCAGCGCGCCAGTTAATTTGGCATGCCGCAGCGATGAAAGATGCCGGCTTGCCTTGCCTGAAAGAAGCCGCGATGGCTAAGCTGTTTGCCAGCGAGATGGCCGAGAAAATTTGCTCGGAAGCGATTCAGATTTTTGGCGGCTACGGAGTGGTCAATGATTTTCCGGTGGAGCGCATTTATCGCGATGTACGGGTGTGCCAGATTTATGAAGGCACCAGCGACATTCAGAAAATTTTGATCGCGCGCGCGTTGGCGTAGCGGGACGGTAGCGATGGCGAAATCGACGGCGACAGCCAAACCTGCGGCTTGTCCTTGTGGTGGTGCGCTGCTCGATGCCTGCTGCGGGCCCTATCTGCGTGGCGCCGCCATTGCCGCTACCGCCCTGCAGCTGATGCGCTCGCGTTATAGCGCCTATGTACTGGGAGACGAACCCTATTTGCAGGCGAGCTGGCACCCCAGTACGCGTCCAGCGCAGACCACAATGGACGCCACAGCCAAATGGCTGGGGCTGGAAGTGCGCGCTGCCAGACAGACGGGCGAGCATAGCGCCACGGTTGAATTTGTTGCACGCTGCCGCTTTGCTGGTGGCGCGCAGCGCCTGCATGAGATCAGTCGCTTTGTGCGTGAAGACGGGCGCTGGTTTTATGTCGATGGAAGTTTTCCGGAAAAATAAAAACGATGCCAAGCATTCTTGATACCAAATTAAATCTTCGCTCTGCCGAATTCGCGGCCAATGCGGCAGCCATGCAGGCCTTAGTCGACGACCTGCGCGCGCATTGCGAAAAAATCGCCATCGGCGGCGGCGTCGAGGCCCGCAACAAACACACCGCACGCGGCAAGCTGCTGCCACGCGAGCGGGTCAATATGTTGCTTGATCCCGGTACGCCTTTTTTGGAATTCTCCCAACTGGCTGCTCTCAACATGTACGACAACGCTACGCCGGCGGCCAGCATCATCACCGGCATTGGCCGCATCAAGGGTCAGGAATGCGTGATCGTGTGTAACGACGCTACCGTCAAGGGCGGCACCTACTATCCGATGACGGTGAAAAAACATCTGCGCGCGCAAGAGATCGCGGCCCAAAATAATTTGCCCTGCGTGTATCTGGTCGATTCGGGTGGTGCCAATTTGCCCAATCAAGACGAGGTCTTCGCCGACCGTGATCATTTCGGTCGTATCTTTTTTAATCAGGCCACGATGTCGGCGCGAGGCATTCCGCAAATCGCGGTGGTGATGGGCTCGTGCACCGCAGGGGGTGCCTACGTGCCGGCGATGAGTGATGAGTCCATCATTGTAAAAAATCAGGGCACCATTTTTCTTGGCGGTCCGCCCTTGGTCAAAGCGGCCACCGGCGAAATCGTCAGCGCCGAAGACCTTGGCGGCGGTGATGTGCACACCCGGCTCTCCGGTGTGGTTGATCATTTGGCGCAAGATGATCTACACGCGCTGTCGTTGGCGCGCACTATTGTGGGCAATCTGAATCGCCACAAACCGCAGCAACTGGTACTGCGCGAGCCGGTCGAGCCGCGCTACGACAAGCACGAACTTTACGGCATCATTCCGACCGACACCCGCAAGCCTTTCGATGTGCGCGAAGTCATTGCGCGGGTGGTCGATGACAGCGCCATGGATGAATTCAAGGCGCGCTATGGCACGACGCTGGTCTGCGGCTTCGCGCATATCTTTGGCATGCCAGTGGGGATCATCGCCAACAACGGCATTCTGTTTTCTGAGTCAGCCTTAAAAGGTGCGCACTTTATTGAGTTGTGCTGCCAACGCAAAATACCGCTGGTGTTTTTGCAAAATATTACCGGCTTCATGGTTGGACGCAAATACGAAAACGAAGGCATCGCCCGCAACGGCGCCAAAATGGTGACTGCAGTGGCCACAGCGGCCGTGCCCAAATTTACCGTCATCATCGGCGGCAGTTTTGGTGCCGGCAACTACGGCATGTGTGGTCGCGCCTATTCGCCGCGCTTGTTATGGATGTGGCCCAATGCGCGCATCTCGGTGATGGGCGGCGAGCAGGCTGCGAGTGTGCTGGCCACGGTCAAGCGTGACGGCATCGAAGGCCGCGGCGGCAATTGGAGCAAAGACGAAGAAGAGGCGTTCAAGCAGCCTATCCGTCAGCAATACGAAGATCAGGGTCATCCGTATTATGCGAGCGCGCGCTTGTGGGACGATGGTGTGATCGATCCGGCCGACACCCGTATGGTGCTGGGGCTGGGTTTGTCGGCCTCTCTGAATGCGCCGATTCCGCCCACGAAGTTTGGTTTATTTCGCATGTAATGAGCGCCGATCTGAAAACCGATTGGGTCGCCCGCAGCTTGCACAGCGTATGGCACCCGTGTACACAAATGCAGCACCACGAGCAGCTGCCTTTGGTGGCAATCAGTCACGGCAGTGGCGCGTGGTTAATGGATCATGCAGGCAAGCGCTATCTTGACGCCATCAGTTCCTGGTGGGTCAATCTGTTTGGTCATGCCAATCCGCGCATCAACGCCGCATTAAAAGATCAGCTTGATCGCCTGCCGCATGTGATGCTAGCGGGCTTCACGCATGAGCCGGTGATTGCGCTTTCTGAGCAACTCGCGGCGCGCACTGGTGGCGTGTTGGGGCATTGCTTTTATGCGTCCGATGGCGCCTCGGCCGTCGAGATTGCGCTGAAGATGAGTTTTCATGCGTGGCGTAATCAGGGGCAGGCGGCCAAGCAGGAGTTTGTCTGTCTGGCCGGCAGCTATCATGGCGAAACAATCGGCGCGTTGGGTGTGACCGATGTGCCCCTGTTTCGTCAGGCCTATGGCGCCTTGTTACAGCCGGCGCATGTGGTGGCTTCACCGGACGCGCGGCAGGCAAAAAATGGCGAGAGCGCAGCCGACGTGGCACGGCACGCGATTGCGGCGATGCGCGTGCTGCTGGAGCGGCGCAGCGACCGGATCGCGGCGGTGATTGTCGAGCCCTTGGTGCAATGTGCCACCGGCATGGCGATGCATGATCCGCTTTATTTGCAGTTATTGCGCGGCTTATGCGACGAATTTAATGTGCACCTGATTGCGGATGAAATTGCGGTAGGCTGTGGGCGCACTGGCAGTTTTTTTGCGTGTGAACAGGCCGCGATCTGGCCCGATTTTCTTTGTCTGTCTAAAGGAATCAGTGGCGGCTATTTGCCGTTGTCGCTAGTCATGACGCGCGAGCGTATTTATCAGGCGTTTTATGATACCGATGTGTCGCGTGCTTTTTTGCATTCGCATTCGTATACGGGTAATCCGCTAGCTTGCCGTGCGGCGCTGGCGACACTGGCGATCTTTGACGAGGACGATGTGCTGGTACAAAATCAGATCAAGGGCGACAAACTGCAGGCCGCGCTCGCGCCGCTGGCCCAGCATCCGCAGGTCACGCATTTTCGCCGACAGGGGACAATCTTTGCCTTTGATGTGCAGCCAGTTCGCGCCGAAGGATTTGCGCGGCGTTTTTTTATTGGTGCGCTCGACCACGAATTATTGGTGCGCCCAATCGGTAACACCGTGTATGTGATGCCGCCTTATATTTTGAGCGACGAAGAAATCAGCTTACTGGCCAGTGGTTTGTTGACTGTGCTGAATCAATCTACCCTTTGAAGGAAACTACGATGTCATCCCAACCGATTGCCTTTCATGCTGCCACCAAAAAAGTCGCTGCCGCTGCTGCTGCCTACGAGGTCTGGCCGGTGGCCGAGGTTGCCGCGTTGTTCGCGCTGCCGTTTAATGATTTGCTCTGGCGTGCACAGCAAGTGCACCGTGAACAATTTGATGCCAACGAAGTCGAGCTGGCCACGCTGCTGTCGATCAAGACCGGCGGCTGTCCTGAAGACTGCAGCTACTGCCCGCAGGCGGCGCGCTATGACACCGGCGTGACCGCGCAAAAAATGCTGCCGGTGGAAGAAGTCATTGCGGCTGCGCAGGCCGCTAAAGATCAGGGCGCCACACGCTTTTGCATGGGCGCGGCCTGGCGCTCGCCGAAGGACCGCGATCTTGATGCAGTAGAAGAAATGGTCAAGGCCGTCAAGGCTTTGGGAATGGAAACCTGTGCCACCTTAGGCATGCTGCAGGAAGCGCAAGCCGAGCGTCTGAAAGAAGCGGGGCTGGATTTTTATAATCACAATCTCGACACTGCGCCCGAATTTTATGGCGACGTCATCACCACCCGTGATTATCAGGACCGGCTCGACACGCTCGGTCATGTGCGTCAGGCGGGCTTGAAAGTCTGCTGCGGCGGGATTGTCGGCATGGGCGAGTCGCGCTTGCAGCGGGCTGGCCTGATTGCGCAATTGGCCAACCTGAACCCGTACCCGGAGTCGGTGCCGGTGAATCATCTGGTGCAGGTTGAAGGTACGCCGTTACATGGCCAGGATGTACTCGATCCGCTGGAGTTTGTGCGCACTATTGCGGTGGCGCGGATTACGATGCCCAAGGCACGCGTGCGCTTGTCTGCCGGACGGCGCCAATTGGGCGAGGGCATCCAGGCGCTCTGTTATCTGGCCGGGGCCAATTCAATTTTTTATGGGGATAAATTGCTTGTGACGGGCAATCCTGAAGTTGAAGATGATCAGGCCTTGCTGGCGCGATTGGGCATGCGGGGCAAGAAAGGCCTTTCTTAAGGCGAATGCATTGCGCGTAGGGGATGACTGTATGGGGCTTGAATTGGTCACGATGCCTCTTTGCGTCGTCCGACCTAAATTAAAACAAAGCAATGCAAAACAATAAAAAGCGACCTCACTCATGTTTAAAAAAATCCTCATAGCTAACCGTGGCGAAATCGCTTGCCGTGTTGCGGCGACTGCGCGGCGGCTGGGCATACAAACCGTTGCGGTGCATTCGGATGCCGATGTGAATGCCCGTCACGTCGCGTTGTGCGACGAAGCGGTGGCCATCGGCCCGGCACCGGCCAAGGACAGCTATTTGCAGATTGCCCGCATCATCGAGGCCGCTCAGGCGAGCGGTGCCGAAGCGATTCACCCTGGCTATGGATTTTTGTCCGAGAACGAAGCCTTTGCGACAGCGTGTGCGAACGCAGGTTTAGCGTTCATCGGCCCCCCGGCTTCGGCCATCCGCGCGATGGGCTCCAAATCAGCAGCCAAGGCTTTGATGGAAAAAGCCCAGGTGCCGTTGGTGCCCGGTTACCACGGTGAGAATCAGGAGGCGGATTTTTTGCAGGATCAGGCCAATCAAGTCGGCTATCCGGTTTTATTGAAAGCCAGCGCCGGCGGTGGCGGCAAGGGCATGCGCATTGTTGAGGCCGCAGAGGATTTCAAGGCCGCGCTAGCTTCATGCAAACGCGAAGCGATCAGTAGCTTTGGTGACGACCGCGTGCTCATTGAACGCTATCTGACACGGCCACGGCATATTGAGATACAGGTCTTTGCCGACACGCAGGGTGATTGTGTGTATCTGTTTGAGCGCGATTGCTCGGTGCAGCGACGCCATCAAAAAGTACTCGAAGAAGCGCCGGCGCCGGGCATGACGGCCGAGCGCCGTCATGCCATGGGCGAGGCGGCGGTAGCAGCAGCAAAAGCGGTTGGCTATGTGGGCGCCGGCACGGTTGAATTTATCGCCAATCAGGACGGTAGTTTTTATTTCATGGAAATGAACACCCGGCTGCAGGTCGAGCATCCTGTGACTGAAATGGTGACCGGCACCGATCTGGTTGCGTGGCAGTTGCAGGTTGCGTACGGTTTGCCGCTGCCAAAAAAGCAGCATGAATTATCGCTGCATGGTCATGCGATCGAAGCACGTATCTATGCAGAAAATCCTGAAAAAGGTTTTTTGCCTTCGATCGGTACGCTGCAACATCTGCGCACTCCAGATGCGGTGCATTTTGAATCCGGTGCGGCGGTGCGGATCGATTCGGGCGTGCGCGAGGGAGATACGATCTCGCCATTTTATGATCCGATGATTGCCAAGCTGATCGTCTGGGGACAAGACCGAGAACAGGCGCTCGCGCGGATGGCGCAAGCCCTGGCGGCGTATCAGGTCGTCGGTCTGGCGACCAACACGGCCTTTCTTGCGCGTCTGATCAACAGTGTGCCCTTCGCTACGGCGGATCTCGATACCGGCTTGATCGAACGGCATCACGATGCACTGTTTCCTCCGCCGCAGTCGCCGGGTCTGGCGGTGCTTGCGCTCGCTGCTGCTGCGCTCTTGCACAGCGAGCGCGGCAGCGAGGGCAAGCACAGCCCTGATCCGTGGGCCTTGAGTACGGGCTGGCGCATGAACGGCCAATGGCAACGCGTGTTGCAATTATCGACCGATGCCGGTGCGCAGATGCTCACGGTGGTGTATCAGAATGCAGGCTGGCTGCTGCGTCTGCACGATGACGTCATCAGTCTGCAAGATACGCACGTTGAAGGTGATGTCGTTCGCTTGCGACTCGATGGCAAAGCGGTCGCCGGATCGGTGGTGCGCGCCGGTGAAGTGTTCCATGTCTTTCATGGTGCCCAGCACTGGCAGCTTGTGTGGCGCGATCCGATTGCGCATGCCGGCGAGGCCGAAGTCGAAGGCGGTCGTCTGACCGCGCCCATGCCCGGCAAAATCGTGGCGCTCTTAGTCGAGGTAGGCGCAATCGTCGAGCAGGGTACGCCGCTATTGATTATGGAAGCGATGAAAATGGAGCACACCATCCATGCACCGGCCCAAGGCACGGTCGCTGAATTGCTGTATGCCGTGGGTGACCAAGTCGCCGAAGGGGTGCAATTATTGTCCTTTACGGTAGTGGAGATCGCATGAGTCATTCCTTGCCTGCAGCTGTCAAAATCGTCGAAGTCGGGCCGCGCGACGGACTGCAAAATGAAAAAGAAACCATCCCTGCTGCGGTGAAAATCGCACTGGTAGATCAGCTCAGCGCTGCTGGGTTTCAAAATATTGAGGCCGCGGCTTTTGTCTCGCCAAAGTGGGTGCCGCAAATGGCGAGCTCGACGGAGGTGATGGCGCACATTGTCCGTAAACACGGCGTCGTCTATTCCGCACTCGTGCCTAACCTGAAAGGCTTTGAGGCTGCCCTTGCCGCGGGTGTCGATGAGGTCGTGATCTTTGGTGCGGCGTCCGAGGCCTTCTCGCAAAAAAATATCAACTGCTCGATTGCTGAATCCATCGAGCGTTTTCGTGATGTTGCCCATGCCGCCAAACAGCATGGGTTGCGTTTGCGTGGCAGCATCAGCTGCGCGTTCGGATGCCCCTATCAGGGCGCGGTGCCGGTTGAATCAGTGGTCGACGTGGTGGCGCGTCTGCGTGACTTGGGTTGCGATGAATTTGATATTGCCGACACCATCGGCGTGGCGACCGCAGTGCAAGTGCAACAAGTCTTTGCACGCGTCGCTCGTGATGCGCCTATCGAACGTTTGGCCGGACATTTTCATGACACCTATGGTCAGGCCCTGGCAAATATTTTTGCGGCTTTGGAAGTGGGTGTATCGATTTTTCATTCATCGGTTGCTGGTCTGGGTGGCTGTCCGTATGCCAAGGGTGCCACCGGTAATGTCGCCACCGAAGATGTGCTGTACATGATGGAAGGTTTGGGTATCAAGACGGGGATTGATTTGCATGCTGTCGTGGATGCTGGTCAGTTCATCTCTCAGCATCTTGGCCGCAAATCGACCAGTCGTGCCGGTAATGCAATCGCAGCACGTCACACTGCGTGACCCTATTAGGAGTTTCATGATGAGTCCGGAACTACAAGCTGGCATCTGTTTCGAATGGCAATACACGGTGCCGCAGCGTGCGACAGTGCCCGCTTTGTTTCATGACACGCCGCTGGCGTGCGATATGCCCGCCGTGATGGCAACGGGGTATATGGTGGGCTTGATGGAGCTCGCTTGTACGCAAGGCATCATGCCGTATGTCGATTGGCCGCATGAACAAAGTCTGGGTACCCATGTAAGCTTCTCGCATCTGGCGGCAACCCCACCGGGGATGACGCTGACCATCAAAGGGGAAGTCACTGCAGTCATTGGTAAGCGTATTCGTTTTAAAGTCGAAGCATGGGACGGGCTCGATAAAATTAGTGAAGGTGAGCATGAGCGATGCCTGATTACCCCGGAAAAATTTCATCTCCGGCTGGCCGACAAAATCGCTCGTGCTGGTTTGTGCGTTGATGATCCAATGCCTGCATCATGAATCCGCACGCGTTTGATCCAACTCTGCATACCGGTCCGCTGCCGTCGCCTTGTATCAGCGTCTGTCAGATGAATCGCCTGACTGGTTTGTGTGAAGGCTGTTGGCGTACCATCGATGAGATTATCGATTGGAGCGTGGCATCAGAAGCAGAGAAATTACAGATTTGGACGGCCATCGGCAGTCGAAGTCACCCACCCTAACCACTGCCCTCCCTACGTGTGGGCGAAAGACACAGCATGCCCACGATCGACACTTCTTTTTATCAGCCAACCCAGACCGTCACCGGACCTGCCTATAGTCCGTGGTTCAAACTGCTCGCGACAGTGACGACCATTGTGCTGATGGGGTATGGGGTTAGCGTGGCGTTGCGATTTCCGATCATGGATTATGGTTTGGGCGTGCAGCTGTTGCTGCTTTCGGCGGCGGTCTTGCTGGGTTTATCGTATTACGGATTTTTGCATTCAACCGTCACGATTGATGCCCAAGGCATCACGCAGACCTGGCTGATTAATCGGCATGTCGACTGGCGCGATGTGCGTAGCGCGAAAATGATTGGCATTCCACGCGCGGGCTGGTTGTTTCCGCCGCGGCTCGTGGTCCGCACGGGCACGTCCTACAATACCTTCAACGGCGGCACCGCAGCGCTGCTGACCGAATTTGCCAGAATATCGCTGGCCTTTCAGATGAAAAAATGATGCTCCCTTCTTCGATGCAGGTACTCGAGCGTGGCTGGCTTTCCTCGAACAATATTGTTTTTATCGGTGCCGATCAGACAGCGATCGTTGATACTGGCTATGCCAGTCATGCGCAGCAAACCTTGGAGCTCGTACAGCAATTGCTCAAGGGCCGTAAGCTTGACACGATTTATAACACCCACCTGCATTCGGATCATTGCGGGGGCAATAAAATTCTGCAAGACCATTATGCGGTGCGCACCGTGGTGCCGGCAGCCGAGATGGTCAAGGTTCAGCAATGGGACCGCACGGTGCTGAGTTTTCAGGCGACCGGCCAGGCTTGCGAGCGCTTTACCGCCGAGGGCGTGATGCACGCGGGTGAGCAACTCCGGCTGGGCGATCTTGATTGGCATGTGCTGGCCGCGCCGGGTCATGATCCGCATTCGGTGGTGCTGTATTGCGAGCAGGAACGCATCTTGATTTCTGCGGATGCCTTGTGGGAAAAAGGTTTTGGTGTGATTTTTCCCGAGCTCGATGGCCGTCCGGGTTTCAAGGAAACCCGTGCCACGCTGGAGATGATTGGTGAGCTTGATGTGCGTCTGGTGATACCAGGACATGGCACGCCTTTTACCGATTTTTCGAAGGCGCTCGATATTGCGCATTCACGGCTTGATTATCTCCAGGCTGACCCTCTGCGTAATGCACAAAACGCAGTCAAAGTGCTGTTGAAATTTTTGCTGTTAGACAGAAAAAAAATCCTGCTCTCCGACGTGCCCCGCTTATTGAGCGAGATACCCCTGGTGTCGGCTGCCAATACCTACTACATCGGTTATGGCACGATTCACCTCGCCCATTGGGCCATCACCCAGCTGCGCCGCTCGGGAGCGGTGCAGGTAGAGGGAAATTATTTACTCGATTGCTAGTCGGTGCGTCGCGCAACATGGCAGCACCGATTAGTGCGACTGTTTGTTTACGCATTATTTCAGCAAACTCAAGTCCGCAATCCAGCGCATCAATCCATCCAGGCGTAGCCATAACTCCGTTGGTGAATCCGGTTCAGGCAGCCCGCGATTGTAATGCGCAAACAGCGCACGGGCATCGGCATCCATCGCGCGCTGCACGGCTTGCCAGACCGTGATGCGGCAGCCGCTTGCTTCCCTTGCGGGAGCAACGCCGATAAAGCGGTAAGGGATACCGTGCTCGCGCCATTCTCGCCTGAGGTTTTCCGCTTCTTCTCGCAGCCTGATCTGAGCGGCGGGTACGGTTAGATGCCACGCCGACCGAGTTGGATACAGGTTTTCATTGTCGATGGCATTTAAAAATCGGGATGGCCATTGGCGAATGACGCAATCGTTGGGCGTGAGCTGAAAGCCCGATTGCAGAAAACGACGACCGATTTCCGTCGCCGCTTGCGTTTTGTCCGGCACCAGCGACAGTACCGGCGCGAGCCAGGCATGACCTAGCGCGACACCCGTGGTGGGCATAATTTGCACTTGCCCAAAACTGTCTCTCCGTGACATCAACGCCCGTGCCTGGTCCAGTAAGGCGGCCGGATATGCCGACGGCGGTGTGGCAGTGATCTCGTCGAGTGCGTTTTGAAGGGCGCAGCGTTGCTGCAGCGTGAGGCTCGCTGGATCGGTGCCAAATAATTTTTGCGCCAGTAACAGCTCCATCAGATCGCGCAAAACGGCGGCAAAGCGTATCTCGCTGCGCTCGACTGGCAGGGCCGTCATGATCAACGGATCAATGCGTAACTGATTTTCATGTCGGTCAAGCATCGCCGCGCCAGATGCCGGCGGGGCGGCGACGACGCTGTGCCATGGCACGGGCATCGTAAGCGCGGCGGCCAGTGCCTGCGCTGCTTCGCTGAGTATTGTCAGGCACAGCGATGGGGTCGTCGATTGCGCGCAGACCAGCGCACAGTCTGCCAGCGCAAGACGGGCTGCATCGATCTGTGCAGCCGAGATCATCGTCACCCGAGCAGTTGTCGTCTGATGCCGCAATGCGTCGAGCAGCGCAAAGAGCTCGTTGGTTTGTAATAGCGTACGGGTCTGACAATGGGGCGGCCCATTCGTAAAGCCATATTCCAGCTTCATTACGTCATCGACCACGGATTCCGTGATGTAGCAGGCGAATTGCAGCGACTTTAGTGCGGCAATCAGCTGATCGATTTCCGTTGCATGCAATCGATTCAGGTGCATCTCCAACAGCGACAAAAAATAAGCGCGGCTTTCGCCGTCATCCTCCAAGCCGGGCCGTATCGAATACAGCAAGGATTCCATTGCCTCGGCCAACAAGCGCGGTGCGGCTTGCAGGCCGAGTGGCTCGGCGGTGGCATTCTGCTTCGAGATCAGCACCCGAAACGTCTTGGCAGTCTGCTGACCCGCATCAAAATAATAATTAGCCCGTGGCTGGTAGAAGCCAGTCGCCGCGGCAGTGGCCGGGCGTCGCGTACGCATCACGGGTAAGGATGGTGTCGCCGTGGAGGTGCGCGCAGAACGAGTGTTCAGGCGGACACGGTCAGTCAAACGGCGGGAAACAAGAGCACGCATTAGCGATCCTTTCATCAAAAGCCTGGCGTCAAATTGGCGTCTTCAGATAGGTGCAATGTCGCGTGTGATCGATCTGCATGAAGGGGTTCGCTGCATTTGATCCATCACAAATTTGGCCCGGATAGGGTGCGCTGATCAATAGGGTGATGGGAAGGTGCGCAGCTTGTGTCGATGCCGAACCAAAGGCGGTATTTTGTAACCGATAAACGAGCATTTTGATAAGTTTTGTATCGATCAACACCATGCTTACCTCGGTATTGCCTTTAATTTTTTTGGGAGAAAACAATCATGAAACCAGTTGACTCATCACTTAATACATCAACAACACACCAAACGATTGCTTCAGAAAGGGCAGAAAACGCCAATTCATCAAGCTCGTCAGCGGCAGGCGAGCCGAGTATGCGTTCAAGGGCGCGAAACGCCACCCGGTCTGACCAAATGGTCTCTGCAGCGCAAATCAAACGATGGGTCGACCTCGGAAGCCGGATTGCACGGGACGCGTTGGCGGTTCCAGGGACACAGATGCCGATGGACAAGGAGGAACTTATCGCCTATTCCAAGCAGTCGTTTAGTGCAGCGGATATTCGTCCCATTCCGCGTACCTGGCGGGCAGATATGGTGAGTAGTGAAATGATGTGGGATTGGTCGCAGAAGGTGACTGCGCCGCATCAGGCACTCTATGCGGAGCAAGGCATGAAAGCCTATGCCGCCGCTGTGATGGCAACAATCTTTCGGGGCAATCAGGTGGTGGCGTGGAATTTGCCAGCAATTATGCTCAATCTTTGTGTGGTGGTTGATGCGCAGATCATCAAACAAACCCTTAATTTGGGCCTATCCGACGAGCAGCAGAGTGACCTGCGGGAACGTATTGCCGGTGCCTTTCTTGTCGGCCGCATCCTTATTCCCTATTTGCGACCCGACGCGGTGCGCACCAGCGAGCCGACACAGCGCATGTCGGCGGTGGACGGCGCCTTATTTGCTGCGAGCAGCGCGCATTGGCAGCTGCTGACTCAAGAAGTGATGTACCACGGTGAACGTTATCGCTACTAGCGATTCACTGATAGCTACGGGCGTCTTCGATGACCTTGCCGTCATTGGGGAGCGTGCCGGCTGCGACAAAGCGAACATCACCGCGCAGTTTGGTGATGTCGCGAATACTTTCCACGATGGCCGCCGATTGCGCCGCCATCGTGGCCGGATCGCTGACTTCGCAGTGCAGGGTCATCGCATCATTGGCCATTTCACCTGAGACGACCAGGCGTGCTTTCAGGACGGCGGGATGACGGCGGACGATCTCGGCCACTTGCGATGGATGCACAAACATCGCACGGATTTTGGTAGTTTGGTCTGCCCGCCCCATCCACCCCTTGATTCGGCTGTTGGTACGACCGCAGGGCGAGATACCCGGCAAAATCGCCGACATGTCGCCGGTGGCAAACCGAATCAGCGGATAGTGCGTGTTAAATGAAGTGATGACGACTTCGCCCACTTCGCCCTCGGGTACCGGATCGCCTGTGCCCGGGCGGACGATCTCCAGCAGCAGCGTTTCATCCAGCAGCATCCCGGGATTTAAGACGCCATCGGTCAACGTTTCGTAAGCGATATTGCCGATGTCAGCCGAGCCATAAGTCTGCAGTACATGGCGCACGCCATGTTCCTGTAGCCAGTTGCGCAGCGAAGGCGGCAGCGCCTCGGCACCCACCAGGGCTTTCGACACGTTGCTGATGTCGGCGCCCATCTCCAGCGCTTTTTCAATAATAATTTTTAAAAACGAAGGCGTGCCGGCGTACACGCTTGGACGCAGCAATTGCATGGCTTGCACCTGCATCTCGGTCTGGCCACTGCCGGCCGGTATCACCGGGCAGCGGAGGGCGGCTGCGCCACCTTCGACCATTAGACCGGCGGGCGTGAAATGATAAGCAAAGCAATTTTGAATGATCTCACCGCTGCGCACGCCCAGCGCATGGAAAGCACGCGCGTAGCGCCAGTAATCTTCGCCGCGCCCTTCGGGATCAAAGATCGGGCCGGGCGACATGAAGATACGGCTTAGCTGCGCCGTCGGTGTGCTGTTGAGTCCACCAAACGGCAGCGCCGCTTGTTGCAATTCTTTGAGATCGGATTTGCGGGTGACCGGCAGTTGCGCGAGTGCGCCGCGCGAGGTGAGATCACCTGCCGCAACGCCGCGCAAAATACCTGCCCATCCGGGCGCAGCCTGCGCTTGCCGCACGAGTGCAGGGAGCGCTGTGAGCAAGTCGTGTTCGCGCACAGCGGGGTCGCGTGCTTCGAGTGCGTCGAATAAATCAGCCATAACATCCTGCAAAAAAAGGGGGAGAAAAATTAGGCCAGCCAGCGTTTGCGGCGGCGATAAAACTTCATGTCGCGAAAGCTCTTGCGGCCCGCGCCTGAGACACCAAGGTAAAACTCCTTGACGTCTTCGTTGCTGGCAAGTTCAGCGGCTTTGCCTTCCATGACCACGCGGCCATTTTCAAGGATGTAGCCAAAGTCAGCGTAGCGCAGTGCGACGGTAGTGTTTTGTTCGGCGAGCAAAAAAGACACCTGCTCGGTGCTGTTGAGATCTTTGACGATCTCAAAAATCTCTTCAACAATTTGCGGCGCCAATCCCATTGAGGGTTCGTCGAGCAAAATCATCGAGGGCTTGGCCATGAGGGCGCGACCGATTGCGCACATCTGCTGCTCACCGCCAGAGGTATAGCCGGCCTGCGAACTACGGCGCTGCTTCAAACGCGGGAAGTAGTGATACACCTTCTCGAGCGCCTCTTTCAATTCGCTGCGGCTGATGTTGCGCGTGTAGGCACCGGTTAATAAATTTTCTTCAATCGTCAGATGGCCGAAGCAATGCCGGCCTTCCATCACTTGCGACAGACCGCGCTTGACCAAGGCATTGGGCGTCATCTGATCGATACGCTCACCCTTGAATTCAACGCTACCCTTGGTGACATCACCACGCTCACCACGCAAGAGCGTCGAAATCGATTTGAGTGTGGTGGACTTACCAGCACCGTTGGCACCCATGAGCGCAACGATTTTCCCTTTTGGAACCGACAGTGAGACGCCTTTCAACACCAGAATCACATGGTCATAAATGACTTCGATATTGTTGACAGCAAGGATGGCTTCAGTTGCGGTCGTGGCAGTCGTGGCAGTCGTGGCGTTCATGGCAGAGTGCATTTTCAATACGGTCAAAGTGAGGGGCGTCGCGTCGTCCAGGTCACTGTCACCCCAACCCAAGCCGGAGCGACAGTGACCTTGGCCGGTTTACTTCAAACAGCCCGGTGTAATGCCTTTTTCTTTCGCATACGCGGCAGAGGATTCTTCAGCGAGCTTGCGGACCAAGGCCTTATCGCCTGAGATCCAGGTTTTTGACAGGGCCACCCACTGCTTGCCATCCCACTGCTGTACCTTGACCGCGCCGGAGCCTTCATGGTCATCGCACGAGGTTTTAATCGGTGGAAACATATCAAAGACACCCAGTGCTTTCTGACGCGCGCCATCGATGTTGAGATTTTCCAGACCCCAGCGCATCTGCTCGCCCGTAATCACTTTGCCTTTGCCATATTTGCCCTGTGCGTTACGGATTGCTTCGACCATCATCACGCCAGCGGCAATGCCGCGCATGTGGAAGGCATTGCCCACGCGTTCTTTATCAGACAGGTTGCCCTTGCCAGCGCTGTAGACCTTGTTGCGGATTTCATCGAGCACGGGAAAATTGCCCGGTGTGGTGAAGGTCATCGTGGTATAGCCTTTGGCGGCATCGCCTGCTGGTTCGGTATCTTCTTCCGAACCCGCCCACCAGACACCGAGAATTTTCTCGCGCGGGAATCCATTACGCTGTGCTGTCTTCAGGCCCACTGCGCTCATCACCCCGAAGGTCCACATGATCACGTAGTCCGGATTAGCCTGACGAATTTGCAGCCATTGTGATTGCTGCTCATTGCCGGGTGGCGCCACCGGGATTTTGATCAGCTCAAAGCCATACTTGGCGGCTTCGACTTCGAGCACTGGCAGCGGCTCTTTGCCGTAGGCTGAATCGTGATATAGATGGACGATTTTTTTGCCCTTGAGTTTATCCATGCCGCCAGATTTTTCGCCCAGATAATGCACCATCGCTGCGGCCTGATTCCAATACGTTGTCAGCAACGGAAATACATACGGAAAAACTTTGCCGTTAGCGGCGTCGGAGCGGCCGTAACCTAACGTCGTCATCGGGATTTTGTCAGCCGCTACGCGGTCAAGAATGCCGTAGGCGATGCCGGTTGAAAGTGGCTCGACGATGGTTGCGCCGCCGTTTTTACTTTTCAGGCGCTCGTAGCATTCGACACCACGTGAGGCGTTGTATTCGGTTTCGCATTCTTCCCAGACCAGCTTGACCCCACTGATGCCACCGTTCATGTTGACCAGATTCATGTAGTCGATCACACCGCCATAAAAGCCCGAGCCGCCGGCTGCATACGGGCCGACGCGATAGGACAGCATGGGAATAAACTGCTGAGACCACGCAACACTGGCGGCGCTGAGCAATGCTGCGCCGAGTAAGACAGACTTAAGTAATTTCATATGCTCCTCCTGTTTGACCAAATAAACGATTAATGCGGGAATGGCCAGAGCCGTAGTTTTTCTTTGGCGATCTGCCACAGCCTTGCCAATCCATGCGGCTCGACGATCAGAAAGAAAATAATCAGCGCGCCGAATACCATCAATTCCAAATTCGAGGCCACATGTGTAGGCATCGCCATCGCATGCGCCAAAATATTCAGCACCACCGGCAAGAGCACGATAAAAGCCGCGCCTAAAAAAGACCCCATGATGGAGCCCAGCCCACCAATGATCACCATGAATAAAATCCGGAACGACAAATCAAGACTGTAGGCTTCTGGTTCCACTGTGCCCAGATACGCATACGCATACAGAGCACCGGCCACGCCGCAATAAAAAGAGCTGACAGCGAACGCTAAGAGCTTCGTACGCATGAGTCGAATGCCAATAACTTCGGCGGCCACATCCATGTCGCGCACAGCCATCCAGGAGCGGCCCACATTGGAGCGCACCATGTTTTTTGCCAGCAGCGCCATGACGCTCACAATCGCCAGCACCAGACAATATTTTGCTGCCGGGGACTCGAACTGGTAGCCCAGTATCTGCATCTTCTGCGCTGTGATCACACCCGAAGAGCTGTAGTTGGTGAACCACTGCACCTTGGTCAGAGCCCACACCACAAAAAACTGCGTTGCCAAGGTAGAGGCGGCCAGATAAAAGCCGCGAATGCGCAGCGAAGGCAGGCCAAATGCGATGCCGACCATGGCTGCACACAAGCCGCCAAGAATAAACGCTAGCAGCAAAGGAAGACCCGGCACCCGCAACACAAAGTTATAGGACGCAAATGCACCCACGGCCATAAAGGCCGCTGACCCCAGAGACAACTGACCCGCGTAACCAGTGAGGATGTTGAGCCCTAGCGCGGCCAGTGAAAAAATCAGAAACGGGATCAGAATCGCCGAGAAAAAATAATTCGATGCCACCTGCGGCACGACGATAAAGGCCGTTATCAATAACAAGGCAATGCCGATCCGATCTTGCCGGATGGGGAACAGTTGGCCATCGGCCGGATAGCTTGATTTGAATTGTCCTGCTTCGCGGTAAAACATAGTGATCCTTAAATGCCAGACATCAAATACGCCGAATAATTTTTTCGCCGAACAGGCCTTCAGGCCGCACGAGCAAAAACAAGAGCGCAAACACATACGGGAACCAGCCCTCGATACCGCCCCCGACAAAGGGCCCGAGATAGACTTCGGCGAGTTTTTCGGAAGACCCAATAATGAGGCCGCCGATAATGGCGCCCGGCACCGAAGTGAAGCCACCGAGAATGAGCACCGGCAGCGCCTTCAAGGCCACGAAGGTGAGCGAGAACTGCACGCCATTGCGCGAACCCCACAACAGACCGGCCACCATCGCAACGAAGCCTGCGACCGCCCAGACGATGGCCCAAATCTGCTGCAGCGGAATACCCACGGCAAGTGCGGCCTGATGATCGTCAGCCACGGCGCGTAGTGCGCGGCCGATTTTGGTTTTTGAAAAAAACAGTGCCAGACACGTGACGAGCAGCGCGCAGATACAAGCAGCGACGACATCGAATTTGGAGACCATGATGTTGAAATTGGTCAGCAAGCTCTCGATCGGCACATCTTCAATGCCCAGATCAAGACGTTGTACTTGCGAGCCCCACAGCAGCTGCGCCATGCCTTCAATAAAAAACGTCAGGCCGATGGTGGCCATGAAAAGCGAAATCTCAGGCTGGTTCACCAGCGGGCGCAGCACGATACGCTCAATGGCGATGCCCAAGACAGCCATGACGGCGATGGTGGCGAAGATGGCCAGCCATAACGGCCAGCCCCATTGGTTGACGAGCGAGACGCAGGTGAGCGCCGCAAAAAAAACCATCGCGCCTTGGGCGAAGTTAAATACACCCGAGGCTTTGTAGATCAGTACAAAGCCTAAGGCGACCAGCGCGTACATGACGCCGGAGAGTAGGCCGCCGATTAAGACTTCAAAGAAAAAATTGATGTTCATGCTGGCGCTTTCTGATTGCTAAATATCGCTGCGGTGCTGCATCGTTTGGCCTTGCTGCGGACACCACTTAATGCGCCACACCCAGATACGCGTTAATCACATCCTGGTTGCTACGCACCGCCTCTGGCGTGCCATCGCCGATTTTTTTGCCATAGTCCAGCACCACCACACGGTCCGAGATGTCCATCACCACGCCCATGTCGTGTTCAATCAAAACAATGGTGGTACCAAACTGTCCGTTTACATCCAAAATGAAGCGGCACATGTCCTGCTTTTCTTCGACGTTCATACCGGCCATGGGCTCATCGAGCAGCAAAATTTGCGGTTCGGCCGCGAGGGCGCGCCCGAGTTCGACGCGCTTTTGCAAACCATACGGCAGTCGTCCCACCGGCGTCTTGCGAATAGGCTGAATCTCCAGAAAATCAATAATTTCTTCGACCTTGACCCGATGCGCAATTTCTTCGGCGCGCGCCGGTCCCAGATGCAACGCCTGCAATAGAAAATTACTGTGCATTTTCAAATTGCGACCGGTCATGATGTTGTCGAGCACGCTCATGCCTTTGAACAGCGCAATGTTTTGAAAGGTGCGCGCAATACCGCTTTTGGCCGCGGCATAGGTATTCATATCTTTCAAATGCTGGCCGCGATAAATGATCTCGCCCTGCTGCGGCCGGTACACGCCATTGATCACATTGAGCATGGAACTCTTGCCCGCGCCGTTGGGGCCGATGATGGCGCGAATCTCGTGCTCGCGCACATCGAAAGAAATATCAGTGAGTGCCTTGACGCCGCCAAAGGCAAGCGAGATATGGCGCAGATCCAGAATGACGTCGCCGATCTTGCGATCGTCTTTGGTAGGGGTGTCGTTGATCGTGTTCATGCTGCCTGCTTTGTCGCGCTGAAGCTGGTTGCGTCACGGATGACGAGGTCAGCGCTCACGATGCCCTGGCGACCGTCTTCAAACTTGACCTGTGTCTCGATAAACTGATGGCTGCGTCCTGCGTACAGCGCATCAATAAGTACTGCGTATTTTTCGGCAATGAAGCCGCGTCTTACTTTGCGTGTGCGGGTCAATTCATCGTCATCCGGATCGAGCTCTTTGTGCAGCACCAGAAAGCGATGAATCTGCGAGCCTGCCAGTAAGGTATCGTGCGCCAGGTCGGCATTGACCTTCTCGACGCAGTCAGCCACCAGATCCAACACGGCCGGCTGGCCGGCCAGATCCGCGTAGCCACTGTAGGCAATATTGCGGCGCTCGGCCCAGTTGCCCACGGCTTCCATATCGATGCAGACGAAGGCGTTGCAGGTGCTGCGGCCATCGCCGAAGGCAACCGCTTCTTTGATAAAAGGGAAAAACTTTAATTTGTTTTCGATGTATTTCGGCGCAAACAAACTGCCGTCCGCCATTTTGCCGACGTCTTTGGCGCGGTCGATAATTTTCAGGTGGCCGTCGCTATCGAAAAACCCGGCGTCACCCGTATGAAAATATCCTTGCGCATCAATCGCCTCGGCCGTCGCGTCCGGGCGCTTGTAATAACCCTGCATCAATCCGGGTGAACGTACCAGCACTTCACCGCTGTCGGCAATGATGACTTCAACGCCCGCCATCGGCCGACCAACCGTGTCGAGCTTGACATCGCCCGAGCGTTGCATGCAGACCGTCACACAGGTCTCAGTCATGCCGTAGAGTTGTTTGAGATTGATGCCGATTGAACGATAGAAATCAAACAGATCCGGCCCGATCGCTTCGCCGCCTGTGTACGCCACGCTAATGCGCGACATGCCGAGCACGTTTTTGAGCGGACCATAAATGACCAGCTCACCGATTGCGTAGAGCAGCCGGTCTGTCAGGCCGACGCTGCCTTTGCCATCGAGCAGAGCCAGACCCGCGCGGCGCGCCACGCCCATAAAATAATGAAACAGGCGGCGCTTGATCCAGCTCGCGTCTTCGATACGGATCATCACTTGCGTGAGAATGTTTTCGTACACACGCGGCGGCCCAAAATAATAGGTGGGGCCGATCTCGCGCAAATCCGTCATCACCGTGGCACCAGATTCCGGGCAATTGAGGCAAAAGCCAACAATGTGCGAAAGCCCGAATGAATACAGAAAATCACCCACCCAGGCCAGCGGCAGGTAACACAGCAATTCCTGATCCGGGGTGAGCTGATCAAATTCGGCTAAGGTGCGGCCGGTGGCGATCATCGCGGCGTGGGTGTGGCAGACGCCCTTGGGTTTGCCCGTCGTGCCGGAGGTGTAGAGGATGACAGCGATGTCGTCGGACGAGCCGGCGGCGATGGCCTCGGCAAAAAACCCCGGATGTTGCGCATCATAGGCGCGACCAAGCGCCTGCACGCTGGCAAAGGAGCGTACCGCGGACTGGGTGTAATTGCGCATGCCGCGCTCGTCGTCATAGACGATATGGCCAATGCTGGGGACGGTTTCTTTGATCTCGAGCAGCTTGTCGACCTGCTCCTGATTTTCGACAATCGCAAAATCAATTTCGGCGTTTTCCAACACAAACGCCATGTCGGCGGCCGGCGCATCCTGATACAGCGGCACGGCGACGCCACCCAAGGCTTGGGCAGCCGACATGGCCCAATAAAGACGGGGCCGGTTGTCGCCGACTACGGCTAGGTTCATGCCACGCTTAAAACCCAGTGCCGCCAGGCCGCAGGCCAGCGCGCGAACTTCCTCTGCCACTTGCGACCAGGTTGTGGTTTGCCAGATGCCCAGATATTTTTCACGAAATGCCGGGTGCCCGGGCCGGGTCTGTGCGTGTTGCATTAACAAGCGCGGAAACGTCTCCGCGCTTGCCTTGTTCGTCTCCACCATCTGCTGCCTCGCTCGTTATTATGTAAAGTTCCCGCCCGGGCCTGATTCTGCCCGCAAGCGTCGCACTTTTTTGTGCAATCATAACGGCCTTATTTGTTGCCGGGTGTCATTTGCCGGACATTTGCCCACATTTCAATATTGCACTGCACCACGCAAAATTCATGTCTCTGATGCGCCCTGTTTTGTCTGCTGCGTTGGCTCAAACTTTATGGGCGCGGTGTTTGTCGTCTGAGCAACTCGCGCGGGTGACGCAGGAAACCACCGAGCGTTTTATTCAAGCCGGCGCCTATGTGTGTAAAAAAGGCGATCCAGTCGAGCATTGGATGGGTGTGACCGACGGGCTCTTAAAGATGAGCAGTGTCTCGCCCGAGGGCAAGGCGGTGACGTTCACCGGCATGCTTGCCGGTGGTTGGTTTGGCGAGGGGTCCTTGCTCAAGACCGAAGTACGCCGTTATGACGTGGTGGCGCTGCGCGACAGTCATGTGGCTTTCATGCCGCGGGCCACGTTTACCTGGCTGCTCGATACCAGCATTGCCTTCAATCGTTTTTTACTGACGCAGTTAAACGCCCGGCTTGGTTTGTTCATTGCGCTGGTTGAATATGACCGCATGCTGGACACCGATGCGCGGGTGGCGCGTTGTCTGGCGTCCTTGTTTCATCCTGATTTAAGTCCGGCCAGCAGCCTGCAACTGCAGATTTCGCAAGAAGAAATTGGCTATCTCTGCAGCACCTCACGACAACGCGCCAATCAAGCATTGCAGGTGCTGGAAAAGGCAAGACTGCTGCAGCTTGATTATGGCGGTCTGACGATTTTGGATCTGGACGGCTTGCGGCAGTTTTAACGGCCCGCATTGCCCGTCTTAGCGTTGCCGCTCTTTCTTTCGCGCACGCGCGCGGAACTGCGCCCACTTCATACGGTCAACTTCTAGGCAACGCAACCGCGTTGGCTGTGTTGTCGTGCCTTCTGAAAATAAACATCGAGACTCATGCCAATGCGCCTTCTCTGGTTATCGTTGCGCTTGCTGCTTCCCCTTGCGTTGGTGCTGGGCTCGTTTTCTTTGGTGGCCTTGCCGCTGGTGGATGATTTGACGCAGCGTTGGTTTGTGCGCGATCTTGATAGCCGCTCACAGATGTTGGCGTCCACCTTGCAAGCGCCGCTTTTGGTGCTGGTGGCGGCGCAAGATCGTGCCGGCATCACGGGTTTGTTTGATCGCGCGGTGGCGGATGGCAAACTCAAGGCCATCGCATTTTGTGATGCAAGTGGGCAGTTGCTTTATCACAGCAGCTTGGTTCCGTCGCCACTTCAGTGCAATGGATCGGCAAACGCTGCGCTGCGCGTGACCGAGAGCGCGCTGGAGCAGAACGGTATACATGTGGGCAAAGTGCTGCTGGCACAAGACACTGGTTTTATTGCAGGCCGCAGCGCGCAATTTCGCCACTATGTATTGATCATGTTTGCGCTGCTGTTTTTGGTGCTCTCCGTGATGGGCGCCTGGCTGGCGCATTGGAGCTGGCAGGGTTGGATGCGCGCATTGAAAGCCCTGGTGCGACCCGATCCGGTAGCGCGTGAACAGTGCAGTACGACGCCTCCCGAATTTCGTCCGCTCTTGAGCGATTTGCGCGCGATGCTGCATACGATGCAGGGCGAGTCGCGTGGGCCGGAGTCGTCACCGCAGAGCTGGACGGCGCAAAAATTGCGCACGCTCTTGCATGATGAATTAGCCGGCGACGAAGTGCTGGTGGTGTCGAATCGCGAACCCTATATTCACGAGCGCAGTAAAGACGGGCTTGGCATTGTGGTGCGGCGTCCGGCTAGTGGCTTGGTCACTGCCGTGGAACCGGTTATGCGGGCCTGCTCGGGCACCTGGATTGCGCATGGCAGTGGTGAGTCGGATCGGGAGACCGTCGACCGTCATGACCGGCTGCAGGTGCCGCCGCATCGTCCGGCGTATACCTTGCGCCGGGTGTGGCTCTCGCCCGAGGAAGAAGAAGGCTATTACTACGGATTTTCTAATGAGGGTATGTGGCCGCTCTGTCATATCGCTCATGTACGACCGGTATTTCGCTCATCCGATTGGGATCAATACGTCGCCGTTAATCAGCGTTTTGCTGACGCCGTTATTGCCGAGGCACAGTCGGATGATCCGGTGGTGCTGGTGCAGGATTATCACTTCGCGCTGTTGCCGCGCATGGTGAGGGAAAAGCTACCAAAGGCGACCATCATCATGTTCTGGCATATCCCATGGCCTAACCCGGAATCATTTGGTATCTGTCCATGGCGCGAAGAAATTCTTGAGGGCTTGCTGGGCAATACGTTGCTTGGATTTCATACGCCACTGCATTGTAAAAATTTTCTTGAAACCGTCGATCGCTTTCTTGAAACCCGGATCGAATACGAGTCTTCCACGATCTCTTATGGTGGCGCCCTGACGCGCGTCGAGCCGTATCCGATTTCGATTGCCTGGCCTGAGCCCGAAGGGCAGCCGGATCTGCCGCAGTGCCGGCTTGCTGTACGCGAAGAATTTGGTTTGCCCGCATCGCACCGGCTGGCGTTAGGCGTGGACCGGCTTGATTACACCAAAGGCATTATTGAGCGCTTTCAGGCGCTGGAGCGTTTGCTCGAATCCCATCCCGAACTGATTGGCCGCTTTTCTCTTTTGCAGATTGCTGCACCCAGCCGTTCGTCGCTGGAAGAATATCAGCGCCTCGAATCAAGGGTGCGGGTGTTGGCGCATCAGATTAATCAACGTTTTGCCAATCCGGTAGCGCCGCCTGTTTTGTTACGCGTAGAGCATTTTGATGCAGACCAGTTGGCGCGCATTTATCGTGCTGCTGATATTTGTGTGGTCACGAGTTTGCATGATGGGATGAATCTGGTTGCCAAGGAATTCATCGCTGCACGCGATGATGAGCTGGGCGTGTTGATTTTGTCGCAGTTCACGGGTGCTGCACGCCAACTGCACGAAGCGCTGATTATTAATCCGTATCACATTGAGCAAGGTGCACAGGCTTTGTATCGCGCCCTCACCATGCCCACACCCGAGCAGCGTGAGCGTATGCGCAGCATGCGTTCTCTGGTGCGCGATTTTAATGTGTATCGCTGGGCGGGGCTGATGCTGCTTGATGCGGCACGCTTGCGACGGCGCCAGCGTGTCACGGAAAAAATTCAGACGCACAGCAAGCGTTCGCTGCGACGAGTGGTATGACCAATTTTTTTTCGGACGCAGGCCAGCGCGCGTTGCATGATTTTGTCATGCCCGGGATGCTGTGCCTGTTTGATTTTGACGGCACCCTGGCGCCCCTGGTCGATCAGCCATCGGCGGCTGTTTTGCCGCAACCGGTGCAGCAGCGGTTACATCAGTTACAACGCAGCGCGCAAGTCGGCATCGTGACCGGGCGATCACTCGCCGATATCGGCGCGCGACTTGAGTTTGTGCCGGACTATCTGATTGGTAATCACGGCCTCGAAGGGCTGCCCGACTGGCAGCAGCGCGCTGCTGAATTTGATCATATTTGCAGTGCGTGGCGTGCCGATCTGGCCACGGCTCTGAGCGGCATGGATGCCGGCATACATCTCGAAGACAAGCGCTATTCCCTGTCGCTGCACTATCGGCACGCGCACGATCCGGCGCACGCGATGCAGCAATTGCCTGTGCTGTTTTCCCAGCTCTCGCCGGCGCCGCGTGTGATTCCCGGCAAATGCGTTTTTAGCTTATTGCCTCCGAGCGCGATCGACAAAGGGCAGGCCGTCACGCAGCTTATTGCGCAAACAGGGGCAGCGCGCACGCTTTATGTTGGCGACGATGTGACCGACGAAGACGTGTTTGGGTTGCGGCGCAAAGACTTGTTGTCGGTGCGAGTGGTGTTTGATCCGCACTCGGCCGCCCAATTTTTTATACCGGAGCGTGCAGCGATTGAAGATTTGCTTGATCGCTTAGTGCTTTGCCTGCAAGCCCCTCCCATTCGTCAGACAGGACAGTCATGAGCAACCTTGACCTTGGCATGATCGGCAATTCGCACACCAGCGCCCTGATCGATAAAAATGCGCGCATCGTCTGGTGGTGCTATCCACATTTTGATAGCAATCCCTTGTGTTGCAGCCTGCTGCGTCCCGTTGAAAAAAATCAAAGCGATGACGCGTTTGGATTCATCGATATTCTCTTTGAAGGCGCGCATATGGTGCGCCAGACCTATCTGCGCAATTCAGCCATTCTGGTCACGCGCTTGCAAGACGAAGCCGGTAACGGCATTGAGGTCACGGATTTTGCGCCGCGTTTTTATATGCACGGTCGTATGTTTTCACCGGCGATGATTGTGCGCCTGATTCGTCGCGTCTCAGGTCGTCCGCGTATTGGCTTGCGTGTAAGGCCGGCGCTAAACTATGGCGCGGCGAAAGCCGATACACGTTGTGGTGCGCATCACGTCACCTATGTTGGCGGCTCACAAGCGATGCGCATGACCACCGATGCGTCAATCACAGCCATTACCCAAGAGCGACTATTTTTTTTGCACGATAGCGTGACGCTGCTCATGGGGCCCGATGAAACTGTCGACGGCGCGCCGCGTGAACTCGGGCGCAGTTTTTATGAGGCCACCACTGCATATTGGCATCGCTGGGTGCGCAATCTTGCCATTCCTTTTGAATGGCAGGATGTCGTGATTCGATCGGCTATTACCTTAAAGCTCAACGCCTTTGATGACAGCGGTGCCATCATCGCCGCCGTCACTACCTCGATCCCGGAGTCGCCGGATAGCGGGCGCAATTGGGATTATCGTTACTGCTGGCTGCGCGATGCGTATTTTGTGGTCAGTGCATTAAATCGGCTTGGGGTCACGGCCACCATGCAGCACTATCTGGAGTACATCCTCAACATCATTGCTGACTCGCGGGAGATGCCCTTGCAGCCGGTCTATGGTATCCGTCGCGAAACCACGCTGGATGAATGGGAGGCGCCGGCGTTAACGGGTTATCGTGGCATGGGGCCAGTCAGGGTCGGTAATCTGGCCTGGCATCAGGTGCAAAACGACGTGTTTGGCGCGGCCGTGCTGGCCAGCACGCACGCATTTTTTGACACGCGACTCGAGCGCCCAGCGGATCGCCAGATGTTTGCCGATCTGGAACGGCTGGGTGAAAAGGCCGTGGCCTGTTATTTGCAGCCCGATGCGGGGATCTGGGAATTGCGCGGCGCCAAGCGGGTGCACACGTTTTCCACCGTGATGTGTTGGGCAGCCTGCGACCGGCTTGCCGCGATTGCGCAGCGCCTGCATTTGCCGCAGCGCGCGCAGCACTGGGCCAGTGAGGCAGAGAAAATACGCAAAGTCATCATCGATGCGGCCTGGAATCCCACGCTGGGGAGTTTTGTGTCGACCTTTGGCGGCGACCGGCTGGATGCGAGCTTGCTGTTGATGGGCGAGTTTCAGTTTCTTGCGCACGACGATCCGCGCTTTGTCGGCACTGTGCGGGCGGTCGAGCAGCACTTGCAGCGGGGCGATTTTTTATTGCGCTATGACGAAGAAGATGATTTCGGCAAACCGGACGTGGCCTTCATGGTCTGCACCCAGTGGTGGATCATGGCCCTGGCGCAAATTGGTGAAACCGCACGCGCGCGTGAGCTTTTCGAAAAAGTGCTGGCGTGCCGCAATCATCTCGGGCTGCTGTCCGAAGATGTCTCGCTGGATGGCAGCACCTTGTGGGGAAATTTTCCGCAGACCTACAGCATGGTCGGCCTCATCCAGTGCGCAGCCCGCCTGTCTATTCCCTGGGATGAGGCCTACTGAACGCGATCTGGTGTTGCGCGGATGCACCGACGTCAGTACATCAGCTAGTAGTTTTCTGTGGGGATTTTCGTCATCTTTCAACAACGGAATGATTAACTGTTCGATAACTGGCCAATAGAATGGCTGGTGTCCATTTCGGACCCGTCTGGCGTTACTGCCAGTCATTTTTATTCACAACCGAACAGGAAATGATTATGCAAAAATCCGCATTGGCAATCTTACTGACAACCACGCTGGCTCTGCCGCTCGTTGGTCATGCGCAGGAATCCTACGTCAAGCTCCAAGTTGGTAAGAGCGATTATCCTGACTTTGGCGAAAGTATCAGGCCAGCCGCATTTCTGCTGGGTGTGGGCATGTCACTCAGCAAGACCTGGGATGTCGAGGCTGGTTATGTACGTTTTGGTATGGCAAAGACATCTGACCCGACGACTATCATTCGTACTCAAACGCAGTCGCTGTATGTGGCAGGGGTCGGAAATTTCCCGATCACCTCGAGTTTCTCTGCCTATGGCAAGGCCGGTATTTCACTTAATCGGACCACATTCGATGAGTCGTCTGCCAGTGTCTCGATCACTGATTCCAAGGTTAAACCAACCATTTTGTTTGGCGCCGGCCTGTCTTATCAGTTCACCAAAGAGTTGGCTGGCCTAATTGAGTACAGTTACTACGGGCGCGTTAGCGATGACTCGTTCAATCTTAGCTTGGCCACTCTAGGCTTGCGCTACAGCTATTAATCCTCTTGTCTGACCTGCGGGCCCGGCTTCGGTTGGGTCTTCAGGCGTTGGTTCCGTCACCGTCGACACTGTTTTTTTGTGCGGGCTTAAACAGCCCTACGAAAGTGTTGGATTTCAATCACTCAGGGCTTATCTTTTAGCTAACTATTCCGTAGAATCCGATCCGTCCATCACGGACCGGCGCGGCATCCCGCCCGCCGCTTACCTTATTGAACAGGAAATCATCATGCAAAAATCCTTGCTGGCAGCGCTCGTCGCTGCTGCGCTCATCGTGCCGTTCGCCGCGCAGGCCGAAGGCACTTACGTCACGCTTGGTGTTGGGCAATCGGATTATTCAAATCTTGGGCCGGGCGTGCCCGCCCAACGGCCGACGGGCTTCAACCTTGGCGTCGGCTTTGCAATCGACAAGACCTAGGATGTGGAAGTCGGCTACTTGCATTTTGGTGAACTCAGTGTGACCGGGACCGGTGGCGGGTCGACCGGTACAACAAAGCTCAATACGCAATCGTTGTACGCCGCTGCGATTGGTAAGGTGCCTGTGTCGGAGTCCTTTTCCGTGTTTGGCAAGTTCGGTCTGGCGGTCCACAGAACTGAGGCAAACAGCGTTTTCACCAGCGGAGGCTCCACCCAATTAAAATCTGCAAGCGACAACAAGGTCAATTACCTCCTCGGCGGCGGTGTGAGCTACCAGTTCACCAAAGAGCTTACCGGTCTGGTTGACTACACGTACTTCGACAAAGTCACCGATGGCGACCTCAAACTGAGTCTGTTGAGTGTCGGCTTGCGTTACGCGTTTTAAATCGCTTCCCCTCAAGCCGCGTCGCTGGTGTGCTGCTTCGGGGGCATGCTGTGAAGCCCTCCTAACTGGCCGCATGTGCGGCCGGTGCTATGCTCTCTGTCTGGTCTTACCCCAAACTTGGAGTACGCATGGCATCTGGTTCTTCCTTTCAGCGCGGGCCCGCCAACCCGCGATTTGGCAAGCCAACGCAAGGCTGGCGTGAGCGTCTCTATGTCCTGATCTTCGAGGCCGACACCCGTGCCGGCCGCCTGTTTGATCTCTTGCTGATCGGCGCCATCGTCATCAGCGTGGCCGTGGTGGTGATCGATAGCGTGCCGGCCATCGCGCTAAAGTTTGGGGCCGGTCTGGATCTGGCCGAATGGATCTTCACCCTGCTTTTTACGCTGGAGTATCTGCTGCGCCTCATTTGCGTTCGTCATCCTTTACGCTATGCGACGAGCCTGTTTGGCGTGATCGATTTGCTCGCCATTTTACCCACGTATATTGCGTTGTTCGTACCTGAGGCGTATGCCTTAATCGATATTCGGGTCTTGCGCTTGCTGCGTATTTTTCGGATTCTAAAGCTAGCGCTGTACGTCGCTGAGTATAGTATTTTGCTCAGTGCGCTGGCCGCGTCGCGCCGCAAAATTTTGGTATTTTTATCCTTTGTGATGGTCGTCGTGCTACTCATGGGTACGGCGATGTACGTCGTTGAAGGGCCGCAGCATGGTTTCACCAGTATCCCGACCGCGGTGTACTGGGCCATCACTGCCGTGACGACAGTGGGCTTTGGCGACCTAGTCCCGAAGACCGATATCGGGCGCACGATTGCCTCGGTGATGATGTTAGTTGGCTGGGGTACGCTGGCCGTGCCAACCGGCATTCTTAGCGCTGAGCTCGCTTCGCAGCGTTTCACGGCGCGCACCACCACCCGCACGTGTCCGGAATGTCTGGCTGAGGGACTCGATGCGCAGGCAAAATTTTGTAGCGAGTGCGGCGCGCTTTTGCCGACCTACCAACAAGATTAATTGCGCGTGACGGAAAAGCCCGCGCCCCTGCGCGTTACCGAGACGCGCTAGGCGTTGGCCGACACGGGCCGGATCGGGATGGTGACACCCCGCTTAATTTGCATGATGCGCGGCGCGCATTGTTCATCGCTGTGATAAATCACTACGCAATCCATGCACTGAAAGCATTCGTCATACGCAATGGCCCCATCGGGCTTGATGGCCTGATAGTCACAGCGGTGCCGACAGGTTTGGCAGGGTGTGCCGCATTCGGTGCGGCGCGGCAGCCATGTAAATAAACGCAGCTTGCCCAGCACCGCAAGACCAGCGCCAAACGGGCACAAATAACGGCAGAAAAATTTATACATCACCGCACTGAGCGCAACCAGCCCACCGGCATACAACACAAACGGCCACGCCCGCACAAACACCAGCGTGATGCCGGTTTTGAAGGGCTCAATCTCCACCAGCATGTCGGTGATCTGCGCGGAGAAAAAGGCGGAGCCGAGGATTAAAGCCAGCAATAAATATTTGATTTTTTTTAAGCGGGCATCGGTGTTGGTATGCAGCCTGATCTGCGGCACGCGCAAAAATTTGGCGGCCCGCGAGATCAATTCCTGCAGCGCGCCAAACGGGCACAACCAACCGCAAAACGTGGCACGGCCCCACACAAAAAACGTCACCGCAACAAAAGCCCATAACGAGACCGTCATCGGGTCATACAAGAAAAAGGACAAGCTGCGCCCCTCTTTGAGTGACTGCAACACGCCCGTCATGTTGACGATCGAGAGTTGGCCTTGTGCGTACCAGCCAATGAAAAATAAAGTGAACAGCAAGAAGCTGACGCGAATCACGGTGAAGCGGCGCGCACTGGCCGTCAGCCAGCGCTGCTGCGCCAACAAGATCGTCAGTATCAGCAATGCTGCGCCCAGGATGCCGAGCTCAACGGCACGCTGCTGCCAGATGCTGACCCAGGTTTTGTTGTCACCGGCGGGGACGTCATAAAAACGTTCGGGCACCGTGAGCGTGTAGGGAAAAGATTGGCGAATGATCTCTGGGTAGACCATGCCTTTTTCGCGTTTGACGTTGATGAAAAAATCTAGCGGTTTGGACAGATCAAGACCGGTCTGGCTGATGATGCGAAACACCTTAATGTTGTCGGGATTGACCGGTGTGCCATCGGCTAGGCGTAAGGCAATATCCAGGTCGCGCATCTCGATAGGTAGCCCGCCTTGTTTCAAGACCAGCCGTTCCGGTGAGGTGCCGGGTGTGAAATCTTCCGGCGTGATGGTGTAACGCCCCCCCCACATCACCAGAATCGCATGGTCGCCTTTTTCCAGACGCCAAGCGAGTTTGTCCCAGCTTTCTTGGTCAAGCAAATTGCGCCCGATGCTGGGCACGGAGACCATCGCGGTGTAGAGATCAATAAAGACTGCGTCGGGCGCGGCACTGCCTTCGCTGTCGAGGCCTTCTCCTGCGCTTCCCGCGTAGGCTTTTTCGATTTCACGGTTGCTGAGTGAAATATGACTGACCAGATTTTTTCCGAACAGATCTGCGCTGGTGTGTTGCTCCATCAGCCCCGGTTTCAGACGCGCGATCTGGTCTGGATCATGGCTGCCAGAAAAGCCCAGTTTTTTGCGAGCGACCGCCAGTGATGAGGCCAACAAGGTTTGGTTAATGATGCGCACCGATGCGGTCGCTTTGGCGACGCCGTCGATCCGTACATTGTTGCCGTCCATTTTGGCGGTCTTGCGGGTGCCGGTCTCGATGGTGATATTTTGTGTCAGCGATAAATCTTTGTACTGACTGACAAAATTAAACAAAGGTTGTGGTCCAAGACCTTCGAGAAATACGGGCTCATGGTGCGAGAGCACCTGCACTTCCAGGAAGGTGCCTTTGGGGTCAAGCGCGATAAGCAGATTGACCGGTATGCCCGCAAAGCCGGGCAGGGCGACGAAATCAATCGACTCAAAGACATAGGCCACGAGCTCATTGGTGGTGGCGTTTTGTTTGAAGATGGGCCAGACGGCCAGCTCGGCGTCTTTTTGCCCCACCATCAGCGGAGAAGGGAATGCTTTAGCGAGCGACTCCGGCGTCATCACGCCAGCTTGCGCGCCAGATAAAAGTGCGCAAAGCAGCAGCCAGACTGCACACAGCGTGCGCATTTAGGGCTTGATGAATTTCACGCCGTGCTTGGCAAATACCGCGGTCATTTCACCCGAGTCGACCAGATCATTGAGGGCGGCTTGTAATAAGGTGGCTAGGGCGGTGTCTTCTTTTTTGACGGCCATGCCGTTGACCCAGCCTTTGCGTGGCAAGCGATCAAATGGCGCGTCGGTGACTTCAAAATTAGCATCGCCTTGCAGCACGTTTTCGACTTCGGCGCGGGTGGCGACGACTGCATCCAATTCGCCGGCCTTGAGTTTTTGTAGTGCTTCAATGGCTGACCCGAAAATTTGTACTTTGTCGCGCAGATTGACGTCACCTAATAACACCATCGCCGAGATCGATACTTTTTCAGCGCCGACTCGTTTGCCGATGAGGGAGTCAGCGCCTTGCAAATCGGGAATCGCTTTGAGGTTGCGAACGAGGCGGACGGTTTCGCGGTGATAGGGCGCAAATATTTCGACCTGCTCGTTGCGTGCCATCACGTTACGGTCGACCGGCACATGCAGCATCACGTCGGCCGGGCCGAAGCCGAGATAGTGACCTTTCCAGACCATATTGCGCAAATCATCATTGACGTTTTCTGCTGCCGGGAAGGGGAGCAGCGACAGCTTGAGATTGAGCTTTTTGGCGAGCGCTTCGGCCAAATCAATATCGATGCCCCCGGCCTTGGTGGAAAATGGCGCGAAGTCATCATAGACGGCGACGATTAATTTGCCGCTGGCTTGGATTTTGTCGAGGTCGGCATGTGCCGGTGCCGCGCTCAGGAAGGTGATGCCAAAAAAGGCTAGCGACGTGATGGCGCTGCGAATGGTGAATCGGTGCATTGCTCTATCCCCTTGGGCCGCATCTTGTAGTTGATGCGTTGGTGTGTCTAACGATGCCGAGCGGATCTCGGGGCGGCGTCTTTCATGACGCCGCCGGATGGCAATGATGCCAGTTTTAAGGCTTATCAGTGCGACGCGTCTCGAGATAGGCCTTGATGGCCCAGACGGCTTCTTGTTGCAGCATGCCTTCAAAAGGGGGCATGTAGACAGCGCCGTTACGAACCCGGCCCTTGCGCACCGTAGTGGCATAGTAGTCGTCGTTTTCTTTGATGCAACTTGCTTTTTTAGCATCGGCTTGCGTCATGCAGTCACGGTCTAGCATACGCAGATCTGGTGCGATGCCGCCCGAGATCGCTTCGATACCGTGGCAGCGCGCGCAGTTTTGCGCGTAGCCTGAGGTGCCCACTGTAATGGCCGCCGCATTGCCACGGTAGGGGTTTTCGGCTTCCCATTTCTCGCCTAGTGGGGGCAGACCCTTGGTGTCTACCGCTTGTGGCGTGACGTCGCCATGGGCCGAGACGCCGGCAGAAAATACTAAAGCGGCAGCGCAAGCAGCACTGACAAGTGCGAGGCGGATCAGGGTGTTCATAGGGATTTGCTCCATGGGCAAGTTAATGATTGCGGCCAGAGTCGCAATTGCCGTGCCATGCGCGAAGCCTTTGTCCAGATAGTTGATGATCTGTCTTTTGCGCCATAACGGAACAAGTGCTACATTCCGCAAGACAACAACGATAAAAAAAGAAACAGTCTGGACTATTAGGGAGACAAGACATGGCGCGTGCGGCACCCCCTCAATCGCAAGGGGATAGACGAGCTCCGGCGGATGCCCGGGGCTTGGCATTGCCTGAACAGCAATTCCCATCGGTTGGCATAATTCATGCGGCCGATCAGGGGAATATGATCGAAGAATCCCACAAACGCTCGGCCGCGTTTGGGCTGGAGCAGGACGCCAAGCCTGACTACACGCCGCTGCAAAAAGCCGACCTGACCTACAAGGTCGACCAAAACCGTGGCCTGCATACCCATGCTGTGCCGGTGATGGAGACGCTCTACGAGCAGATCATTAACACCCACAACATGGTGATCCTCACCGATGCGCAGGGCGTGATTCTGCACACCATGGGCGACGATGATTTTCTGGAAAAAGCAGACCGCGTTGCCTTGAAGGCCGGTGTCGCCTGGTCGGAAGAGAGCAAGGGCACCAACGCCATTGGTACGGCTATTGCCGAACGTGCGCCAACGTTGGTGCACGCGGATCAGCACTTCCTGACCGCAAATCATTTCCTGACCTGTTCGGCGGCGCCGATTACGGATCATCAGGGGCAGTTGATCGGGGTGCTCGACGTCACCGGCGACCAGCGTAGTTTTCATAAACACACGATGGCCCTGGTCAGAATGTCGGCGCAGATGATTGAAAATCAATTATTTGCGGCGGCCTTCAATGACGCAATCACGCTGCATTTTCATAGCCGCCCCGAATTTATCGGTACGCTAATGGAAGGCATTGCGTCGTTCTCGGCATCAGGCCGGTTTTTATCAGCGAATCGCAGCGGCCTGTTTCAATTGGGCTTACCGTTATCGGCGCTGCAGACGCATACGTTCAGTTCTTTATTTGGGATGCCGGTGTCGGCATTGTTTGATCATTACCGCACCATCGCGCCGACGCTGCTAAACCTGTGTTTACACACCGGCGTACGGGTATTGGGGCGTGCCGAGTTACGCCGCTCGAATCTATTTTTCCAAGGGGGCGAGACGGATGCGCCGGCGCGCAGTGAGCGTCAAGATCGTTCGGAGCGCCCCAATCAACACGCCAGCAAAAATGAGGTCTCAGCCGAAGACAGCGCGGCGCGCCGCCATCGCTTATCGAGTTTGCATTATCTCGACACGGGCGACGAGAAAGTCGCCGCACTAATCAAAAAAGTGAATCTGGTAATGGGGCGCGATATCCCGGTCTTAATCACCGGTGAGACCGGCACCGGCAAAGAATTGCTCGCGCAAGCCATCCATAATGATTCACCCCGCGCG
This sequence comes from Bordetella parapertussis, assembly GCA_945866125.1. Classification (GTDB taxonomy): domain Bacteria; phylum Pseudomonadota; class Gammaproteobacteria; order Burkholderiales; family Burkholderiaceae_D; genus Pernthalerella. The sequence continues at coordinate 101,357 of CAMBFZ010000007.1, forward strand.
AGTGGCCCGTTTGTGGCGGTCAACTGCGCCTCAATTCCCGAGAGTCTGATCGAATCGGAATTGTTTGGGTATGAAGACGGCGCGTTTACGGGAGCGCGGAAAAAAGGCAGCACCGGTAAAATTTTGCAGGCCAATGGCGGGTCGTTATTTCTGGATGAAATCGGCGATATGCCCCTAAGTTTGCAAGCGCGTTTGCTGCGTGTTTTGCAGGAGCGTTTGGTCATGCCGCTAGGTAGTAATAAATCCATACCGGTGAATGTCTCGCTCATTTGCGCGACCAATCGTAATTTGCGCGAGTTAATCGCCAAGGGTGCGTTCCGTGAAGATCTCTACTATCGTTTAAACGGCTTGGTGGTGCGGCTGCCGCCGCTGCGTGAACGCACCGATCTTGAAATCGTGATCAATAAATTGCTCTCTGCCGAATCCGATGGCACACCCTATACCGTTTCCGCGGAGGTGATGAGTTTATTCAAACGACATAACTGGCCAGGCAATTTTCGCCAGCTGACCAACTTGCTGCGCACCGCCATGGTGATGGCAGATGAGGATCATGTGGTGCGGCTTGCGCACTTGCCGGAAGATTTTCTCGATGATGTCGATCTTGCCGCTGACAAGCACGTGGGCAGTGCGGGAGCCACGGCGGCGTCTCATGCTGGCAGCCCAGCACGTCTGGAAGTTGTCGAGCTATTGGCGATACAAAGGGCTCTGCAAGAACACGGTGGCAATGTGTCGGCTGCTGCGCGCGCGCTCGGCGTATCGCGCAATACAATCTATCGCAAATTGCAGCACTGATCTTAGCGCGCCAACTCGCGCACCGCTTCGGTCAGGGCCTGGGCAATCGACGCGTCTGCCGTGGTGTGCGTTCCTTTCATCACCCAGCGTAACTGCGCGTGCGGCATGAAGCGCTGCAAGCGTACGGCATTTTCGGGAGGGCAGACCAGATCATGGCTGCCGTGAATCAAAATCGTGGGCACCGTATCAAGTCGGCGCGCCAGCCGAAATAATTTTTTTTCACTGGTGAAGCAAGAATGCGAAAGATAGTGTGCTTGCAAACGATACTTGCCCAAGGTGCGCGCCGAGGCGAGTGCATCGTTGGGCGAGGTTGCCGTTTTATTTTCCCTGGCGCCGCCAGACATCACACGCATGATGGCGTCTTCGTAATCACTCCAGCGTTGGGCAGCGATAGCGGCTTGCTGCGCGTCTCCACACAGTAGCATCGTGCAGAGCGTACCGAGTACGTCGGCGCGCTGCTCGGTGCGCCAGCCCGCGGTCAGTCGCGCCCAACCTTCGGGTACCAACGCGCGCAGCGAATGGAAAAACCAGTGCATCTCGCGCGCACTGCCCAGAAAACTGCCGCGCAATATCAAGCCGCTGACCTGCGCGCAATGCTGTCCTGCATACAGCAGCGCAAGGGTCGCTCCCCACGAACCACCCACCACCAGCCAGCGTGAAATGTTGAGCGTGCGGCGAAGAAGCTCAATATCGGCCACGAGCTGATGACTATCATTGCTGCGAATGTCACCGTGCGGCAGGGACTGCCCGGCGCCACGCTGATCAAACAGAACCACACGTTGCCGCTTCAGGTCAAACCAGTCCAGCATGGATAGCTGGCTGCCGCTGCCGGGGCCGCCATGCAGCACCACGGCTGCCGGCCCGTCGGGGCGGCCGTATTGGGCTACATGCAGCGTATGGCCATCGCCGGTGGCGATCTGCTGTTGATGGAAAGGCGTCGTAGACATGAAATTTTTAAGGAAATAATTACGCTAAAATGAAGCCGCTCAATAACAAAAAAGAAGCACCTGGCAGCACGCTGATTAAGCTAATGCCGCGTCAATGATGCGGTGTTTTCCAGAGTGAAGCGAAGGGAGACAATGAGGTTCACCACCACGACCAAGCAGACACCACACGACTATAAATTTAACAGCATGATAGCGGGCTTTGCTGCTTTGCTTGCGCGTGCTGACGGCGCGATGGTGCGTCAAATGCGTAAGAACTGCTACGCACCCAAATGAATCTGACCTCCTGAAAATCATGAAAATCCTCGTATTAGGCTCGGCCGCCGGTGGCGGTTTCCCGCAATGGAATTGCAATTGCACCAACTGCCACGGTCTGCGCAGCGGCACCCTCAACGCCCGGGCGCGCACGCAGTCATCGATTGCGGTTTCATCAAATGGCACAGACTGGGTTTTGATTAATGCCTCGCCCGATGTGTTGACCCAAATTCGCGCCAACCCTGCCTTGCAGCCGGCGCGTGCGATTCGTGATTCGGGCATTGCGGCGGTCATGGTGATGGACGCGCAGATTGATCACGTCACAGGTTTGTTGATGCTGCGTGAGGGGAAAAAGAAGCTTAATTTGTATTGCACCGATTCGGTGTGGGACGACCTTAATCACGGTTTACCGCTAGTGCCGGTACTGTCGCACTATTGCGGCGTTGAGCGTCATGCAATCCAGCCGCTGGCGGGTGACAAGGCCACGCAGTTTGCCCCGATCGATGTGCCCGGCGTTGCGGATATCCGTTTTCATCCGCTGCCTTTGAAAAGCAAGGCGCCACCGTACTCGCCGCACCGCGCCAATCCGCAACCGGGCGACAATAATGGTTTGCTGATTGAAAATCTTGAGACCGGCAAGACCCTGTTTTATGCGCCCGGCTTAGGCGAGATCGAGCCGCATGTGCGTGCCGTGATGGAGAAGGCTGATTGCGTGCTCGTCGACGGCACCGTCTGGACCGGTGACGAAATGATCACGCTGGGGCTGTCGCAAAAAACAGCGGCCGACATGGGCCATCTGCAGCTATCCGGACCCGGCGGCATGATCGAGCTGCTCGACGCGGTGGGGCCGCGGCGCAAGGTACTTATTCACATCAACAATACCAATCCGATTTTGAACGAAGACTCAGCCGAGCGTGCGCAACTCGCGCAGCACGGTATTGAAGTCGCTTTTGATGGCATGGAGATTTCACTATGAACGCAAACACTAAGCTCGCCGACCAAATGCCTTGGGATCGTACCGAATTCGAAGCCCAACTGCGCGCCAAGGGCAACAACTATCACATCAATCACCCGTTCAACGTCAAGATGAACAATGGCGAACTAAGCCCTGAACAAATTCGTGGCTGGGTCATCAATCGTTTTTATTATCAGGTTCAAATTCCGGTTAAAGATGCGGCTGTGCTGTCCAACTGTCCGGATCGCGAGACCCGCCGCAAGTGGGTGCAGCGCATTCTCGACCATGACGGTTATGAAGATAAGCCCGGCGGGATCGAAGCATGGACGCGTCTGGGTGAAGCCGTTGGTATCTCGCGTGAAGAATTATGGTCGCTGAAAAAAGTTGAGCCGGGCGTGCGATTTGCAGTCGATGCGTATGTCAATTTCGCTCGTAGCAAACCCTGGCAGGAAGCGGTCTGCTCATCGCTGACAGAAATGTTCGCACCTAAAATTCATAAAGATCGCCTGGCTAATTGGCCGCTTCATTACAAATGGGTCAATGAAGAAGGCCTGACGTATTTTCGTAGCCGTATTACTTTGGCCGAGCGGGATGTTGAACACGGTCTGGCAGTGACGCTTGATTATTTCACCACGCGTGCGCAACAAGAGCGCGCGCTGGAGATTCTGCAATTTAAACTTGATGTGCTGTGGTCGATTTCCGACGCCATCGAAAAAGCCTATCCGTGAAAGAAAAGAGCATGAGCGATTTGACGGCAAAACCAAAACTGGCCCGTTTGTTCCGCATGCAATGGGAAGAAGCGCAAGGCGCCTATGTGCTGCTTTACCCGGAAGGCATGGTCAAACTGAATCAAAGCGCCGGCGAGATTTTGAAGCGCTGCGATGGTGAGCGCGATGTCGCGGCGATCGTGGCCGACATTGAGCAGGCATTTGGTGCGACGGGGCTGGAGCCTGAGGTTAATGGATTTATTGAGATTGCAACTGAGCGAGGCTGGATTGTCTGAACAAAAACTCATACCGCCACCATTGTGGCTGCTGGCAGAGATCACCTACAAATGCCCCTTGCATTGTGTGTTTTGCTACAACCCGCTGAATTACGCCGAAAACCGTAATGAGCTGAGTACTGCGCAATGGATCGATGTGCTGCAGCAAGCGCGCAAACTGGGCGCGGCGCAATTGGGATTTTCCGGTGGCGAGCCGTTGGTCCGCGATGATCTTGAAGAGCTTATTGGTGAAGGACACCGGCTTGGTTTTTATACCAACCTCATCACCTCGGGTATCGGTTTGACCGAGACCCGTATTGCACGGATGAAGGAGCTCGGGCTCGACCATATACAGCTATCGTTTCAGGACTCCACCAAGGAGATGAATGATTTTCTTTCCAGTACCAAGACCTTTGAGTTGAAGTCGCGCGTGGCCAAGCTGATCAAGCAATATGACTACCCGATGGTGCTAAATGTGGTGCTGCATCGTTATAACCTCGACCATGTTGGGCGCATTATCGAGATGGCCGTGGAAATGGGTGTCGAATATCTGGAGCTGGCCAACACGCAGTATTACGGCTGGGGCATGGTCAACCGAGATCAGTTGATTCCAACGCGCGACCAACTCGAACGCGCTGAAGCAGTGGTCAACGAATACCGCGCCAAGCTCGGTAACAAAGTGCGCATCCTGTTTGTGGTGCCGGATTATTTTGAAGAGCGTCCAAAGGCCTGCATGAATGGTTGGGGCTCGGTGTTCCTTGCGGTTGCCGCCGATGGTGCTGCCTTGCCGTGTCATGCCGCGAAAAGTCTGCCGGGATTGCAATTTCCGAATGTCACTGAGGAAACTTTACAAAATATCTGGTATAAAAGCGATGCATTTAACCGCTATCGGGGCGATGCGTGGATGAAGGAGCCTTGTCGCAGTTGTTCTGAAAAAGACAAGGATTTCGGTGGCTGTCGTTGTCAGGCTTATGCGCTGACAGGCGCTGCTGAAAATGCCGATCCGGTTTGTAGCAAGTCGCCGCATCACAGCGACGTCAAGCAGATTGTGATGCAGGCGCAGACCAAGCCGGTTACGGCGGAAGAAAAGCCGCTGCTGTTCCGCACGGATGCTAATTCCATGCGCTATGCGTCGATTCCAATAAAAGAAGAACGAAACAAGGTACCGTAATATGAACGTCGTGGCACGCAGGCTGTTTCCGCTTACGCAGGTTTTCCAATTTCGTGCCACGCAACCTGATCGCTCCCCTGCAGATCTGTTTTTTTTACAGTGGTTGAGTTTTAGTGGGCTAATGGTGTTCGCGGCCTACCTGCTCTGGCGCGCCAATATCTGGGGTATTTTGGTTGCTGCTGATCCGACCGGCATCACGCTGATGATCATTGCGGTGTTTCTGTTTGCGACAGTCTGGGTGGGCATGCGGGCGTGGACCTTGTCTCAGGAACGCCGTGCGCTTGATGCGTGGATCGCTGCGGTCCGGCCACAGTTTGCGCCTGCTGCTGCGCCCTCCGGCCCAGCCGGTTGCGTGCAAGATTACTTGTCGGCCCTGGTGTCCAAGAGTCGGCATCATGATCACGATAATGGGCAGCTTACCGAAGTGCTGGCGGAACGCCTGCATGGACCAAGCGAGTCGGCGTGGTGGGTCAACGGTATACAGATCAAGCTTGGCCTACTGGGGAAAGTGATCGGCTTTTCCATTCTTGCGATCGAAATCTCGCAGATTCAAAATTTTGATGCGTCGCAATCGCAGACGCTGCTCAAGACCCTTACCGGTGGCCTCGGCATTGCGTTACTGACCACGGCAGTTGGGTTGGTGGCCAACATGCTGCTTGGTATTCAGCTAGTGAAAATGGATCGATGCAGCGACGGTATTTTGGTTGATGCACTTGAATTTGCCGAGACCGGTCTGGTTGCGCTTACGCGTCCCGAGCACGGCGCAGCGGTGATGGCGGTTGCACCCGTCGCACCCGTTGCGCTGACGTTGGTGGCGGTACCAACAGACGATCAGGAACCGGCGTGAGTTTGCGCAAGAAGCGTCGCGAAGGGGAGGTCGACCCCTTCTACGACATGCTATTCAATATTCTCATTGCCTTTGTTTTTTGTTTCATCATCGCGTTGCTGGCGATGAATCCCAAGGCAAAAAAAGAGGGTGACATTCCGGCTAAGGCCGAGTTCATCATTACGGTCTCGTGGCCTGACATGAACCCGAATGATCTCGACACCTATGTACAGGACCCCAACGGCGGCATGACCTGGTTTCGCCAACGCGAAGCCGGCTTGATGCATCTGGATCGCGATGATCGCGGCATTGCCGGCGACAGCATTCGGGTCAATGGTCGTGAGGTCATCAATCCGCTTAATCAGGAAGTCGTCACCATCCGCGGTTTTGCGCCGGGCGAATACACCGTCAACGTGCAGTACTACGATTCCAAAAACGAAGAGCCGGTTGAGGCCAATGTGTCAGTCGTTAAGGTCAATCCGAAGGCCGAGATTTCTTATTACGGCACCATCAAGCTCGAGCGTAAAGGCGACGAGAAAACAGCAGTTCGCTTCACCGTCGATTCCGAAGGTATCGTCAGCAATATCAACACCCTTCCTAAACAACTTGCTCCGCAATCATGACCAATATCTCGCTTTTCTTGACGTTTCTTTATGTGGCCATTGCTGCATTATTGTTGATACTGTGCCTGGCGACCGGCTGGAAGCGCTGGATCAAGGTGCTGATGGTGTTGGTGGTGACGGTCAGCTATTTTGTGGCTAACGCGACCTTTGAAGACATGCTTGGCTGGCCAACGCCGCGCATGCTGCCGGAGAAATTTTTGATCAATGGTGTCGTGATCGAAGAGCCTAACAAAGAGCGCGGTGTGGAAGGCGCGATCTATGTATGGGTGACTGCGCTGGATGGCAATCGCCCCGGCGGCGCACCGCGCGCGTATCGTTTGCCGTATCTGAAAGACACGCACTCCCAGCTCTCCGAATCACAACGCAAGAGCCGCAATGGCGTGCGTCAGGTCGGCTCTGTTGAGCGCTCCGGTGGTGGTACTGGTAACGCGTGGTTCAAGATTAATCCTGACAACAAGATCAAGCTCCGAGTCAGTGATGCACCGGCCACCCGCCTGCCGGAGAAATGATCATGATGCGTCTTTCCCTTATTGCTGCGGCGCTGTTGGCCGCTGGCTGTTCACCGCAGCCCAAAGGCGATTCTTATTTTCCGCTGACCATTGGTTCGAGCTGGACGTATGAAGTGACGTCCGACATCGATGGCACCGTCAGTCACGATAGGCAGATCAGCAGTGTCTCTCGCACCATTGATCAAGACGATACCGGCCAGGTGATCGTGCGCCGTTCAGAAACCCCAGGTGGCGTGGGAGTGGAATATTGGCTGCGGCACGACAAGGTCGGTATTTCACGGGTGGCCAAGCGGACCGATATTGAAGAACAGGCGACGCTCGATCCTAATCCGCGCACGGTGTTGAAATTACCTCTCACCGTTGGTGCATCCTGGATGGTGCCGTCGGAGCCGTTTGTGATTGCCGCAAAAACTGACCTCGGTCAGGGCATGCTAAAAATGCCGAAGGTGCTGATGACGAATGTAGTGGAGGCAGTGGATGAAGAAGTGACGGTATCAGCGGGCGTCTTCAAACATTGTGCGCGCATTGTCGGCAACGGCACCTTGCCCTTGTACCTTGATGCGGTGCAGGGATTCAAGGACGTCCCGATTGTCAATGTCGAGTGGTACTGCAAGGGAGTCGGACTAGTCAAGGTGGAGCGCACCGAAGAATTGTCGTCGAATTTTTTCGCCGCAGGGAAGATCACGATGGAGTTGATGGAGTTTGATCTTCGCTGAGAACGCGACCTGATCAAAATAATCCGGCAGCGAGATTCACAGACAACGCCAGTAACGTGGTGTTGAAAAAAAATGCCAGCACACAGTGGGCGAGTCCGGTACGCCGCATCTTGCGGCTGGTCAGGCTGATATCGGCGGTCTGGCTGGACGTGCCAATGACGCAGGCGAAATAAAGAAAATCGCTGTGGTCCGGCAGATCCTTTCCGGGGAAAAGCAGTCCGCCATCATGGCCCCTATCTAGCGAAGCGTAGTAGTCGTGGGCGTAATGCAGAGCGAAGATTAATTGCGTAAAGGACCACGACGACAGGATAGTCAGAATCGTCAGCCCGATATGCCTGTAACGCAGCACCCCCTCAACTTTTCTGGCGACGGCCAGCTCAGCAACGATGGCGCCCAGGCTCATGACGGCGCCAATAATACACAAGCCCAAAATAATATACTGACCTTCGTCCTCGGCCTTGGCACGTTCACGCATGTGCGCCGCCAGTAACATGGCAATGATCACACTACCTTTATCGATTAGGGAGACAGTCGCGACGTCACCTGATTTAAGCATTTTGTAATGCCGAGCAGCCCAGCCAAAAAATATTGTGTCGGTCGACGGTGCCGAGTTCTTCAGCCGGCACCGCACAGAGCGCAAATAGCACGACAAAAACACTGATAAATAAGGTCCGGATCGTCACGTCCAGATCGCTGGAAATTCCGACGAGCTCAAGCTTGGCGATCGCCGCAGTGAAGCCTGCGAAGAACATGTAGAGAAACGCATAGACCCCCCCATTTTTCCATAGAGACTTTACCGCCACCGTTCGATCGCCAAATAGAAAAGCCGACTATTTGCACCGTCGGCCAAAGTCTGCAAGTGATGCGGGCGTCAGTTCAGCATCGCTATGCGTCGAACGCAACAATTAAAACGGTCTCCGACATCACAGCGCTACCAGGCCGTCACGACCTATTGTCAAAATTTTTCTCTATCCACTTGCTAGAACTTCTTCGGCAAGTGCGTTACCTACCTCGCTTGGCGCCGACGGGTAGTTGAATGTCTACCGACGGATAGCTTGTATATAAAGCAGCAGACTAATCCCTTGGTAAGCCGTCGGCGGACATTCTGTTGATGCCACGCGTTATGCCCGAGCCCGGCAGTGACTGGTAAGCGAGAGTCAAGCTGCCATAACTTAGGCCGAAACCCACCTGACACATTGAGGAAATAATGAAACGTACTCTTTCATCCGATTCAATCGCCAAGACGGCGACCGTATCGTCTGATACCGATGCAACAGTGGTTGACACCGCCGCCACACCACCTCGCAGTGCGGTGCCGCTTCCGCAAGTAAATACCGTCGAGCCTGCGGACCATCCCCTTCTGGGGGTAGGGAGCACAGCGCCGATCGGTGCTGTCGAGTCGCATAGTTTGCCGGTTATAGCTGTCCGCGCTGCGGCCAGCAACGAGTCGCCTGATTCCCGACTTGCACTGTTCGAGAGTGAGGCGTTCAAAAGCAATATGGCGCGCGTTGATAGCGCAGACCCTGTTGCGCAGAAATACATAGTTGATTTGTATAACGGTAACGAGGACGTTCAGCAAAGTGACAGGCCGGCCGACAATTGGGTGCACAAGGCCGCGGCACAAGGCCATGCTGGCGCACAGCGGCTTTTGGCTGCTTTGTACTTTTACGGACTCGGCGTCAAGCAGGATGATGGGAAGGCGTTCTACTGGACTCAACAGGCGGCCGAGCAAGGTCATGCTGGTGCCCAGCTGGGACTGGGTGGGCTGTACTTTCGCGGACTTGGCGTCAAGCAGGATGAAGGGAAGGCGTTCTACTGGATTCAACAGGCGGCCGAGCAAGGTCATGCTGTTGCCCAGGCGGGACTGGGTGAGCTGTACTTTGAGGGCCGCGGCTGCAAGCAGGATGGTGGGAAGGCGTTCTACTGGTTCCAACAGGCGGCCGAGCAAGGTCTTGCCTTTGCCCAGGCGGGACTGGGCGGGTTGTACTTACTTGGTCGCGGCTGCAAGAAGGATGATGGGAAGACGTTCTACTGGTACCAACAGGCGGCCGAGCAAGGTCATGCTGGTGCCCAGACGAATCTGGGATCGCTGTACTTAAATGGCCGCGGCGTTGAAAAAAATGACAGGCAAGCCGCTTACTGGAAGATGAACGCGGGCCTATCAGCCGATGGCCTCACGCTGTCATGCGCTAATAATCTCCCCGTAGAACTGGTCAAATTTCTACCGCAGTTGTTTACGGACATGCCCGAATGGCACCGCGTTCGAACACTGGATCTGTCAGAGAACGCAATCGATGATGACGCAGCGGCGCAGCTCGCGCAGCTGATTATAGAAAACCGGACACTGGAAGTGCTCGATCTTCGCAGCAATCCGATCGGCCAGATCGGGGCAGAATTGCTAGCCGAGGCACTGCGAAAAAACCCAACCCTCAAAGAGCTGCATCTTGACCTTTCGGACACTACCGAACTCGCCCGGGCCGACATTGCCGGTTCGCTCGACAGCAATAAAAACATCGCAGTGCTGATGGGGGAAGTGGAAGCCAAACCTCCCAAGGTGAGCGCTGCGTTACCGCTCGAACTCATCGCCCTCGTCGAGCAGGCCACGATCGTGGCCCACCAGAAGGCTGGGGATGCCAATCACACTCGGGAACAGACGCGAGAGCTTCTCAATGAAATGGGTCTTGTGTTTGCAAACAAGGTCATCACAGATCCGCATTAACGTTGATGCGTCGCCGTTTTTGCGTGTGTTACCACTGGCCCGAACTCACCTGGCCAGTCCGTTGCCTACTCGCTTAGCCAAAGACATGCGCGCCTGTTGATGCAGTGCGCATGCTATCGCCAAGCGATTCAGCTCCCGACCAAACAGACACACCGTGAACTTGGCGGGCATCCCAACTTATTCATCGAGAAAATAATGAAACGTACTCTTTCCAGCTCTTCATTCGATTTGCCGCATGCAGTCTCGTCTGACCAGTCATCCTCTTCCGCATCGGCCGCATCAAGCCAGACCCCAGTGTCGCCTCCGCAATTGAGCTCCGTCAGTCCTGTCGGCGCAGACACCCTCACAGCAGGAGCGCCAGTTCCATCCGGCCCTGTCGGGCTGCATACACCACCGACCCTCACGGCGCGTGCTGCAGCCGGCATCGAAGTACGGGATCACCGACTCGATGTGTTGGATAGTAAGGCGTTCAAAACCAATATGGCGCGCCTTAGCAGGAAAGACCCCGCAACGCAAAAATATATGGTTGATCTTTATAACGATAACCAAGGCGTTGAGCCAAGTGACAGGCAAGCCGACCATTGGGTGCACAAGGCCGCAGCGCAAGGCCATGCCGGCGCGCAGCGGTTTCTGGGTGTCTTGTATTTTTACGGACTCGGCGTCGAGCAGAGTGATGCAGAGGCGTTTAACTGGGCTCAGCAGGCCGCCGAGCAAGGTCATGCGGGTGCCCAGCTGGGACTGGGTGTGCTGTACTTTCGTGGACTTGGCGTCAAGCAGGATGAAGGGAAGGCGTTCTACTGGACTCAACAGGCGGCCGAGCAAGGTCATGCTGGTGCCCAGGCGGGACTGGGTGAGCTGTACTTTGAGGGCCGCGGCTGCAAGCAGGATGGTGGGAAGGCGTTCTACTGGTTCCAACAGGCGGCCGAGCAAGGTCATGCTGGCGCCCAAACGAATCTGGGATCGCTGTACTTAAATGGCCGCGGCGTTCCACAAAATGATGAGAGCGCTTTCAAGTGGCTTCAAAAGGCGGCCGAGCAAGGCCATGCTGGCGCCCAGACGAATCTGGGATCGCTGTACTTAAATGGCCGCGGCTGCAAGCAGGATGGTGGGAAGGCGTTCTACTGGTTCCAACAGGCGGCCGAGCAAGGCCATGCTGGCGCCCAGTCGAATCTGGGATGGCTGTACTTCCATGGCCGCGGCGTTGCCCAAAATGATGAGAGTGTATTTCACTGGTTTCAAAAGGCGGCCGAGCAAGGTCATGCAGTCGCCAAGTCGAATCTGGGATGGCTGTACTTAAATGGCCGTGGCGTCAAAAAAGATGACAAGCAAGCCGTCTATTGGATGCTGAAGTCGGGCCTGTCAGCCGATGGCGTAATACTGTCATGCGTTAATAAGCTCACAGTAGAACTGGTCAAATTCCTGCCGGAGTTATTCACGGAAACGCCCGAATTGCAGCGCGTCCGAATCCTGGAGCTGTCCGAAAACCCAATCGATGATGACGCTGCGGTGCACATCGCGAAGCTCATTAAAGAAAACCGGACGCTGGAAGTGCTCGATCTTCGCAGCAATCCGATCGGCCAGATCGGGGCAGAATTGCTAGCCGAGGCACTGCGAAATAACCCAATCCTTAAGGAGCTGCACCTTGATCTCGCGGACGGTGCCGAAGCTGCCCGTGCCAAGATTGCCGGTTCGCTCGAGAGCAATAAAAACATCGCAGTGCTGATGGGGGAAGTGGAAGCCAAACCTCCCAAGGCGAGCGCTGCGTTACCGCTCGAACTCATCGCTCTCGTCGAGCAGGCCACGATCATGGCCCACCAGAAGGCAGGGGATGCCAATCACACTCGGGAACAGACGCGAGAGCTTCTCAATGAAATGGGTCTTGTGTTTGCAAACAAGGTCATCACCGATCCGCATTAAGCGTCGATGCGTCGCCGTTTTTGCGAGTGACGAAATCGGCTGCACAAATAAAAAAGCCGACGGTTTGCACCGTCGGCCAAAGTCTGCAAGGGAAGACCTTCTAAATTCAGTATCCCTATGCAGGCGGGAGTAACTTATTACTTAGCCAGTTTGAAGACCCAGACGGATCCGCCCTGCTCAAGGAAGTTAACTTTCTTGGCGACTTCGCCACCCCACAGCGGAACTGCACCGCCCCAACCGGAAACCACGGCTACGAACTGCTCGCCGCCTTCTTCCCAGCTGATCGGAGGAGCAACCACACCAGAGCCGGTCTGGAATTTCCACATTTCTTTACCGGTCTTGGCATCGACTGCCTTCAGGTAACCTTCAGGTGTGCCGTAGAACACTAGGTCGCCAGCGGTCGTCATTACACCGCCCCACAGAGGCGCGCTGTTTTTGACTTCCCAAACGATCTTGCCGGTCTTTGGATCAATCGCGCGCATTGCACCGATGTAGTCATCGTTCAATGGCTTGATGGTGAAACCAGCGCCGAGATAAGCCGCACCTTTTTTGTAGCTGACTGGCTCATTCCAGATTTCCATGCCCCACTCATTTGCTGGCACATAGAACAGACCGGTTTTCGGGCTGTACGCCATTGGCATCTGGTTTTTGCCACCGAGGAAAGACGGTGCGGAGAAAACGGATGCGCCTTTCTTGCCATCTGGACCTTTGGTTGGGTCGCCAGGACGGTTTTCAGGCACGTAGTTTGGACGGCCAGTCTTCAGATCGATGCCGGTTGCCCAGGTGATCTTGTTGACGAACGGGAAAGCGTTTTCCAGTTTGCCGGTCTTTGCATCGTTGACGTAGAAAAAGCCGTTACGGTCAGCAGTTGCACCCATACGCTTGCCGTTCATGTCGAAGGTGATGAATTCATTCACACCGTCGTAATCCCAGCCGTCGTTCGGGGTCTTTTGATAGTGCCACTTGATCTGGCCGGTAGCCACATCGATTGCAACAGTCGAGGTCGAGAACAGGTTGTCGCCAGGGCGCAGATGGCTGTTCCATGGTGCTGGGTTGCCGGTGCCGAAGTAAGCCAGGCCCGTTGTTGGGTCATAGCTGCCGCCCAACCAAGGGGTGGCGCCGCCCGATTTCCACAGGTCGCCAGGCCACGATTTGTTGGTGGTGCCTGAGATGCCGTTGTCAGTGGCGTTGCCGGCTGCATCAAATTTCTTGCCCATGTGGCCTTCGACCACAGGACGAACCCAGACCATCTTGCCGGTCTTTGGATCGCGTGCTTCCACACGACCGATTACGCCAAACTCGCCGCCGGAGACGCCGGTCAGCATCAGGCCCTTGGCGATCAGTGGTGCCGCTGATGCGGAGTAGCCAGCTGCGTATTCATCAATCTTTTCTTTCCAGACCACGTTACCGGTGTTTTGGTCGAGTGCCACGAGCTGGGCATCAAGGGTCGCGAAAATGACGAGGTTGTCATACAGGGCAGCGCCGCGGTTGATCACGTCGCAGCAAGGCATGATGCCTTCTGGCAGACGGTGCTCGTATTTCCACAGCTTTTTGCCGGTCTTGGTGTCGACTGCGTAGATACGCGAGTACGAAGCGGTAACGAACATTTTGCCGTCATGGACCAGCGGCTGGGATTCCTGGCCGCGTTGCTTTTCGCCGCCAAAGGAGAACGACCAGGCTGGTACCAGCTTGGAAACGGTGTTGGTGTTGATCTGGGTCAGTGGCGAATAGCGCTGGCCCTGTTGTCCCATACCCCAGGACAGAACGTCTTTGCCGGTCTTGGCATCTGCTTCGATCATTGCGTCGGTCACGCCAGCTGCGAAGGCTGTCGAGCCCGTGAGCAGCGCGAAGCCGATCATGGACGCAAGTAAATTCCTCTTCATGTATTTTCTCCCCTTGATGGTGCCAATTTGGCTATAGGTTTTGCATGCATCGCCCCTGGCATAAGGCACCCAAGATCTGAAGCAGCGCTTTGTTAAACGCAAAGGCCGTGCCAATGATCGTTGCGTGAGAAATCCTAGCGAATGGGGAAAAACGGCCCCAATGATGCGGCCCTGCTGCTACAAAAACACGCACCTGTCACAAAATTTAACACCTCAAGACTGGAGCAATCACCGGGGGCAGGCGCTGTGGGCTTGGCATGATTTGTTCTTGCATCATGATTGTCTGGTCTAAATACTAAGGGTCAATCATGACGATAAGTGCCGAACTGATCGCACGCTTGCTCGCCGCAACCGTACAGTTTTCTGGGCTGCCCGCGATCGACGTGGCAGATTTGCCGCCGGTGGAGCGGGTGACGGCAGCGGAGCTTTCAAAAAAAATGTGCCCGGAGTCGCCCGAAAAATGCGGCAGTGTTGCAGCCTTGTTTGATACCGAAACTTATCGTATCTACCTGCGCGATACCCTGGATTTGGCGACGCCGATGGACAATTCTTTTCTGGTTCACGAGCTCACCCATGTGCTGCAGTTTAAGCAATATGGCGACGCGTATTTTTCAAGCTGCCGCAAGGTGCTCGATAGCGAGCATGCGGCCTATAAAGTACAGAATAACTATCTGGGCTCTGAAGGTGTGGACTGGCGCGAAGGATTTTTGTTGCGCTTTATGCAGTGCCCGCCCGAAGAAGGTGAGGCACTGCAGGAAGATCCACGTGGGCGCAAATGAACGGTGACGTCAGCCCGGCCGTGCGGACTTGACTAGGCCGCGTTGCGGATCGTAGCCAGCTGCTGCAATCAGATAAAACACCACTGTTGCCAGCGCCACCACGGCCAGAGAAAGCGATGCGAGCTGCCCGTAAAACGCTGCGCGCAGAGCCTCGATGGCGTGGGTAAAAGGGTTGATCGCAGCGAGTCGATAAATCCACTCAGCGCCGCCGTCCTTCATGCGCGCGATCGGATACAGCGCCGACGATAAAAAAAACATGGGGAAGATGACGAAATTCATCGTGCCTGCGAAATTTTCTAGTTGTTTGATATAGACCGACAAGACTAGGCCGAAGGCCGACAGCATCAACGCACCTAAAATCAGTACCGGTAATCCGATGATGACCTGCAGCGGTGAGAGACCGATCTGCCACCAGACGGCAACGATCAAAAATGCGACGGCCTGCAAGACGGACAGAAATGCGCCGCCTGCGAGTTTGCAGGCCAGCAGATAGCCGCGTGGTAGGGGTGCGGTCAGCAGCAGCCGCATCACCCCCATCTCGCGGTCATAGACCATCGCCAGAGAAGACTGCATGCCGTTAAAGAGGCACACCATCAGCGCTAAGCCCGGTGCCATATAGAGTCGGTAATCCAGGTTGGGATCAAAGGGAATCACGTTGCCCAGATCGGGCACTTGCCGAAATCCTGCGGCGAACACCACCATCCAGAGCAGCGGCCTGACCAGAGACGACGCAAGCCGGCCTGGTTGGCGCAGAAATTTATGGACTTCGCGGCCGGCGATGGCCGCTAACGCCAAGCGTGCGTGGGTCAGATTCATGCTGTCTTCTCCGGCGCGCGCGTCAAATGCAAAAACGCTGTGGTCAGGTTGGTGTGATGATTGAGTTTCATGAGGGCTTCAGCGGTGCCATCGAAGCGTACCGCGCCGGCGGCCATCACGACGATTCGGTCGGCGGCTTCGGCTTCATCCACCAGGTGCGTCGCCCAGAGCACGCCCATGCCATGTTCGCGGCATAGCGCTTTGACATCCGAAAGGATTGATGCGCGTGAGGCGGGGTCGATGCCGACGGTGGCTTCGTCCATGAGCAGCATGTGGGGCTCGGACAGCAGCGCGCGGGCTAGTTCAACCTTGCGCCGTGTGCCGCCTGAGAGCGCGCGACACGCATCGTTGGCGCGTTCAGTCAGCCCAAAGCGATCCAGCCAATGCGCGATGCGGCTGCGTGCTTCAAGCCGCGGAATGCCATGCAGGTCGGTTTGAAATTGCATATTGGCGCGCACCGATAAATCAAGATCCAATGCAGGTTGTTGAAATACGATGCCAAGATAGGCAAGTGCTGCGATGGGATTGACGCTGATGTCGATACCGGCGATGGTGGCTTGACCTGCGTCGGCAGTGAATAAGCCGGAAAGCATTTGAAATAACGTTGATTTGCCGGCCCCGTTTGGCCCGAGGAGTGCGACGAATTCGCCGCCATGAACATCGAAACTGACGGCGTCAACCGCGCGTCTGGCACCAAAGGACTTGACCAGGCCAGAAACGCAGAGCGGGGTAGGAAAAAGTGGTGCGGATGACAAGCGCGAACCTCATGAGGTTGTTTTTATTTTGCGATTGTAACTGTTACTTATTTTTGGCGGACAAGTCTTGCAAAACCATGTGGCCGCAACACTGATCCGCACCGCTATTTGTCAACCGACAAGGCTGCGACCGGATGTGTCAAAGTGTGAAGATTAGTTTCAATATGTAACGGCTTTGGGTAACGTCGATCTTTCGAAATTAAGATTCAGTTGCGCCTTATAAAGCGTTTAAAAACCCGATCACTTAATCTGATAATTAGAAGGAATTCACATGAAAAATTTTGCTTTCATTACCGCCTTAATTTTCGCCTCGTCCGGTGCCTTTGCTGAAACCGTCAAACCGACTGAAACGGCTCCCCCAGCTTCGGTGCAAAAGCCAGCGAAACACGGACATGCAGCAAAGTCAAAACATGCGGAAGTAAAAGCGGGCAGCGAAAAGTCGAAGTAATAACGCTTAAGCTTTTTCTGTTTAGCGTTTTCAATTTGACGGGGCCGAGAAATCGGCCCTTTTTCAATTAATTGGGCTGACACTTTTGAGGAATTTTTATCGTTTCGACTGCATGATCAAGGGAAATGTGTCCGCCCTTGAAAAGGCGTCAAGCAAAACCACGGAGGTATGGCAAGGCTGAATTTTCGCTGCTACATTGCGCAAGCGGGAAAAATTATTTAGACAGAATTATTTTGTAAACGCACCCAAGGCGTTCCAGATCGCCACGTTTCTTTCCAAGCCTCAGGCATAACCAGCGCTAACGCGCCGATGTCGGTCACGAGTGCATTGAGGGCTGCGCCGCGCACGGTCACACCGGCTGTCAGTGCCGCAAAGCGCGAACTGATTTCTGCTTGCACCAATGGGTTGAGCAAGTCGGCATGATGTTGCCACACGCTACCGCCGACCAGAATACAGCGAGTGTCGAGTGTTGCAGCGAGATTGTATAAACCCCGACCAAACCAGCGTGCTGCCTCTTGCACAGTAGATAGTGCCGCGGCTTCGCCTGCATCTGCTGCCGCAAATAAGTCGCTCGCGGTGCGGCCAAACCGATTGCCTAGATTGCGGCCGGATACTAAACCTTCGAGGTCTCCTTGATTGCCGCAGCCGCAGAGTGCGGAAGATGTCTCGGAGAGAAGCATATGGCCCGCATGGCCGGCATTGCCGTGTTTGCCGCGCAGGATATGTCCATCGACACATAAGCCAAAACCGATGCCGGTACTCCAGGTAACGTAGATGCAGTTGGGCTCGTGCTGCGCTGCGCCGAAGCAGCGCTCAGCCGTTAGCGCAGCGATGCAATCGTTTTCGATAACGACAGTGGAAAATTGCGCACGTAATGGCGCCTCAAGCGGGATGAAGGTCCAGTCGTTTGGCAAATCGTCACTGCGGGTGAGTCCGCCACAGAGATTGGGTGCAACTAGCCCTAGCTGTTGCTCTTGAAAAGCAAAGGGCCCGCAAGAGCTGACGCCCAAGTGGGTGATGGCGGTAGCGCCCGCTTTTTTGCGGGCAGCGTCGAGCAAGGCTAAGGCTTGCTCACCAATCGCGTCTGCGTTGCCGGTTTTGATGGTTGGCTCGACGACACGCACCAAGGGGCCTGCGGCGTTCGCAATGGTTGCGGCCATTTTGCTGCCGCCAATATCAAGCGCTGCGATAAAAAAAGAATCCATGCCTGCCCGCTGTGTTGACTGAACTGCCGCTGCTGTGCTCGTGCGTGAGCGCATGCGTACCTCTCACGGCTAGCCTGTCAATGAGAGTGGCCCTATCAGCAATAGGTTTCCTGCATCGTGCAGGCAGTGGTCTGCACGATGCCTGACGCTGCTAACCCGCACCCTTATTTTACTGTCAGGGATTTGTAGCGCAGCCGCTTTGGCTTGGCACCTTCTTCGCCAAGACGTTTCTTTTTGTCTGCTTCGTATTCTTGATAATTGCCGTCGAAAAAATTGACGTGGGAGTTACCTTCAAAAGCCAAGATGTGCGTGGCGATGCGATCAAGGAACCAGCGATCATGGGAAATAACGAGCACGCTGCCAGCAAATTCGAGTAACGCATCTTCTAGGGCGCGCAAGGTCTCGATATCAAGGTCGTTGGAGGGTTCATCAAGCAGCAGCACGTTGCCGCCCATGAGCAGGGTCTTGGCCATGTGCAGCCGGCCACGCTCGCCTCCGGATAAATTGCCCACCAGCTTTTGCTGATCGCCACCTTTAAAATTGAAACGGCCCAGGTAGGCACGCGAGGACATTTCGAAGCGTCCGACAGTGAGAATATCCGCACCTTCGGAGACGTCATCAAAGACGGTTTTTTTATCGTTAAGCACGTCGCGCGATTGGTCAACAAGGGACAACCTGACGGTTGAGCCGACCACGATTTCGCCGCTGTCGGGCTGCTCTTTGCCGGAAAGCATACGAAACAGCGTCGACTTGCCTGCGCCGTTGGGGCCGATGATGCCAACGATGGCGCCCGGTGGAATACGGAAGGACAGGTCATCGATCAAGAGCCGGTCGCCGTAGCTTTTGCTGACGTTTTTGAATTCGATGACTTCGTTACCAAGGCGCTCGGCAACAGGAATGAAAATTTCCTGGGTCTCGTTGCGCTTCTGGTATTCGTGTTCGGACATTTCATTGAAACGGGCGATACGGGCTTTGCTTTTGGCTTGCCGGCCTTTCGGGTTTTGGCGCACCCATTCCAATTCTTTTTGCAGCGCTTTCTGGCGCGCGGATTCGGTAGATTCTTCCTGCTTGAGGCGATCTTGTTTTTGGTCGAGCCACGAACTGTAATTACCTTTCCAGGGAATGCCATGTCCACGATCAAGCTCAAGTATCCATTCGGCGGCGTTGTCGAGGAAGTAGCGATCATGGGTGATGCCAACGACGGTGCCGGGGAAACGCTGCAGGAATTGTTCAAGCCAATCAACCGATTCAGCGTCAAGATGGTTGGTGGGCTCGTCGAGCAGCAGCATGTCGGGTTTGGAGAGCAGCAGTTTGCACAAGGCCACGCGACGTTTTTCACCGCCCGACAGAACGGCGATGCTGGCGTCCCAAGGGGGCAGCCGCAGTGCGTCGGCCGCGACTTCGAGTTGCAAATCGAGATTGCCGCCATCGCTCGCCGAGATGATGGCTTCGAGCCTTGCCTGCTCGGTTGCTAATGCATCGAAGTCGGCATCTTCTTCTGCATAAGCGGCATAAACGGCATCGAGCTTGGCGCGCGCTTCGAAGGCTTCGCCTAAACCGCTTTCGACTTCTTGCCGGACTGTCAGCGCAGGATCGAGCTGTGGCTCTTGGGGCAGATAACCAATCTTTAGATTGGGCATGGGGATGGCTTCGCCTTCGATATCTTTATCGATACCGGCCATGATTTTTAGCAGTGTTGACTTGCCAGAGCCGTTTAAGCCAAGTACGCCGATTTTGGCGCCGGGGAAAAAAGAGAGCGAAATATCTTTGAGGATCTGGCGCTTGGGCGGGACGATCTTGCCCACGCGGTTCATGGTGTAGACGTAATTAGCCATTGAATGTCGTGATTAAAAAATAGGAAAGTGCGGCGAAATGCCACAAGACCGGCACAGGATAACCGATCATCTCGCTTGGGTACAGAACAGGCCGCGTCGCACGCTGACGCCTATCGGTGTGCGTTGTGCGTTGTGCGATCAAATTGGAGTAAGTATCAGCGCGCTCTGTTGAGCCAGGCTTGATACAAGCCCTCAGTGGAATACAGGGCTAGCGCCGACCAGATGATTGCAAAGCCAATCAAGCGGTCGCCGTTAAAGGGTTCGTGATACAGCCAGATGCCGAGCAGTAGTTGGATGGTAGGTCCGATGTATTGCAGGATGCCCAGGACCGATAGCGGGATGCGACGTGCGCCATGGGCAAACAGCAAGAGCGGGATAGCTGTTACCGGTCCGGCCGCAATCAGCAGCGCTGTGATGGTCCAGGATCCTTCGCCAAAGCTGTGTGACGCACCGCTGTCGGGGATGAACAGAAAGCCCAAGGCCAGTGGCAGCATGATCAGGGTTTCGACGCTCAGCCCTTCGAGTGCCCCGAGCGAGGCGGTTTTACGTAGCAGGCCATAGAGGCCGAATGATACGGCCAGCGTCAAGCCTATCCAGGGCAGTTGGCCGGCACTGAGGGTGAGCCAGACTACGCCGCTGGCAGCGAGTGCTACGCAGACCCATTGACCGCGCCGCAACCGCTCTCCCAGCATGAGTCCAAACAATACATTCACCAGCGGTGTGATGAAATAGCCAAGCGTGGCATCAATGATCTGACCGGCATTGACGGCCCAGATGTAGACCACCCAGTTGGAGGTGAGCATGAGCGCGCTGGCGGCAAAGCTGAGCAAGACCGTGGGTCGCTTTGTGATCTGGGATAACCATCCCCATTGCCGACGCACCAGCAAAATGCCGACTAAAAAAACGACTGACCAGCAGACGCGGTTGGCCAGAATTTCCAGCGACGGGATGGTGTGCAGTGCCTTGAGATAAATCGGGAAGGCACCCCAAATCAAAAATGCCAGCCCGGCCGACAATACGCCTGTGAGCATAAAAACAAATCCAGTCGAAACGAGTGTTGCAGGTTGGCCGGCGGCGCCTTGCGCTGCCGCCAAATGCCATTTACATATTGCGCCGATACTGCCCACCCACTGCAAACAACGCATCGGTAATTTGTCCCAGCGAACAAACGCGCACGGCATCCATCAGCATGGCAAAGACATTGTTGTCTTCTATGACTGCGCGTTGTAAAGCAGCCAGCGTTGCGGCGGCTTGGGCTTGATGTTGATGATGAAAATTTGCCAGCCGCTGTAGTTGCGATTGTTTTTCTTCGTCGGTTGAACGGGCCAGTTCGAGTTGGGCCTGCACGGTACCGCCTTTGGGATTGCGGAAGGTGTTGACGCCGATGATGGGTAAGGTGCCATCGTGTTTCTGGTGTTCATATAGCATTGACTCTTCTTGGATTTTGCCGCGCTGGTACCCGGTTTCCATTGCGCCAAGTACCCCGCCGCGTTCGGCGATACGTTCAAACTCTTGCAGCACGGCCTCTTCGACCAGATCAGTGAGTTCTTCGATGATGAAGCTGCCTTGATTGGGATTTTCATTTTTGGCCAGCCCCCATTCACGGTTGATGATGAGTTGAATGGCTAGGGCCCGGCGCACGGATTCGTCAGTTGGCGTGGTGATGGCTTCGTCATACGCATTGGTATGGAGCGAATTACAGTTATCGTAAATAGCAATCAGCGCTTGCAACGTGGTGCGGATATCGTTGAAATCGACTTCTTGCGCATGCAGCGAGCGCCCCGATGTTTGGATGTGATATTTGAGTTTTTGTGCGCGCTCATTGGCGCCGTATTTTTCACGCATGGCGATGGCCCACAGGCGACGGGCCACACGGCCGAGCACGGTGTATTCGGGATCCATACCGTTGCTGAAGAAGAAGGACAGGTTGGGCGCAAAGTCGTCAATATTCATGCCGCGAGCCAGGTAGGCTTCGACAAAAGTAAAGCCATTGGATAGCGTGAACGCGAGTTGCGAGATCGGGTTGGCACCGGCCTCGGCGATGTGATACCCCGAGATTGATACGGAATAAAAATTGCGTACCTGATGCTCAACAAAATATTGCTGAATATCGCCCATGACCTTGAGTGAAAACTCGGTAGAAAATATGCAGGTGTT
This sequence comes from Bordetella parapertussis, assembly GCA_945866125.1. Classification (GTDB taxonomy): domain Bacteria; phylum Pseudomonadota; class Gammaproteobacteria; order Burkholderiales; family Burkholderiaceae_D; genus Pernthalerella. The sequence continues at coordinate 123,644 of CAMBFZ010000007.1, forward strand.
TTGGCCTTGATCTTCTTTCAGGATGTCAGCCTGTACGGTGCCTCGCACGTTTTGTAACACCCAGGCGCGCACTTGTGCGGCTTCGTCGGCGTTGGCCTCACGTCCTTTGTCGGCCTTGAATTTGCTGAGTTGCTGATCAATTGCCGTGTTCATGAACATTGCCAAAATCGTCGGCGCGGGGCCATTGATGGTCATTGAGACGGACGTCGTCGGATCGCACAAATCAAAGCCATCGTAGAGGATTTTCATATCATCGAGCGTGGCAATCGAGACACCGGAGTTACCGACTTTGCCGTAAATATCGGGACGCAATGCGGGATCGGCACCATACAAGGTGACGGAATCAAAGGCTGTTGAGAGCCGTTTGGCCGGCATGCCTTCAGAGACGAGTTTGAAGCGGCGGTTGGTGCGAAACGCATCGCCTTCACCGGCGAACATGCGGGTTGGGTCTTCGTTCTCGCGCTTGAATGCAAATACGCCTGCTGTGTAGGGGAAAGCGCCCGGCACATTTTCCAGCATCAGCCAGCGCAGCTGATCACCATGGTCTGCGTAGCGCGGCAGAGAGACTTTGCGGATGGTGGTGCCTGATAAGGTCTTCCAGGTCAGGCGTGTGCGTATTTCTTTGTCGCGCACCGTGACGACATAATCGTCACCTGCATAAGCATCTTGCAGCGCGGGCCAGTCGGCGATAAGTTTTTTTGCTGCAGGGTCGAGCGCGGTGTCGCGTGCGGCGATCACGCTGTCGATGTCGGCGCTTTTGCCAGCGGCGGTCAGCATGCGCTTTGCTTCGGTAAGTTGCTGGCGCTCGCGTGCCAACGTGACATGCTTGGCGGTGAAGCGGTGGTAGCCGCGCACGGTGTCGGCAATCTCGGCCAGATAGCGGCTGCGTGCTGGCGGCACGATGGCATTACGGCCAGAAGAAAAACGCACACCGGTTGCGGCAAGTTGACCCGGTTGCAGCTTGAGACCGAGGGTGGCTAGCTTAGGTAGCAGGCCGTGGTACAGGGCGGTGACACCGTCGTCATTGAAGCGCGAGGCTTGCGTCCCGAAGACGGGCATTTGTTCCGGACTTTCGCTCCAGAGTTCACGGTTGCGCTGGTATTGCTTGGCGACGTCACGCAACGCATCTTGTGATCCTTTGCGATCAAATTTATTGATGGCGACGTAGTCGGCAAAGTCGAGCATGTCGATTTTTTCGAGCTGGGAAGCGGCACCAAATTCAGGTGTCATCACATATAAGCTGCAATCGACGTGCGGCACAATGGCCGCATCCCCTTGTCCGATGCCGGAGGTCTCGACGATGATCAGATCAAAGCCAGCCACGCGGCACGCGGCGATCACGTCAGGCAGTGCCTGCGAAATTTCGGAGCCGGCTTCACGGGTCGCCAGTGAGCGCATGAAGACGCGGCCGCCGTTATGCCATGGCGCAATCGCGTTCATGCGGATACGGTCACCCAATAGCGCACCACCAGATTTGCGACGGGAAGGGTCGATCGAGATCACGGCGATGTTGAGTTCGTCGTGTTGATCAAGTCTTAGGCGGCGGATGATTTCGTCGGTCAGGGAAGATTTGCCAGCGCCGCCGGTGCCGGTGATACCCAGGGCCGGCACTTTATTCTGGTTCGCTGCCTGGTGCAGAGCGTTTTTTAGTGTTGCCGAGACCTTGTCGTTTTCAAGCGCGGTGATGAGTTGTGCGAGTGGGCGCTGGCGAGCCACGATATCGCCCTGTGTGAGCGCATCAATGCTGGTCGGCGCCTGCAGGGATAAATCCACATCGCAGGCTTTGATCATGGTTTGAATCATGCCGACAAGACCCATGCGTTGGCCGTCTTCGGGACTGAAAATGCGTGACACGCCGTAGTTGTGCAGGTCGGTGATTTCGGCCGGCACGATGACGCCGCCGCCGCCGCCAAAAACTTTGATATGGGCACCACCGCGCTCACGCAGCAGGTCGATCATGTATTTGAAGTATTCGACGTGACCGCCCTGATAGCTGGATAGCGCGATACCTTGCGCGTCTTCCTGCAGTGCGGCAGTGACGATTTCGTCAACTGAGCGGTTGTGGCCGAGATGGATGACTTCTGCGCCTTGCGCCATCAGAATGCGCCGCATGATATTGATCGAAGCGTCATGGCCATCGAATAGCGATGCTGCGGTGACAAAACGAACTTTGTTAGCGGGCTTGTAGGTGCTGAGGTTTTGCGACACTGAGAGGTCAGTCATGAGGGCTCCGGATGTTCTGGACCGCCAAGGGGCGGCGGTGTGACGTTGACGTTAACGTCACTTTCCCCGAAGTATAGCGCGAAATTTTGCGTGATTTACTGTGCTGCCGCTGGTGAATATCGGCGACGAAACCTCAGTTATGCAGACGATCGATAATCATTTTGGCAATTTCGATGGCGGGCGCGCGACCGTCCGGCCCGGCTGATTGCGAGGTCCATACGACGATGGTGGTGTGGGTGTCGGGGTCGTGCCCCATGAAGGTGTTGTAGCCTGGGACTTCGCCGGTATGGCCATAGTAGCTGCCGAATTTCGCAAGCCCCAGGCAGTAGCTGGCGGCGCCCGGATTGGTTGAAGTCGGGGTGCAGCTGTCCAGTCTTTGTTGTTGCGTGCTCGGGCTTAGGTAGGTGCCTTCGACCATTTTTTTGGCAAACTCTGCCAGCTCGCTGGCTGACGCAATGCCCATGCCGGCCGTCCAGCCCCAAGACGTTGTCCAGTCTGTGGTGTCGTTTGGTTGCAGGGTGCCGGCTCTGGCGGCATCCTGCTTGGCGGGCGATAGCACGCTGGTGTCGATGGTCTCGACGTTGGTGCCAAACTGATAGCCTCGGGCGTAGGGCGCAGGGAGGGCGGTGTTGTCCAATGGGGGAAAAAAGGTTTTGCTCAGCCCGAGCGGCGTAAACAGTCTTTGTTGAAAGGCCTCAGCAACGCTGATGGCGGTGATTTTTTCGATAAGCTGCCCGAGTAGCAGGGTGTTGGTATTGGAATACCGGTAGTTTGTACCCGGCGCGAAATACGGGTCGTGCTTGAATGCGATTTGAAGAAGAGCGTCAATGGAAAAAGTTTGAGTCGGGTCGTCGTCGAGGCTTTGGTTGAAGGCCTGGTCTGTTGAATAATTGAATAAACCGCTGCGCATGCTCAACAAGTGTTCGATGGTGATGTTGTCGCCGTTCGGTACGCCAGTGAGGTAGGCAGAGATCGGGTCGCTTAGCTTGAATCGACCCTCATCGACGAGCTGCAGGATGACCGTGCCAGTCCAGGTTTTGGTGACGCTGCCGACGCGGAAATGATCGTCTGCCTGCAGGGCGATGTCGCCACCTCGTTCCCTTTTGCCAAACGCCTGTGTCCAATTTCCTTGGGGTGAGCGAACGACGACTACCGCGCCCGTGGTGAGAGTCTCTATCATGAGGGCCTCAATAGCCGGGCTTGATGTGATGGCGTAGTGAGGCGGTGAGGTAGGTTGATCGGCGCATCCGTTTAAAGATATTAAGATGCCGGCCCAAAGGCTGTTTCTGATCACATTAAGGGAGTGCATTCGACGCTTTCTCAGATGGTTGATGGACTTAACCTGAAAAATGCGTAACTAGTGTTAATTTTTCGTTCATCTGTGACAGCGATTACAATCGCTTTTTGTACGTATTCCTCAATAAAAATGACACGGAGACCAGATGACGGAATTAATCCTGCACCATTACCCGAATTCACCTTTTGCTGAAAAAATTCGTTTAATTTTGGGCGCAAAAAAGCAGAGTTGGCACTCGGTGACTATTCCGATGATCATGCCTAAGCCGGATTTGGTGGCACTTACCGGCGGATACCGGCGCACGCCGGTGATGCAGATTGGCGCGGATATTTACTGCGATACGGCGTTGATTTGCGATGTGCTGGAGCATGCGGCGCCGACGCCGGCTTTGTATCCAGCAGCAAATAAGGGAATGGCGCGGGTGCTGGCGCAATGGGCGGATACGACTTTGTTTACGACGGCAATGGCGTACAACTTTCAACCTAAGGGTGCACTGTCCCTGATTCCCGATCCGGAGCAGCTGAAAAATTTCGGACAGGATCGCGCCGCAATGCGTAATAACGCTCCGCGCATGCCGCCCGCTGATGCAACTGCGGCATACAAAAGCTATCTGAGGCGCTTGGCCGATATGCTGGAATCACAGCCGTATTTGTTGGGCGAGACGCCCTGTATCGCTGACTATGCGGTGTTTCACCCGCTGTGGTTTACGCGCAATGTGGTGCCAGTTTTGGCGGGTATTTTGGAAGCGACACCGCAGGTTCTGGCGTGGATGGATAAGATGGCGGCGATAGGGCACGGCACCTCAAACCCGATGACCCCGGCGGCAGCGATTGAGGCTGCGCATTCATCGACGCCGACCGCGCTGGCGCACGAGGCGTTTCAGGATGAGCATGGGATTGCGCTGGGCAGCGAGGTGGTGATTACGGCAGAGAGTTTTGGCCTGGAGCCGACGACAGGGCAACTGCTCGCGGCAACCCGCACGCGCTATACGTTGGCGCGCACAGATTCACGGGCCGGTGTGGTCCATGTGCATTTTCCGCGGGTGGGGTTTAGTTTGAAGAAGGCAGAGTAAATGTAGGCCGACAAATGGACCGTACGGTTTCATTTGTCGGCGGTGGTGATGTGCATGCATCGATTCGTGCGACTACAATTTATTTATAGATTGAATCGATTGGGGGGAAAGGACTTAGTACTTTATCCGTCAAATGAATGACGCCATTGCTTGCCAATATGTCGATAGAAATAAAGTTGATTTGATTATTTTGATCCTGTAATGAAAAAAGATATAAACCATTTTCACCGTCAACGAGATAGATCGTTTCTCCGGAAATAGAAACTAATAGATCAATTGCTGTCTGTTGGAGCTGGCTAACCCGCCGCCCGCCAGCCAAAATATGTAATTTAAGTATTTTGTCTAATTGCACAGCCGTTAGGTCTGGTTTTAGACCATCAAAAGCCGTATCGGTTGGCTCAAAAATTGTATACCCGGTAGAGCCGGAGATGAACCCGTTAATTCCAATTCTGGATTGGCTAATTTCCCTGAGCCTAGCAGGGTACTTAGTTTTGTCAGATTTGGAATGATGCTGATGGTCTGAACGAGATTGAATACGCCAGGAGGAATCAGCACACGATCGATGCTATGAATGAGGCCATTACTTGCGACGATGTTGGGGGTAATGACATGCGAGATTGTGGTTGCGGCGTCAGTGATGTGAATGCCATCAGTGAAGTTGAGCTTCAGAGTTTGCGCGACGGTGTTTTTCTTAAAAAAGGTCTCTTGTGTGCTGCCTGCACTGATTAAATCACTAGACTGTTTAAGTCCTGCAAGTAAGTGATAGTCCAAAATACTACGCAAGGTCTCTTTGGGTAACGCCGTAATCATCGCGCTGCCATTAGCCCACTTTAGGCGTTGGGCAAGGTGATCAAACGCGGCATCGGTTGGCACAAACGCCGTTAAGTTCGCCTCGACTGCAGACAATGTTGCGTTCATTCCAGCTTTGGATGCCGCCTGAGAAAATAGAATGAAATTATTTTTTGTAGCAATGTCGAGCAGCGTATTTGACGTGTTGCTCGAATTACCGCTCGTTTTGCCACCACTACAACTAATCAGTGTGAATGAAAGCAATAGCCAGAGTGCGCGTTTAAATCGATGGTTCGTGGTCTTCTCCCAAGTGCTGGATTGGTGAAATTAAAGAAGGTCAGGCAAGCATTGTCAGCGGTCTCATCAGATCGTTTCTGAGGGGAAAACATAAACGCGCAGGGTGATTCATTGCCCGATTTTGAATGGGCGCAATGCAAATTCATTCATAAATGGTGCGCCAATAGCACATTGCGATGCGACAAAACTACAGTTCGCCGTACTGTTGATCAGACATAGTTGTGTTTTGGCAATGTTATGGCGTAGATAGACAGCCTCCGGCCCAGTTTGCAGATGGAATCGAAAGAATGCGTGCTGGGGCGTTACTGGAGGGCGGGCGCCGCAGTGAAGGTCAAACGCTGTTTAACTGGCGCGTACTGATGCGGCTTGGGGCAAGGCGCGTTGATACTGAATACGCTTCAATTTGAGAGCGAACGATGCGGTGGCTTACTCGACCGTCACTGACTTAGCCAGATTGCGTGGTTTGTCTACGTCGGTGCCGCGTGCTAACGCGGTGTGGTACGCAAGCAGCTGCAAGGACACGACATGCAGGATGGGCGAGAGCAAGCCGTAGTGCTCGGGCAGTTTGATGACGTGTACCCCATCGCTGGATGCGATCCGCGAATCGGCGTCGGCGAAGACATATAACTGACCACCGCGGGCACGGACTTCTTGCATATTGGATTTGAGTTTTTCAATCAGCGCGTCGTTTGGCGCGACAGTGACGACTGGCATTTCTTCGGTGACGAGCGCCAGCGGCCCATGCTTCAATTCGCCGGCCGGGTAGGCCTCGGCATGAATATAAGAGATTTCTTTGAGCTTTAATGCGCCCTCGAGTGCGATTGGATAGTGCAGGCCACGACCGAGGAAAAGTGCGTGCTCTTTTTGTGCAAAGGCGTCGGCCCACGCGATAATCTGCGGCTCAAGCGCGAGTACGCTGGCAAGCGCGACTGGCAGATGACGCAGGTTTTTCAAATGCGTGGCTTCAGCGTCCGCGCTCAGGCGGCCACGCATTTTTGCCAGCGTCAGCGTTAATAAAAACAGCGCCGTCAATTGGGTTGTAAATGCTTTGGTTGACGCTACGCCAATCTCGACACCGGCTCGCGTTAGGTAAGACAAACTGGTCTCGCGCACCATCGCCGAGGTGGCGACATTGCAGATGGCCAGAGAATGTTTGTGGCCAAGTTCTTTGGCGTATTTGAGCGCAGCGAGGGTGTCGGCGGTCTCGCCGGACTGGGAGATGACGAGGACAAGCGCGCGCGGATTAACAGCTGGTGTGCGGTAGCGATATTCGCTGGCGATCTCGACATTGGTCGGTATGCCGGCAATGGCTTCGAGCCAGTATCGGGCCGTCATGCCAGCATATAAGCTGGTGCCGCAGGCCAGTATCTGGATGGCGTCGATCTGACCAAAGACGTCGGCGGCATGGTCACCAAAGAGGTCGGGACTGAAGCCGAGCACGCCTTCGAGCGTGTCAGAAATGGCACGTGGTTGCTCGAAAATTTCTTTCTGCATGTAGTGCCGGTAGGGGCCTAGATCGATTGCGCCGGAGTAGGCGTTGACGGTCTGTGAAGCGCGCTCAACCGGCTGGTTGTGGCGGTCGGTAATGGCGATGGCGTGCAGCTGCACATCGACAACGTCACCTTCTTCGAGATAGATGATGCGGTCCGTGGTACCAGCCAATGCCATGGCGTCGGAGGCGAGAAAATTTTCGCCATCGCCGAGGCCGACGACGAGCGGGCAGCCCAACCGGGCTCCGATGACGCGATGGGGTTCGTCTTTGCAAAATACGGCAATGGCAAAGGCGCCGTGCAGCTGCTTGACTGCCGCTTGTACGGTGCGCAGTAAGTCGCCGTCATAGAGGTCGTTGATCAGGTGGGCAATCGCTTCGGTGTCGGTCTGCGATTCAAACACATAGCCTTTGGCGGTGAGCGAATGGCGAATATCTTCGTAGTTTTCGATGATGCCGTTGTGAACGAGGGCTATCCGGTCAACGCCGTCTTTTGCGGAAAAATGGGGGTGCGCGTTATTGGTTGCCGGCACGCCGTGAGTGGCCCAGCGGGTGTGGGCGATGCCGGTATGGCCAGACAGTTTTGTGTCGGCGATCTGGTTTTCAAGTTCGGCTACGCGCGCCACGCTACGCGAACGTTGCAAGCCGTGCTGATGGACGGCGACACCGCAGGAGTCGTAGCCGCGGTATTCCAGACGCTTTAAGCCTTCGAGCAGGATAGGAATGATGTTACGTTGGGCTACTGCGCCGACGATGCCGCACATGAGAGATCCTATTTTTTCTGTTTGACCGGCCGCTGCCAGCCGGAGATGCTGATCTGTTTTGCGCGCGAGACGGTCAGGCTATCGGGCGGCGCATCTTTGGTCAGCGTGGTGCCGGCACCGAGCGTGGCGCCCTTGCCAACGGTGACGGGTGCGACGAGCTGGCTGTCGCTGCCGATGAAGGCGTCGTCTTCGATGATGGTGCGATGTTTGTTGGCGCCATCGTAGTTGCAGGTGATGGTGCCGGCGCCAATGTTGACGCGCTCGCCGATGGTGGCGTCGCCGACATAGGCTAAATGGTTGGCTTTACTGTGTGCGGCGATCTGGCTATTTTTGATTTCAACGAAATTGCCGATGTGGACGTCGTCGGCTAAGGTCGTGCCGGGACGTAGTCGCGCGTAGGGGCCGATTTGTGACTGCGCGCCAATCTGTGCGTCGTCGATATGACTGAAAGGTTTGATGACGGACCCACTGCCGATCTGCGCGTTGCTGACGACGCAGTGTGCACCGATCCGTACTTTGTCTGCGAGTACTACGCGCCCTTCAAAGACGCAGCCGACATCAATCTCAACATCGCGTCCGCAGATAAGTTCGCCGCGCACGTCGATACGCGCCGGGTCGAGCAAGGTGACGCCTTGCTCAAGCAAGCGGCGGGCGATGTTGTGTTGATGAATGCGCTCAAGCTCGGCTAGCTGGACTTTGCTGTTGACGCCTAAGGTCTCCCAGACAAAATCGGCGCTCGCGGATTCGACGCTGACACCATCTGCTACGGCGCTGGCGATGATGTCGGTCAGGTAGTACTCGCGCTGCGCGTTGTCATTGGAAAGATCAGCCAGCCATGCTTTGAGCTTTTTAGTGGGGGCGACCAGAATGCCTGTGTTGACTTCGCAGATGGCGCGCTCCGTGTCGTTGGCATCTTTTTGTTCGACGATGCGCACGATGCGTTGATGCTCGCGCACGATGCGACCGTAACCGGTGGGGTTGTCGAGTTGGACCGTCAAGACAGCGAGTTTGTCGCGACCGGCCGCCAGCAATAACTTCTGCAGGGTGGTGACGGTCGTTAGTGGAACGTCGCCGTACAAAATGAGAGTGGGCTGATCGTCCCGCAGCATCGGCAGCGCTTGCATGACCGCATGGCCAGTGCCGAGTTGCGGCTCTTGCAGCACAAAGCGCAGGTCGTCCGCTGCGAGGGTGGTGGGAACGGCATCGCCCCCATGGCCGTACACCACGCAGCAGCCGGTCGGCGACAGGCTTCTTGCGGTATCGATAACATGCGAGAGCAGCGGCTTGCCTGCCAGCGGATGCAAGACCTTGGGCAGGTCGGATTGCATGCGCTTTCCCATGCCGGCAGCGAGGATGACAACGTTCATAGGCGGATATTGGGTTGGTGCAAAATTTTAGCACGCGAGTCGCGCGCTTCGAGAGCGCTACTTCGCTGATTCACGCGGATTTGTCTGCCATCAATCGTTTTGGCTGTGCAGGGTGATGACCTTGCTTTGCGTGTTCGTTGGGGCGCAGGGCTCGTCGTCAAAAGCGATATCGCCATCGGCAATTGGCAGGCCGGTGGCGTGCAGGTCGGCGAAATTAAATTGGGCGCGGTCCAGCAAGTGTGAGGGCACGATGGTGGAGAGCGAAGAAAAAATATTGTCGACACGGCCAGGAAATTTTTTCTCCCAGTCACGCAACATGTTTTTGATTTGTTTGCGCTGCAGATTTTCCTGGCTGCCGCATAAGTCGCACGGAATAATGGGAAATTGCTTGAGCGCTGCGTAGCGTTCGGTGTCGGCTTCTTGCACGTAGGCGAGTGGCCGGATGACGATATGCTTGCCGTCGTCGGACTGCAGCTTGGGTGGCATGCTTTTGAGTTTGCTGCCAAAAAACATATTGAGGAAAAAGGTTTCCATGATGTCGTCGCGATGATGGCCAAGCGCGATCTTGGTGGCACCGAGTTCGTCTGCTACGCGATACAAGATGCCGCGGCGCAGCCGGGAACATAAGGAGCAGGTGGTCTTGCCTTCGGGGATAACGCGCTTAACGATGCTGTAGGTGTCTTGTGTCTCGATGTGGAAGGCGACGCCGAGTTTACGCAGATAGTCAGGCAGGACGTCAGCGGGAAAATTGGGTTGTTTCTGGTCGAGATTGACGGCGATGATGTCGAAGTGAATCGGCGCGCGTTCGCGCAGGGTCAGCAGGATATCGAGTAAGGCGTAGCTGTCTTTGCCGCCAGACAGGCAGACCATTACTTTGTCGCCGTCTTCAATCATCTTGAAGTCACCAATGGCCTGACCAACCAGACGACATAGTCGCTTGTGCAGTTTATTGTTTTCGTGGCTGACTTTTTCGGCTTGCCGGGCAGTCGGACCAAGATGGGCGAGCAATTGGGTCATGCTGCATTTTCCTTCAGGCGAAAGACTTCAACGCCGACGGCTTCGCAGTCTGGATAGACATCGGGCTTTTCGGTGGAGACGCTGACGGCATGGACTTTAGGATGCATGAGCAGTGCGCGCGCGATGTCGTCACACAGCGTTTCCTGTAACTGGATATGCCCCCGGACCATGGATTGGGCGATGGTTTCACGGATGAAATCATAGTCGACAACTTCATCGAGTTGATCCTGTTGCGGTGTTGACTGCGCCAGCGGAATGAACAGATTGACGTTGAAGAGGACGCGCTGCTCGCCATTTTTTTCAAAGTCGTGCACGCCGATGTTGATCATGACTTCATAGTTGCGCAAGAACAGGCGTCGGCAATGTGCGAGAGCGGGATGGAACAAGGAGGAAACCATAAAGTGTTTGAATCAATCAAGAAGAGGGCGGCAGCTTATTGGGTGGCGAACATGACGTCGCGCTGCGAAGAAATCAGGTGTTGGCCACCATCGACAACGAGGATAGTGCCAGTCACAGCACGTGCCTGCGCAAGATAACAGACTGCTTGCGCAATTTCGTACGGGGTACTGCTTTTTCCCAACGGGGTTTTGGTGTGCGCTTTGGCAAAACCCTCGGCGGTTTGATCGCCAGAAATCATGGTCAGACCCGGCGCGACACCGACCACGCGCACGGTAGGTGCCAAGGCTTGTGCCAGCATCGTGGTTGCTGTTTGCAAGGCACTTTTGGATAAAGTGTAAGAGAGAAAATCCGGATTTAAATTAAATAATTTTTGGTCAAGCACATTGATGGCTACCGCTTGCTGGTCGGTTGGCGTGGCTGCATGCAACGCCTGCGTTAGCAAAATCGGGGCGGCAAGGTTGGCGTGCATGTGCGCGTCAAGTTTGGCAAAAGAAAACGTGGTGGCGTCATCGTAATCAAACAGCGAGGCATTATTGACAACGCAGGAAACGACGCCCATTGCCGCAATGGCCCGGGGTAGGAGTTGCTCCACGGCGGCTTGATTAGCGAGATCGCATTGCAAGGCGATAGCACGCCGCCCGAGTGATTCAATGTCGCGTACGGTCGAGGCGGCGTCAGCTGCAGATTGACCGTAGTGGACGACGATGTTCCAGCCGTTTGCAGCCAGCTCCAGCGCAATAGCGCGGCCAAGCCGTTTAGCGGCGCCTGTGACGAGGGCAGTTTTCTGTGTTGGCTGATGCATAGTGGCAGGTGGCGCTTCGATCTTTGGCGTCGATTGGATGAATGTTGGTTATCAGGGGCGACTCTTTACTACAATACGGCTGATGCAATTGCCCGAACCTTCTGACGATGCGCTGGCTGTTTCGCGTGCGCTATCTGCCCTGATCCGAAAAGAAATCCTTGGTCATGCGGGGTGGATTTCCTTTGCCCGCTTTATGGAGCTGGCGCTGTACGCCGAGGGTCTGGGCTATTACGCGGGCGGTTCGACTAAGTTGGGCAACGACGGTGATTTTACAACCGCGCCAGAGATTACGCCGCTATTTGGGGCGACGCTGGCGCGTTTTGCCGCCGAGTTGGCCGGTAATGCGCCCGTTCGGATAATGGAGTTTGGCGCTGGCACCGGCAAACTGGCACGCGATATGTTGCAGAGCCTGGCTGCTGAAGGGCGGATCGTTGAGGATTATGCGATTGTGGAGCTGTCTGGCGAATTGCGGCACCGTCAGCAGCGTTTATTGGCTGATTTCCGGTCTGTTCGTTGGCTTGATGCGCCGCCTGCCGCGTTTTCAGGACTGGTGCTGGGTAACGAAGTGCTCGACGCGATGCCGGTGCATTTGGTGGTTAAGGCCGGCGGCAGTTGGTTTGAGCGAGGGGTGAGTGAAAATGACGGGAATTTTGCCTTCGCCGATCGCGAATGTGATCTTGCCCTAGTTGCGCAGATTCCTGATGCTGAGTTTTTGCCAGATGGTTACCTGACCGAGGTGCATCCGGTACAAGTGGGTTTTATGCGCAGCGTGGCCACGATGCTGTGCGCAGGTAAGGGCGGAGCGGCGTTGCTGCTTGACTATGGATTCCCGGCCCGGGAATATTATTTGGCGCAGCGGGAGCAAGGAACGTTGATGTGCCATTATCGGCATCGCTCGCATCCCGATCCGTTTTTTCAGGTAGGTCTGCAAGACATCACAGCGCATGTAGATTTCACCGCGGTGGCGAAGGCAGCGCTAGAGCGCGGATTGTCAGACCTTTTTTATATGAGTCAGGCGGCATTCTTGCTTCAGGCGGGCTTGCCCAAATTGCTGCAGCGAAGCGCCCCCGCTGATGTCCTGGAGTGGCTGCCGCAGGCCAATGCGGTCCAAAAGCTGACCTCGCCGGCAGAGATGGGGGAGTTATTCAAGGTGCTAGTGGTCGGTACGGGAGTAAGTATTCCCGAACGGTTCTTGCGACTCGATCGTAGCGCACGGCTATAAATGAGAATCTAACTATCATTTTGGAAAGAAATGCTATGTTTCGCTGGTTGCTGATAATTTTTTTAGTGCTAATCCTGTTTTCTTCTTTTTTGCCGTGGCTGGAAAAACTGGGCGTCGGACAGTTGCCTGGAGATGTGCGCTTTAGTCTTTTTGGTAAGAAAATATTTTTACCGTTTGCTTCAACCATTTTGTTATCGACACTGATTTTTCTGATTGCCCGGTTTATCTGAGGTCGCTTGATGATTCGTTGGGTTTTCGCCATTTTTCTGGGATTAACGATCTTTTATCCACTTTTGCCGGATGTTTTGGCGAGACTGCGTGTTGGGCGATGGCCTGGCGACTTTCTGTTTCAGTTCCGGGGGATCGTGTTTTGCCTTCCCTTCAGCTCGACTTTATTGGCCTCTTTACTGGCGTTTCTGCTCGCTAAACTGGCAGGCCTGGTTTAAGCGTTGGCCGATTATTTCGGTTGACAAAGCGTGTCTCCGCAACTATAGTTTGCGGTTCCCTGCGGAGGGGTGGCCGAGTGGTTAATGGCAGCAGACTGTAAATCTGCCCTCTTGCGAGTACGCTGGTTCGAATCCAGCCCCCTCCACCAAACGCAAGGAAAAAGTTTTTTGATTGGCAGGACGGCAGTAAAGAAGGCGTTAGTGGTCGCGGTTGGTCACCCTTGCGGGTGTAGCTCAATGGTAGAGCTGAAGCCTTCCAAGCTTATGACGAGGGTTCGATTCCCTTCACCCGCTCCAAAGTTTTTATGGTTGGACGCCTCGGTATTGGTGAGGCGGACGGCAGGCAAGCCCTTTTAGCTCAGTGGTAGAGCACTCCCTTGGTAAGGGAGAGGCCACGTGTTCAATCCACGTAAAGGGCACCAGTTTTAATGGATTAGTCGGTACAGTCGGGCGTGTGCCTGAACATTCTCATCAAATCGTTAGGAGTCCAAGATGGCAAAAGGCAAGTTTGAGCGGACCAAACCGCACGTGAATGTGGGCACGATTGGCCACGTTGACCATGGTAAGACCACGCTGACGGCAGCGATTGCGACGGTTTTATCGTCGAAATTTGGCGGCGAAGCGAAGGCGTACGATCAGAT
>CAMBFZ010000008.1 GCA_945866125.1 Bordetella parapertussis
ACGGTCGCCCACAGCGACGGATAATCGCCTCGGTGCTCTTGGACCAGCCGCACTGCACGCTCGCGGACTTCGGGGGAAAATTTGTTCGTCTTGTTCATGGCTCCATTCTCTCAAAGGTTGGAGCCTCCTCAAAACCCGGGGCGATTCAGCTGTTGATGCAACCAGTTTGGATAGTCAACAACAACTTGTTGATGTCGAACGTCTCGAATTTACTAACGTTAATATCGCACTTGATACCGATGCGGCCAACAGCGCCGGAGGTATTTATCGCTTGTATAAGGCTGCGTTGGATAGAGAACCGGATCTAGGTGGTTTAGGCTACTGGATCGCGCAAGCAGATGCCGGAACGAAGGACGCTGTTCGTATGGCAACCGACTTTACTTATGCTGACGAATTCAAAACGCTTTACGGTGTGTCGACCGCAGACAACTACATGACAGGCGAAAACATTACTGCCTTGGTCACAAAAATCTACGAGAACGTGCTTGACCGCGCTCCTGATGCGGGTGGTCGAGATTATTACGTCGGTCAAATCACCGCTAAGTCAAAAACCGTTGGTCAGGTTCTCGCAGAGATTTCAGACAGTGCGGAAAACAAGCTGGCTGTGGCAGACCTTATCGGGACAGGTATTGAGTACACCCCTTGGGTTGATTAAATCGACGCTTCGCTTTCCCTGATATTTCACAAACTACCTAAAAAAAGCTGTCTTTACGTTTCTTCTGATGCAACATAACTTCTAGTTTAGAAAGAAAGCTCAATATGGTCCAAATCCAAGCTTTTAATCAAGAATTTATATACAACGTTCAGGCCGAACCTGACTATCTTTCGAAATCAGCCTTCACTGTATTAGAAACTTCGACCGAATCGCAACTGCTCCTGAAGATTTCCATTTCTTCAAACCCAGATTTACAAATAACATCAACTCTTTTAGGAACGTTTAGCTATTCTGGAGCAAAGGGATCAATTGAGTCCGTATCGGGTAGCGTGAGCAGCCTTGAAACTGTGATAAGTGGATATCCTTGGCGTACAACTACCTTCTCACCTCCCGGAGTACTTGGCAATATCGGAGCGGACTCCGATACCGAGAATGAGGCAAATTACGCAGACGAGTTAAGTCACCTCGGCGGTGCGGATGTATTTGTGGGATCTGATTCTACATCTGGTGCGGATGATCAAGTTATCGGACTAGCAGGAGATGATAGTTTTACTGGAAACACTAGCACCGATTATTTTGATGGTGGAACTGGTATTGATAAGGCTATTTTTAGAGGTGCATCTGGCGATTACTCGATAACTGCAAGCTCTACAATCTCCGACCTGACCGACTCAACAGGGAAAACAGTTTTGTCGGGATACTTAGTTACGGACAGCACTGATTCGAGAGATGCGACCGATACACTCGTTAATGTCGAACGTTTAAAGTTTTCGGATAAAAATATCGCACTTGATACCGAAGCCTCTAACAGCGCAGGGGGTATTTATCGCTTGTATAAGGCTGCGCTGGATAGAGACCCAGATTTAGGTGGCCTAGGGTACTGGATCGCCCAAGCAGATGCTGGAACGAAAGATGCCGTTCGAATGGCAACCGACTTTACTTATGCCGACGAATTCAAAACGCTCTACGGCGTGTCGACCGCAGACAACTACATGACGGGCGAGGACATCACTGCCTTGGTCACAAAAATCTACGAGAACGTGCTTGACCGTGCTCCTGATGCGGGTGGTCGAGATTATTACGTCGGTCAAATCACCGCTAAGTCAAAAACCGTTGGTCAGGTTCTCGCAGAGATTTCAGACAGTACGGAAAACAAGCTGGCTGTGGCAGACCTTATCGGGACAGGTATTGAGTACACCCCTTGGGTTGATTAAATCTACGCATCGTTCGTGCAGATTAGAGTGCAACTAGCTGGTGATGCTGCCAAACCATAAAACGGGGGGTACCCGGTGGGTGGGGTCTTGTTAGGCTGAAATTCACAAGAGGTACCCCCCACGCGCCAAGCATTGCGCTCGGCAAAGCCGATTCAGCTGTTCCGGCTAGGTTACTCAAAGAACAAATTCAATTAATTGTGATGCGTGCGTATTGCTTCATATACACAAGTTTAGGCTCCATCCGTATCAGCAACAAAATCGCTTGCGATATTAGCGCAGTCATATCTTCGTCAAGTAATTTGGATAGGTGCTGGGCAATAGAGTGAAGATAACGGAGGGCGCTTCTTGGTAGTCACGTTGCAAGGCTGGTGATAGACGGTACTGTGAATTTATACAGTAAAATAGAGGTATGCAACCTATCCCCATTGAAGCCGTCCCCATACCCATATTGGGCTTTTTTGCCAGTGTTCATGCGGGTTTTCCGTCGCCAGCCGCTGACCACAGCCAGAAACGCATCGATCTTAACGAACACCTAATTCGTAATAAGGAGGCAACTTTTTTGTTTCGAGTACGAGGTGACTCGATGACGGGTATCGGTATCTACGAGGGCGATACCTTGCTTGTCGATCGATCCATCGATCCTCGCCATAACGCCATCGTGTTAGCGGTGCTGAACAACGAATTCACCATCAAACGACTGCATCGGCGCGGGGGTGTGGTTAAGCTCGTGTCTGAAAATCCGATCTATCCACCGATCCAGATGAAGCAAGGCGAAGAACTATCGATCTGGGGTGTCGTCACCTTCAACCTGCACAAGCTGTACTAAGCTGACTGTGAAATCAAAACCCGTACAGCAGTTAGCACTGATCGACTGCAATAATTTTTATGTCAGTTGTGAACGGCTGTTTCGTCCAGACTTGGTAGGAAAGCCGGTAGTCGTGCTGTCGAACAATGATGGTTGCGTCGTGTCGCGCTCTAACGAAGCCAAAGACATTGGTGTGAAGATGGGTCAACCTTGGTTTCAAGCCAAGGTGCTGGCAGAAGAGCACAACATATTAGCGTTGAGTTCCAACTATGCTTTGTACGCTGATTTGTCTAATCGCGTTATGAACTTGTTAGCTGAATTTTCACCGCGGCATGAGGTGTATTCAATTGATGAATGCTTTGTCGATCTCACAGGCATGACTGAGGTTAGGTCTATCAGCTATGCCATGCACGAGAAGATCATACGCTGGACAGGCATTCCTGTATGTGTCGGTATAGGGCCTACCAAGACATTAGCTAAACTAGCGAATTTCATCGCCAAGAAGCATCCGCGCTCCCAAGGCGTTTTCAACTACAACGCATTGACTGGAGCACAGAAAGCCAAGCTGTTGTCGAGAATACCAGTCGAGGAGGTATGGGGAGTGGGACGCAAACTTGCACCTCGACTGACCGAGTACGGCATACAGAATGTTCAAGAGCTTAAGGAAGCACATGCACCAACACTAAGAGCAGAGTTTGGCGTGGTGGTTGAGAAGATTCATCGCGAACTACAAGAAGTTGCCTGCATAGGCATCGAAGAAATCGTACCGCCAAGAAAGCAAATCGTCGCCAGCCGAAGCTTCGGCAATCCCGTTCATGATGTGGCTTCATTAAAAGCTGCCGTTGTTTTTTTTGTAGAAATCGCCTGTGCCAAGCTAAGAGCACAGCAATCGCATGCCGCGATGTTGCAAGTATTTTTGCAGACAAATCGATTCAGATCAGAACTACCCCAATATCACCCTGCGATGACAGTTCCATTAGTAACTCCAACGGATAGCAGTCTGATCGTCAATCGCTGGGCAAGTATATTAATCGACCAACTATGGCGGCCCGAGTATGCTTACAAGAAAGCCGGAATAATGCTAAGTGAAATTACGCCGAACACCCAGAGACAGAATGATTTATTTGCTGAAGCTGATCAGGCAGAAGAGTCAAAGCTGATGGCAGTCTTGGACCGAGTGAATCAACGATTTGGTCGTGGAATTGTTAGGATTTCTTCACAGGATGCAGGAGAGGAGTGGGGTATGCGGCAAGAGCGTAAATCGCCGGCATATACGACAAGCTGGAGTGAAATGCCCTCAGTAGCTTGATTTAAAAATAGCCCGGATTGGCAAGGTGATCCTTTAATCGCGTCACGCATTGCGCTCGGCAAAGCCGAACCAGATGCGCAGGCTAGGTTACTGTCCAACGTTAGACACGATGCTTCGAGTTTTTAAATTACTTGTGCAGAATAGTGATTACGTGCGACTGGGGCTGACGCGGCTAAAAGGCGGGGTGGGGGTAGGGTGGGGGCAGTCAAATCCTAAACCAGTAAGGCATACGCTCTTTTATTTAGTATTCGGAACAATTGCGTCCAACTAACCTACCATGAACATTGATTTGCGCTTAGCTAGTATGCGGATGGATTCGGCCTTGCACCACTAATGTGCTATTCTTTTTTGAGGCCCAATTTGGTCCCACTTGTTTGCTAATTTAATTAAATTGAATTTGGTTTTCTAAGTTTTAGTTTTTCTTATTTCTTTGTTTTTACTGGGTTTCTGACCGCGGTGCAGGTAGGCTTGCTGACTATTTACGATATGTGCAAAGCAATTGACCACGGCATGGTGATGACGAATGTGCGGGCGATGGAAAAGATGGGTGGAAAATCAGGGCATTGGAAGATAGAGTCGTAGATAGACGCTCACGATATATCGCGATTCGCATTATGAATCCCACCTTTTCTCAAATTAGTAAGCTAGGTCTTTAGATCTTTGTCTTCTTAGCTGCGCTCGCTTGTACGACCGTTAATGCAACAGCCGCAAGCCTATTTGGTGATCTGTCTTGTCAAACTTGGGCAGATCTGGATCATTCAAGAAAAAAAACCTGGACCAACGCGTTTCTCGCACCGCTAAGTTTGACTCATCAAGGCCTTGAAAGAACTAAGCAAGGTCGATACAACGATGATCCCAAAGCCTTTGAATCCGCTATCGTCAGCATTGATACGTTTTGTCACTCACATCCGAAACTCGGTCCGGCAGACGGAGCCATTTCCTATTTGAACGAACTGATTGAAAACCAACTTGGTTAGTTGGCTCAACGGGACAGTTTGTTAACTATCTAGGAGATTTGTAAAGCAGTTGCCCGCGACATGGTGATGACGGATGGGCGGGTTCGGGAAAAGCGTGGTGGGAAGTCGGGAAGCTAGAGCGGGGAATAAAAACCGTCGCTGAAACCTACCAGCGAAAACAGTACCTGCATCACGCTTTCCGCCATGTAGCCAATCTATTTTTCTGAGCGAACCCAATGAGCCTTTACACCCTGACTATCGCCGACACTAAAAATCTCCTCAGCGACGACATCAAAACGGCAATAAAAAAAGATGTGGACTATGTGATCGCTAACTGTATCGATCGTTATGTCGATTGGAAAGGCACGCTGGACTTCAAGGTCAATATTAAAACCAATGCTGAGTTTTTTAATGAGGTCGACTGGGCTAAAAATCTGAGCAACTCAGATGGCTGCCTTCCCGGCACTGAAATGGCCTGGGTAGGCTCCCGAAAAAGCAATCTGCTTGAGGCCACGACCGGTATCGACCTCAACGGCAGCGAGTCCGATGCAGGCTTTACGATTTATCTAGGGGTCGATGGCACGGTCAAATTATTTGGGGTACCACTCTGGCTGGACCCAAATCCTGTTTTCAACACGACGCCCACTATACCGACAGGCTATTACGATTTCATCTCGGTCGCGCTACACGAAATCATTCATACACTCGCCTTTGATGGTGTCTCCAATAGCGCGAGCCCCTTCGGTGCATTAAGCACAGTCTCCGGCGAACACTATAATTTTACCGGCGACCATGTCACCGCATTACTAGGTGGATCATTACCGATGACGGCAGATAATCATGTGGTCTCCTCGCTCTGCGTCCCCTACGCAGAGAGTGGGCTCATGCGGGATTGGGGAAATTATGATCAAAACCGTTGGGACATCGGCAGAATAGAACTGGCCGTGATGCAAGACCTGGGCTTTGACATCAGCGCAGATTTGACGGGTTTATCGTATACCGACATCGATGATAAAAATCCGGCCATCGTTGGCACCGCCGTAGCCGATACGCTCTATGGTGACTTTCAGGGAAATAAAATCACCGGCGATGCAGGCAACGACAAGATTGACGGCGGCTTGGATACCGACACTGCGGTCTATTTAGCCGCCCGTGCAAACTACACCGTCGATAAAACCGATAGTGGCCTAACCGTGATCGACACTACCGGCACAGAGGGCACCGATAGTCTGATCGCGATTGAACGACTGCAATTTACCGACGTCAGTCTTGCCTTCGACACAGACGCTGCCAACAATGCAGGCGGCATTTATCGTCTGTACAAAGCGGCATTGAATCGAACCCCCGATTTAGTGGGCTTAGGCTATTGGATCGCACAAGCCGATGCCGGCAGCAAAGACGCCGTACAAATGGCAACCGACTTCACCTATGCCGACGAATTCAAAACGCTCTATAGCGTGCGGACCGCAGACAACTACATGACGGGCGAAGATATCACGGCCTTGGTCACGACCATTTACGAAAATGTGCTAAACAGGGCACCGGACGCAGGCGGTCGCGATTATTACGCGGGTCAAATCACGATGCAGTCCAAAACCGTCGGCCGCGTGCTGGCAGAGATTTCAGACAGCGCCGAAAACTACGCCCAAGTTGCAGAGCTCATTGCCACTGGTATTCCGTACACCCCTTGGAGTACGTAAATCTACGAAGCCTGCGCATTGATGACGTCGTAACGGATTAATGCGCGCGCCGGGTAATCGGGCAACGGGTTCAGACTTCCTCACACTTCCTCTTGCTTTTTAAAATTCTCTCGTATTTGCACTCGATACTTGGGACGATTTATTGATCTCTGCTGCTATACTTTTCCCAACGGAAACGCTCAGGTTTTCATGCAATTTTTGTAAGTACTCAATTAATGAAAAGCCTAGACCCACAATGACGCGGCACACCTTCACCCGAATTTTTATACTCCTTTGCGCGCCTGTACTCGCCGCAGTAAATCCTGTCTTGGCTGCTGCACCGACAGCGCCCACAGGCGTGAGCGCCACGGCAGGCAACGCACAGGCCACGGTGAAATTTACGGCGCCTACCGTCTCCACGGGCTACACCATGAGCGGCTACACGGCCTCATGCACAGCAACCGGCAAAACGACTGCCACCGCCACCGCCACCGCTAGCCCCATTACCGTTTCGTCCATGACCAACGGGACCAAATACAGTTGCAGCGTCAAAGGAACGTACACCGCGACGTCAGCGTCGTCTTCGTCCGTGACAGTCGTACCCGTCGCAGCGGGAACAACGCCCGGCATACCAACAAGCGTAATCGCCACTGCAGGCAACGCCAGCGCGAGCATTGCGTTTACGGCGCCCACCGCTGTCTCTGGCGTGACCATCTCGAGCTACACGGCGACCTGTACCAGCGGCAGCACGTCTAAAACGGGCACCGGCACCAGTAGCCCGATTACCGTATCTAGCCTCACCAACAGCACCAGCTACAGTTGCACCGTCAAGGCCACCAGCAGCGCGGGAGTGTCCGGCACCGCGTCCACGGCAGTGACGGTGACACCAACGGCCAGCACGAGCAGCACCGTGACGTATTCGACCCCGGCTAATTTCACAACGATTTTGGCAAGCAGCTACTCGGCGTCAAGCCTGACCAGCGCCACCGCATTCACCACCCGCAGCCGCTACCTTATTTCGGATGCCGCAACAGTGAGCACCACGGCAAACTACCTGTCCATCGGCTCCACCTATGACGCCACCACCGGCTACACGGCGGGCGCGGGCACGCTCACCTCAAGCTCTACTTACAAAGACTATCTGTCCAAGATCGTGCTGGCCGTGTCGGATTCGTCTGGATATTTCCGACTCGATTCACACTTGCACCCCAACGATTCAATCGATGCGGATTCAACGGACACTGTCGCCTACAAATTAAAATTCCGCAATAACTTTGGCAAGGCCGCCAAGACGTATGGCTATGTACTGTTCGCCTACGACAGCACCAATAAGGTTTTACAGGCCAAGAAACGCTACACCTACAGTTACAACAGCACCACCTATGCAGCCACTTACACGCTGGATTCCAGCTTTGGCGCAGCCAACTATTATGTGCAATACAGCAGCACGACGGGTGCTTACCAGCTCGTGTCGGCGCTCACCAGCGCGACCAAACTTTATCTCTACAATTCGCCATTGACACTGGGTGTACCGAGTGACTTCAATCCTGCTTCGGTCTCTTATGTCACCAATTCCGCTGCAGCCTTCATGGCTTTAGCGCAAGCAGCGCCGTCGGTCGTTGAGGGAACCTCAGGGAAGGTATATAACCAAGTCAATTCGAAATACCGCGCGCAGGTGGCCACTGCCGGAGTCAGCACCAGCACGGATACTGCAGCAGACACCGTCTTGGCTGCGATCAAGGCGACAGGTGTGACCTTGCGCTACGACACCGCGGTCTATGCTGCCTTCCGTAAGGCAGCACTGGCCACCAAGTTAGAAAGCGACTCCATTGCCGACGGCATCCCGGGCCAAAATCTGGTGCCCTACATCTGGTTTACCAATGAGCAGGACAGTAGTGGCGTCTACCACCCGTTTATGGTGGTCGCCGCCTATGGCAATCAAGCCTCGCCCAACGGACTGATCGACGTGCCGCACCCACCTGGTTCGGGCACCGGCGGCTATGCAGAATCAAGCGTGACGCGGTTTGCTAACCTGGGAGCCACGCCCTTGAGGTTTCCCATGAAAGACTATGGCACCGTGTCGGCTGTCACCGAAAACTCAATCATGACAACCACTCTGTGGAGCGATGCGTCCTCCACCACGCAGAGCAAAGATGTCTACAATTTTGCCAGCGCCCGAGACAACGGCATTCTGGTGAACGGTGCCATGTTGTTCCCCGCGTATAACAATACGCTGGTGTTCTCGCAAACCTCCGGTGAGCTCTCACCCAGCGGCTGCCATGTGGGTCAAGGCGGCGGCGGACCACACTGCCATGCCGACAGCTACCGCAGTGCCTGGCCTTTCGGCTTCTACAGCGCATCGGACTACGTTGGAAAGACGCACCCACCCATCATTGGATTTGGCTACGACGGCGTAGCCTTGTTCGGCAGTTATTTGAGCACCTATCCATCGATGCTGGGATACAGCACCAGCCTGGAGCCATTTGGCGGGCACAATCATGACAGCATCGGCTATCACTATCACGCGCATACAGTGTCCAAGGCAGCAACGACAGGGGTATCGGCCTATACGTTACGCATGCTTATGCGGGGTGCCTACATCGGTCAGATCAATAGCGTGCCGTGTTTTGCTGGCGGCATCACATCGACCTGTACGCCTGCGAACGAGGCCAAATTCACCTACGGTAATTGAGACTGGCCCGGCTGCAGCGCAGACCGGGCTTGCACGTCGTTGCTTAGTTAATCACAGACACCTGTCAGGTGCTGTACGCCAAGGCCTGGTGGCGTAATACGTTTAGAGCGTGCGTCCATTTTTTATTATTGTCATCTCTAGTCGCAGTTCAATTTCAGATTGAAATGCCCGCTGCGCAAACCATGAATATTGCCGTTAATTTTGTGGGACATAATATTTTTCGAAATCGACTAATCGAAATCCGTACTGCATCAGACGTACTAAACAAAAGCTTTTAAAAAAACGTTGTGTTTTAAAAAGAGCCGCATAAAAAAAGCCTCTGCATCATTACAAAAATATAACAGGAGACAATCATGATCTTCAACCGCTCTCGCATCTCAGCTGCCGTATTCACACTCGTCGCATCTGCTAGCAGCTTTGCCGACGCCACCACACCCTTTAGCCGTTTGATTACGCTGGGTGACAGTCTGACTGATGGTGGTGCTTACACCGGCACCGTGATCGCCGGCTCGGGCGGTACCGCACCGGCAATCAATTACAAATTTACGACTAATTTCATCGATGGTTCCGGCAAAGTGTGGGCTGAATATCTGGCCGATAAAATGGGATTGCAGTTAAAACCCAATCTGGTCAACAGCTACATCGGCGCCCCAACCTACTGGTCCTTTACCAATTCAGGTGGTACCAACTTTGCACAAGGTGGCACCCAAGTCGCCACCGACCCCGCCGGGGAAACCAATGCGGCTCTCGGCATTAGCGCCATTTCAGTCAAACAGCAAGTCACCAACTTGCTGGCGCAGTCGCCAACGCTGTCGTCCAATGATTTAGTCATCTTGTGGGCCGGCGCCAACGATATTTTTCAGGCGATGGGAACTGTCCAGGCAAGCGGCGGAAGTACCGCCTCGGTTCAGACCGCCGCTGCGCAAATTTCAAAAGCAGCGAGCGATTTAGTCGTTGAAGTCGATCGCCTCAAAGCCGCCGGCGCAAAATTCATCGTTGTCAACTCCTTGCCTAATGTTGGCCAAACCCCGGGAATGATCGCCGGCGGTGACGGTACGGTTGCGCTGGCAAAAAGTTTATCGATTGACGTATTCAATGCAACTCTGAAAGCCAGCCTGACAGGCAAAAACGTAATCTATGTTGACGCCGCCAAGCTCAATAACGATGTCTTCAACAACCCGGCTAAATACGGCTTCACCGCAGTCAACGGCGCCACCGTTGCGTATAGCGACAACGTGATACCGGGCAGCACCTGCGGCACCAGTTCATTGGGTTGCATCGTCCCGACTCAACTCAAATCAGTGGCCAATTCGTATTTGTTTGCCGATGGTGTTCACCCCACTGACGCCGCCCATGCCATCTTTGGTCAGGCCGCTTTTAGCGCATTACAAGCAGTCGGCCAACAAACGGCGATGGTGTTTTCACCGTCGTATGCCATCCGGCAGCACGGCACCGATCTTGAGCCGCGCCTGTCTCCTTCCGCGTTACTTCAGCAGGACGGCCTGGTGCGCGAACTCCGGCCGCTGGGGAACAATCAATTTTGGTATGGCGGCAGTGTCGGCAGTTTTCGCAATGAAGCCTCGCAAGTCGCCCCATCGCTCAGTGCCAGAACTCAGGTAGGGTCGGTCGGCATCGATCGCATGGTGGCCAGTAACGCCCTGATCGGCGCGGCAGCCAGCTACTCGGCCGGCCAGTCAAAATTTAGTAGCGGCAGTGACTACACCAATCAACTCACGCTGGGCACGCTTTACGGCACCGCTTTTTTATCTGAAAAAATCTACGTGAACGCCACCCTGCAATACGGCGATTTGTCGTTTGATGATATCCAAAGAAAAGTCGTGCTTGGGCCAACCTCGATCACCTCAACCGGCAAAACCGGTGGCAATTATTCGGCTGCCCGCATCGGGATTGGTTATATCCTGCCGCAAGAGCGCTGGACGCTCAGCCCGGCTCTGGCCCTGACGTCGGCTAAAACAACGATGAATAACTATACCGAGTCCTACACACCGGTATCGGTTGCCTATGGGGATGCGTCGTACAAATCGACGATGATGACGATTTCTTTGTCAGGAAAAATGCATGGAGAAAAAGATCAGTGGATCCCTGCCTTCCGCATCGCCGCCGACAAAGACCTGAGCGGATCACCAATGACGATTGGCATTGGTTCTGACGCCAGCCTGATCTCGACCTTGTCGGTCGACAAACCCATGCGTGAATTTTACAGTCTGAGCATTGGCGCCCAACGCGTGACCGACTCAGGTACCTGGCTCATTGGCGGTACCGCAAGCGCAGGATCGGCACTCTCAACGGTTGGCTATTCCATCTCGATCGGATACAAAATACCTTTGTAGGAGTCTATGCTCTTACCAGCTTGTTAACGCGCGGCGGAACTGGCACAGTCCCGCCGCGCAATCCCATCGGTTCAGGCTAGAATAAGGCATCCTCAACCCATTACTAGGTCATGAACTCCCTCTTCGGTGACATCAGCAACATCATCAGTCTGGCCATTACGCCCGCTTTTTTGCTGCTCGGCGTGATGATGCAAATGCGCGTCATGAGCAACCGGCTTGAGCGCGTGGTGGACCGCAGCCGGATTCTTGAAAGCCGGCTGGGTAAAGACAGTGGTCACTACAACGCCATCACCCACGAGTTGTCTTTGCTAAACCGACGCATGGATGTCATTCACAAAGCCACCGGCTTCTCCACGCTCTGCATGATTCTGATTTGCTCGGTCGTCGTGGTTTTGTTTGCGGACGACGCCTTCAATCTGCGCCTCGATTCACTGATCGCGTTTCTGTTTGTATTTGCGATGCTGCTACTGATTGCCAGCTTTAGTCTTTTTTTGCACGAGATCTTTATTGCCAGCCATTCACTGCCTGCCACTGCCCTGCATGGCACCCGGCACCGCCAAGACCCGGACGCCGGTGGTCACTGATCAGGTCTGGCTGTAAAAGCGCGCGTTCATCTGCTCCAGCCCCAGCGTCGACAGTACTTCCTGCAAACGCCGCGCCGGTCTCTCGCGCGGCAGATCTTTATAGCTGGCGATGATCAATTCGTTTTTCATCGAATGCTCCCATCCCACCAACTCCGTCACCGTCACCTGATAGCCATGCGCTTCGAGCTGTAAGCAGCGCAGCACGTTGGTGAGCTGACTACCAAACTCACGGGTATGAATCGGATGGCGCCAGATCTCGGTGAGTGCGTCGCGCGAGAGAGACTGGCTTTTATTTTTTTTCAGGACACTGGCGAGCTCAGCCTGGCAGCAGGGCACCAGTACGATAAACCGCGCCTGTTTTTGCAAGGCAAACCGGATTGCATCATCGGTGGCAGTATCACAAGCGTGCAAGGCCGTCACAACATCCACCGTGGCCGGCAAGGCCGTCGACACAATCGACTCCGCTACTGACAAATGCAAAAACGACATACGCGCAAACGCGAGTCGCTCGGCCAGAGCGCGTGCGCTGTCGACTAATTCGCTTCGTGTTTCAATACCAAAAATATGCGCGGTATCAGCCCGGTTTTTGAAAAACAAGTCGTACAAAATAAAACCAAGATACGACTTGCCCGCACCATGGTCGACTAACTGAATGGCCCGATCTTCTTCCACTAGCTGCAACAACAAAGGCTCGATGAATTGAAACAAGTGATACACCTGCTTTAATTTACGCCGGCTATCCTGATTCATCTTGCCCTCACGGGTCAGGATATGCAGTGCCTTG
Organism: Bordetella parapertussis; assembly: GCA_945866125.1. GTDB lineage: Bacteria > Pseudomonadota > Gammaproteobacteria > Burkholderiales > Burkholderiaceae_D > Pernthalerella. The sequence continues at coordinate 13,030 of CAMBFZ010000008.1, forward strand.
AGTAATTCAATCGATTGTTCTGGCCGTATCTCAACCATGATAAAAGCGCTCAATGACGCATTTGCTGTGAAGTGCGCATCATAAAGCATCCGTCACTAACGCTCGTGGTTTTACCGGACAGCCCGTAACGATGACACCGTCCACGCAGCCTGATCTCACACGCCCCAGCCTACACGGCCACCCAAACCCTGCGCCGCACTCGGCATCAAACCTGCCGTACATAGTGACCCGGTGCCGCTGGCAATCCCGGGGTATCCGGTGGCGCGATGGTATGCGCCGGGCGTTTGCTCTGACCTCGCTCCAGCCACTGCGCCCAGGCTGGCCACCATGAGCCCTCGTGCGAGGGCGTAATCTGCAGCCACCGTTCGGGATCAATATAATTTTCGCCATGCGGACACAGTCCCACCCGAAAGCGCCGATGCGGATGCCCGGGCTCACTCGTGATGCCCGCATTGTGTCCGCCCGACGTCAACAAAAAAGTCACGTCAGCACCAATGGCAAGATTAAGTTTGTACACCGAATGCCAGGGTGCGACATGGTCGGTTTCGGTGGCCACAACAAAGCTTGGCACACGAATATCTCCCAGTGCCAACGGCCGGCCATTGATCTTGAAACGGCCGGCAAATAAATCATTATTTAAAAACAGCTTGCGCAGGTATTCGCTTTGCATACGAAACGGCATGCGCGTGGCGTCGGTATTCCACGCCATCAAATCTGTCATGGTTTCGCGTTTACCCAATAAATACTGATTGACCATGCGCGACCAGATCAAATCTCGCGAACGTAATAATTGAAACGCCCCAGCCATCTGACGATTGTCGAGGTAACCCTGATTCCACATGATGTCGTCAAGATAATCGAGCTGGCTGTCGTCAATAAAAAGTCGCAGCTCACCGGCCTCGGTAAAATCTGTCTGCGCCGCCAGCAAGGTAAGCGAAGCGATGTTTTTATCAGGCTGCTGCGCCAGCCACGCTGCAGCAATGGCCAGCAAGGTGCCGCCAAGGCAGTAGCCCACTGCCTGCACTTTTTGATCCGGCTCGCGATTTAACACCTGCTTCAACGCGGCCAGCACACCATGATGCAAATACGATTCCATACCAAGATCCCGCTCGGCTGCGCCAGGATTGCGCCATGAAATCATGTACACCGTATGGCCGCGCTGAACCAAATAATTGACCAGTGAATTATGCGGCGACAGATCAAGGATGTAATACTTCATGATCCATGCCGGCACGATCAATACCGGCTGGACAAACACGTCGCGCGTCTGCGGCGCATATTCGATGAGTTCAATCAAATGATTGCGAAAGACAACCTGCCCCGGTGTGATGGCAACTTCATGACCCGGCCGGAAATGGTCGGCCCCCACTGGTGCATGGCCCCCAACAGAGCGTTCCCAGTCTTCCAATAGGTGGCTGGCACCACGCAGCAAATTCTGCCCGCCCTCCCTTAGAGTCGCATCAAGCACCTCGGGATTGGTCGCAATAAAATTCACCGGTGAGACCATGTCAAGCAACTGCCGCGCTGTAAATGAAACGACTTGCTGATGATGCTGCGACATGCCGCCAATGCTGCTGGTGGCGTTATGCCACCACTGCTGCGTCAGCAAAAATTGCTGATAGATCAAACAGAACGGCCAGCGCTGCCACTGCTCAGCACGAAACCGCTGATCCTGAATCAGCGGTTGAATACACAACTCGCATTCCGACCCGCTCGCATTGCGTGCCATATACAAAGCCAGTCGCACTGACTTGCGAACGGCTTTCTCGATTAACACTTGCTGCTTGCCTGGCGATTGCGACAGATGCACCCACCAGTCGGCATAAGCCAAGGCCAAACTGGCCGGCGAAATACTGGCAGTGAAGCGCCCCATGACCGCATGAAATAAACGGTCGGCGCCGGTGGGCTGATCTTGCGACTCATCGATTGCGCTATCTTCCAATGCGGTACTGTGCGCCACATCGGCTCGGGGTGGTAACGTCACGGCCAAGGCTTCAAATGGTGACCACATGAGGACCTCTTTGACAGAAAAATAAAATAACGGAGACACGCTTAAGGTTTGACACCGCGCGTCCGATGCGAAAAAATAAATTTGACCATCTCAAGCCAACTCAGTGCAGCAAGCGCTGCCAGTAACGCCACACCAATCTGAGCAAGGTCGGGCATGCCGAAACTAAAACTCTCTGCCAACCAAGGTACGCCGATCACCAACACCAAGGCGACCAGACTTGCACCCACCAGCCACCATTGCGCCGGATTCGGCTTGGCAAGCAAACTGAGCAGCCCGGTATGATTCGAGCGACTCACTAAAATCATCGCCAGATTACCCAGCACCATCGTAATAAAAACTGCGGCGCGAGCCTGCTCATGTGCGCTACCCTGCGCGGTCGTGATAAAAAATGTTGCCATGCAAGCCAACAGCAAACCGAGGCCTTGCACAAGCGCATAGGTAATCGCGCGCGCACCAAACAAGGCCTCGCCGGGTTTGCGCGGAGGACGCAGCATCAGATCCCGTTCACCGTGTTCGCTCTCAAACACAATCGATGAAGCAGGGTTAATAATCATTTCCAAAAACATGACTAGTGCCGGTGTCAGCACCAGTGGCGTGCCGGCAAACAGCGGTAACAACGCCATACCGGCAATGGGTACATGCACGCCGATCACATAGCACAGAGCCTTACGCAGATTGTCCACAATGCGCCGGCCCAGTCTTACCGCTTCGACCATGGCGCCAAAATCATCATTCAACAACACCAGCGACGATGCCTCGCGCGCAACATCGGTGCCGCGCTGCCCCATGCTGATACCGATATGCGCTGCCTTTAATGCCGGCGCGTCGTTGATGCCGTCTCCCGTCATCGCCACAATTTCGTGCTGTTTTTTAAATGCTTGTACCAGCCGTAGTTTTTGCTGGGGCAAGGTACGCGCAAAAATTTGTACATCCCCCAACATTTTTTGCAATTGGTCATCGCTGGCCTGATCAATTTGCGCGCCGGTGATGATACGGCGCGCATCCAGCCCTGCCTCTTGGGCAATAGCCTGCGCGGTGGCAGGATAGTCACCCGTAATCATCACCACTCGCAGGCCAGCACGCCGGCATTGCGCCACGGCCTCTGCAGCGCCCGGTCGCAAGGGATCAGCTAACCCGACCAAACCCAACCATTCAAAATCAAAGCCCGCCGGCGTCTCCGGCCACGCACCCCGATGCACCGCGCGCGCAACGGCCAACACGCGCAAGCCCTGTTCGGCCAGCTGTTTTACTTTGCTCAGTTGATATGCGGCTTGGTCGGCATTGAGTCGGCACAGACGAATCAGCGACTCGGGCGCACCCTTGGACGCAATCACATATTGGCCAAGCTCTGGTGCCATCCAACAGTGCGTGACGGCCATCCAGGGTGGCGACAACGCGTATTCATGTACGAGTTTCCAGCGCCGATGGTGATACGAAAAATCGGGTAACAAGCTTGCGGCAGCGCGATGAAAGGCCTGCTCCATCGGATCGAAGGGTGCCAGCTCACTGGCCAGTGCTGCAAATTCAAGCACCCTGCAGGTTGCCTGCGACAAGGACTGCTCTTGGGAATCACTAACGGGCACCTGCTCACCGTCCGTGACAATGACTTGTAGCGTCATACGGTTTTGCGTCAAGGTACCGGTCTTGTCGACACACAGCACCGTGGCCGCGCCGAGCGCTTCGATCACGCTGGCGTGGCGCGCCAGCGCAGCACTGCCGGCCAGACGCCATGCACCGAGCGCAAGAAATACCATCAGGATGACGGAAAATTCCTCGGGCAATATGGACATCGCCAGCGTAATACCCGCCAGCAGCCCCCCAAGCCAATCGCCGCGTTGCCAACCAAACAGCAACCACAACAGCAGCGACAAAAGTAATCCCCCCACCGCAAAGCGCTTAATGAGGAGCGCAATTTCACGCTGTAGCGGACTTTCTTCGGGTGCGAGTTGCTGGACGCTCTTACCGATTTTGCCGATTGCGGTTGCAGCACCCGTGGCGGTGACTTCCACCAGGCCACCACCACGCACGACCATTGAACCCGATACCACCAGCTCGCCCTGCTGCCGGCTAACAGGCACCGACTCACCGGTGAGCAAGGATTCATCCAGCTGCAAATCATGGGCAGTCATTAAAACCCCGTCGGCAGCAATACGGTCCCCTTCTTCCAACCGAAGCAGATCGCCGACCACAATCTCGCTGCCGGGAATACGCTGTAATTTTCCATCACGCAGCACCAGCGCGCGCGGACTCGACAAATCGCGCAACGCCGCCAGCACATGTTCTGTTTTGCGCTGGCGCGACAAAACGATCGCCATCGCAACGACGACAAAACCCAGTAATAGCAAAGCATCATGGGCATCGCCAAGCAAAAGATAAATCGTGCCGGCCGCAAACAGCAGCAGGAAAACCGGCTCACGTAGCAGCTGCAGCAGCAGCCGCGTCAGGCCGCGCTCGCGTACAGCTGGCAGCGCATTGGGTCCGAACTGTCGCAAGCGGCGCGCCGCTTCGTCGCTGCTCAGCCCTACCGGCGCGCTGTCATCTTCGAAGCGCGGCATCGCTCTGCGGCAAAGTGGCAAGCCGTCGCTTACGATTCGCTTGCACCCATCGCACGGCCCGCGCGATGCAGCGCGACATACTATCTGTGCTTTCGTGAACGTCGTAGAGCAGCCAGCTGCGCCAGATAAAACGCTGCCTGGCGAATGTCATTTTCAACGTCTGCATAGGCATGCGTAAAAATTGCCAGACCGAGCGATTGACACAGAGCTGTGACATCGGATGGCGCACCGCCCCTAGCTGCGTTTTATATTGATAGCGTCCCCACAACAGATGCGACTGACGGCCGCCGGCGGCAATGCAATCGCATACTGACCAATAACAAACCAGAAGACCCAACCGGTAGTGCTCCAGCGCCGGATCGGCAGCAGAGAGCCACATCACGTAGCTGTCGCCGATACGACAAGCCAGTGAGCCGGCATGTGTCTCGCCATTGATAGTGGCGATACCAAAGAGCCCACTCTCAGCCGCTAACTGCAGCATGCGCGTAGTCTCTGCGGCGTCTACCGCAGCGACCTTATTGCGTGCGGCCATACTGGCTTGTTTAAATGCCTGCAACTGCTGTACCAGTGACTGCTGCAGAGTGAGCGGTAATTCGTCAGCCCGACAAGCTCGCCAGGAAAAATCAGGGAAGTCACGCTGCAGTTTGTTGCCATAGGTTTTGATCGTCTTGCGGGTGGCTTTGCCCAGACTGCTCCAATACTGCGTCACCGTCCCGGGCAAATCAAGAATATAGTTTTCAGAAAAATCAATCCGCTGACTACAAAATTCCAACGCCTCAGACCCCAGACAAACAGCATGAAACCGGATCTGCTTTACCGACCGATAGCGCTGAAATACCGATCGTGCAAAGGCATTGACCTGCGCCGCCGAGAGCAGCACCATCTCGCTCAATACCAGTAAGCTTGCTGACTCGATCCGAAACAAGAGCACGCTGCTGATCTCGCCATGCTGATAGCAAACCCACGCACAAGGCGCGGGCCGATGCGCGCCACATAGCACCAGATGGCGCATCGATGCGTATAAGCTGCCATGGATACGATCCAGGGCGGCAATGGCAAAATCCGGCACGCCATCTTCGAAAAATTCGGTCACGAAACTGCCACTGTTTTTTTGCTGCGCCAGTGCGCCCTCTGCTGTCAAAGCAGATAATGAGGACGGCACGGGCGCGTCCGGTAAATGCGCCATATAGAGAGCTCCCTGAATCAGTCTGTCTGTATTGTGGTCGGTGTCGGTTCGCACAGACTTGAGCGCGGATAAAACAGGCTGCGCCTTCGCTGCGCTGCCTCAACAAGCGCCATCGCTGCGTGCGCACAATAGCTGCAAAGGGGAGTGTCCAGTGGGGACCGCCCGGTGTCCAAGCCGGCTGGCGTGGTTCGAATCCATGCTCCTCTGCCCTCAATACGCGCTCGATCCACCTTCTTATGCTGCATGCCGGAAGATCAAAACAGCCACATTGTTTTTTCGCTGCGGGGCGTGGGCAAGGTCTACCTGATGGGCGACGTACGCGTCGACGCATTACGCGCCGTCGATCTGGATCTGATGGCCTCTGAATTCATTGTGCTGCTTGGCGCCTCGGGCAGTGGTAAATCAACCTTGCTCAATATTTTGGGTGGCCTCGACACGCCCACAAGCGGCAGCGTGCACTACCTGGATCATGATCTGGCTCAAGCCGACGATACCGCCCTGACCCAATTCCGGCGCGAGCATGTGGGCTTTGTTTTTCAGTTTTACAATCTCATCCCCAGCCTCACTGCGCTGGAAAATGTCGAATTGGTCACCGAGATCAGCGCTAACCCCATGGACGCCTCTGAAGCACTGGCGCGGGTGGGTCTGTCCGACCGGCTCCATCATTTTCCGTCGCAGCTCTCCGGGGGTGAACAGCAGCGCGTGGCGATCGCGCGCGCGATTGCCAAACGCCCCGATATTTTGCTCTGTGATGAACCGACCGGCGCACTTGATTTTTCTACCGGCAAGCTGGTACTCGATGTGCTTGAGCAGATTAATCGCGAGCTGGGTACCACCACCGTCATCATTACCCATAACGCTGCTATCGCCGGCATGGCACACCGGGTGGTATCGCTCTCGAGCGGACAGATCACCGGCATCACCCGCAACGCACAGCGGCTCTCGCCATCGGCTTTGTCATGGTGAAGCTGCATATCAAACTCGGGCGGGATCTGTGGCGTTTGCGCGGACAGGCTGCAGCCATCGCCGCCGTGGCCTTGTGCGGCATCGCCAGTTTTGTCACTCTGCGTGGCGCGTATGAAGCGTTACTGGAAGCACAAACCAGCTATTACACACAGTACCGTTTCGCCGATGTCTTCACGAGCTTGCGACGTGCTCCACTCACGGTCGTACCGCAGATTGGCGCCATTGCCGGCGTGGCCGAAGTCGATGCCCGCGTCGTGTTTGAAGCAGCCCTCGATGTGCCGGGTCTGGACGAGCCTGCCACCGGCCGGCTGGTGTCCTTGCCATCGCGCCCTGCATCCGGCTTAAACCGGGTGCACTTACGCAGCGGACGCCTGCCCCATCAAGGCGACGGCCACGAATTACTGGCCAGCGAGAGTTTTACCAAAGCTAATGCGCTCAAGCCAGGTTCGGTGATTCACGCGGTCATCAATGGCCGACGCGAGCGTTTCAGCATTACCGGCATTGCAATCTCGCCCGAGTACATTAATGAAATCCGCGGCAATAGCTTTCCAGACAACCGTCGCTTTGGCGTGTTGTGGATGGACCGCGATGCCTTGGCCGGCCTGCTCGACATGCGCGATGGCTGCAACGACATTACAGTGAGCCTGGCACCCGGCGCAAGCCAGTCCGAAGTGATTCGCCAGCTTGATCTGGTATTAGCCGGTTACGGTAGTCTGGGTGCAATCGGACGTGCTGATCAGCTCTCACATCAATTCATCGCTAACGAGTTGGCGCAGACCCGTGTAAGTGCCACCGTACTACCAGCAATTTTTTTAGGGGTAACTGCCTTCCTGATTCACAACGTGTTGCTAAGACTAACCGCGTTGCAGCGCGCGCAGATCGGGCTGTTGAAAAGTTTCGGCTACAGCAGCACACGGGTGGGCCTGCATTTTTTGCAGTTTGCGATGGCTACTGTTGTCATCGGCGCCGTGGCTGGCATGGTGTTGGGTAGTTGGCTCGGCGCCGGACTTGCGCAGCTGTATGCACGGTTTTTCCATTTTCCACGTTTACATTTTTCGCTTTCGCCGCAGATCATGCTCATTGCACTGAGCCTGGCCATTGCCGCAGCCGGTATTGGCGCAGCGCTGGCGGTGCAACGGGTCTGGCGACTCACACCAGCCGAATCGATGCGGCCCGACTCACCAAGTCACTATCGCGCCGGCTGGCTGGAAAAATCCGGGTTGCAACGCCTGTTGCCGCTCGCTTTGCGGATGGTGCTGCGTAATCTTGTTCGCAGCCCTGTAAAAACGATGCTGACGGTGCTCGGCTTGTCCTTATCGGGCGCTTTAATTATTACCGGCCAATTTTCTTTCGACGCGTTAAATGAAATCATCCGGGTACAGTTTCGGGTTGCCCAGCGCGACGATGTGACGATCACCTTCAATGAGAGCCTTAACCTGAGCGTATTGCATCAGATCGAAGCGCTGCCGGGCGTGTTGCGCGCCGAGCCATTTTTGGCCAGCGCGGTGGTCTTGCGCTTTGGTCATCACGAAAAACGCACCGCGATCACGGGCCTTAGCAAGGAACGACAGCTGCGTCTTATCCTGGATGAAAACGAACGTCCTATTAGGCTGCCGCCGCACGGCCTGATTCTCACCCGCATGCTGGCGGATAGCCTGCACATGCAAGTCGGCGAGTTGATCACGGTAAGTTTTTTGAGCGGCCGCCGACAAACTCTTACCGTGCCGGTGCGCTTAATTATTGATGAGCCGATTGGCAGCTTTGCGTATATGGATTTGTACGAAATGGCGCGCCTGCTGCAACAGGACATCACCATCAACGGCGCCTTTCTTGCCATTGACCCACAACAAAAGACAAGGCTCTTTCGGGCATTGAAAGCGACACCAGCAGTAGGCAGCGTCAGCCTGCGTGAGGCCACACTGCAAAGTTTTTTGGATACGGTGGGAGAAAATATTCGCATCAACAATCGAGTCTTGATCAGCTTTGCCTGTGTGATCGTCGCCGGTGTTGTGTATAACTCCGCCCGCATCGCACTCTCTGAGCATGCCATCGAGCTGGCCAGTCTGAGGATACTGGGGTTTAGTCAGCGCGAAGTTGCCCTGCTGTTGCTGACCGAGCAGGCCATTCTGGTGATGCTCGCCATTCCGTTTGGCATGGTGATCGGCTACGGACTCGCTGCCATCATCGCAGTACTTTTGTCGCAAGAGTTATTTCGCATCCCGCTGGTGGTGAGTCAGCAAACATTTTTATCGAGCGCTCTGGTGATGCTATTGGCTGCTGCAGGATCGGGGTGGCTGGTGTGGCGCCGTCTGCAACGCCAGAATCTGATTGAAGTATTGAAGACGCGTGAATAAAAACCGACGCTACCGCCGCATTGTGCTCCTTAGCCTGATAGTGCTGGCCGCTGGCGCGCTGGCTTGGATATTACTAAGTCCCAAGCCTGTGCCGGTCGAGTTGTCTACCGTGACCCGCGGACCGCTGGTGGTCAGTATTGATCATCAGGGTATGGTGCGGGTGGTCGATCGTTACGTCATCGCCACACCGGTTGCGGCACGCGTGCAGCGTATTGATTTGCGGCCCGGTGACAAGGTAGCGCAAGGCGATATTCTGGCCTGGCTGCTGCCATTACCACGCGACGGCAAAGAAGCGCTACAAGTCCGGGCGCAACGTGATGCGGCGTACTCGCGGGCAAGCGCTGCGCAGTTGGAAAGCCAGCAGGCCCAGACCAATCTGGCGCTAGCGAGCCGCGAGCGGGCGCGCATTGTTCAATTATTTGATCAGCAGTTTTTATCCCGTCAGGCAGCAGACCGCGCCATGACAAGCGAGCAGGCCGCACACGATCAAGCGGCCGCCGCACAGGCACGCCATCAGGCCGCTCTTGCCGAGCTACGGTCAGCACGCGCAGCAGTTGACGCGCTAGGCCACAGCACACAGCAAACGCTGCAGCTTCGTGCGCCCGTTGCAGGGCAGGTATTGAGCGTGACCCAGCAAAGCGAACGCACCCTGGCCGCCGGCTCGCCCTTGTTGACACTGGGTGACCCGGCACGCTTCGAAGTGGTGATCGATGTGCTGTCGTCGGACGCGGTCAAACTTCGCCCCGGTATGCAGATTTTGCTCGACGACTGGGGCGGAAAATCTGCACTGCAAGCGCGCTTGCGAATAGTCGAGCCGGTGGCGTTTACCAAAATCTCCGCGCTAGGCGTTGAAGAACAACGGGTCAATGTGGTAGCCGATCCGGTGGGATCGCTAGCTGAGCTCGCAGATGGCTACCGGGTCGAGGCACGCATCGTGATCTGGCAGCAGGATGCGGTACTAAAAATTCCAGGCAGTAGTGTTTTTCGAATTGGGGAAGGCTGGCACGTGTTCATCGTCGAGCAAAATCGTGCGCACTTGCGCACGGTACAAATTGGACAACGTAACCGCGATGACGTGCAGATTTTGTCCGGGCTTGACGCCGGCATGCAGGTGGTCACTTTTCCTGGCAATCAGTTAAGTGAAGGTGTCAAGATCAAAGCGATGCAATGATGCGACATACCTTTGCCTGCACGGATCAGCTTGGTATACGGCGATCAACGACCCGTCTGGCCTTGCCAACCAAGGTGCGCTCAACCCCGTTTGGGGGCAATACACTGACTGTGCTCGAGACGCCAATGAAGGCTTTGATTTTTTGCTCAAGCACAGCACCGGCACGAATACCGTCTTCATGCCGGACATCTTCACGCGACTCCACCAGCACCTCGAGCTGATCGAGATGCCCGTCGCGGGTGACGATGAGTTGATAGTGTGGCGCGAGCGCCGGCTCTTGCAAGAGCATTTCTTCGATTTGAGTGGGAAACAAATTCACCCCACGGATGATGAGCATGTCATCCGAGCGACCTGTGATTTTCCCCATCCGGCGCATCGCTCTGGACGTCGGTGGTAATAGCCGGGTCAGATCACGCGTGCGGTAGCGAATCACGGGCATCGCTTCTTTGGTTAGCGAGGTAAAGACCAACTCGCCAAGCTCCCCGTCAGGTAATACTTCGCCGGAGACGGGATCAATGATCTCGGGATAAAAATGATCTTCCCAAATCACCGGTCCGTCTTTGCTTTCGATACACTCATTGGCCACACCGGGCCCCATGACTTCAGAAAGCCCGTAGATATCGACCGCATCAAGGCCGGCGCGCTGCTCGATCTCGGTGCGCATGGAGTCGGTCCAGGGTTCAGCGCCGAAGATGCCGATTTTGAGCGAGCTCGCGGCGGCATCAAGACCTTGACGCGTAAATTCTTCCACAATATTGAGCATATAGGAAGGCGTCACCATGATGATGTCCGGCTTGAAGTCGCAGATCAGTTGCACCTGCTTTTCGGTTTGCCCACCCGACATGGGTATCACGGTGCAGCCGAGTTTTTCGGCACCATAATGCGCACCTAATCCACCCGTAAACAAACCATAGCCATAAGCGACATGCACGATGTCGCCCGCGCGCCCACCCGAAGCACGGATCGAGCGCGCAACCAGATTGGCCCAGGTCTCGATATCATTTTTTGTGTAGCCCACCACCGTTGGCTTACCCGTAGTACCCGAGGACGCATGGATCCGGGCAACCTGCTCGCGGGGTACGGCAAAGAGACCGAATGGATAGTTGTCGCGTAAATCTTTTTTGCCTGTGAAAGGGAATGTGGCCAGATCAGCCAAGGTATGGAGGTCATCCGGATGCACGCCTTTAGCATCAAAGGCAGCCCGATAGTGGGGCACATTTTGGTACGCGTGTTGCAGCGTTTTTTTCAGACGCATCAATTGCAGGGCTTGCAATTCGTCCTGACTCGCGGTTTCGATCGCTTCCAGATCGCCTGGCTTGGGGTGGCGCGCATGCATGGGTGTCTCCACTATTTTTTATATTTAAGCGGCCTGATGCTGGCCGATGACTGCGCCTTTGAGTTGATGCGATTTTCCACGAAACAGCGCAATTTTTTTGCCGTCCTGATTACTCACAACGATATCGTACACACCTGTCCTGCCACTTTGGGCCTGCTCTGTTGCTTCGGCCTGCAACAGATCACCCTCATAGCCGGGCGCCAGATATTCGATCGAACAGCCCGCAGCGACTGCCTGAATGTTATAGCTGTTGCAGGCGAAGGCAAAGGTCGAATCCGCCAGCGCAAAAATGAAACCGCCGTGACAGGTCTGATGCCCGTTGAGCATGTCCGCCCGCACCGTCATGTTCATGCGCGCATAACCGGGCGCAATGGCAACGATCTCGATACCGAGCGCTTGGGTGGCGCGGTCACGCTCGTACATTTCAGCCGCGGCGGCGGTGGCGAGTTCTTGCGGATCGGTTGGGGTGATCATCGCGTTAATTTTCCTGATCAAAATCAATTACCAGCGTAGCGCTGGAGGGAAAAGCCTGGCACGACAAAATAAAGCCGCGCGCAATTTCATAATCTTCGAGTGCATAATTAACGTCCATATCGACGCTACCTTGAACGACTTTACAGCGGCAGGTAGAACAAACACCACCTTTGCAGGCATAGCGCAGATCAATGCCCTGACGCAGGCCGGCGTCAAGCACTGACTCTTTGTCTTTTTCCATACTGAAGGAAAGATGGCGACCGTCGATGATGACGGTGACATCGCATTGCGGATGACTGCCATCCTCTGATGCGCGCGACGCCGGTCGCTGCGCAGGGAGACTGGCAGCGAACAGCTCGACTTTTATTTTTTCTTTGGCCATGCCTTGTGCTATCAACGCGCCTGAGACATCGTGCATCATTTGCTCGGGACCGCAGATAAAGGCCGTGTCAATCTCATCAAGCGCGATCCATTGCTGACATAAAGCCGTACATTTTTCGCCGGTGATGCGGCCGTTAAATAAGGGGGCATCTTGCTGCTCGCGGCTCATGATGTAGATCAGACTGAAGCGATCAAGGAACTGGTCCTTCAGATCAGCCAAGGCTTCGCGAAAAATGACGGTTGATGAAGCACGGTTGCCATAGACGAGCGTGAAGCAGCTGTGCGGCTCGGCCAGTAGTGTAGTTTTGATGATGGAATACAGCGGCGTGATGCCGCTTCCTGCAGCAAACCCAAGATAATGCTGACGATGCTCTGGCGCGAGCGGCACGTTAAAGTGCCCCGAAGGGGGCATCACATCGAGCGCCATGCCGATCTTTAACTCGGCATGAGCCCACGTGGAAAATAGACCGCCCTGAATTTTTTTGATCGCTACTTGCAGCGTGTCGTCTTGCACCGCCGAGCAGATTGAGTAAGAGCGTCGGACGTCCTCGCCCTCAATCATGGCGCGCAATGTCAGGTGCTGGCCCTGGGAAAAATGGAAGCGCTCTTGCAGCGTTGCCGGCACATCAAAACGGATCACGATGGTATCGCGGGCTTCGTGATGTAGTGCGGCGATTTTGAGCGAATGAAATTGATGCATTTTTTTGTTTTTTAAAATACTAGCTGTTCCAATTTTCGTCGGGAAGATATTTTTTTATATTCCAAAATCGTGACACGCACGCCTCAATGCGTCTTGAAATAATCAAACGGCTCCAGACAATCGGCGCAACGATACAGAGCCTTGCAGGCGGTCGAACCAAACTGACTGACAAGCCGCGTATTGGCCGACCCGCATTGCGGACAATCGACCTGCACCAACGCTTGCCGGCGACTGATGCCGGAGAGATCGATGACTTGCTGCACGGGTGGAGCGATGCCGTAGGTTTTGAGCTTTTCTTTGCCCGACGCACGCATCCAGTCGGTGGTCCAGGCGGGCGACAGGCGCGTGTTGATCTGCACTTTTTCCACGCCATGACGCCGCAATACGGCCTCAACTTCTTGCGCAATGAGCTGCATGGCCGGGCACCCCGAATAGGTGGGTGTAATCGTCACGGCGCAGGTGCCGTCATTGAGCCAATCCAGCGCGCGCACAATCCCTAGCTCCACCACCGAGATCACCGGAATTTCCGGATCGCTGACTTCCTCGAGCCATTGCCAGAGTTGATCTGCGCTGGGTCTTACCATGTTGAATCCGGATACGCACGCTGCAAAAACTGCATTTCGGCCAATAGAAAACCTAGATGCTCGCTATGGCGCCCGGTCTTGCCGCCGCTTTGCATCCAGGCCGAGGGATCAGGCAAGCGCAGGCTTGCCTCCTGAAATATTTCTCCGACATGCGCCAACCAACTCTGGCGAAGCTGCGCGAGATCAGGCGCAATGCCCTGCTGTGTCATCGTGGTATCGAGCGCATCGGCCGCAAACAGCTCGCCGGTGTACATCCAGAGCTGATCGGCCGACCGCTGCAAACGCGCATGACTCTCGGCACTGCCATCACCCAGACGCACGATCAAATCGCCACTGCGGCGCAGGTGATAGCGGACTTCCTTGATGGATTTTTCGGCAATCGCGGCAACCTGTGTCTGGGTGGATTGGTGCAAGGCTTGTAAAAAAAAGTAATGCCATGCGTCGAAATAAAACTGACGCATCAAGGTATCGCCGTAATCGCCATTCGGTTGTTCAACGAGCAGCACATTGCGAAACGCGTCAGCATCACGCAAAAATGCGAGCTGGTCTTCGTCGCGGCCGCTGCCTTCAATCGCTGCGGCCAAGCTCAGCCACAGCGTTGCCTGTCCGAGCAGATCGAGGGCGACATTGGTGACAGCCATGTCTTCCTCGAGCGCCGGCCCTTTGCCGCACCATTCGGATAAACGCTGCGAAAGTATCAGTGCGTTATCACCACAACGCAGCAGCCATTGAAAGAAAGGATCAGTCATGGTTTACAGATGCTTGACTTCGTCGGGCATTGGAAAAAAGGTCGGATGCCGATAGACCTTGTTGTTCGATGGCTCAAATAACTCGCCTTTGTCACTCGGGCTGCTGGCGACGATCTGGCTTGCTGGCACCACCCAAATCGACACACCTTCGTTGCGACGGGTGTAGACATCGCGCGCATTATTGACCGCCATCGCCGCATCCGGCGCATGCAAACTGCCAACGTGTTTATGCGAGAGACCGTGCTGACTACGGATAAAGACTTCCCACAATGGCCATTCTTTTCCCATGATTTATTTCTCCTCAGGCGGCCTGGGGCAAGCTGCGTTGTGCCTGTTTGTCTGCGTGCGCATTGAGGCCGTCACGAAACCAGGCACCGTCTTCCCACGCCTTACGGCGGGCGGCCAATCGCTCGCGGTTGCACGGACCATTGCCTTTGACGACGTCAAACAGCTCGGTGAAATCGATCGCACCAAAATCATAGTGTCCCCGTTCGGCATTCCACTTCAAATCTGGATCGGGCACGGTCAGACCAAGGTACTCAGCTTGTGGCACGGTTTGATCAACCATGCGCTGACGCAGTTCATCGTTTGAAAAAAGTTTGATTTTCCACTGCGCTGACTGCACGCTATTGACCGACGCGGCATCGGGTGGCCCAAACATCATCAATGAAGGCCACCACCAGCGGTTCAGTGCGTCTTGCGCCATCTGTTTTTGTGCGGCCGTGCCACGGCACAGGGCCATCATGATGTCGTAGCCCTGACGGGCGTGGAAGGATTCTTCTTTGCAGACCCGCACCATCGCGCGTGCGTAAGGACCGTAGGAACAACGGCACAAGGGAATCTGATTGATGATGGCCGAGCCATCGACCAGCCAGCCAATCGCCCCCATGTCTGCCCATGACAGGGTGGGGTAATTAAAGATGCTGGAATACTTGGCTTTGCCGGACAAAAGATCGGCAGTCATCTGGTCTCGCGTGACGCCCAGCGTTTCGGCCGCACTGTACAGATACAAGCCATGACCGGCTTCGTCCTGAATTTTGGCTAACAGAATCGACTTGCGCTTGAGCGTCGGCGCACGCGTAACCCAATTACCCTCGGGCAGCTGGCCGACAATCTCGGAGTGCGCATGCTGGGAAATCTGACGAATCAGGGTCTTGCGATAGCCATCCGTCATCCAGTCTTTAGGCTCAATTTTGATGCCGGCGTCGATGCGTTCCTGAAAGGCGCGCTCCTCGCTGGACATGGCGTCGCGCGTTTCAACGCTAGTGGCGCCGGTGTCGACCATTTGGGCATACATGGTGCTGTCTCCTGGGTAGATTTGCGGTTATGATACAACAATTCAAAATATTTCTGTTATTTTGTATCGCTTAATACCCTCCTATGAAAATCCGGACCGCGACGCAATGGATCAAGCAATTTTTGCAACAAGACCCGCCGCGCGCCAAGTCGGTGGTGATGACGGTGTTCGGCGATGCAATTACGCCGCACGGTGGCGCCGTCTGGCTGGGTAGCCTGATTGCACTGCTGGCACCACTGGGGATTAGTGAGCGTTTGGTGCGCACGAGTGTGTTTCGACTGGCCGATGAGGGCTGGCTGGAAGCGACCCGCTCTGGTCGCCGCAGCCAGTACCGCCTGACCGCGCAAGGTCAGCAGCGCTTTAACCGCGCTCACCAACGCATTTATTCGCCAGCACCCGCTGCCTGGGATGGCCGCTGGACTGTGCTGATGACGGCGCCCGAGCTGCAGAGCAGCGCGCTACGGTCGGCACTAAAAAAAGAGCTGTTGTGGGAGGGCTTTGGTCAGGTCGCAGCAGGCGTCTATGCGCACCCCGGCAACAAAGACGAGGCGCTCAGTGAAGTGCTGGCGCGCACGGGCACAGCCGGGCACGTCGTGGTGCTTAGTGCGGTAGAAAAAACGTCGGTCACTAGCAGGCCGCTTGAGCATTTATTGGCCCAGTGCTGGGCGCTAGACAAACTGATTGACGACACCACAGGCTTTATCGCCTGCTTTGCGCCTTTGCAGACTTTACTGGCAAAGCAGAATGCGATTGAGCCGCAAGAAGCATTTGTGATTCGTACCTTGTTAATCCATGCCTTTCGGCGGGTGCAGTTGCATGACCCGCAGCTACCGGCGGCGTTATTGCCCGCCGACTGGCCGGGTACGACCGCATATGCCTTATGCCGCGCGCTGTATCAGCGCACCAGTGCGCAAGCCGACGCGCATGTCACCACCACCCTCTCGATGGAGCAGGGGGCATTACCCCCTTTGTCGGCGTCTTATGCGCAGCGCTTTGGTGGCGTGTCGGTGTAAGTTCAGTCCACCAACTCGGCGACCATCTCGATTTCGACACAGCTGCCCAGCGGCAGCTGGGCCACACCAAAAGCCGAGCGCGCATGCTTGCCGATTTCGCCGAATACTTCAACGAGTAATTCAGAGGCGCCATTGGTCACCAGATGCTGCTCGGTAAAGCTGGCCGTTGAATTGACCAGACTCACTAATTTGACGATACGTTTGACGCGCGACAGGTCGCCGCCGCAGGCAGCCTGCAAGGTCGCCATCAAATCAATTGCCACGGCGCGTGCCGCTTGTTTGCCTTGTTCGGTGGTGAGCTCGCCACCAAGCTGACCCGTCCAGACCTGACCGTCTTTTTTGGCAATGTGGCCGGAGATATAAACAGTGTTGCCAGTCTGGACAAACATCACATACGCGGCAGCAGGTGTGGCCACGGATGGCAGGCTGATGTTGAGGTCGTGCAGTTTTTGTTGAATGGACATGGAGATCTCCTGAGTGGCGGCGCAAGCGAGGAATTTTACCTGTTTGGGCTCTTGAAAACGGCATGATCGCCCCTATTTGCCGTCAAATTCTTTTATTTTCACGGCAACTTTTTTTATCGAGGACTTCATGACGCATCCCGCACCTTCTGGCAAACAGACTCTGGGCTTTCAAGCCGAGGTTAAGCAACTGCTGCAATTGATGATTCATTCGTTGTATTCGAACAAAGAAATCTTCTTGCGCGAATTGGTCTCAAATGCCTCCGACGCCGCCGACAAACTGCGCTTTGAGGCAATCAATAATGCGGCGCTGTTTGAAAACGATAGCGATCTCGCCATTCAAATCGATTTTGACAAAGATGCCCGCACCATCAGCATCAGCGATAACGGTATCGGCATGAGCCAGGCTGAAGCGATCGACCATTTGGGCACGATTGCCAAATCCGGCACCAAAGAATTTTTTTCCCGACTGTCTGGCGATCAGCAAAAAGACGCAGCACTGATCGGACAGTTCGGCGTAGGCTTTTATTCGGGCTTTATTGTTGCCGACAAAATTACCGTCGAATCTCGTCGCGCCGGTCTGCCTGCGGACGCTGGCGTACGCTGGGAGTCGGCCGGCGAAGGCGACTACAGCGTCGAGACCATCGAGAAAGCGCAGCGCGGCACCCGCATCACGCTGCATTTGCGCGAGGGCGAAGATGAGTTTTTGTCGCCTTACAAACTAAAGTCGACCATTCGCAAATATTCAGACCATATCGCGCTGCCTATCCGCATGAAAAAGGAAGAATGGGACGAAGAGAAAAAAGAGATGGTGGTACGCGAAGAACTCGAGACCATTAATCAGGCCAGCGCGCTGTGGGCGCGCAGTAAATCTGATATCAGCGAAGAACAATACACCGAGTTTTACAAGCATGTGTCGCACGATTTTCAGGAACCACTAACCTGGACGCACAACCGCGTGGAAGGTCGCAGCGAATATACGCAGCTGCTCTACATTCCCGCGCATGCTCCGTTTGATCTGTGGGACCGCAACAAGCGCGGCGGCATTAAGCTCTACGTCAAGCGTGTTTTTATCATGGACGACGCCGAACAATTGATGCCGGTTTATCTGCGCTTTGTGAAAGGCGTGATTGACTCCAATGATTTGCCGCTCAATGTGTCGCGCGAGATTTTGCAGGAATCACGTGACGTGAAAGTGATCCGCGAAGGATCAACCAAGCGGGTCTTGGGCATGCTGGAAGAACTCGCGAACGCCGATGAGCAGGACAAAAAAGAACAGTACGCCGGTTTCTGGAAAGAGTTTGGTCAGGTCTTGAAAGAAGGCATGGGGGAAGACACCAGCAACAAAGACCGCATCGCCAAACTGCTACGCTTTGCGTCGACCCATAACGATACCGATGCCCAGACTGTGTCATTCGCTGACTATGTCGGTCGCATGAAAGAAGATCAGGACAAAATCTACTATTTGACTGCTGACGCATGGAGCGCAGCGAAAAATAGCCCGCATCTGGAAATCTTCCGCAAAAAAGGCGTAGAAGTGCTGCTGCTCACGGAACGAGTAGACGAATGGATGCTGTCTTTCCTGAGCGAGTTCGAAGGTAAAGAATTGGTGTCGGTCGCCAAGGGCGATCTGGATCTGGGCAAACTCGAAGACGAGACCGAGAAAAAGCAGAAGGAAGAAACCGAGACGGCGTTTAAGGACTTGGTCGAAAAAATGAAAGGTGCGCTTACCGATAAGGCCAAAGACGTCCGCGTCACCTTCCGCCTGACGGATTCGCCGGCTTGTCTGGTGGCCGAAGAAAATGAGTTATCGGGCAATCTGCTGCGCATGCTCAAGGCAGCCGGTCAGGCCGCACCCGAATCCAAACCTATTTTGGAAATCAATCCGCATCACCCCTTGGTGCAGCGCCTGCAATACGAAGACGGCAAATTTAACGACTGGGCCAGCATCCTGTTTGATCAGGCCATGCTGGCCGAGGGCGGCACCTTGGCAGACCCGGCCGGGTTTGTCAAAAAGCTCAATGACATGCTGCTGGGGATGGCAAGTTAGTAAGGCGCGCCGCCCAATATTTACCTGCCAAACCTGCCGGAGGCACGACTGGGCCTGGTCGTGGCTCCGGCACATCGAGGAAATCGGGGCGCCCTACGAGCGCCTTTCAACTCGATAAGGGCTTTGGGCTCATTTGCCGAGGCGCTTTCCCCACCCCCACTTCCCAATACGCCGATGGCTTGGGCCGGATATTTATTACATTTCTGTTTTTTTTCTCAAAAAAGTTGACATAAAGCAACGTCCGCCCTATCGTCGCTCAACTGTGAGTAAATGAGAGCGTCGACAGCGAGTGGTTAACTCAAAACACCGAACAAGATTTTTTTGCTGCGCATTCGCAAAGCTCATGAATCGGTGTCGGTGCACGGTTCATCAAGGATCGTTCTTCCACGTTTTTTCAAGCGCATCCCTGCGCTACCGCGCAAGATTTCCGACCACCGAAATCGGCGCCAAACTCACCGCACACATTCAAAAATATTTTACTAGTCCGCCACCCGCATCATCGACCCGCCTGGTCGCTTGATGGGGTTCGGCCTGCCGGTTATCTTACAAATAAAAAAAGGAATTTTAAATGGCATCAGAAGACTATTACGACTTGGTTCAGACGATTTATATTGCGTATTATGGTCGTCCGGCCGATGTCGTTGGTCGTGATTACTGGGCCGGCGAGCTTGTCACAGCAGCGGGCGAGCTGAGTACGATCATCAATGCTTTTGGGACCTCCGAGGAAGCTGTTGCACTCTATGGTGCCGTCAGCTCTGAATCGAAAGTCAATGCGATTTATCTTGCCTTGTTCGGCCGGTCGGCAGACGTCGGCGGCTTGGTTTACTACACGACATTACTCAATGCGGGCACGCTGAGTCAGGCCTCGATTGCGCTGGATATTTTGAATGGCGCCACAACCGGAACCGACGCCGTTCTGGTTGCAAAAAAACTCGCTGTGGCGAAAGAATTTACCACCGCAATGCAAACAAACACGGCGGGCATTGTTGCTTACTCGGGCAGCGATTCGGCCACAACAGCACGCGAGATGCTCTCTGGCGTGACCGAGACATCGTCAACTGTGGATGTTGACGCTGTGCTGGCAGAGATTATTGCGGCGAGTTCGGCGCCTGTTGTCGTCCAGGGTCAGACTTATACGCTGACCACGTCCGCGGATACGCTTGATCCGCTCAATGCGGTGTCGACACTCAAAACGACTACTGGCAATGATACGTTCCGCTCACCGACAGACGGCTTGTTAAGTTCCGAAGATTATATCGATGGCGGTGATGGCACCGACACGCTTAGCGCGGCGATTACTGCAGCAGATTCGACACTGGTGCCGGTCATCAAAAATATTGAATCGATCACGTTGACTGTGACTGCAGCGGATGGCAAGACATTCGCCTTTGACGCGCTTGATATCGTTGGTGTGTCTACCCTCTCGATCAAAAATGCAGGTGCGGTTTCAATGAGCGCCTCGGATGAAAAAATCACTATCAGCAATTTGCTCACTACGGCCACGATCGGGATTGTTGGCGGCACGGCTTATACGGGCACGACCGCATCAGAAATCGCCGTAACATTTACTGACGCGCTGGCTGCTGACACTCAAAAAATCGGCATCAGCGCCAAGGGGCAGGTTGGCATCTTAACTTTGTCCACTGCCGAGACAGCGGAGATCACGGCAACGGGTTCGGGTGTGAGTGGATCAAATACAATCGGCTCGCTTGTCGCCACGGCCGTCAAGACATTGAATATCAAAGGCACAGGTGACCTTAGTATTGTTGACTCGGATTTGGCTGCAGCCTTAACCATTGATGCGTCCACCTCCACCGGTGCAATTAGTCTGCAGGGCGAATCTACCGCGACATCAACAACGATTACCGGCGGCACCGGCGCATTTAGCTTCACCTCATCCAGTGCGGGGTCCTTCAGCATTACCACTGGCGCTGCCGATGATGTCATCGACGTATCCGGCGCCGCCAATACGGCTTTCATCAATACCGCAGCGGGTGATGACGAAGTACGCGTCGGGGCGGCAGCCAATGTCACGGCAGCCGACGTCATTAGCGGTGGTGACGGCAACGACACGATCACCATATCCGATAGCGTAATCAACGCTGCACTCAAAGCTTCGCTAGCGTTGGCTGTGACGGATTTTGAAATCCTCAAAACAACCGCTGTATCCGAAGTTGCGATCAACTTTACTACCCTCAGCAGCTATGACGTGGTGAATGTGGCCGCGGCATCGACGCCTTCTTCTGCTGGCGTGGCTGGCTCGGCAGGCGCGGCGGCGATCAGTGCAGCGATGGAAAGTAGCAGTGATAAATTGATCATTTCGGCAGCACGTACTGGCCAAAGTGGCGCTGTTGCCACTGCCGCTGCTGACGTGCAGACTTCGGGGGCCGGCGGTGCCGGTGTTCTCATCACACCAGTAGCAGACAGTGACGCGAATACAGCCAATCTCAAATTTGTAGGCAACGCCGATATTACGGGTGGGGTCGGTGGCACGAGCGCTAACGCGACGGGTGCAGAATCCGATATCGGTGGCGCAGGAGGCGCCGGTCTCAACGCGCTAACTATCGAGACCTTGAATATCGATATATCCGGTACCAACCCCACCGGCGAGTCGGCCGATACCGTGACGTTTTCCGGCGGCACGGGCGGCGCTGCCGGCACACTTGGCACAGCGGGCACCGTCGGCTCGGGTGTGTTGATCAATGCTGATGCAACGATCAATATTACGAGCTCACTAACAGGCGACTCTGCCACTGTTCACAACAACCTCAATCTGGGCACGGTGGTCGGCGCCAACGTCACCATTAGCGCCGCTTCCTTCGAAGGCAATCTGACCGCGACGGCCATTTCAGGCAACATCACCATTAAAGCCGGTTCCGGTAAAGACATCCTGACAGGTGGTAGCGGCAGCGATGCGATCGATGGCGGCGCCGGCTCGGACGCGCTCAATGGCGCAGCCGGTGCGGATGTCTACACAGGCGGCGCAGGACGCGACAGTTTTGCGATTTCCAATTCGGGCACTACCGCCTCGTCGTTCGATTCGATTATGGATTTCAGCGTAATTTCGGCCGCATTAACGTCGGCGCAAGCCGCTACGCTTAGCTTGGGTACGGGGTTTGGTGCGGCCATGTATTCGTCGATCACACTTGGCGGAGCCGAAACCGATGTGCTTGTTTTTGCTGCCGCGTCCTCGCTGGCGACAGAGGCGTCAGGGATTGATGTAGCAACCGCCTCTGCCAATACAGCAGCGACGATTACTGCAAGCATTTCGGCCAAAGGCGTGGTGACGCTGGCTGGTGCCGACGCTGGCCTGGTTGATACGCTCGTTGAATGGGTGGGCATTGCCAGCACCATGGCCGGAACCAATGGCAATGATGCAGTCTTTGAATTCGACGGTGATACCTACGTGTTCCAGCAAACATCATCGGCCAAAGGCGCAGATACCATGGTGCAGCTCGTTGGGGTAACCGGCGTGACCGGATTAGTATTGGTCGGCTCGTCGGTAGCCGCAGCGGTGGGCGATATTTTTGTTGTTTGATCCGGTCTTACGTTGCGCGGATCATTAAAATTTTTTAACAGTCAGGGCGGGGGCGAACCACGCCCCCGCCCTGACTGAGGTCGGACAGGCCTAAGCTACCAAATAACTTAACGCCCACCCGCCACGTCAATTAAGGTCCCCGTCACATAAGATGACTGCGGTGACGCCAGCCACAAAATTGTATCGGCAACTTCTTCGGCGGTCCCGCCACGCTGCATCGGCACGGCGCCCTTGGCGCGATCAACCCGACCCGGCTCGCCGGCGCTGATGTGAATATCGGTGTAGATAAGCCCAGGCCTGACTGCATTGACCCGCACCCCTTCGTTGGCGACTTCTTTGGACAAGCCGATGGTCATTGAATCCACTGCGCCCTTGGCCGCAGCGTAATCCACGAACTCGTTGGGTGAACCTAGTCGTGCAGCAGCGGACGAGAGATTGACAATGACACCCCCTTTGCCGCCGTGGCGGGTTGACATGCGCAACACCGCTTCGCGTGCGCACAAAAAGCTGCCGATTACATTGGCGTTCAGGACGCGCTGCCAGCGCGCCACATCCATTTGATCCAGCCGCGCCTGCTTTTCCAGCATGCCCGCGTTATTGACCAAGACATCCAGCACACCCAGCTTCTCGTCAACGGTTTTGAACAAACGCAGCACATCGGCCTCAATACCCACATCGGCTTGCACCGCCAGGGCTTTGCCGCCGGCAGCCTCAATCGTCTGCACCACAGTATTGGCCGCGGCCTGATTGCCGAGATAGCTAATCGCAACCTGGTAGCCCTGCGCTGCAGCAAGAATGGCGGTTGCGGCACCGATGCCACGGCTGCCGCCTGTCACCAACATAATGGACTGGGTCATTTTTTTCTCCTTAATAATTATTATCAGCAAGATTTTACCGCGTCCACCCGGCCGCACCGCACTACACTATCCACTATGACCGAACCAGCCTCGCCTTTACTCACCGGTTTAGCCCCGGTGCTGCGGGCGGATACCCGCGTCCTTATTCTGGGCAGCTTTCCGGGTGCGGCCTCGCTGGCCGCTGGGCAGTACTACGCGCATCCGCGCAATCAGTTCTGGCCGCTGCTCTCCGCTGTGTTGGACGACGATCTTGCGTCGCTGCCTTACCCTCTGCGGCTGCAGCGCTTACAGCAGCATGGGTTCGGGCTTTGGGATGTGATCGCCGCCTGCGCCCGCGTCGGCAGTCTGGATACCGCAATCCGCCACGCGCAAGAGGTAGATTTTTCTTTGCTTCCCAATCGCTATCCTTTACTGAAGACCATTGCCTTTAACGGAAAAACTGCCGGCAAGGCCGCACCCCGCTTTGACGACGCAGGATATCGCACGCTAATTTTGCCTTCTTCCTCACCGGCCAATGCACGGCTATCGTTTGTAGAAAAGCTTGTACAGTGGCGGGCGCTGCCCCGATAATGCGCCGCGCCCTAAAGGAATTGTCATGCTGATTAAACGAAAATCCATCGAAAAAGAAGAGTCGTCACGACCCGCCCGCAAAAAACCAAAATTCACCGCCGTGACCTTGTCGGAGCACGATGGCGTGCGCTATCTGCATTTTGGCACCGAGTGGGTACAAGGCGCGATGCGCCTGCGAAAGCCGGACGGCCTCGAGCTTGAATATGCACAGCAAATGATGGGCTGGATGCTTTTTATTGATCAGCCCACGCATATTGCTCAGCTCGGGCTTGGTGCGGCCGCGCTGACCAAGTTTTGCTACCGGCAGTATCCAGACGCACATGTCACCGCCATTGAACTTAATCCAGCAGTGATTAATGTGTGCCATTCCATGTTTGCGCTTCCGATGGACAACGAGCGGCTGTCAGTGCGGGAAATGGATGCACTCGATTTTGTTGAAGACCCGGCCAACCATGACACACTGGACGTGCTGCAGATTGATCTCTATGACGCCACGGCACGCGGCCCGATGTTGGATACTGCCGAGTTTTATCAGGCTTGTGCCAACTGCCTGACCGAACAAGGTATCGCCACCATCAATTTATTTGGCGACCATCCGAGTTACGCAAAAAATTTCAAGGCGCTGTGTTTTGCGTTTGATCATGTGATCTGTTTGCCTGAAGTCCATCAGGGCAATGTGGTGGTGCTGGCGTTCAAGTCTCAGCCCGAACTTGATTATGCCGACCTCTATCAGCGCGCCGCCGTCATCAAGGACATTACCAAGCTGCCTGCCCGCTCATGGGTTGATGGCATCAAGAGCTGGCAATCTTAAGCGACGCTAGGGTGTCGGCAACGGTGGGGTAATGCAGTCGCACGCCAAGCTCGGATTTCATCCGGTCATTGCGCAAGCGCCGGGACTCGGACATGAACGACAGCAGCATCGGTGAGACCCGCTGCGCAAGCGCACTGCGCGGCAGACGCGGTGGATGCGGCAGACCAAACGCATCGGCGACGAGATCAAAATAATCACCCATCATTAAATCCGAATCATCAACGGTGTGCACCACCCGCTGCGGCAAGGCCCGAAAAATTGCCAAGTAAATAATCTGCGCCAGATCGTCGGCATGAATATGGTTGGTGTAGACATCATCGGCCGCTGAAAGCGCCGGCGTACCTTGCGTTAAACGCTCCACTGGCAGACGGTTGGCTGCGTAAATTCCCGGGACCCGCAAAATAGACAATCTGGATTGCGACCGCCGCGCCCAGCGGCGCAGTACCTGCTCCGCATCAACCCGGCGACGGGCACGCGCATTGACCGGTGCCACTGGCCGGGTTTCATCAAAGCAGGCGCCACCACAGTCGCCATACACACCGGTGGTGCTGACATAAACCAGCGTGCCATGTCGGGGTAAAATGGCGACCAGATTGCGCGTGCGTTGGTCAAGAGCACCCTCCGATTGCGGTGGTGCCAGATGCACGACAATATCGGCAAGACCACGCAGACGATGCAGGGTCGATGGTGTATCGAGATTGGCAACGAGCGGCGTGGCGCCGGCGGCACGGAGAGCGGCACAGCGAGCGGGCTGGCTGGTCAGGGCAAACACGCGAAAGCGGTCGACGAGCAAAGGCAACAGCCGCATGCCCACGTCGCCGCAGCCCACCAGCACGATGCGCGGCCGTCCTATCGGTTTATTAACCATTTTTTTCATTGGCGAGATTGTATGACGTTCCAGGTAACTGTTGAGCCGAGTGGTCGGCAATTTTCTTGTGAGACCGGCGAGTCGGTACTGACTGCGGCGATTCGCGCCGGCATAGGGCTGCCTTACGGGTGCAAAAACGGCGCCTGCGGCAGCTGTAAAGGCAAGCTGCTTGCCGGCAGCATCAAACACGGCGTACATCAGGAGCGCGCGCTGTCGGCCGCCGATGAAGCCGCCGGCGCTGCGCTGTTTTGCTGTGCGCAACCCCAAACCGATATTACGATCGAAGCGCGTGAAGTGTTGGGCGTGGGCGAATTCCCGATCAAGAAGGTGCCGGCGCGCGTAGCCAAACTCGAACGCGTCAGCGATGACGTGATCATCATGTCGCTGCAACTGCCCGCCACCGAGCGCATGCAGTACAAGGCCGGGCAGTACATCGAATTTTTGCTTAAAGACGGCAAGCGCCGCAGCTACAGCATGGCCAATGCGCCACACTCGGATGAGCTGCTCTCGCTGCACATCCGGCACATGCCCGGCGGCCTGTTTACTGACCATGTATTTGGCGCAATGAAAGAGCGCGACATCTTGCGCTTCGAAGGACCGCTTGGTACTTTCTTTTTGCGCGAAGACTCGGACAAACCAATCATATTGCTGGCGTCAGGCACAGGCTTTGCGCCAATCAAGGCGCTCGTTGAGCATGCCGCGCATTTGAAGATCACACGCCCTATTACCTTGTACTGGGGTGGGCGTCGGCCGCAAGATCTGTATCTGCACGCGCTGTGCGAGCAATGGGCGCAAAGCCTGCCGAGCTTTCGTTATATCCCCGTGGTTTCTGACGCGTTGCCCGAAGACGCCTGGCAAGGTCGCAGCGGCTTTGTGCATCACGCGGTGATGGAAGATTTGCCCGATCTGTCGGGCTATCAGGTGTATGCCTGCGGTGCGCCGATCGTCATCGAATCGGCGCAGCGCGATTTTGTCGTCCAGTGCAAATTGCCCGAGGCAGAATTTTTTGCCGACTCCTTTACCTCCGAAGCCGACCTCGTTGCCGCCTAATCACCATGAACAAGCCCGAAGCCATCACTATGCCTCCCCAACACTACAACACGGATGCGCTCCTCCATATTACCAAGCGCCCGCCGCTGGTCTTTACCGCAGGCGAAGGGATGTGGTTAACCGACCATCACGGCAAACGCTATTTGGATTATCTACAAGGCTGGGCGGTGAACTGCCTGGGTCATTCACCGGCATGCATACAGCAAGCGCTGGTTGATCAAGCAAAAAAAGTAATCAATCCTTCGCCGGCGTTTTATAACGAGCCGTCGATTTCGCTCGCGTCTATGCTGGTAAAAAACTCCTGCTTTGACCGCGTATTTTTCGCCAATAGCGGCGCCGAGGCCAACGAGGGCGCGATCAAGCTTGCGCGCAAGTGGGGCAAGCTGAATAAAAATGCTGCCGGCGAAAACCGTTTCGAAATCATCACCTTTGATCACAGCTTTCATGGGCGCACCTTGGCGACCATGTCGGCCTCCGGCAAGCCGGGCTGGGACACGATGTTTGCGCCACAGGTACCGGGCTTCCTCCACGCCCATCTTAATGATCTGGCCAGCGTCGAGGCGCTGATCACCGACAAGACCGTCGCTGTCATGCTTGAGCCGGTGCAGGGAGAAGGCGGTGTCATACCGGCTTCGCATGAATTCATGCAAGGCCTGCGTGCACTGACCGAAGCGCGTGGCTTGTTGCTGATTGTGGATGAAGTACAGTCCGGCATGGGCCGTACCGGTCAGCTATTTGCCTATCAGCTCTCTGGTATCGAGCCCGACATCATGACCTTGGGTAAAGGCATTGGCGGTGGCGTGCCCTTGTCGGCCCTACTGTGCAAAGAAAAGTTTGCCTGCTTTGAGCCGGGCGACCAAGGTGGCACCTACAACGGTAATCCACTGATGACCGCCGTTGGGCTGGCCGTGCTCAATAGTTTGCTGGCGCCGGGGTTTTTGCCAGCGGTCCAAGATAGGGGTGCCTATCTCAAAGCAGCGCTCGACCAGCTCAGCCTCAAGCACGGACTCGACGGGGAACGCGGTGAAGGCTTACTGCGTGCGCTAAAACTTGGCGCGCCGATTGGTGGCCAGATTGTCGAGATAGCGCGCGACCTTGAGCCGGTGGGTTTATTGTTGAATGCACCCCGCCCTGATTTATTGCGGTTTATGCCCGCGTTAAATTGCTCAACCGAAGAGATCGATCAAATGATCGCGATGCTCGACAGCGTACTGACGCAACTCCGCAAGTAAGCCCCTCCCTCTTAGCTACTAAGCCTTTAGTACTTTCATCGAACTTTTGTTCGATGAAAGTACCTCAACGGGATGATAGATCGCGTCTGCAGAAAGACGGCGACGTCGGCAATGTTTTCATACGATGACCGCTGCGCAGTAAACTCAGCAGAGTCCATCCTGAAAATTAGTTTATCGAAGCTCAATTTACCCACATTATCGATGGCGCCTTTTGCCATTTTTTGAGGTAGCAAGGGAAATAACTGACTGAGCCAAACCCGGCTTTTGTCAATTAAACCCAAGCACAAGAGCTTTAAAACAGTAATAGGCAGCGCATATCAAAAATAAATGGGCAGTCTTCTGAACGATTCATTTTAAACCCAGCAAAATTAGCGAGAAATCTATGACAAAACCGTTGATGGGCCGTCAGAGTTTTATCCAGGGAGTAGAAGTTTTTCATCAAGCGCAACGCGCTGATCAAAGCGTGATTTTTTCTAAATCTACAGGCGGAATCCGGCGGACGACGCTATTTGAAAGGGCATCAGACTGGCTTGAAAATTTGTTGAAAGGAGATCAGCATAAAACACAATGGCGAGAATTTAATGCGTTACATGCCAGAGTGCATCTCATCAAGCAGCTAAATAATGAAATTAGCATGCATATCTCTCATCAAGAAGCGCCGGTGCAATATCCGAATATTACCGATGAAATTAATGAAGCGTCCGAAAAGATTGTCGACGAACTATTGCGTCCATCCCTCAAAAATTCTGAAGATCGCCTGGCGACTGCATTAGCATTAAATAGCCCAAAAAAATTGGGCGAAACGCCGATCGAAGTTGCCCTTCGCCACATAAAAACGATAAACAAAAATGCGCTGTCAAATCCTGTCCAGTTTGAATTTATAAAATTAGAAGTCAACCATCAAGTTGAACAATATAGCCTGGACAGGCTTGGCGATAAAGCGCCAATAATCCCAGTAACGATCAGCTCAATAATTAGCACCGAATTAAAACCGACCGCATCGAAACATAACTTATCCAAGGTTACTGACCTCAAAATTCTCCAAGATGCCAGCCACATCGAAAAACGAACAGGCGTCATTCCTCGTGTCGCGCTCGATATAGCAAAACTCATGCAGCGTGACGAGTTAAATTTGACACAGCAAAAACTTCTGACGCAAGACGAAAAGTATCGCATCGCTGGAGAAGTTTATACCAAGGCAGAACGATATTTGTATCGATACAACTCAAAAAATAAGACGAAAGATAATCAAACGAAGTCTTTATCTGTCGCAAAATTTATCCAGGCCGAATTGACCAAACAAGGCGAGAAAATTATTTCTCAACGACCTAAATTCTGGGGACTAAACGATTCATATAAACAACAGACGGAACGAGAAATTAAAGAAGAGAACGCACACCGCGCGCAGATGGGAATCCAAAAACTATCGCCGCAGGATGAATTGGCAATTATCCAAATGAATCGAAAACAGCAAAATAATATGCAACCAGTAGTAGCCGATCGTGTTCGTAGAAGGCACCCATAATTTTATCCATGCTAATTTTAGTTACCTGCCGACCCGCAAACTTCGTTATTTTTTAGCTTTCGATTCATCTCGTCTATTAATCCAAGCAAGTAGTTCGCCGACATTACATTGCTTGATCGCAGCGACACGCAATCAAATTCTGTCGATGGCCAAGTAGCCACGGCTTCGGTACATGCTTGGCCTACCACCTTACCCGCATCTTTCATCTCCTCCGCCGCAGCGCATTCATGCACTGCTCACTTCAAAACACCCCTCGCACCCAAAGCAGAGCGCATTATTCAAGAGTCCGGCAACACGCCTATCAATAACTGTCATCAAATTATTTATATCGCGATCAGAAAATTAATTCAGGGCAACTGTTTAGGGAACAAAAGCCAACAGAAATACACAGATTATGGCTATCGAACAAATATTCACTCGTGAGCACGACCACAATCGCTGATCTTATCGCACCTTTGCTATGCAAAAATATCAAATCACCCGGATGGGGTGGTGGTGCTGAGTCTGATTCGATTGATCTTCAAGCTAAATAATTAAACATTACTATGCGCCCAATTACTACGCAGTCATTCCTCACAGATTTGCATACCTTGAAAGAGGCCTTCTCCAGCGGTAACGATGTTAAAAAATCGGAAACCACCGGGCAATTACGTACTCTTTATTTACATGAGAAATTAGCCAATTTTGCGCAGGATTTTTTTCGGGGCAGTCAATCCAAAATAGACCGGCGTCTGGACTATAAAGAAAATGCGAAGAAACACATAGTGGAAAAAATGGCCAACTTTATCTCTGCTTCTATTGGAAATAAACCGGGCAATGATGCTTTCCAACATGTTTATTATCGTTCAGAAACCACCATTCAGGCGTCTTCTAAAAATTTCGTAGAAAACTATATTGACAACATCGAAGCGCAGGGAAAACTTGCGCTTCCGGATAAAGAAATTAAAAATATTGTAGACACAAATTACCCCTCACTTAACTTAGCATCAGAAGAAAAAGATAATTTGAAGGCAATACAAGGAGAATTTTTAAAAATCAATAATTTAGTCGCCACCGTTTTGCCTGCGGCAAGCTGGATTAAGAAGAATATAGGTTGGGAGGGCGATCAGGCAATAAAATTTGCAAAAATGATGTCTAATTCAGCATTAGAAGGATTGCCCGAACAAGAGCAATTTAAGATTGCGGGACTGGTCTTGGATGCAACAAGAAAACTCATCGATTCCAATAAATCTGAATTAGCGATAACAAAAGAAACGATAGAAGTGTTTCAGGATGCCAGATTTACAGCTCTTGCAACCGAAGCCGCAATCCGGCTTTTACCGCAGCAAAATAATCCGCTTGCAAATGCCACTAACCAGGACGATCCAACAAAAAATCGCGAAATTAGACAGGAAGAGCACCGCAACTGGATTAACAAGCATGCTCCCGGCATCCATACTGATGAACAGATTACTGACATATCAAAAAAAATGTCGCTGAACAAAATAGAAGGGTTCACAACTCAACAAAAATACGATTTAGTTTTAACACTTAATCCTCTTCTTAAACTGAGACCCGAAACAAATTCAAATCTCAACTAGTTTTCTCACCTTGCTATCGCCATCAACACGCTACGATGAGCCCAGCCTCACCAGCCAACCTTAGCTGCCGCAAAAAAGCCGTCAGATTTAAATAATCTGACGGCTTCACTGACGATAAAACAGCAGTGCCGTGTCGGTACTGCTTATTTCTTCGGCAAATACAAATCGGTAATACTTCCCAGACCCATTTCAGCAGCAAACATCGGCGTCTCCGATAGGGTCGGATGCGCGTGTACCGTCAAAGCCAGATCCTCTAGATCTGCTCCCATTTCCATCGCCAGCACAGTCTCGGCGAGCAACTCACCGGCGTTTACGCCGACAATGCCGGCGCCGATGATGCGCTTGGTAGTCGGATCCCACAAGAGTTTGGTGATGCCGTCGTCGCGCCCCATCGCCAGCGCACGGCCTGAGGCGGCCCACGGAAAACTGGCCTTTTCAAACGCAATGCCTTTGGCTTTGGCTTCAGTCTCGGTCACGCCCATCCACGCGATCTCGGGATCGGTATACGCAACGGAGGGAATCGTCATGGCATCAAACTCGACCTTGTGGCCGGCGATGACTTCAGCGGCGACCTTGGCTTCGTTGGTGGCCTTGTGGGCCAGCATCGGATCACCGCAAATGTCGCCAATGGCGAAGATGTGCGGCACGTTGGTGCGCTGCTGACGGTCGGCTGGAATAAAGCCACGTTCGTTGACGATGACACCGGCTTTGTCAGCACCAATATCACGACCATTCGGACGTCGGCCCACTGCCATCAAGACCATGTCATACAGCTGCGGCTCTGCCGGCGCGCCGTCACCTTCGAAACTGGCGAGCAGGCCGTTGGCGCGCGCCTCGAGTTTGGTGACCTTGGTTTTAAGATAAATTGCTTCGTAGCGTTTCTCGATGCGCTTGTGCAAAGGCTTGACGATGTCGCGATCGGCCGCTGGGATCAGGCCGTCGGCGAATTCAACAACGGTGACTTTACTGCCCAAGGCATCGTATACACAGGCCATCTCGAGACCAATGATGCCCCCGCCAATCACGAGCAGGCGCTTGGGGATCTGACGCAATTCCAGCGCGCCAGTGGAGTCAATCAGGCGCGGATCGTCGTAGGGAAAGCCTGGAATCTTGACGACCGACGAGCCCGCCGCAATGACCGCATGGCGAAACGCAATGACCTTGCTGCCCTCAGCTGTGTCGACAGTCAGTGTGTACGGCGACGAAAAAGCAGCCTTGCCCGTGACGACTTGAACCTTACGCGCCTTGGCCAGACCCGACAGCCCCCCGGTAAGTTTTTTAATCACACTGTCTTTCCAGCCACGCAGTGCATCTAGCTCGATCTGCGGCTTGGACATTTTGACGCCGAAGTGGGACATCTCTTCGGCTTCGGTGATGACTTTCGCCGCATGTAGCAGCGCCTTGGATGGAATACAGCCGACGTTTAAGCAGACGCCACCAAGCGAAGCGAAGCGCTCAACCAGCACGACTTTTTGGCCAAGATCGGCTGCACGAAACGCCGCCGTGTAGCCGCCGGGACCGGCGCCCAGCACTAAGGTGTCGCATTCAATGTCGGCTTTGCCTGAAAAGCTTGCGGCGACTGGTGTGGCGATCGGTGTGGTGACTGAGGCTGGGATCGTGGCAGTCGCAGCAGCCACGGGCGCCGCAGCAGGCGCGGCAGCGGCACTGGTTTCCAATATGAGCAACAGCGATCCCTCGGCGACCTTGTCACCGATTTTGACTTTGAGCTCTTTGACAACGCCGGCCTGATTGCACGGAATTTCCATGCTGGCCTTGTCGGACTCGACAGTAATCAGCGACTGGTCGACTTTGACCGTGTCGCCGGGTTTGACCAGCAATTCAATGACTTCGACTTCTTTGAAGTCGCCGATATCAGGGACTTTGATTTCTACCAGGCTCATTATTTTTACTCCGGTTTTACTTCATCGGAAAAGACATGATTTTGCAGGGCAAGGACGAACTTTTGTCAAACTCGGCCCCGGCTTGTACTCCCAGCTCAGCAATGGCGGGCGCTGAATCCAGCCCGTCATAGCTTGCATACATCGCCCCTAACGCAAAGGTTTTGCCGCTGCCGATCGCCCAAAAACGATCAAAGCTAAAAACCTCGCGATAGGAGTACACACCAAAGATACCGTACGGATTAGCAATCAGAGTCGTGATTTGTGAGGACTCATAGGGATCGTCCTCTTCCTCTTTGGTGTTGAGAAAATATTTTTCTTTCAGGATTTGGTGCACCCGCGTGAACGTTTCGAAGACTTCTTCGCGCGACGTCAGCCGGCAATCTTCGCCCATGTCGGTGAGCAGTTTTTTCATCACCGGAAAATGCGCGGTGGTACCGGCTAGCGAAATATACGACTCTCCCACCTGAATGATTTTGTCATTGGCTTCATACGCTTGCGACAGCCGCGTGTCACCAAAAGTGACCAGCGAATCGGCCGCTATCGCAATGCTGTTATTTTTTCGGACAACGACGCAAGTGGTCATGGCACGAATCAGAGCAGCGTCTTGCGCATGTCAGCGAGCACCTCACCAAGATAAACGCTAAAGCGCGCACCCATGGCACCATCAATGACCCGATGATCATAAGAGAGCGACATCGGCATCATCAGTCGTGGCACAAACTGTTTGCCATCCCACACCGGCTTGATGGCCGATTTGGATAAACCCAGAATCGCCACTTCGGGTGCGTTAATGATTGGTGTGAAAGCCAGACCACCAATGCCGCCGAGCGATGAAATGGTAAAACTCGCACCCTGCATGTCGGCAGGCTTGAGCTTGCCATCACGCGCCTGCGCAGAGAGCTCGCCCATTTCACGGGCAATATCAGCGATCCCTTTTTGATCGACGTTTTTCACGACCGGCACCACGAGTCCGTTTGGCGTGTCGGCAGCAAAACCGATGTTGTAATACTGCTTGAGGATCAGGTTTTCACCTGTGGCGTCGAGCGAGGCATTAAATGCGGGGAATTTTTTCAACGCTGAGACGCTGGCTTTGATCACAAATGCCAGCATCGTGAGCTTGACGCCCGACTTGGACAAAGCATCGTTGGCGCTCTTGCGAAAGGCTTCGAGTTCAGTAATGTCGGCTTCATCAAACTGCGTCACATGGGGCATGGTCACCCAGTTGCGATGCAAATTGGGTCCGCTGATTTTTTTGATGCGCGAGAGCGGCTGCAATTCGGTGCTGCCAAATTTGGAGAAATCCAGCGAGGGCCACGGCAACAGCGACAAGCCGGCACCACTACTCACGCTACCGCTCGCTGACGACGCGGCACCGCCGTTGCGGATCACACCCTTCACATAGCCTTGCACGTCGTCGAGCAAGACACGGCCTTTGGGGCCGCTGCCTGCGACCTGCGACAAATCCACTCCAAGCTCACGCGCAAATTTGCGTATTGACGGCGACGCGTGGGCTTTTTGACCGTGATTAGAAATAGCGGCTGGCATGGGCGCAGGGATAGGCGCCGATGCAGCGACAGGGGCTACCACAGCAGCAGCCACAGGCACTGCCACGGTGGCAGCAGCAACCGATGTGGTAGCAGCAGCCGGCGCCGCATCCGCCGCTTCCAGCATCAGAATCAAGGATCCTTCCGCGACCTTATCGCCGACTTTTATCTTCAGCTCTTTGACGACACCGGCATGGCTGCTCGGTATCTCCATACTGGCTTTATCCGACTCCACCGTAATGAGCGATTGCTCGGCTTTGACGGTATCACCGGGTTTAACCAGCAGTTCGATGACTTCAACTTCTTTAAAGTCACCGATATCCGGGACATTGATTTGAATCAGGCTCATGGCGCGCTCCGCTCTGCCCTCTCTCCACAGGAGGGAAGAATTTAGTTTAGGTAAGTAGTCAGGCGTTACTGCGTAACCGGGTTGGGCTTATTACTATCAATCCCGTATTTTTCGATGGCGCGGGTAACCACCGCTACATCAATGCTGCCGGCTTCAGCCAGCGTTTTGAGCGCTGCGATAGTAACAAAATAGCGGTTGACCTCGAAAAATTCACGCAATTTGGCCCGTGTATCCGAGCGGCCAAATCCGTCGGTACCGAGCACCTTGTAGCCGCGACCTTTGGGGATGAACGCACGAATTTGTTCGGCATAAGTGCGCATATAGTCAGTCGCTGCAATGACGGGACCTTCGCTGCCAGCGAGACATTGCGTGACATAGGCCAGGCGCGGTGTTTTTGAGGCCGGGTTGAGCATGTTCCAGCGCTCTGCATCCTGCCCGTCGCGCGCCAATAAAGTAAACGAAGGTGCAGACCAAATATCGGCGGCAATATCCCAGTCTTGCTCAAGCAAGTCGGCCGCTGCAATGACCTCGCGCAAAATGGTACCGGAGCCCATGAGCTGCACGCGCTGCTTGGATTTTTTGGTGCTGGCTTTCAAACGGTACAGGCCTTTGAGAATGCCCTCTTCCTGACCAGGCTGCAGCCCCGGATGGCTGTAGTTTTCGTTCATCAGGGTGATGTAATAAAACACGTCTTCCTGATTGCCGATCATGCGGCGCAGACCATCATGCAAAATCACCCCGACTTCATGCGCGAAGGTCGGGTCATAGGGCATGCAGTTGGGAATGGTCGAGGCAAGAACGTGACTGTGACCATCTTCGTGCTGCAGGCCTTCCCCGTTGAGGGTAGTGCGCCCAGCGGTACCGCCAAGCAAAAAGCCGCGCGCGCGCATGTCGCCTGCCGCCCAAGCCAGGTCGCCAATGCGCTGCAAGCCAAACATGGAATAGAAAGTATAGAAGGGAATCATCGCCCGATTGTTGGTCGAGTACGATGTGGCTGCGGCAATCCACGAACTCATCGCACCGGCTTCGTTGATCCCTTCTTGCAAAATCTGTCCGGCCTTGTCTTCGCGGTAGTAGCTGACCTGATCTTTATCAACCGGCTCATAGAGCTGCCCTTGCTGACTGAAAATGCCGATCTGACGGAACAAACCTTCCATACCAAAGGTGCGCGCTTCGTCGACCAAAATAGGCACGACACGATTACCAAGCGTGGCGTCGCGTAGCAAAATCGTCAGCATGCGGACATAGGCTTGGGTGGTTGAGATTTCGCGGCCTTCTGCAGTCGGATCAAGCACTGCCTGAAAGGTCGACAGCGGCGGCACCGGCAAACTATCATCGGCTTTGCGACGGCGCTGCGGCAAATAACCACCGAGTTGTTTACGCCGCTCCTGCAGGTAAATCATTTCGGGGGAATCATCGGCGGGTTTGAAAAACGGCACATCATGCAGCTGCGCATCCGACACCGGAATTCCAAAGCGATCCCGCATTTCGCGAATGGCGTCGTCATCAAGTTTTTTGGTCTGGTGCGCGGTGTTGCGCGCCTCGCCAGATTTGCCCATGCCATAGCCCTTGACGGTCTTGACTAGCAAGACGGTAGGCTGACCTTTGTGTTCTTGTGCAGTTTTAAAACCGGCGTAAATTTTGTGAGGATCGTGGCCGCCGCGTGTCAGACGCCAGATGTCATCGTCCGACATGTTGGCCACCAGCTCGAGCAGCTTGGGATGCTTGCCAAAGAAATTTTTGCGCACATAGGCGCCATCTTTCGCTTTGTAGTTTTGGTATTCGCCGTCGACTGTTTCCATCATCACGCGCTGCAAGATGCCTTCTTTATCGCGAGCGAGTAATTCGTCCCAGCCCGGACCCCAGATGACTTTGATCACGTTCCAGCCTGCACCGCGGAAGTCGGCTTCGAGCTCTTGAATGATTTTGCCGTTGCCACGCACCGGGCCATCCAGCCGCTGCAAATTGCAGTTGACCACGAAGATCAGATTGTCGAGCATTTCGCGACCGGCCATGCCAATGGCACCCATCGATTCGGGCTCGTCCATCTCGCCATCGCCGCAAAAAGCCCAGACCTTGCGTGGCGCCGTATCGGCGATTTGCCGTGCATGCAAATACTTCAGAAAACGCGCCTGGTAGATAGCCATCAGTGGCCCGAGACCCATCGACACTGTCGGGAATTGCCAGAAGTCCGGCATCAGTTTGGGATGCGGATACGAGGACAGACCCTTGCCGTCGACCTCGCGACGGAAGTTGAGCATTTGCTCTTCCGTGAGCCGGCCTTCAAGGAACGCACGGGCGTAGATGCCGGGCGAAGAATGACCTTGTATATAAAGCAGATCGCCGCCATGGTGTTCGGTGGGTGCATGCCAAAAATGATTGAAGCCGATGCCCAGCATATTGGCCAGCGACGCAAAGCTGGAAATATGACCACCAAGATCGCCGTCAGCGCGATTGGCCTTGACCACCATCGCCATCGCGTTCCAGCGCATATAAGAGCGCAGCCGTTCTTCCAACTCCAGATTGCCCGGGCAGTGCTCACCGAGATGAGCGGGAATGGTGTTGACGTAAGCAGTGTTGCTTGAGAAAGGGATATGCGCACCGCGGCGGCGCGCCAGATCAACCATGCGCTCAAGCAAATAATGCGCGCGTTCCGGGCCTTCATTGTCCAACACTGCTTCGAGCGCGTCGAGCCACTCCTGGGTTTCCATCACATCCGGGTCATTGGCGGCTTGCGCCAAAATTACGTCGATCTGCGCTGACATACGAGAGTCTCCTTCTGTTTTTGTGCTGGCCTGGTTTGCAACGGATAAACAATCGCACGATACCGCGTATCGGCAACTGTTTCCAACGCAAACCGAAGTTTATCAGGACTTCCTGAAATTTTCAAAATACGATATATGATTTCATAATACGAAATTTAACTACGCTGCAAGTCATGCGGGGGCTTTAATGTAATCGGCAAACAAGCCCGAAAAAGTCGGGAACGCAGAGGCTTTGCCCGGCATCAAACAGCGCGCGCCTTATAATCTCGGATTCTCCTCAACCGTTTGCGATCGAGTCCATGTCAGCAGCCCACATCATCAGCGGCACCGCCCTTTCCACTACCTTGCGAGCCGACGTTGCCCGTCGTGCCGCTGCTCTCACGGCAAGCGGCAAACAGCCGGGCCTCGCGGTGATTTTGGTTGGCGACAGCCCGGCGTCACAAGTTTATGTCCGCAACAAGATCAAGGCATGCGAAGAAAACGGCATTCATTCCGTCTTCGAAAAATACGACGCCAACTTTTCCGAACAACAGCTGCTCGCAAGGGTGGCGGCGCTCAATAGCGATCCGCGGATTCACGGCATTCTGGTCCAATTGCCGCTGCCTGCGCACATCAATGCCCACAAGGTGATCGAAGCCATCGCCCCAGAAAAAGATGTTGATGGTTTTCATATCAGCAATGCCGGTCTGTTGATGACGGGGCAGCCACTGTTCCGTCCTTGCACGCCTTATGGGGCGATGAAAATGCTGGAATCAATTGACTACCCGGTGCGTGGCGCGCATGCCGTAGTGGTGGGCGCGTCCAATATCGTCGGCAAACCGCAAGCGATGCTGCTCTTGCAGGCAGGCGCCACCGTCACCATCTGCAATTCCAAGACGCGTGATCTGGCCGCCCATACGCGTATGGCTGACATCCTCGTTGTGGCCACCGGCAAGCGCAATATCGTCACCGCCGCTATGATCAAGCCCGGCGCTGTCGTGATTGACGTTGGCATGAACCGCGACGATGAGGGCAAACTCTGCGGCGACGTTGAGTTTGCCGGCGCCAGTGAGGTGGCCGGCTGGATCACGCCAGTACCAGGTGGCGTCGGCCCGATGACGATTACGATGTTACTGGTCAATACATTAGAAGCTGCTGAACGAAACTGAGAGAGCCAACCATGAACGCCACACCCAACCCCTTGCTAGATTTTTCCGATCTGCCGCGCTTTGATACTTTTGCGCCCGCTTATGTGACGCCGGCCATTGATGTGCTGCTGACAAAGGCGCGCGAGGTGGTGCAGACACTCGCCGCACCAGCGGCCACAATCAATTGGGAAAATTTCGTCGAGCCGCTCGAGAATGCGACCGAAAAGCTCGGTCGTGCCTGGGGCGTGGTCAGCCATCTCAATGCCGTGATGGACACGCCTGAGCTACGTGCGACCTACAATGAAAACCAACCCAAGGTGACCGAATTTTGGACTGAGCTTGGGCAAAATCTGGCGCTGTTTGATAAATACAAGGCACTCAAAGCAAGCGCTTCTTATGCTGATTTGTCGGCTACCCGAAAAAAAATTATCGACAATGCGATACGTGATTTTCGTCTTGGTGGTGCAGAGCTGCCAGCAGAAAAAAAAGAACGCTTCGCGGAAATTCAGGAACAACAGGCTGCGCTGTCCACCAAATTTTCTGAAAACGTGCTCGATGCGACCAATGACTACGAACTCCTGATCACCGATGCCGCGCAGCTTGTCGGCCTGCCCGACGATGTGCAACAGGCCGCGCAAACGTCGGCCGAAAAAGCGGGCAAGTCAGGCTATCGTTTCACGCTGCATTTCCCATCGTATTTTCCGATCCTGCAATATGCCGACAACCGTGCGCTGCGCGAGACGATCTATCACGCTAACGCAACCAAGGCCTCCGAGCTAGGCGCCAAACCAGAATGGGATAACACGCAAAACATCATTGAGATTCTCAAGCTGCGTGACGAAGAAGCCAAGCTGCTTGGCTATCAAAATTTTGCCGAGGTCTCGCTGGTGCCCAAAATGGCGACCGCGCCGCAACAAGTGATTCAGTTTCTTGATGATCTAGCCGTGCGCGCACGACCCTTTGCAGAAAACGATCTGGCCGAGTTAAAAGCATTTGCCAAAACCGAACTGGGCATCGACAAACTCGAAGCCTGGGACTTTACCTATGCCGCGGAAAAATTGCGCGAGCAGCGCTATGCGTTCTCGGAACAGGAAGTCAAACTGTATTTCCCCGAACCGAAAGTGGTCGACGGCTTGTTTCGTCTGGTGCAGAACATGTTTGGCGTCGCCATCAAGGCCGATGCAGGACCGGTCTGGCATGACGATGTGAAGTTTTACCGCATCGAAAAAAACGGGCAGCTTATCGGTCAGTTTTATCTGGACCTGTATGCGCGCAGCGGCAAGCGCGGCGGCGCATGGATGGACGATGCACGGGGCCGCAAGAGTATCGGAGTCGATATTCAGACACCGGTGGCCTATCTGACTTGCAACTTTACCGAACCAGCCGTCATTGATGGCGTACGTAAGCCGGCCTACTTTACGCATGATGAAGTCATCACGCTGTTTCATGAATTCGGCCATGGCCTGCACCATATGCTCACCGCTGTTGATGAGCTAGGTGTGTCGGGTATCTCCGGCGTGGAATGGGACGCGGTCGAGTTACCGTCGCAATTTATGGAAAATTTTTGCTGGGAGTGGGAGGTGCTACAGCACATGACCGCCCATGCCGAATCTGGTGCGGCACTGCCACGCGCGCTCTACGACAAAATGATCGCAGCAAAAAATTTCCAGTCGGGCTTACAGATGCTCCGGCAAGTGGAGTTTTCTCTGTTCGATATGCACCTGCATTTCGATTACGATCCTAACGGCACCAAGTCGGTCGCCGATGTGCTGGCCGAAGTCAGGCACCGTGTGGCTGTGGTGATTCCGCCGCCGTTCAATCGCTTTCAGAATTCGTTTTCGCATGTATTTTCTGGTGGCTATGCGGCCGGTTACTACAGCTACAAATGGGCCGAGGTATTGTCGGCAGACGCCTATGGCGCGTTTGAAGAAGCCCAGGGTGACCCCAACCGCTTAGCCGAAACCGGGCTGGCTTTTCAGCGCGAGATATTGGCAGTCGGTGGTTCGCGCTCGGCGATGGAATCCTTCACAGCCTTTCGTGGTCGCGAACCAAGTATCGATGCGCTGCTGCGTCATAACGGCATGACACACTGAAGCCTACTAAGTCGATATGACGCGAGTTGATTTTCACAGCAACGTGCCAGACAAACTGGCCTATGCGTGCCGACTGGTGCGCAAGGCTTGCGCAGGCAAAATGCAGGTCGTTGTCTTTTTGCAGGATGAAACACAATTGCACGCATTTGATGAAGCACTCTGGACATTTTCGGCGCAAGATTTTTTGCCGCACGTCAAAGCAGGCAATCCGCTGGCTGCACAAACACCCGTCATCTTGACCAACGACGCCGAACAAGAATTGCCGCACCATCAGGTGATGATCAATTTATCGTCACAGATGCCGCCCCATTTTGCCCGCTTCGAACGTTTGTTTGAAATCGTCGCCGGCGATGACGCCGACCGCGATGCTGGCCGTGAACGTTACCGCCAATACCAGCAGCGCGGCTATCCCATGACCCACTTTGTGGCAGATAAAACATGAGCATATTGCCAACCGAACTCGATATCCCGGTACTGACCGATGTCATTGACGAGGATGAGCCGCATCAAGTCAGCGTGGCAGCGGCACAAGTCGCGGCCGACGATGCCGACACCTTGCAGCATCTTGAAGACGCTATCGTCAACCGGCTCATGGTGCAGCTCTCAAATCGTATCCCGTTATTGCTCGAGACGGCGTTGCGTGAGCAGTTGCCCGACATGATCACGGTACGTTTACAGACCGCTCTGGTGGCTGCACTCGAGACCGTCATGCCGGCGGCAACGCACAGTGTCACGAGAGACATCGCCTCAACGCTGGCCTATGAGATCGGCAATGGCCTGCAAGCCGAACTCGAAACAGAAATCAGACAAGCGGTGGCCGAAGAATTCAGTCGACTCTAATTCACTCTGCGTGTCGTTTTTTTGCCTGCCTGCTCGGTCATTTAAAACCGGCAGGCAAAAATAAAATACTGCAGTAACCGAGTAACACGTACATCATGCCGTATCTTTTTAAAATCTCTGTACCGGCAAACCCGCCGGAAAAGCTTGATCCTAACGGAGATTTTCAATGAAAGTTATCGTACTCGGCGCTGGCATCATCGGCACCGCCTCTGCGTGGTTTTTACAAAAGGCCGGTCATGATGTCACCGTGATTGAGCGTCAGCCGGGCGCCGCACAGGAAACCAGTTTTGCCAACGGCTGCCAGATTTCGGTATCGCATGCCGAGCCTTGGGCCAATCCGGCAGCGCCCATCAAGGTGCTCAAATGGCTGGGGCAGGAAGATGCCCCACTGCTGTTTCGTTTACGTCCCGATTGGCTGCAGTGGCAATGGGGTGCGGCGTTTTTGCAGCAATGCACTGCGACACGTATGGCCCACAATATTCGCCAGATTGTCGCCATTGCTGAATACAGCCGTCAGACCCTGCAGCAAGTCCGTGCCGAGACCGCGATTGACTATGATTGCCAGACCAAAGGCATCCTGCATTTTTATACCGACGAAAA
Organism: Bordetella parapertussis; assembly: GCA_945866125.1. Taxonomy (GTDB): domain Bacteria; phylum Pseudomonadota; class Gammaproteobacteria; order Burkholderiales; family Burkholderiaceae_D; genus Pernthalerella. The sequence goes on from CAMBFZ010000008.1 coordinate 55,568, forward strand.
TGAATTCAGGCACTCGCTGCCGGCTGCCAAGCTCATGCGCGATCTGGGGTGTCCGCGCGAAACGGTCAGCACCGATGAGGTGATCCGGATTGAACCTGCATTAAAGGCCATTGCCAGCAAAATCGTCGGTGGCGATTTTACTGCCACCGATGAATCCGGCGATGTCTACAAATTCACCGCCGGATTAGCCGCTAAGTCGGCTCAGGCTGGCGTCGATTTTCGATTCAACACAACCGTGACGCGCTTGCTTACCGAAGGTACGGGTGCTGCTGCACGCGTTAGTAGTGTGGAGATCATAGATGCCACAGGGCGTCATCAAACCCTGCAGGCCGATGCGTTTGTGCTAGCGATGGGCAGCTTCTCAGCGGAGCTGGCGAGACCTTTAGGTATCCGGCTAATGATCTATCCGGGCAAGGGCTACTCGGCAACGTACCAGGTGACGCAAGATACACTGGCACCGACCGTCTCACTCACCGACGATGGCCACAAGCTGGTCATCTCACGACTGGGCGATCGGCTGCGCGTGGCCGGCACCTGCGAGATCAATGGCTATACCCGCGAACTCAATCCCGCGCGATGTACCGCCATCACGCGCCGCACGCAAGAATTATTTCCCGGCGCGTGCGATTATGATCATCCGGTTTATTGGTCCGGCTTGCGGCCACTAACACCTTCTAATGTTCCCTACATCGGCAAGACCCGCATCGCTAATTTGTTTTTAAATACTGGACACGGCACCTTGGGATGGACCATGGGATGCGGGTCGGGTCGCGCGATTGCCGATATTGTCTCGGGCCGACAGCCTGAGCTTGATTTTGCGTTCAGCAAGGCCTGATAAGAGACCAACCCCAACTTATCTTCGCAGGGTCTGAGCACACCAATTGGCCAGGCCCACTTTGCAAACGATTTTTCTCAAATAAATTCGCTAACTGAACGTCACTTCGGTAGCCGGATTTTCGCCCACAAGACTCTGCATTGTTATCCTTATTTTTGATGGCAAGGCGCCACCAGAAACCATAACTAAGTTAGCATTTCGCTATTAATAAATATCGGCGCAGGACTTTCCCATGAGCTTGCTACATGATCAGTTTGCCGGTCCCGTGTTGAGCTTGCTCAGTGTTCAAAACATCGAATCTGAATTGAGCTATGCGTATCTGCACGCAGTAGCAGCGCAAGCTGGGGTATCGTGCACGCAAGGCAGTCGCCACGAGGACAATCATGGCATTGACGCCAGATTTTTTGGGCCTCGTGCCGTTTCCGGCGCAGGGGAAGCGCACCGAAGTCGACATCAATATCCAATTAAAAGCGACGGTCAAAGAGCCCGCGCTAATTGATGGATCGTTCGCCTACAGTCTCGATGGCATTGCCCGCTATGATCAATTGCGCTCAATGACACGATCGATTCCGCGGATACTGGTGGTGCTGTTTATGCCAGCCCAATCTACTCATTGGATCACCCACACCGAAGACGCCCTCGCTTTGCATAAATGCGCGTACTGGGTCAGCCTCAGAAATGCACCCGCATCATCAAACATGGCAACCCAAACTGTCTATCTGCCCCAGACTCAGCGCTTTGATGCCGACGGCCTGCGCCGTTTGATGGGCAGCATTTCACGGGGTGAGGTTCCCGAATACCAAGGGAGAAAAATGTGATGTCGAGTAGACTTAACGCGATGAGCCCAACGCGTGCTGCGATTGCGCCTGTTGATCTGCGCGATTTTCTCCAGTCTGAAGGCTGGACGCCGCTTGAGCTGGCTCTTGCCGACGGGTTGTATGTATTGAACAATGCGCGATTCCCGCAACGTCAGCTGATTTTTCCAATCGATCGGGCCGCATCCGATTATGAAGAGTCGGTCGAACTCGTGATTGATAAATTTTCGCAGCTGAGCGGGCAGCCGCCTAGTGCGCTTTTTTCCACGATTGCTTCTCTGCGTGACGATGTGATTCGCCTGCGGGTATCTTCTGGTGACAATGATGATGCATTACCGTTAAAGTTTGCGTCCACCTTCATCAAAAATACGCAGAAACTTCTAAAAACAGCGGCTTGCGCTGCGGTGTCACCGCACCTTCATCATCCACGGCTAAGCATCAACGAAGCGACGGCGTTTATCGAAAACGCGCGCTTTGGTCAAACTGAACGCGGTAGCTTTATTTTGCATGTGTCGTGTCCGCTCAATGGCATGGACAAACCCAAAAAACCCGCGCTGACCAACGACGATACGCCCTTCGTCAGAAAAGTGACGCTCAACTTGCAAGCCGCACTGAGCGATCTCGTCAGCAATATCGAGCGCGATACGCTCAGTCATTTCATTGACGATCTCAAAGACGCGTCGGCGCCGAGTATTTCCGCCAATATGTGCGAGGCGCTATCAGCAATGCACGACGATCAACTCAATAACGCGCTCACTATTCGGTTTGACTGGTCGGCGTTACGCAAAGTAGCGTCGGGCAAAGCCAGGCAGAGCATCGACATTCCGCGCGATTATTTTCCCCGCATCGAAGAAATACGCCAAGCACTGCGCACCATCGAACGGGATGATAACGAGGCCTCCTACATCGGCACAGTCGAACAATTAAATGGCACGATGGATCGTGACGGTCGCCGGTCCGGTAATGTTATGTTGTCCTTGCTCATGCGAGATACCGGGCAAGCAGTTCGGGTAAGCCTGTGCCTGTCGGCTGAGGATTATGCAAAGGCACATCAGGCGCACATCAATCGCGGGTCCTACGTCAGGGTCACGGGACGGCTCAAGCCTGGCAAGCAGCCGCGTCCATTCGTCGACCTCGCGCAATTCGTCGTTCTACCCCGGTAAGGTAGGGTGTGCCAGCAACATTCTACGGAAGACCGCATAGGCTTGTCTTTTTGAAAAAAGACGCATTTTCTTGCCGCAGTCTGGCCGCGCTCAACCAGACGACGAAAAAAAAATAGCTAAAAATTGACCGGCGAGGCATGAGATAGATTGCCCAGCCCCAAGCATTTACGGTACCGTCTCGTTTGTTCAAAAACGACGCGCTTTACGCGCCATGCGTTTTACCGTTTCCCGCCTCAGGAGAATTTTCATGCAACGTAAGACCTTCGTCCTCACGCCACTTTTTTTGTCCCTGATCGCCAGCGCCGCCATGGCTGAAGATCAGCTGATTAAAATCGGCCATGTCGCCCCGCTCTCGGGTCAGATCGCGCACCTCGGCAAAGACAACGAAAACGGCGCGCGCATGGCCATTGATGCATTAAATGCCAAAGGCATCACGATCGCCGGCAAGAAGGTCAAATTTATTTTACTGCCCGAAGATGATGCCGCCAATCCGCAGCAAGCCACGACGGTTGCGCAAAAATTAGTCGACGCCAAAGTCAGTGGCGTCATAGGCCATCTGAATTCTGGCACGACTATACCTGCTTCAAAAATTTATAACGATGCCGGCATCCCGCAGATATCCCCTTCCGCCACCAACCCCAAATATACCCAGCAAGGATTTAAAGGCGCCTTTCGCGTCGTCGCCAACGATGGTCAGCTCGGTGGCACACTGGGGCGTTATGCCGCGGGCACAATGGGCGCCAAAAACGTGGCGATCATCGATGACCGTACCGCCTATGGGCAGGGCGTGGCCGATGAGTTTGCCAAAGCAGCCAAAGCTGCCGGCGTCAATCTAGTCAGCCGCCAATATACGAATGACAAAGCGACTGATTTCAACGCGATCCTCACCACCATCAAAAGTAAAAATCCCGACGTCGTGTTTTTTGGCGGCATGGATGCAGTGGGTGGGCCGATGCTGCGCCAGATGAAGCAGCTCGGTCTGAATGCCAAGTTTATGGGAGGTGACGGCATCTGTACTGAGCAGCTACCGGCGCTGTCGGGTGATGGCATGGCAGATGGTCAGGTCATCTGCGCTGAAGCCGGCGGTGTTGAAGACAATCAGAAAAAGGCTGTTGAAGATTTTCGCGCGGCCTATCGCAAAAAATTCGGCACCGAGGTCAAGCTCTATGCACCCTATGTTTATGATGCAGTGATGACGATGGCCGCGGCCATGCAGAGAGCAGGCTCAGCCGAACCGGCAAAATATCTGCCTGAGCTCGCAAAGATCAGCTACAAGGGTGTCACAGGCCAGATCGAATTCGATGCGCGTGGCGATGTAAAAAACGGCACATTAACGCTCTACACCTACCAAGGTGGCAAGCGCTCTCAGATCGCCGTGATGAAATAGGTACACGCAACACGCTGCACACCACACGCCGCACAGACGAAAAAAAAGCGCTCAGTTCAAATGAGCGCTTTTTTTATGTTCAATACCCTTTTATTTCAAGGATAAAATCCATTTAGCCAGTGTCGCTGCCTCGGCGTCCGACACCTGTGGGTTAGCAGGCATAGGGATCGCACCCCATGAACCACTGCCACCCTTGAGGATTTTTTGGGCCAGCTTGGCTTCGGCTGTTTTGTCGCCTTTGTACTTGGCGGCGACCTCTTTGTAACCAGGGCCAACGAGCTTATTGTCAACCGCGTGGCAAGCCAGGCAGTTTTTTTCTTTGGCCAGCTCCGCGTTTGCGAAAGCCGCGTTGGACACCAGTGCGCTAAGCGCGAAGACTGCAAACAATACACGTTTCATTTGATTCTCCATTAATTATCACCAATAAAACTAGGCGAATTTTACCTTGTTTTCAACACGCTCTTGCTGCAAATGCAGACTATCACCGCACAATATGAGATCAATCCTGCCGTTACATTCGTTCACAAACGCCTGCAAAGGCAGAGGCGAAGGGCGAGGGATTAGTCAGTCACGGCGCCTTTACTCGCGGTCGATGCTAATTTAGCAAACTTCATTAGCACCCCACGGGTATAACGCGGCGCAGGTTGCTTCCATGCGGCGCGACGACGGGCGATTTCTTCGTCCGGCACATTGAGTTGTATCAGCAGCTTATGCGCATCGATGGTGACAGAATCTCCTTCGTGCACCAACGCGATGGTACCGCCGTCATAGGCTTCCGGTGCGACGTGACCCACCACCATACCCCAGGTCGCGCCAGAAAAACGGCCGTCCGTAATCAAGCCTACCGATTCGCCCAATCCCTTGCCGATCAGTGCAGAAGTCGGGGACAACATCTCCGGCATGCCCGGTCCGCCCTTGGGGCCCAGATAACGCATCACCAGCACATCGCCCGGCTTGATCTGATCAGCAAGAATGGCTTCCATCGCCGATGGCTCATCATCAAACACACGGGCCGGCCCCGTAATCACGGGATTTTTCAAACCCGAAATCTTGGCCACACAGCCTTCCGTGGACAGATTGCCTTTCAGAATGGCGAGATGACCTTCTTTGTAGAGCGCGCGATCAATCGGACGAATCACATCCTGATCCGCACGCGGCACATCCGGCACACCAGCCAACTCTTCAGCGAGGGTCTTGCCGGTGATGGTGATGCAATCGCCGTGCAGCAGACCCGCGTTGAGCAACAGCTTCATCACTTGCGGTACGCCACCGGCCTGGTGCAGGTCAGTCGCAACATACTCGCCTGATGGCTTCAGATTACAGATGACCGGTACTTTTTTGCGCATGCGCTCAAAATCATCAATCGTCCACTCCACTTCAGCAGCATGGGCAATGGCCAAATAATGCAGCACCGCGTTAGTCGAGCCGCCGGTGGCCATGATCACAGCAACTGCGTTCTCAATCGATTTGCGCGTGATGATGTCACGCGGCTTCAGATCACGGCGAACCGCCTCAACCAGGACTCGGGCCGACTCAGCAGCAGAGGTCACTTTTTCTTCATCCGGATTGGCCATAGTGGATGAGTACAACAGCGACATACCCAGGGCTTCAAACGAAGACGACATCGTGTTGGCCGTAAACATACCGCCGCATGAGCCGGTGGACGGACAGGCGTTCTGCTCGATTCCTTCAAAATCTTCCTGCTTCATGATGCCGGCCGTAAAATTACCGACGGCTTCAAAGGCTGACACAATCGTCAAGTCTTTGCCCTTCCAGTTGCCCGGCTTGATCGTGCCGCCATACACGTAGATACCGGGCACATTGGTACGCGCCAACGCGATCATCCCGCCCGGCATATTTTTGTCGCAGCCACCGATGACGATACAACCGTCGAGCCACTGGCCATTGACGCAGGTCTCGATACAGTCAGCGATCACTTCGCGGCTGATCAGCGAATATTTCATGCCTTCCGTACCCATCGACATCCCGTCCGAGATCGTCGGCGTACCGAACACCTGCGGATTGGCGCCAGCTGCTTTGGTAGTCGAAATAGCGATATCAGCGAGTTTTTGCAGGCCCGAATTACACGGTGTAATCGTCGAATGACCATTGGCAATGCCGATCATCGGCTTGTCAAAATCAGCCTTTTCGTAGCCCATCGCGTAATACATCGCGCGGTTCGGGCTGCGGGCAACCCCTTGGGTAATATTTTTTGAGCGTTTATTGTCTGCCATTTTGTCTCCGGTCTTCGAACCATCAGGTGGAAAAGACGGACACAGTGCCTTGCGCTATGTCATGTGTCAAATATATCATTAGGTCATTATTGATACTTTTTGCGTATAAGTCGAAATGATCCCGATTGAACTGCGTCCTTTGCGCTATTTTGTTGCTGTCGCTGAGGAGATGCACTTTGGCCGCGCCGCCGCCCGTTTGCACATGACCCAGCCGCCGTTGTCGCAAACTATCCAGGCACTCGAATCGCAATTGGGCGCGCCTTTATTTAGCCGCACCCGACGCAGCGTGGCGCTGACGGCAGCCGGGCGGGCGTTACTACCGGAAGCGCAGCGGCTACTGATGCAGGCCGAAAGTTTGCCTGCCTTAGTGCAGCGCGCGGCTGCCGGCGAATCCGGACAGCTGCGCTTGGCGTTTGTCTCCAGCGCTGACTACAGCGTGCTGCCGGTTGCCCTACGCGAATTTCGGTCGGCCTACCCGGCCGTGCAGATCGACTTACGCGAAGCGACCAGCGATGTGCAACTCGAGGAGCTCGCCGCAGGGAACATTGACCTCGGCATTTTGATTCCCCCGGTGCCCGACAAACTCAAAACAATACTCGACTATTTTCCGGTACTGACCGAGCCGCTGGTGCTGGCGCTGCCCGCTGACAGTAAGCTCGCCACAACAACCCGCAAGGTTTCGCTGAAAAGCTGCGCCGGTCTGCCCTTGATTATTTTCCCGCGCCGTCTGGCACCGGCTCTGCATGATCAGATTTTGGGCTGCTTTCGTGAAGCTGGTCTGACGCCCAGTATCGAACAGGAAGCGATACAAATGCAGACCATTGTGGGCCTCGTTGCGGCCGGCATGGGCATCGCGCTTGTGCCACAATCGGTTTCCAATTTAAAACGACCGGGCGTGGAATACCGCGCACTCAAAGAAGCCAGTCCGCTGGTGGAAATCGGTCTGGCCTGGCGCCGCGATAACACGTCGCCGGTACTCCAGTCTTTCCTTCACCTGATACAAAAGAGACACTGAATGCTGATTCATCCGATGCCCGACCCGATTGCCATTGCACTGGGTCCGCTGGCCATTCGCTGGTACGGACTTATGTACTTGCTGGCGTTTGGACTATTCATTCTGCTGGGGCGCTTGCGTGTCAGGCAACCGCATCAGGCTGCTGCGGGCTGGCGCAACCTTGATGTGGAGGACATGCTGTTTTACGGCGTGCTTGGCGTGGTCGTTGGCGGGCGGCTTGGTGAAGTCCTGTTTTATCACCCGCACTATTATTTTAGCCACCCACTCGATATTTTCGCCGTCTGGAAAGGCGGCATGTCATTTCACGGCGGCTTTCTCGGAGTGCTGGTTGCGATGGCAGTTTGGGCCAGAAAAAACGGCCGCAAGCTGATGGACGTGATGGACTTTATCGCGCCGCTGGTGCCGCTTGGTTATGCAGCCGGGCGGATTGGTAATTTCATCAATGCCGAGCTGCCCGGACGGGTGGCCGAGGCGACGCTGCCATGGGCGATGATCTGGCCCAATGTCGACAGCCTGCCGCGCCACCCTTCCCCGCTTTATCAGGCATTGATTGATGGGGTGCTCCTTTTTATCGTGCTGTGGCTGTATGCCCGCAAGCCACGACCACGGCTGGCTGTGAGTGGCGTGTTTTCGCTTGGCTATGGCTGTGCACGATTTTTTACCGAGTATTTCCGCATGCCCGACTACGAGGTCAATCTTGGCGACTGGACCATTTCTGCCGGGCAGATGCTGTCCTTGCCGATGATTGTTCTTGGCCTTATGCTGCTGATCGTCGCCTATAAAAAACCACAACCAGTATGAACGCCAATCTCTACGCTCTGTTCCAGTCGCGCTTTCCCCAAGATCTCGAGGCCTGCTGGCTGGAGACCGACGACGGTCTTTATTACAGTTGGCGCGATCTCGAACGGGGTAGCGCCAAGCTGGCCAATTTGCTGCACAGCCTGAATTTACCGCAAGGATCGCGCGTGGCGGTGCAAGTCGAAAAATCTCCTGAAGCCTTGATGCTGTATCTGGCCACCATCCGGGCAGGTTTGGTTTATCTGCCACTAAATACAGCCTATCGCGCCGACGAAATGGCCTATTTCATCGGCAACGCATCGCCCGCTGTGGTGGTGTGCTCGCCGCAAAATTTCGGTTGGATCACGCAGCTTGCCTTCAAGGCCGGCACTACCCACGTATTTACGCTCGACGAGCCGCGCGCAGGAAAAAACAGCGGGTCCTTATTAAGCCGCGCGTTGCACCATGCGGATCATTTTGAGACCATACAAAAACAGCCTGACGATCTGGCTGCCATCCTGTATACCTCCGGCACCACCGGGCGCAGCAAAGGCGCCATGCTCACGCATGGCAATCTGACGGCCAATATCAGTGTGCTACAAGAATATTGGCAATGGCGTTCGGGCGACGTGCTGCTGCATGCCCTGCCGCTGTTTCATATTCATGGCCTGTTTGTGGCCGCGCATGGCGCGCTGATGAATGGCAGCAAAATGATTTTTCTCTCCAAATTCGACAGCACCGCAGTAACGCGTCATCTGCCGCGCTGCACGGTGCTGATGGGCGTGCCGACCTACTATGTGCGCCTCCTGTCGGAGCCCACATTTGATCAAACAAGCTGCGCAAACCTGCGGCTCTGCATCTCCGGCTCAGCACCGCTGCTCGTTGAAACCTTTACCGACTTCATCGAAAAAACCGGACACACCATACTCGAACGCTACGGCATGAGTGAGACGGCGATGCTGACCTCCAATCCGGTCGATGGCGAGCGACGCGCCGGCAGCGCCGGCTTGCCACTACCGGGCGTGTCGGTGCGTGTCACCAACGCTGCAGGGCAAGGCTGCAAGACTGGTGAAATCGGCGACATTGAGGTCAAAGGTCCGAACGTGTTTTCGGGTTACTGGCAGATGCCTGAAAAAACAGCCGAAGAATTCACTGCCGATGGCTATTTCAAAACCGGCGACGTTGGACGCTTTGATGAAGACGGCTATTTGTTTATTGTCGGGCGTAGCAAAGACTTGATCATCTCGGGTGGCTACAACGTCTATCCAAAAGAGATCGAATCCGTCATCGACGAGATGGAGGGCGTGCTGGAATCAGCTGTCATTGGCGTGGCACACGCCGATTTTGGCGAAGCAGTCACGGCAGTGATCGTGCCACGTCAGGGCGCGACTCTGTCAGAGGCGCAGGTGATCCACGCACTCAAAACCAAGATCGCCAATTTCAAAGTGCCCAAGCGGGTGTTCATCGTGAATGAACTGCCCCGCAACACGATGGGAAAAGTACAAAAAAATCTGCTACGCGATCAGTACGGCAAAGGCTGATCCACTGCCCTGGAACACCACCCGCTCAACGAAAACTTTTGTATAGCATGTAGGCCGCCAGCGCATAAAGCACGGCCGCAAACACTTTCTTCAAACTCTTGACCGGCAAAGCGTGCGCCAGCCGCGCCCCCATCGGCGCGGTGGTCACACTAGCCAACGACACCACCAACAATGCCGGCAAATAAATAAAGCCTAAGGCGCCCGGCGGCAGATTAGGCTCGTTCATCCCAAAATAAATATTCGACAGCGTGCCTGCTAACGCAATCGGAAACCCGAGCGCCGCGCTCGTGGCCACGGCATGATGAATTTTTACGTTACACCACGTCATGAACGGCACGGAAATAAAACCACCGCCCGCCCCCACCAAACCAGACAGCACCCCAATGATCGAGCCAGCGGCGAGCATGCCCGGTGCCTTGGGTAGTTCGCGAGTCGCCGCAGGCTTTTTATCAAACAGCATTTGGGTCGCGGACAAACCAACAAAGACCGCGAAGAACAACGCCAGCCCCGACGAATTTAATTGCGTACCAATCCAGGGCCCTATCCACGATCCGATCAGAATCCCAGGCGCAAGCAGCTTCACGACCGGCCACATCACCGCGCCACGCCGGTGATGTGCGCGCACCGATGAGAGCGAAGTGAACATAATCGTCGAGAGGGATGTCGCAATGGCCATATGCACAATCAGTTCAGCAGGAAAACCATTCAGCGTCAGGAGCATCGTAATGAACGGCACCAGCAGCATGCCGCCACCGATACCGAGCAAGCCCGCTGCAAAACCGGTAAAAGTACCCAGTACCAAAAACGCGATGATCAGATTGAAATCCATGCTTGTACTCTTTCTTATTATTTGACTGCCAGCGTGTTGGTGATGTAAACCCACTCTTTGGGACTCACCGGTGTGATGGACAAGCGGTTGCCGCGTTTGAGTACCAGCATGTCCTCGAGCGCTGCGTGGGATCGCAGTTCCGGCAAGCCGATTAGTCTGATTTTTTTCAGCGCACGCACATCGACCAACAACCAGCGCGGCATCACCGGATCCGAGCGCGGATCGTAGTATGGACTTGCTGCATCAAACTGGGTCGGATCGGGATAAGCGGCACTGACTACTTCGGCTAAGCCAGCGATGCCGGGCTCGGCGCAACTTGAATGATAAAACAGCACGCCATCACCGATCTGCATCACATCGCGCATAAAATTGCGCGCTTGGTAATTGCGCACGCCGGTCCAAGCAACGGTCTGCTGTGGCGCATTCAGTGCATCATCAAAGCCGACCTCATCGGGCTCGGACTTCATCAGCCAGTATTGCATGATAATTTTTCAGGCATAAAAAAAGCGGCTGCATCGTAATGCAACCGCTCGAAATAAAACCCCGCCTGTGCCGCTGTGCCGGCATCCTGAACCAAGGCGGTTCAAGGCGGCCACAGTAGTTCAATATTGGGATCATCGGACTAGCGATGTTCACGCCTACTAAACGAATCCCGCAGCCAATGCACAAAAATGGTTCAAGGAATATATGGCAATCGCGAACACGGCAGGAAATTGAAGTCTACTCCAAACAACTCGCATGTCAAACGTTTTGACAATAATTTGTTGAACACTCAAAACAGTTTTTCTTGCGGTGCCAATGCACTATCCAACAGCGCATGCATCGCGGTAATTTGGGACCGTACCTCTGCCTGCGTATTGGACGACAACGCCGCCGATCCACCCGGCGCGGTGCGCGCTGCTAAAAATTCAGCCGACATGCCCAATGCTGCCATCACCGCAATGCGGTCAGTGCCCTTGATCTTGCCGCTGTCACGAATGGCGCACATTCTCTCATCAAGATAGGCCACGGCCTGCTTGAGCGCGATCTCCTCGCCCTCGTTACACGCCAGCCGATAGGGCTGGCCCATGATGGTGACATCAATTGCGCTACTCATGCGGCCTCCTGCTTGTCATCACTTACCGGCATCGTGTCAAGCAGTAGCGCAACGCGATCATGGGCCTCGCTCATGCGGGCAGCAAGGCGCGCGTTGTCGGCTTTGAGCACGGCATTTTCTTCGCGCAAAGCACGTGACTGCTCGGCCAACTGCCTGAGCTTTTCAAACAAAGAAGCGAATTCGGAAATCATGCCGGCACTATAGTCGGGCAAGCGAATTTCCGTCAATACATTCAGGGACTTGTGCTCGATTCTTCATTAAGATTCTGATCCGACAACGCAAAATCTGAAAAAATCGGACATAAAGTTAATAAATACTTATGCAGTTTCTGGATTAGAACCAAGGACAATCAGAGGGACGCAATACGCTCTACTGCACCGCTTCAGCCGATCCGGACGCCTTCTCCAACAACCACAAGCGCCCGTCGACGGTGATGAGTGCAGTTTGTATGTGCTTGCGCGGAAACAGCGCAGCACAAGCGCGCCGGTATCCTGCCAGCTGCGCCTGATAATCCACCTGCTGACTCTCTAAAAAATTACGTTTGTAATCGAGCACCCACAGCGCATCCTCGAACATCACCAGACGATCAAAGCGCAGTACCGCGCCTTCATGCATAACTTCCATTTCATTGCGCGCAAACACATAGCAGCCGGGATCGAAAAAATGCGCCAACGCCGGTTGCGACAAAATCGTCTGCGCCTGCGCATGCACAACATGCGCCAGCTCACCTGAGCAGCCGAGCCAGGAAGCAATCACTGCCGCCGTAGGCACCACCACCGGCCATTGATTGGCCGCCGTCAGCCGCTCCATCAACAGGTGCAGCAGCGACCCCTCAAGCGTGGCCGAATTGGCACTGTCGTCCGTCACCCGCACCACCGGCGGCGGTAACGCAGCCGGGGCAAACAACGACAAAGAAAACTCAGTCGCCGAGCCCAGAACGGGTTGTTCCGGCAATGCCGTTTCAGCTAAGGTCTCTACATGCAGCAAGCGCTCATACCAACTGCCGGCGGTGACAGCATTTTTTCCGGCAGAGATACCGCTCACGATCAAATATTGCTTGGCGCGGGTTGCGGCGACGTAGAGCAGATTCCAGTTTTCCTGCTGACGAAAATAATCTTCCTGCTCAAACAGCGGCGTACGCGCAAGCCCACGTTCACCCGCTTTACCGAATACGGAAAAATGCACGGGTGCCGGTGCATCCTGCGGCCAGTCACACAACACACCAAGATCATCCCGACTGGTATCACGGGCATTGGCGCCCATCAGCACCACCACTTGCGCCTCGAGTCCCTTGGCACCATGAATCGTCATGATGCGTACCGCATCCAGCGCAGCATCAATATCGGCCTCATCGGGCGCTTCCGATTCGCCACCGCGTTGAAAGCGACGCAAGCGATCAATGAAACGCGCCACACTCGGATAGCGACCTGCATCAATCGCCAAGGCTAATGCAATAAAAGCGTCAAGATTACCCAGCACTTGCGCACGCAGTGCAGCGGGGGTCGATGCGGCATAGCGTTGGACCAGCTCACCTTCATGCATGATCTGATCAAGCAGATCATGCACCGGCAAGCGCGCCGCAGTGAGCTGCCACCGGCGCAACAAGTGCACTGCCCGTTGCAAGTGCCCGGGCGCTTGATCATACAAGGCCTGCAAACGCTGCCACCAACCCGGCTCGCTGCGCTGTGCCAGCACAATCAAATCCTCATCAGTGGCCTCAAAAATAGGCGACTTCAATACATGCGCCAGCAGCTGGTTATCAGCCGGCATCGTCAGCCAGCATAGTAGGGCGATCAAGTCTGCTATCTCTAATGCGTCAAGCAAACCACCACGCCGGTTCGATACAAACGGCACGCCCGCTTCTCGCAAGCCACGCTCGTAAGCTGCCAGATGCGTGCGGCTGCGCACCAGGATCATCACATCTGACCAATTCAGTATCGTGTCACCATCATGCTCTGCACGGGCGCGCAAAATTGCCCGGCCAACAGCCAGACCTTCCTGCTGATGGCGCAAATCTTCTTCTTCCTGCGGAAAATCCGTTAACGGATTTCGCAACGCAAACTCACACGACGTGTGTTGCGGCTCTTCCTCAGCATCTTGTTCAATCAACGGCAAGCGCCACACCACACCAGCATCCTCAGACAGCGACGTTTGCGGACGGTACAAGGGATTAGTGTGCATCGCCGTGTTCAATGTTTGTACAATCGCCTGCCCATTGCGACGCGTCAGATTGGTACGCAAATCTGACGCCCCCTGCGCGCGCAGCATCGCCCGCGCTGATTCAAATACGCGCGGCTCGGCCCGGCGAAATCGGTAGATCGATTGCTTGGGGTCTCCCACAATAAAAACGCTGGGCCGCTGGCCGTCGTCACCGTAGGCATCAAGCCACGCGCGCACAATCTGCCATTGCAGCGGATTGGTATCTTGAAATTCATCGAGCAAAATATGGCGATAGCGCGCATCGAGTCGCGCATGTAGATACGCCGCATGCTCAGCACTGGTGAGTAGCCGCCATGCTTGCCATTCGAGATCGGCAAAATCAAACACGCGCCGCTCTGCCTTGATTTCCTGGTAGTGCTCCAGACAGGCAGCGCCCACTGCAAACAGTGCCGCATTAAGGCGCACAACCTGCGGCTCAAAGCTGCGTATCTCCAAGGTAATGAGCTCAGCACAAAGCGCAGCCCACTCAGTCAAAAAATCTTCGGCAGCGCGGGTGTCGAGTATCTTCTGCAAAGGCTGCGTCACACTGAGTGCGCGTGGCTTACCTTCCGTTGTGAGGCAGGCGCGCTGTAATGCGGCAAACGCCTCCAGGCTCGCTTGCCCGGACACGATCTGTTCGATTTCCACGGCTTTCTTCTGTTGTGCAGCGGTGCCCTGCCCCAGCAAGCGCGTCAGTTGCGTGAAACGTGCGAGCAAAGCCGCATCGTTCCACAAGCGCAGACGCGCATCGAGCACGGCGTCGTCGCCACACAATGCCTGCAAGTCCGCCAGCGGATCACCCGACTGACTCGCGACCCACCACTCGGCACGCTTGGCAACAAACGCATCAATCAGTTCTTTGCCGCTCCAGTTGCCAGCGATGTCATAAATATCCATGAGCGACGCGCGCAGATCTTTCTGCTCCGGATGATTCATCGATTGCATCAGCCGCAGCCATGCCGCATCCAGCAGCTCGCCCGGTTTGTCTTCGAGTGCATAACCATGCGGCACACCCGACGACAACGGCGCGATCTGCAACAGCCGCGCAAACCAGCTATGAAAAGTATCAATCGACAAACCATGCGGACTGGCCAGTACGCGCTGATACAGACCGCGCGCCTTCGGCAGACAGGCACGAGCTGCATCGGCATCCAGTCCGCGCTCGATTAATAATGCTTCCACCTTGGCGTCATCCTGCAAGGCCAACTCAAACAGCAAAGCCAACAGACGCTCACGCATTTCCTGCGCCGCTTTGCGGGTAAACGTAATAGCCAGTAGTTCGGCCGGCTCGGCGCCTGCCAGCAATAGTCGCAGCATGCGTGCCACCAGCAACCACGTCTTGCCACTGCCGGCGCAGGCCTCGACCAGTACCGAGCGCTGCGGGTCGCAGGCAATCCTAACAAACGATTGCGCATCGACCGGCTGATCATTCACCAAAAAATCAGACCCGGCCATCACCACGCTCCCTTGCGGCACAGACCGCGCATGTCACACCACTGGCAAGTTTTATTGACACCAGTGGCCGGCAAGGACGCACCAGTGGCAATGGCCTGCATGCCGGCACCGATCTGGACGCTGAGTGCAGACCGCCACGCATCAAACGGCGCTGCCTCTGCCGTGCCTGCCTTGGCGCTATCGATGGCCACATACCAGCCACCGACGGGCGCCGGGTCCGCGAGTAAGCCATAAAAAGGCAGCTGATGATCTTCATGCCGCGCCAGCTTTTTTTTCAGTTTGGGCTTCTCACTGGTTTTATAGTCCAGCACCAACAAATCACCCTCGGCATTCCGGTCAACCCGGTCGAGGCGACCCTGCAAGGTAATGGCACCACCGTCCCACGTTAATTCTTTTTGCAGACCTAGCTCGCCGAAGGCAAATTGCCAGCCTTCGCTTTCATGCGCATTGGCCCACTCGAGATAGGCGGGCATCGTCTTGTTCCAGCGCGACTGAAAACCCAGCGCTGCCGGATTTTTTTCGATGATCGGGTCAAACACGGCTGCCGAAATCTTCATCAGCAACGCCGCCCTGTCTGCCACCTGCGTTGGCGTCTCGTGCAAGGCCTGGTGATAACGAAATAAAATCTGATGTAACCAATCGCCATAGTCCCGTTTTTCTGGCAACGCATTCAAACTCTCGAGTACCGATAACCCTAGCATGCGGGTCGCAAAAAACTGATACGGGCATGCGACCAGCGCGTTGTAGCCGCTGGCAGAGAGTCGACCCGGCAGCAACGTCGCGGCTGACGGTTGCGGTGGCAACGATAATTTTTCACGCAATGTCTGCAACGGTAGCCGCACTGTATGCAACGCCAGCGTATCAGCCTTGGCGCGTGCCAGATTTAACTGCATCCTTTGGATCCAGACACTCACGGGATTGTGTTCGCCTTCACGCTGCGCCTGCCACGACAACACCACCGTCGGGCATGACAGCAGCAAAGCAGCGAAGTCGCGTAACTGTTGCTGCTGCCGGCTCTCACGCGTCGCCAGGCCCAACTCACGGCGCACGGCATTGGCAAAAAATAGTGCTTCAGTAGGCTGCGAGGGCAAATGATCCGCATCACCACCGACGACCATCACCGCATCAAATTGCCGCAGCGGTGTGCCATTCAACGGCACCATCATCACCCGCTGATCTAGTCGTGCTGCGATAAAGACGGTCTGCTCCAATTGCAGATTCACCAGCGCACGCCACTCTGCCATCGAAAAATGATCGGGCAATCCCGTGCACTCCGCAGCCAGCACGTCAAGCATCTCCAGCACCTGATGTCCCGCCACATCCTCAGCCAGAGACGCCCGCATGCCGAGTGCGTCGAAGGAGCCCTGCGTCGTCTCGACCCAGTCAACAATACTTTTGCGACCAACAAAACGGGCCGCTTCGCGGGCCATGGCGTCAATCAGACTTTTTGATACCGGCATCTCAGCAACAGCCGCGGCCACCGCCGACCAGCCACCGATAATATTGGCGTCCACCAGCACGCGCTCAATTGCCATGCGCTGCTGCTCTTCTGCCTGCGAATCAGCAAATAAAAATGGGGACTTCAAAAAATCCAGCAAGGCCGCGGTTTGGGCGCCCGAGCTCACTAGCTCTAACCAGGACGCCAGCACCGCAGCAGCCCGCGTGGTGGAGAGCTTCCAGCCGGTTTCGTCGGCGACTACGACCTGCGCACGTTCGAGCAGTGCGCGCAGGCGGCGCGCTACCACCCGGTCTTGCGGCACGATTGCAATCTGGTTTTTGCCTGCCATCAGCCAATCGAGAATTGTCTGGGCAGCGCATTGCGCTTCGTCTTCCAATCCCGTGGCCTGATAAAGTGTGAGACAGGCCGGCGGTTCGATCGCACCGAGGGCCTCGGGCACCGCGCCCTCCGCACTGATCTCGGGCCAGCTCTGCGCCAACGTGGCCGGCAGAAAATCAGCAGACCAATCCAGACGGATGACATACACCAGCTGGCGTTGACTGTAACGCTGTAAAAAATCCCGCTCAATCGGGTCCGGCTCTGCCGGTGCAATCCACAGCAAAGGCTCGCTGGCAGCAGCGGCGGCTTTGCACAACGCAGCATGGCGCACCACACCCGGGTCCCGCGGATCACGTTGCCCGTGCCAGATGCCCCAGACCAGTTGCGCTTCGTCCGACAACAGCGTGATGGCCTGCGGCGAGAGCTGGACCAACGCATTGCGCCAGCGTGCTTCCATTTCACCCGGCAGCGCCAAGGCCACCGGCAGCAGCGCGGCCGTCAACTCATCCGACAAGATCAAGAGCGTTTTCGCCAATGGCAGCAAATCGGTATTGCGGCGCGCAGCGAATAATTTTTTCAGCCAGCCTTGTTCACGCAGACGCGCATACAACGCCATAAGCCGCTCACTATCCGAGGCTGGTGTTGGCAATTCAATATCAGGCAATTGCTGCTGCAGCCAGGCCGATAAGGTCGTGGCCTGTGGGGCAATAAAAGACAGGCCTAGCTCCGCGGCGAGTGCGCGCCGCAGCAGACCAAGATGCACAAAGGTCGGCACCATCACCCGGATGCCAGAGAGGTCCGGCACGCTGCCCGCAGCACCAGAGGCGCGAGCCGCGTCGATAACAAGGCGGGCAGCTTGCGGCCAGAAGCCGGCGCCGGGTGGAACGAGTCGGGTGGTGATGCCCATGAGCGGAGTGTCTTTCTCAAATGCAGTCTTACTGGTGCTGCATTTTATGCGAGGGATCAGGATTATGAGAGTCAGTCCGCACTTTTCGCAAAAATCGGTTATTATTCGACCAATTTCCCGCCGCGTCACCTCCAGCTGCAGACCCACACACCGACACCGCGCACCCCATTATTGGATGGGCACAAGCTTGTTGGAAACCTGTTTGGCGAATTCTTGCATCCGATTTGTAGCAGCAGGCGAGCCGATTCCACCCCCTCTCATTGAGGAAATCATGAGCGAAAATATTAAGCACGTATCCGACAGTTCATTCGAAATGGATGTACTGAAATCTGACAAACCTGTTCTGGTTGATTTCTGGGCAGAGTGGTGTGGCCCTTGCAAGATGATCGGCCCCATTCTTGAAGAAGTCGCCAAAGAGTACGACGGCAAAATTCAAATCGCCAAGATGGACGTGGATGCCAACCAGGCGGTGCCTGCAAAATTTGGCATCCGCGGTATCCCGACGCTGATCCTGTTTAAGAATGGCGTACCAGCAGCACAAAAAGTCGGTGCACTGGCCAAAGGCCAGCTCACCTCTTTCATTGACAGCAATATCTGATCGCAAGCCGCGGTGGCACGCTCGTGCTACCGCGATTTTTCCCCTCGATTCTGATTCTCCGTTGTTCCCTCCCCCACCTTTATAACCCGCCTCCCGCGGGATCTGACTATGCACTTATCTGAACTCAAGGCACTTCACGTTTCAGCGTTACTTGAAATGGCCATTGGTCTCGACATCGACAATGCCGCGCGTCTGCGCAAGCAAGAACTGATGTTTGCGATCTTGAAAAAACGCGCCAAATCTGGCGAACAAATTTTTGGCGACGGCGTACTCGAAGTCCTGCCTGACGGCTTTGGCTTTTTACGCTCGCCCGACGCCAGCTATATGGCGTCGACGGACGACATCTATATTTCACCCTCGCAGATTCGCCGCTTCAATCTGCACACTGGTGACTCCATCGAAGGCGAAGTACGCACCCCCAAAGACGGCGAGCGCTACTTTGCGCTGGTCAAAGTCGACAAGGTCAACGCCGAATCGCCGGAAGCCTCCAAGCACAAGATTCTGTTTGAAAATTTAACGCCGCTGCACCCCAACCAGCCCCTACTGCTGGAGCGCGAGATGCGCGGCGAAGAAAATATTACCGGGCGCATCATCGACTTGATCGCGCCCATCGGCAAAGGGCAGCGTGGCCTGTTGGTTGCCTCACCAAAATCCGGCAAATCCGTCATCCTGCAGCACATCGCGCATGCGATCACAGCCAACCATCCCGAAGCCACACTGATCGTGCTGCTGATTGACGAACGCCCCGAAGAAGTCACCGAAATGCAGCGCTCTGTGCGCGGCGAAGTCGTGGCCTCAACCTTTGATGAGCCAGCCACCCGTCACGTGCAGGTCGCCGAGATGGTGCTCGAAAAAGCCAAACGTCTCGTTGAAATGAAAAAAGACGT
This sequence comes from Bordetella parapertussis, assembly GCA_945866125.1. Taxonomy (GTDB): domain Bacteria; phylum Pseudomonadota; class Gammaproteobacteria; order Burkholderiales; family Burkholderiaceae_D; genus Pernthalerella. The sequence continues at coordinate 75,083 of CAMBFZ010000008.1, forward strand.
CGTGATTTTGCTCGACTCGATCACGCGTCTGGCCCGCGCCTACAACACCGTGATCCCGGCATCCGGCAAAGTACTGACCGGTGGTGTCGATGCTAACGCGCTGCAGCGTCCGAAGCGTTTCTTTGGTGCGGCCCGTAACATCGAAGAAGGCGGCTCGCTCACCATCATTGCCACAGCCCTGATCGAAACCGGCAGCCGCATGGATGACGTCATCTTTGAAGAATTCAAAGGCACCGGCAACATGGAAGTCCACCTCGAGCGCCGTCTGGCCGAGAAACGTGTCTACCCGGCCATCAACCTCAACAAATCTGGCACCCGGCGCGAAGAGCTCCTGATCAAACCCGATATTCTGCAAAAAGTCTGGGTGCTGCGTAAGCTCTTGTATGGCATGGACGAAATCGAAGCGATGGAATTCATCCTCGACAAAATGCGTGCAACCAAAAACAATGCCGAGTTCTTTGACATGATGCGGCGTGGCGGGTCGTAAACTGAGTTAACCCACACAGAAAACCGCAGAGTGCGGCGACTTGTCAGGTGTTTTAATAAAGGCAACGACGCGAGATCCCGGCAAGCGCCGGGCAACTTTTTGGTTCAGGCATTCGCCACAGCGCAGCGCTGTAGCCAAAACCCCAGCCTTTCCTATATAATCCGCGTTCTTTTAACCGGGCAAGTGTTCATCAATCGGGTCAGGAAGCAGGTAGACCGACGAAGTGACGAGTGGCTACCCAACTATTGCGAGCAAATCATGAAAGAAGGCATTCACCCCGCTTACCGTGAAATTGTGGTGCACGATCTGTCGTGCGACTTCAAATTCATCACCCGTTCCACCGTGCAGACCCGCGAAATGACCAACTTCGAAGGTAAAGAGTATCCCCTTCTCAAAGTCGAGGTATCGTCCGAGTCGCATCCGTTTTACACGGGCAAGCACAAGATCGTCGACACCGCTGGTCGCGTCGAGAAATTCCGTCAAAAATTTGGCGGCGTTGGCTCCAAGACCAAAGCAGCAGGCTAATCAAGCTTGCTCTGACCAAAAAAGGCAGCGTACGCTGCCTTTTTTCTTTTCTTTCCGGCAGAATAGCGCCGACCCTTCATTAACTATCCTGTCTGCCACCACTTCTGCATGAAGCCCGTACGCCTGCCCGCCGCTGCCACTCTCGCGCTACCGCGCTGGGGACTCATCGCGTTGTGCCTGCTGTATATCCTGCCCGGCATCATGCGGCGCGATCCATGGAAAACCGATGATGCGGCCGGCTTTGGCATCATGTGGACCATGGCGCAAGGTAATTTAGGTGATTGGCTCGCGCCCAATATCGTTGGCCTGCCCATGCCACACGAGGGGCCGCTGACGTTCTGGATCGGCGCCATCCTCATCAAATTATTTGGCTGGCTCGCCGGCGAGCCGCTCGCTGCCAGACTCTCGACGCTGGTTTTCTTTGCCATTGGCGCGGCCTCAGTCTGGCGCACCGCATTCGTGCTGGGTCGGCGGCAGGAAGCGCAACCTTTGAAGCTAGCCTTCGGTGGCCAGCCGGCGCCACGCGACTACGGCCGCACATTGGCCGACGGCGCACTCCTTATCTATGTTGCCTGCCTCGGTCTGCTGCTACGCAGCCACGAGACCGCCGCGCCGGCATTGCATGTGGCACTGGTCGCCGCAAGCTTTTACGCCGCCGCCTGCCAGTTCGATGCGCCCACCCGTCGCGCAGCAGTCGGTCTGGGTGTCGCGCTGGGTCTGCTGATCCTCACACGCGGCTGGACCGTACCGCTGGCACTTGGCCTGACCGCCCTCTCGCTGGCGATATGGCGCGACCGCACTGCGCTGTGGCAGCAGCTGGCCATCAGCCTGCCGATTGCCATCGCATTGCCGCTGGCCTGGTTATTCGCGCATCATCAGGTGCAGCCATTCGGCACCGGCCTGCTTGAAGACTGGCTGCGTTGGAATCCCGAGCAGGTCGGCTGGCCCACGTTGGTGCTAACAGGCTCGCTTGCCAAAACACTCATCTGGTACGCATGGCCAGCCTGGCCGATTGCGGCGTGGGCAGTCTATGCATGGCGGCGGCAAGCGACCTTGCACATCATGTTGCCGGCAGCCGGCATCAGCGCCTTGCTATTGGTCTGCCTGTTTTCACCGCAACCCGATGACGCCGATTTGCTGTCCTTACTACCGCCGCTGGCCATATTAGCTGCATTCGGTCTGCCCACCTTAAAACGCGGCACCATCAATGCCGTCGACTGGTTCTCGGTCATGACGCTCACCGCCATTGCCAGCTTCATCTGGCTGGGCTGGATAGCCAAGCAAACAGGCTGGCCCGCGCAACTCGCAAAAAATGCGTTCAAACTCGCCCCCGGTTTCAAGCCCGAATTTAATTTCATTGCGTTTCTGATCGCTCTGGCCAGCACAATCGCGTGGGGTTGGCTGCTGCGCTGGCGGCTGGCGCGCCGCCCGTCGGTGCTATGGCGTGCGGTCGTGCTTTCCTCCGGCGGCGTGATTCTCTGCTGGCTCTTGCTCATGACGCTCTGGCTGCCTTGGCTTAACTACGGCAAGAGCTATGCAGGTGTGGCCGAGCAAATTGCTCTGCATCTGCCGCAGCAGTATGGGTGTGTTGCAACCGATGGCCTCGGACCTGCACAACGCGCCTCGTTTGCGTCAATGGGCGGGGTGCAATTCGCGCGCCCGGGCCAACTCGATTGTGACTATCTGCTGGTCCAGGACGACAGACTGCGTAAGGGTCTGGCCGGCCTGAAAAAAATCGACGGTACCTTGAGTTTGTTGTGGCAAGGACGACGCGCGTCCGACCGCTATGAATATTTCCGCTTATTCAAACGCCAGTCGCCATGAGCGCAGACCCGGCGCCTAAATCAGAAGCGAGCTTCACGGCGCGTATCGCGTCCCTCACCTGGCCCATCCTAATCGGTCAACTTGCCGTCATCGCCAACGGCGTTATCGACACCATGATGACAGCGCGCTATTCCGCTACCGATTTGGCCGCGCTTGGCTTGGGCGCCTCGGTTTACATCAGTATTTTTGTGGGCCTCTCGGGGGTACTGCAGGCACTCTCACCCACCATCGGCCAGCTCTATGGCGCACGCAAGCTCGACGCGATCGGCTTTGAAGTTCGTCAAGGGGCATGGCTGGCACTATTTTTGTCGGCAATCGGCGCGGTGGCCTTATGCTTTCCCGCACCGCTACTCTCCATTGCGCAGGCTTCTGCCACACTCAACGACAAAGTCGAGCAGTACTTGCTGATCCTTGCGCTGGCGCTTCCGGCCACGCTGGGCTTTCGGGTATATGCCTCGTTAAATACAGCGACCTCGCGCCCGCGCATGGTCATGGCCATCCAGCTCTCTTCGTTACTGCTTAAAATACCGCTCAATGCGCTGTTCATCTTCGGTGGGCTAGGCCTGCCTGCCTTCGGTACACCCGGCTGTGCCATGGCCACCGCCGTCACCGCGTGGTTGGCCTTGGGTACTGGCTGGATAATTTTGCGGCACGGTGCCCATTACCGGCAATTTCAATTGTTCGGCAGCGGGGCAGGACGTCCGGTTTGGGCGGCGCAAAAAGCGTTACTCAAACTTGGTCTGCCGATGGGACTGTCCTACCTCATCGAAGTCACCGCCTTTGCGTTGATGGCGCTGTTTATTGCCCGTCTGGGTAGCAATGCGCTGGCAGGGCATCAGATCACGGCAAACTTCGGCACCGTGCTCTACATGCTGCCCTTGTCGATTTCCAATGCGACCGCCACGCTGGTTGCGCAGCAAATAGGTGCGGGCCGCCCGCGTTCAGCTCGTTTGGCTGGCAACGCAGGCATTCGCCTTGCCGTGATACTAGCCGTCACAGTGGGCGGCCTGATCTGGCTTGCCCGCGCGCAGATTATCGCCGCGTACACACCGGACCCGGATGTTATGGCCACGGCCCTGCCGCTGTTTTTCTTTATCGGTTTTTATCAGTTGTTCGATGCGTTTCAGGTCGGCACCGCTTTTGTCTTGCGCGCCTATAAAGTCGCCCTTATACCCACAGTCATGTATGCCGTCGCGTTATGGGGGGTCGGGTTGGGTGGCGGCTACCTGCTAGGGTTTAACGTGCTGGGCATGACGCCCGTATCCTTGCAAGGTGCCGCTGGCTTCTGGCTGGGTAACAGTGTGAGCTTGGCGCTCGTTGGCGCTGCGCTCATCTGGTATTTGCGGCGTGTACAAAAACTGATGGAGCGGGAATACCAGCAGTAAGCGCCGCTGCATCAGCTGTTATCTTCAGGATTTTTCTTTTTTCTCGCGTGACCGGGAGATATCCGAAGTCGACTCGTCGGCTATGCCGACATAGCTCCTATTGCTAGATCTGTCGCTCAAGCTGGAACCGAATGCCCCCTGGTAGCTGGTCTCTTCCTCGCTCGTATGCTGCAATGAAAAATCTGAAAATGAGCTCGAGTATCGTTCAGTCTTTGGCGTCACGCCCACGATTCCTGCTCGATCAAGAATCGACATCAAATGAGGCGCATGAATCGGATTTTTGCCGCACTTTGCGATTTCAAAAAAAGCGATCGTTTTATTTGCTTCTCCCCCCGGATTCAACAATCGAGCAACCGCCAAATGCGCTTTTTCTGCGGAAGCATTTTTTTTCATTTCATCAAAATAAATCGTCACTACCCCATTTTTTTTTCGCGCATAAATCGGGACATTTTTATTTGGCAATACCCCGCGCAATTCCTCAATGCTGGAATTTTCGGTGACCACAAAAGGGGTAAATCGCGTGCGTGTAGAAGAAGCGTCCATGCATTTTTCCCATTAAATAAAAACCCCACCCCAACGCAAGCCATCATGATGGACAACGCGAGCAGAGTAAAAAATACCCGGCCGGTTCGTAACAACTCTGGGAAATTTGTTCGTTAAAAGAAAATATTCTGCGCCATACGGGAAACGCGCATCGTAATCGCAGTTGAAAACCGTCGACGTTGCGGATGATGATCTGGTACCGGCTCATCCTGCGGCACAGGCGGCTCAGGAAAAGGCTCTTCGAAAGGCTCATCCGCTGGGGTAGGAACGGGGGCCCGATGCCACCATGATTGCATGATCGTCACTTTCATCATGAGCGCTGACGCGGCTCACTGCGACGTGTCATCCGACGCTCGGTCGGATGAGAAAATGCGCGGAATTCCATATTAATGACGCCGATGGCGCCTGGTGGTCCTGAGACAAAATCAAAGCCTTTTTTGACAGGGAACAGCACATTGTCAAGCAACACCACATCAGTGCGACAAGTCGGATTGGCATTGCAAAGATGGGGGCGCATTTCCTGCCACACACCATCACTGATCCACCCCTCTAAAAATAACTGATTTGGATACATCGAATGATCTGCATCCAAATAAGCTTTTTGACCTTCTTGCAAAGCATGATGCGGCGGCGCGCATTGCGCAATAACCAAATTAATCCAGCCATCGCCAATATCATGACTAATCTCATCCTGATAGCCAGGATAGGTCAGCTGCAAGGTCCATTTGCAGGACAGATCGAGCCGCTTTTCCACGCCGTCTTCACCGATTAGCTTGGACCCATCCAACACCGTGAATTGCATACTCGTGACACGCGCTTGCAAGGTTGGCTCCATCAGCCTGATTTCATCGAGATTTTCCTGCAGATTCCAGAACAGCCATTTGCAACGCTCCGCCGACGACATCTCGGCCAGCTCTGCTACCGGTCGTTGACCATAAGACAGAATCGATTGCAGTAAATCATGGCGCTGCTTTTCATGCAGCGTCATCTCTAATGCGTGAACTGATTTTTGCGGCGCATCCTGCTCCATAACGGCTCCCCCATCGTCACATTAAAAAAGCCCGCAGCAACCTGAGGTGCCGCTGATAATATTTTTGATCAGACTAAGCAAAGACCGATTAGATCCCCATTTTCGATGCATCGACAGCACACAAGCAGCCGCGCACAGCCGAGTGGTGGCGGACTGATCAAGATCAAGAGTGACATGGTGATTGTGGACAAGTGTCATGCCGCGTCAGTACCAGAATCAACGCTGAAAACACCATCATGCCCAATGCGGAAGCGCGAAGCTTACGCTACCGCAGCAGAAAGAAAATTAGCCGTGACTACGCTCGAATTCTTTTAGAAAATCGACTAAAGCACGCACACCTTCAACAGGCATCGCGTTATAAATTGATGCCCGCATGCCACCAACAGAACGGTGTCCTTTTAGTTGCAGCATGCCATGGGTCTCGGCAGCAGCCAGAAAGTCTGCCTCGAGCGTCGCATCGTGCAAACGAAACGGCACATTCATCCGGGACCGATCAGCAGGTTCAACCGGGGTCGTATAAAAATCCGTTGCATCAAAATAGTTGTAGAGCAGCGCCGCCTTGGCGATATTTTTCTGCTCCATATTGGCCAAGCCACCCTGCTCGAGCAGCCATTCAAACACCAGACCGGCAATGTAGATGCTATAGGTTGGCGGTGTATTAAGCATCGAATCATGTTCAGCCTGCTCTTTCCAGTTGAACACCGAAGGCGTAATCGGCATAGCATGACCGAGCAAATCCTCCCGCACGATACAAAAGGTCAGACCAGCCGGACCGATATTTTTTTGCGCGCCCCCATAGATGACACCGTATTGGGATACATCGATCACACGCGACAAAATATGCGAGGACATATCCGCCACCAGCGGCACTGACCCTGTCTGCGGCACCCAGTTATATTCGACGCCACCGATCGTCTCGTTGGTGCATACATGGACATAGGCCGCATCACGATCGAGTTGCCAGGCCGACTGCGGTGGCACATAGGTAAATGCGCGATCTTCCGACGACGCGGCAACATGCACCTGGCAATATTTCTTAGCCTCGGCGATCGATTTCTTGGACCACTCGCCGGTGTTGACGTAATCTGCCGAGGTTTTGCTTCCCAATAAATTCATCGGGATAAAAGCATTCATCGCCAGCGCACCGCCCTGCAAAAACAAGACTTTATAGTTTGCAGGAATCGCCAGCAGCTGACGGAAATCTGCCTGTGTTTTTTCAGCGATGCGCGTGAATTCACGACCGCGATGGCTCATCTCCATGACCGACATACCACTACCATGCCAATCCAGCATTTCCGCAGCAGCACGACGCAAAACGGGTTCTGGCAGCACGGCAGGGCCGGCGCTGAAATTAAAAATTCGCATGGGATGAGTCCGGATCGGCGGGTTATTCAGGAGGAGCTTCAGTCGGGCTCCATTATGACGGATGGGGTAAACAGCTGGCAAGGCACGTGCTGGACGCCCAACATAAATAATTAAGTAGTTGAAAACTTTCACAAGAAATGAGCAAGGCATGAAATAGCTATTTAAACTCCCGACATCACGCGATGGTCGTTTTCATTTGCAGACTTCGTTAACTTAAATAACGCAATTTCGCAAACCCACATTTCAAATCAGCTACAATCCCTGCGCACCTGAAGCGCAACCTATAAGCGCCAGCCCATAATGAAAAAACAGGGGAGACCATGAATAACGAAATCCAAGTATCCGAAGAAATCCTTTACCGAAAAGTAGCCTGGCGATTAATGCCACTGCTGCTGGTGTGTTACATCGTCGCTTACCTTGACCGCGTCAATGTCGGCTTCGCCAAACTGCAGATGATGAGCGCGCTTGGATTTTCGGATGTGGTCTACGGCATGGGAGCTGGGATTTTTTTCATTGGCTATTTTATTTTTGAAGTCCCCAGCAACATCATCTTGCACAAAGTTGGCGCTCGTATGTGGATCGGCCGTATCATGATCAGCTGGGGCATATTGTCGGCTGCGATGATGTACGTATCGAGTGAGCCGATGTTTTATGTGATGCGGTTTTTACTTGGTGTCGCCGAAGCTGGCTTTTTCCCCGGCATCATCCTGTATCTCACTTACTGGTATCCCTCGCAGCGCCGCGGCCGCATCACGGCTCTGTTCATGACCGGTATTGCGCTGGCTGGCGTGATCGGTGGCCCACTCTCGGGCTACATCATGAAAGTGTTCGACGGCGCCCAGGGCTTAGCTGGTTGGCAGTGGATGTTTTTGCTTGAAGGCGTTCCGTCGATCATTCTCGGCGTCATCGTCATCATCATGCTTGACGACAGCATCGCTGACGCAAAATGGCTCAGCGAAGAAGAGCGCGCCGTCTTAGCGTCTAATATCCAAGCAGAAGTCCAGGATAAGCACGACGAATCGATCATGAAAATTTTCTCCAGCGGCCGTGTCTGGCTGATGGCGGCCATTTATTTTAATTTTGTCATGGGTATCTACGGCATCAGTTTTTGGCTGCCAACGATCATCAAAGCCATGGGTATTGCCGACCCGCTCGAGATCGGCATGATGTCAGCGATTCCGTATGGTGTCGCTGTGGTAGTCATGCTGCTGGTGGCAAAAAATGCCGACCGTATGCGCGAGCGTCGCTGGCACGTGGCCATACCCGGCCTATGTGGCGCAGCCGGTTTGTTGCTGGCCGTGTTCTGGTCACAAGACACCGTTCTGGCGATGGTGGCGTTGACACTGGCAACCGCCGGTATCCTGACGACCTTACCCATGTTCTGGAGTTTGCCTACGGCCTTTTTAACCGGCACCGGGGCGGCAGCGGGCATTGCGATGATTAATTCGCTCGGCAATCTGTCCGGATTTAGCAGCCCCTATGCATTTGGCTGGCTCAAGCAAGCGACCGGCTCAACTGACGCCGGCATGTATTTATTGGCGGGTTGCGTCGTCCTCGGATCGATCCTGACCTTGCTCGTACCAGCCAAGCTGGTTAATCGATAAAACAGCACCGATAATGAACATCAAAACATCACTATCCATCGCGTTAATATTGAGCGGCACGCTGGGCAACGTGCAGGCGCAAGAGAGCGCAATCGAGACGCAATCGATCCGCTGTGCCAGCTTGTCGCTTATTCATTCAACCCTCACCGTGCCCTCGCCAAAGTTTGGCGAGATCATGGGTGAACTCGCTGGCTTGTTTGCCCAAATTCATACGGTACACAAAGGCGTGCGGACCAAAGCGCGCATCACGCAAAACGAACTGCGTGTGCGCCGGGATGCGGTAGTGACGGAACTGAGCAAGGGCTGGCCGGGTAACAAAACAGCGGTCATCCGCGAGGCGGCCATCTGCAATGCATGGCGTGCCGCATTTTTTGAAGTACTGCCTGATACACCCAGTGAAAAAGAATTTCAGGCGGCACTGACCAACATTATGCCGCCACCGAAGACCGCATCCAAAGAAGAGATCGCCCGATGGACCACCTTAACACCGCAGGCATTTGCAGCGTGGGGTCAAATTAAAGTAGCACCCGCGGTTAAAAAATAAATCGACGAGATGGACAAGATCGATAAAATCGACAAAATAAAGCCGCCAATTAAGGCGGCTTTATTTTTTCATCCTAACGCAATGGCCGCCGCCGAGCCGGCTTCCTCGCGCAGCGCAAATTTTTGAATCTTGCCCGTTGAGGTCTTAGGCAGCTCTTTGAAGATCACGATCTTGGGTACCTTGAAGCCTGCCAGCAGCGACTTGCAATGCCGGATTATTTCTTCACTCGTAACCTGTAATCCGGGACGAATCTCCACAAAGGCGCAAGGCACCTCGCCCCACTTCGCATCCGGTGCAGCCACAACCGCCACTGCCACGACTGCCGGATGCTGATAAATCGCGTCTTCGACCTCGATGCTGGAGATATTTTCGCCACCGGAAATAATAATATCTTTGCTGCGATCTTTAATCCGCACATAGCCGTCAGGGGACATCACAGCCAAGTCGCCTGTGTGAAACCATTCACCCGAAAACGCCTCAGCGGTCGCGCGTTCGTTTTTTAAATACCCCTTCATGCAGATATTGCCGCGAAACATAATCTCACCCAGCGTTTCGCCATCAGCCGGCACCGGCAGCATCGTCTCAGGATCGCGCACCGAGACTGCCGCTTGCAAGTGATAGCGCACACCCTGGCGCGCATTTAATTGCGCCTGCGCGGGCGCATCGAGCTGCTCCCATTCTGCTTGTTTAGCGCAGACGGTAGCGGGGCCATACACTTCGGTCAAACCATAGACGTGGGTGAGATCAAAACCCATCGCAGCCATTGCTTCAATCACAGCCGGAGAGGGCGGCGCCCCGGCCACCATGGTTGAGACCCGATGCGTAATATCCCGGCGCCATTCGGGCGCGGTAGAGGCCAAGGCGCTTTGCACAATGGGCGCGCCGCAGTAATGCGTCACACGCTCTATCGCAATCAAGGTCAATACGGCTTGCGCATCAAACTTGCGTAAGCAGACATTGACACCAGCACGCGCAGCAAGAGTCCATGGAAAACACCACCCATTGCAATGAAACATCGGCAGCGTCCATAAATAAACAGCATGCTTGGGCATGTCCCATTCCAGGATGTTCGAGAGCGCATTAAGTGCTGCACCACGGTGGTGGTACACCACCCCTTTCGGGTCACCAGTGGTACCAGAGGTGTAATTAAGTGCAATCGCATCCCACTCGTCCGCCGGCGGCTGCCAGGCAAACTGCACATGCCCCATCGCCAGCAAAGCCTCATAGTCGATCCAGCCATCCGGCGTCGCTGGTGTATCCACTTGCCGGTCTTGCACGCCCACCACGATCAGCTCGGGTATCGCAGCGCGCACGCGCTCGGCTAGCGCGGCATATTCAGTGTCCACAATAAGCAGCTTGGCCTCGCCATGTTTCAGCATAAAAATCAGCGCGGCAAAATCGAGCCGGGTGTTTAAGGTGTTGAGCACCGCGCCCGCCATCGGCACGCCAAAATGCACTTCGACCATCTCGGGAATATTTGGCAACAACACGGCAACCGTGTCGTTGCGGCCAATACCTTGCGTTTGCAAGGCACTGGCAAGCTGACGCGCACGCGTATCAGTTTGGCGCCAGTTACGACGAATACTGCCGTACACCACCGCCGCTTTGTCACCATAAACCTCAGCGGCCCGAGCGATAAAATCGAGTGGTGTCAGAGCGGCAAAATTAACCTTACGACGAGCTAAGCCTTTATCGAAATCCGTCATGCTCACTGCTCCTGTTCGATCGGGCGTCCGATGTAGTGGACATTCTGCTTTATTAAAAAAAAGATAATATTTTTAACTACTAATTTTAACTACCAGTTTTAAAAAAGCGTCCGTAATAGTTGGTTATTTTTATTGAGAATATTGCATAATAACTAGTAAATAATAAAGCTCACCCAATATGCCTGCATCACAACCCAGCCCCGCTGCGCATGACTCAGCCGGCAAAAAAAAGATCATTCTGCAATGGTCTGCTGGCTGCATTGTCGCATTATGCGTGATCTGGTTTACGACCTTGAACAAGATTCATCACGATCAATTGTTGATACAAAATAGTGCACTCGTCGAAGCGAGCAATCACGCAAAAAGTTTTGCCAGACAAACCCAAGATACATTGGAGCACATTGATCAAGTGTCGCTGATGCTGAAATATCAGTGGAAGAGCGAAGGTAAATTTCCCAATATTGCCAAGCAATACGAAAACGGGATGTATGTAAAGTCCTGGAACCCGGCAACCATTGATGCTAACGGTTTGATTGCCTCGGCGCGCATGCCCAAGGCAGTCGGTGCAGACATGCATGACCTGCCATTTTTTAACGCGCACAAAACTTCATCCGACACGGCGTTGCGTATCAATCCACCGGCTGAAGGTCGCGGTAGTTTGGTCGGAAAAAAAATACTACGCTTTACGCGCCGTATGAATCACGCAGATGGCAGTTTCGCAGGCGTAATTCTAGTCTCGAAAGAGGCCGAGTACCTCAACCGGATCAATGAAATTGATGAACTACAAGAAGGCGACAGCATCTATCTTGAATTTGACAACGGCGCTGTATTGGCGGGCAAAGGCAGCAGCCTCCAAGAGTTAGCCCAGCCTAATGCGGATTTTTCGGTCTTTTCTCAGTATAAAAATGGCGCGCAACTTCAAGCTGCTGCGATGTTTACCGACCAACAGGCACGCCTGGTAGCGTGGGAAAACATCAATATCTACCCGCTACGCGTGGTTGCGGTAATCAGGCTCGACAATGCACTCGCGCCGTATGCCTCGACTGCAGCGAGCTATAAGCTGAGCGCCATTACAATCACGCTACTGCTCATTTCAATCAGTCTATTTGGTGTCATGACCCAACTGCGCGGCGCCGCACGACAACGTTATGCTGACGAGATACAACAGACTTTTCGACTTGCTATTGATGGTGCACGCGAAGGATTTTATATTGTGGTTCCTGTCTATGACAGCCGGAAAAAGATCGTCGATTTCCGGATTGAAGACTGCAATGAACGCGGCGCTCGTCTTACGGGAAAAACGCGATCTAATCTTTCCGGCAAGCTGATCTCTACCGTCTTTAGCCGCGCTGATGAGATATTTCTCAAACGTTTTCTTCACCAAAGTTTAAAAGACGGATTTTGTGAACATACGTTTCAGTCAACGAAAACACGGGAGCATAAAGATGGCTGGTTCTATGCGCGCGCAGTGCGTTCTAGCGACCGCATCGCCGTCACAGCGCGCGACATTACCCAACTCAAAGCGCAAGAAGCAAAGCTTGAGCGCATGGCTAATACCGATGCCCTAACGCTTTTACCCAACCGGCATTGGCTCAACGTCCATTTACCCCAGGCACTAGAGCAAGCCAGGCAACAGCGAAGCAAGCTTGCGCTATTGTTCATTGATCTTGATAACTTCAAAAAAATTAATGACTCGCAAGGGCACAAAGCGGGTGACGATGTGCTGGTGGCTGTCGCCAATTTTTTGCAAGGCATCGTGCGCGAGAGCGATCAAGTCATCCGGCTTGGTGGGGACGAATTTACCATCATCATCAACCCCCTAGAATCGCTGAACGACCTGCCACGTATCGCTAATCAGATCAACAAGGCACTCACAGAGATGCAGTCGCCTGCACTCAGGGGTTTTAAAGCGCGCGCTTCAATTGGCACCAGCATTTATCCCGACGATGCGCTTAATGCCACGAGTCTGCTACAAGCTGCGGATATTGCGATGTACGCTGCAAAAAACGCCGGCAAAGCCCAAGTACGTCACTTTGATGCACAGCTTGCGGAAGAATTTACTCAGCGAATCAAGACCGAACAAAAGCTAGAGATAGCTATCGCAGAAAATCAGCTCGTCTTATATTTTCAACCCCGCGCCAGTGCGGCAACAGGTCGTCTTTGTAGTATGGAGGCACTGGTTCGCTGGCAAGATCCCGAACGGGGTCTGGTCTCCCCCGCCGAATTTATTCCGGTAGCCGAAGAAAGTGACTTGATCGTCGCGCTAGGTGACTGGGTCGCACAAGAAGCGTGCGCCCAACTGGCGCGATGGCGGGATGCAGGCCTGGTCTGTAGGCCAGTATCGATCAATGTATCGGCGCGTCAACTCAACAGCAGCAACTTTAGAACCCGACTTGCCGAAAGCATGATCAGATTCCGGATCGACCATACGCTCGTGGCACTCGAACTTACTGAGTCCACCATGATTGGGCATGACGCCGTCGTGCAGTTTGAACTCAATGCGCTCCGAGCCATGGGCATCGAATTACAAATTGATGATTTCGGCACTGGCTATTCATCCTTGTCACAGTTGCAGCGGCTTGATATTGATGTCTTGAAGATTGACCAGTCGTTCGTCCAGGCACTCGAATCCAACGAACAAGGCATCGCGCTATGCGAAGCCATGATATCCATCGGCAAGACACTCAAGATCGTCGTCGTTGCCGAAGGGGTCGAGACCCCACGCCAGCTCCGCTTGCTGCAAATGATGGGATGCGATGAAGTCCAGGGCTTCTTCATTTCGCCGCCGCTGACTCCCGATAAAATGGCCCACTTTCTAATCGATGATTCACTGTTTGAACACCGTGTGGGCAAGCTCAGTCTGGCGACATAACGCGGACACGGCAGAGGCAATCGCCTCTTTCAAGCGCACTATCGAGCGCTTATGCGGTGATTTTTTTCAAATAATTCAGGACCGCGCAACACACCGTTTATGCGCTAACGGCGCCGCAAGGTGCGGCTTTACTGCGTATCACTTGCTGTTTGCGCAATGTGGATGGCAAGCGGATGTCGCCTCGGTTGGGCAATTTTTCTCCTTTGACCAACATTAATCGGGCGAATAACAAAAAGCCCAACCTTGTGGGCTGGGCTTTTATTTGAATCTACTGGTGCTGATGAGGCGAATCGAACACCCGACCTACTGATTACGAATCAGTTGCTCTACCAACTGAGCTACATCAGCGAAGGGACGTATTCTAGCAAAAAATCCGCCCATGCCCAAATTTTGCGATCCAATTACAAGCGGAGGGGTAAAAATCTACGCCCGGTGATACGCCGTGACGCGCTCGACCTCATTCTTCGATCCCAGAAAAACTGGCACGCGCTGGTGTAGCGTATGCGGCTGTATGTCCAATATGCGCTCGGTGCCATCGGTGGCCGCGCCCCCGGCCTGCTCCACAATCATCGCCATCGGGTTGGCCTCATACATCAGCCGCAATTTACCCGCCTTGTCGGGCTCGCGCAGATCGGCCGGGTACATGAAAATACCGCCACGATTCAAAATTCGGTGCACATCGGCCACCATTGAGGCCACCCAACGCATATTGAAATCACGCCCGCGCGGACCGGTTTTGCCGGCCTGCAGTTCATTAAAATAACGCTGCATCGGCGGATACCAATGGCGAGCATTGGAAGCATTGATCGCATATTCACTGGTGTCTTCGGGAATTTTCAACTCCCGCTGCGTCATCACCCACGAACCCATCTCGCGATCGAGGGTAAAACATTTGACCCCGTTGCCAGTCGTCAGCACCAGCATGGTCTGCGGCCCATACACCGCATAGCCGGCAGCAACCTGACTGGTACCGGGCTGTAGAAAATCCTGCTCAGTCGGCGTCGCCATACCCTCTGGTGCTTTGAGCACCGAAAAGATGGTACCGATCGACACATTGACATCAATATTGGACGAGCCGTCGAGCGGATCGAACAACAACATATATTCGCCTTTGGGATAACGGTTGGGAATCGGATGAATGGTCTCCATTTCTTCGGAAGCCATTGCTGCCAGATGCCCGCCCCACTCATTAGCTTGCAATAAAATTTCGTTAGAAATGATATCGAGCTTTTTTTGTATTTCACCCTGCACGTTTTCGCTGCTTGCACTGCCCAGTACATCGCCGAGCGCGCCTTTTCCGACTGAGTGGCTGATGGTTTTGCAGGCGCGAGCGACAACTTCAATTAACAAACGCAACTCGGCCGGTATGGAATTGTGCAGCCGCTGCTCTTCAATTAAATGCTGGGTCAGGCTGATGCGTTTCATAGGGTATCCAGGGTGAAGCTGTCTTTATTTAGCCAGCGATTTGTTGATGACTTCGGCCACATCTTTGGAGAGCTTTTTAGTGGCAGCGACTTTTTTCAGTGCCGCCTGCATACTCAACTGCAGCGCCGGCGTGTATTTGCGCCAACGATCCATCGTGCGTGCCAGCCGCGCAGCGACTTGAGGATTAATCGCATTGAGCGTAATGACTTGCTCGGCCCAAAATGCGTGCCCGCTGCCGTCTGCCACATGAAACTGCGCCGGATTAGCATTGCAAAAAGCAAAAATCAAACTGCGCGCACGATTAGGATTTTTAAGCGTAAATGCCGGATGCTGCATCAGCTTGCGCACCGCTGCCACTGTCGTAACGGGCGCCGCTGCCTGCAGCGTAAACCACTTATCGATCACTAAAGGCTCATCGGTGAATTCATCATAAAACTGCTGCAAGGCTTGCTGCACACCTGGAACATGATGATTGACCATCGCCGCCAACGCTGCGACGCGATCGGTCATGTTACTCGCATGCTCGAGCTGATCTTGGATCAGCTTGTGCGCAGTGTTGTCATTGAGCTCGGCCAGATACGACAGCACGCTATTACGCAGTGCGCGTCGGCCAGCCGGTAGCGGATCAGGCCGATACGCACCGGGCGTGTGATTGGCTTGATACGCCGCCAACAAATCGGCGCGCAGGTGTTGCGCAAGCTGTCGACGCAATGCGCATCGTGCGGTGTGAATCGATTGCGGATCAATCACCGCCATTTGCTCGGCCAGCATGCCCTCGGAAGGCAGGCTGATGGCCAGCTCGCGGAACGCAGGATCGAGTGTCTTGTCGTTGACTAGTTTGCGCAACGCGCCTATCAGCAAGGTATCTTGGGCATTGACCTGATAAGCCAGATCGCCCTGACCGGCACCGGCTAAGGTCAGCAGACGCCGCGTCGCCAAACGCTGACCCGCCTCCCATCGATTGAACGGATCACTGTCATGCGCAAACAAAAACGCCAGCTCGTCATCGGTGTAAGCAAAATCCAGATTGACCGGCGCTGAAAAATCACGCAACAGTGAGGGCACCGGCGGCGCGGTAATACCCGTAAAAACAAAATGCTGCGACGGCTGCGTCAGCTCAAGCACCATCGTAGTTGGCACCGCATGCACTTGCGCTTCTTCAGGCAAAGTCGCACCAGCTAGCTGCAGCGGCAGATCGACGCCTTGCGCATTGAGTAGTCCGACGGCAACCGGGATATGCAGCGGTAATTTCTGCGGCTGACCCGGCGTCGCCGGGCAAGACTGGGTGAGCTCCAGTGTAAGCGTCTGCGCCACAGCGTCGTAGTCGGCACGCGCACTGATGCGCGGTGTCCCAGCCTGGCTATACCATTGTTCAAATTGCGACAGATCGCACGCATTGGCGTCGGCCATCGCTGCACGGAAATCATCACAAGTAACAGCCTGCCCGTCATGTCGGGCGAAATACAGATCCATCCCTTTACGAAAACCGTCACGCCCTACCAGGGTTTGCATCATGCGCACTACTTCTGCGCCTTTTTCATAGATGGTGACGGTGTAAAAATTATTGATTTCGACATAGGAATCTGGACGCACCGGATGCGCCATCGGCCCTGCGTCCTCGGGAAACTGCGCCTGACGCAGCACGCGCACGTCTTCGATACGTTTGACAGCACGGCCGCTCGCACTGCCTATCATGTCAGCAGAAAATTCCTGATCGCGGAAAACAGTCAGGCCTTCTTTCAGCGACAACTGAAACCAGTCGCGGCAGGTGACGCGATTGCCTGTCCAGTTATGGAAATACTCATGTCCCACCACCGATTCGATATTGGCATAATCGGTGTCGGTGGCAATGCGTGAATTGGCCAGCACAAATTTGGTATTAAAAATATTGAGGCCTTTGTTTTCCATCGCCCCCATATTGAAATCGCCAACGGCGACGATCATGAACCGATCCAGATCGAGCTCCAGACCAAAACGCTCTTCATCCCAGCGTATGCTCTTGACTAGCGACTCCATCGCATGCGCAGTCTTGTCAAGATTGCCGGGCTCGACCCATACTTGCAGCAGCACGTCCCGACCCGATTGCAGACGCAGCGTTTGCTCTTCGCAAACCAATTGACCCGCCACCAGAGCAAACAAATACGACGGCTTTTTGAACGGGTCTTCCCACAACGCATAATGCCGACCATCGCCGAGGTCACCCTGCTCGATCAGATTACCGTTTGAAAGTAACACTGGGTAGCGCGCTTTATCCCCGCGCAGCATGACGCGATAGGTTGCCATCACATCGGGACGGTCGGGGAAGAATGTAATCTTGCGAAAACCTTCAGCTTCGCATTGCGTGAAAAAATTACCGTTCGATACGTAGAGCCCCATCAGCGAGGTATTTTTTTCTGGCTGCAGCACCGTCTCGATTTCCAGCGTCACCAGATCGGGCGGATTGACGATGGTCAGTTGACCGTCGGTCAGATGATAGTGCCGCTTGTTAAGCGTCTTGCCGTTCATGCGGATAACGACTAATTCGAGCTCTTCGCCATTAAGAACGAGATCGCGTTGTTTTGCGGCCGGATTGCGCTTGAGCACCGAGCGCGCGGCCACGCGGGTGGCACCAGGTTCAAGATCAATCCCCAGCTCGACGGTATCGACCCAAAATGAAGGCTCGACGTAGTCATGGCGAAAAATTGTTGCAGCGGTATCGGTACGCATCGGCAGCCTGAATGAAAAGGAAAACGAGCAAAAAACAGCAGGGAAAACTGCATTTTACCAAGGAGCGCAAATCATGTAGATGGGCGTAAGATAAACGAATTATGTTTATCTCATGGAGAGCTGTCATGCGCCGCTTGGTATTTTTATTGCTCGCCTCGTCAGGTTTGCTGACCGGATGTGCGAGCACCATCAAAAGCGAAGTCACCGCCTTTCATCAATGGTCACCCGAGCTGATCCAACAATCATTCAGTTTCGATCGCAGTGACGTGCAGCAGCAAGATTTAGAATACCGCAGCTATGAAGATCTGGTGCGCGGCGAATTGCAAAGGCTAGGTCTCAAGGAAGCAGGCAATAACGACAAAGCGGCGTTGAGCGTCAAATTTGTCGCCACGATCACAGGGCGCGACGTGCGGATCATCGAGACCGTACTGGTCGACTCGTGGTATGGCACACCTTGGTACGGTCCGGGCTACTACTCGCCGCGCTGGGGTGGCTGGCCGGGATACGGCTATCCCTATTACGGCGCAATGTGGCCCAGCATGCCAGTAGCACGCGAGCAAGAAAGGCGGTACACCTTGTTTCATCGCGAACTGAAAATAAAAATCACTCAGCTAACCGGTGGAGAACCACTTTACGACGTTACGGTCAGAAGCGACGGCAGTCAAGGCAGCCTCGCCAAAGTCATGCCCTATCTTGTGCAAAGCGCGTTCACAAATTTTCCGGGGAAAAGTGGCGAACCACGCACTGTAACGCTAAAGATGAAGGCAGAAAAATAAAGCCTCGGGGGTCAGGTCTTGCAAAACCACATGGCCGCACAAATGGCCGATGATGTGGTTTTGCAAGACCTGACCCCCGAGATGTTTTTAAGAAAAATACGCTTCGGATGCGAACGTAATCACGCCGATGAGCATCACGGCAAAAATCAGCAGGATCAATAGCCGCCCGAAATGGGGGCCCTCGTCGCTGCCAACAGGCTGCTCTTCGGGATGGTCCATCGGATTATCCGGCGATTGTTCTTCATTACGCATGGTCGCCTTTCAAGGCAGTAGGATGGTGGAACCTGTGGTCTTGCGCGATTCGAGATCACGGTGCGCCTGCTGCACATCTTTTAAGGCATAACGCTGATTGATGTCGATTTTTACTTTGCCACTCTCAACCATCGCAAACAACTCGGCTGCCATGCTGTCAAGATCGCTGCGACTGGCCGCATAGCTAAACAGCGTCGGACGGGTCACGTAGAGCGAACCGCGTGATGCGAGTTCGTTCAACGAAAATGGCGGCACCGGACCAGACGCTGAACCAAAACTAACCAGCATGCCCAACGGCGACAGACAATCCAGCGAACCGATGAAGGTATCCTTGCCAATCGAGTCGTACACGACCGGCACGCCCTTGCCCCCGGTCAGTTCCTTGACACGATCAACAAAATTTTCTTTGTTGTAGTTGATGATGTGCGTGCAACCATGCGATCTCGCCAGCTCGCCTTTTTCATCCGAGCCAACCGTGCCAATCATGGTGACACCCAAGGCACGCGCCCACTGACAAGCAATCAAGCCAACGCCACCGGCAGCGGCGTGAAATAAAATCGTCTCGCCACCTTTCAAAGGGAACGTGCGGCGAAACAGATATTGCACCGTCAGACCTTGCAGCATCATCGCCGCGGCCATCTCAAAACTAATCGAATCGGGCAGCTTGACCAAGCCGGCCGCTGGCATCACACGCACATCGGCGTACGCACCAGGGGGACGCGTGGCATATGCTACCCGGTCACCCGGCTTGACATGGGCAACATCTGGACCCACAGCTTCCACCACGCCCGCACCTTCCATACCCAAGCCCGATGGCAAAGGTTGCGGATAGAGGCCGGTACGAAAGTACACATCGATGTAATTAAGACCAATCGCATGATGACGCACACGCGCCTCGCCTGCACCCGGTTCGCCGACTTCGACGTCGACGTATTCCATTACCTCGGGACCACCATTGCTGAAACAACGAATTGCTTTTGTCATGAAGCTCACCTTATTTTTCTAAACACAGAAGCATAATAATAACGTCAAAATTTTGCCGGACAACTCAATACGTGCCCGGATAGGCGCCGCCATCCAGCAGAATATTTTGCCCCGTCATGTAGCCCGCGTGGGCGCTGCACAAAAACGCGCAGAACGCACCAAATTCGGCCGGGTTGCCAAAACGTTTGGAAGGATTGGCCGCACGATGCTGATCAAAGACGGCTTCGGCGCTGCTGCCCGCTTTTGCCGCCATCGCCGACAAGGTCGTCTTGAGACGGTCGGTCTCAAATGAACCAGGCAATAAATTATTGATGGTGACGTTTGAGGCAACCGTCTTGCGCGCTACCCCGGCCACAAAGCCAGTCAGGCCGGAACGCGCGCCGTTGGACAAACCCAAAATATCGATCGGCGCCTTGACCGAGCTGGAGGTGATGTTGATGATGCGGCCAAAGCCGCGCGCCATCATGCCATCCACCGTGGCCTTGATGAGCTCAATCGGCGTGAGCATATTGGCGTCAAGGGCAGCGATCCATTGCGTGCGCTCCCAGTCACGAAAATCACCCGGCGGCGGACCACCTGCATTGGTGACCACGATATCGGGATGCGGGCACGCCGCTAACGCCAGCGCACGACCTTCGACGGTGGTGATGTCGCAGGCGACGGTGGTCACAACAGCGCCACCGGTAGCAATCTGCCGGATCGCTTGTGCCGTTGCGTCGAGCACGTCGGCACTGCGTGCCACCAGCGTCACATGCACGCCTTCGCGCGCCAGCGCTTCGGCGCAGCCGCGACCCAGACCCTTGCTGGCACCACAGACTAATGCGGTTTTTCCTTGAATACCTAAGTCCATTGCGTTCTCCCTTATGTTTTTTTTCTGGATAATAATGTGATTCCGCCCAAGACCAGCGCTGTGCCGGCGAGTTGAATCAATGTAATCGGTTCCTGCAAAATCCAAGCCGCGAGAAACAAAGTCGACACCGGGCCGATCATACCGGCCAGCGACGCCACCGGCGCGCCAATGCGGGCAATGCCCATCATGACCAAAAATACCGGCAAGACCGTACACAGCACCGCATTGAGCAAGGACAACCCCAACACCGGTAATGGTTGCAGCAAGGAAGACAGCGGTCGCAGCAACAAAAACTGCCCGATTGCTGCCACGCTTGAGACGCACATCACGTAAGACACCAAGCGCGTGGTACCGACCCGTTTGACCAGCTCACCGGAGAATAACAGGTACATCGCATAAAACACGGCGCTAGCCAGCACGAAGGCGCCACCCAAAAACACCTGCGGCCCACTGGTCTTGACGTCTTGAATGAAGACCAGCACGGTGCCTGCATAGCAGATGACCAAGGCGAGCCACTCGGTGTGGCTGACACGTTTTTTCAGTAAAAAAATCGACAGCAGCAGCACAAATGACGGCGTTAAAAATAAAATCAAACGCTCCAGCCCAGCCGAAATATAAAGCAGACCAATAAAGTCCAGATAACTCGACAAGTAATAGCCAACCAAACCCAGCAGCACCAGACGCCAGCGATCCGACTTCACCAGCGGCGCCGCACCACGGCGCTGGTGAAGCGCAATAACAGCAAAAAACGGGAGCGAAAACAGCATGCGAAACGCCAGCACCGTCATTGCATCAATGTGATGCCGATACAGCAACTTGACCACAATGGCCTTAGCCGAAAATAGCACCGAGCCCGCCAGCGCCATCGCCAGTCCGGCAAGAAACAGCCGGCGCGCCAGGACGGCGTCGGATATAGCAGGCAAAGTAGCAGTGTTGGCATCGGTCATGGCGCTCGATTGTACTGCGGCCAGACTGACTACCGATCAGTGCGGCGGGACTGATTTTTAAGAGGGCCGCTGTGGTAAAATCCACGCCCTATTCAAAAGCCTGCACAGGGGCGACAAGCACCCGGCCCGTTAGCATAAAAACATGCGCGGCGAATCGCACGGCGCACAGCTCAGGAAAGAATCACGATGGCAGGACACAGCAAATGGGCCAATATCAAGCACAAAAAGGCCGCCACTGACGCCAAGCGCGGCAAAATCTGGACGCGCCTGATCAAAGAAATTACCGTGGGTGCGCGCATGGGGGGAGGCGACATCGCCAGCAACCCGCGTCTGCGCTTAGCAGTCGAAAAAGCGGCCGATGCCAATATGCCCAAAGACAATGTCACCCGCGCCATTGCGCGTGGCACGGGCGACCTCGAAGGCGTCAGCTACGAAGAAATCCGCTACGAAGGCTACGGGATCAATGGCGCCGCCATTATCGTTGACTGCCTCACCGACAACCGCGTGCGCACGGTGGCGGAAGTACGCCATGCTTTTTCCAAATTCGGTGGCAACATGGGCACCGAAGGATCGGTGGCGTTTTTGTTCAAGCATTGCGGCCAATTATTTTATGCGCCCGGCACCAGCGAAGACGCGCTCATGGAAGCGGCCCTCGAAGCGGGCGCAGAAGACGTGATCACCGACGAAGAAGGCGGCATCGAAGTCCTGTGCGACCCCTATGCGTTTTCACAACTGCGCGAAACCCTAGAAAAAGCCGGCTTCAAGGCCGAGATGGCAGAGATCACGATGAAGCCCTCGACCGAAACGGAATTCTCGGGCGACGATGCAATCAAAATGCAAAAATTGCTCGATGCCCTAGAAAACCTCGACGATGTGCAAGAGGTCTACAGCAATGCTGTTATCAACGAATAACGCGTCAGTTTTCCAAGCCGAACCCCTCCAAATCGAACGCCTCTCTCTTATCCGCTGATCCATGAAAATTCTCGTCGTAGGCTCCGGTGGCCGTGAACATGCGCTGGCCTGGAAACTGGCTCAGTCCCAACGCATACAAGTTGTGCTGGTGGCGCCCGGCAATGGCGGCACCGCGCTCGATCCCCGTCTAAAAAACGTTCCGATCACGGATCCAATTGCGCTCGCCGATTTTGCACAGCAAGAGCAGGTTGCGCTGACCGTGGTCGGTCCGGAGACACCGCTTGCTGCTGGCATTGTCGACATTTTTCGGGCGCGCGGCCTGAAGATTTTTGGCCCCACGCGCGCGGCCGCGCAGCTCGAGAGTTCGAAAGATTTCGCCAAGGCGTTCATGCAGCGCCATCAGATACCAACGGCGCGTTACCAGACATTTTCCGAGGCAGCACCCGCCCACGCTTACATTGATGCGCAAGGCGCGCCCATCGTGATCAAAGCCGACGGACTCGCCGCCGGCAAGGGCGTAGTTGTTGCGATGACCGCTGACGAAGCCCATGCGGCGATCGACATGATGTTGTCGGACAACCGCTTCGGCGACGCTGGCGCGCGCGTGGTGGTCGAAGAGTTTCTCGAAGGCGAAGAAGCCAGTTTTATCGTGATGGTCGACGGCACCCACGTGTTAGCCCTGGCTACCAGCCAGGATCACAAGCGGCTGCTCGACCACGACGCTGGCCCCAATACGGGCGGTATGGGTGCCTATTCGCCGGCACCGGTCGTCACACCGGTGCTGCACGCACGCGTGATGCGCGAAATCATCCTACCAACCGTGCAAGGCATGGCCAAAGACGGCATTCCCTTCACCGGCTTTTTATATGCCGGCCTGATGATCGACGCCCAAGGGAACGCCAAGACCCTCGAATTCAATTGCCGCATGGGTGACCCTGAAACCCAGCCCATCATGGCGCGCCTGAAAACGGATCTGGTCACGGTGATGGAGCATGCCATCGACGGCACGCTCGACACCATTGAGCTTGAATGGGACCGGCGCACTGCGCTGGGCGTCGTGATGGCAGCAGGCGGTTATCCGGATGCGCCGCGCAAGGGCGATGTCATCACTGGCATTCCAGCGGAGACCGAGCATAGCGTGACCTTTCATGCCGGTACCGTACTTGAAGATAAAAAACTCCTCACTGCCGGCGGACGGGTATTGTGTGTCGTAGGCTTGGGCGACAGCGTCAAAGTCGCGCAAAAAAATGCCTATGAAGCCCTGGATAAAATACATTTTGACGGCATGCAGTTCCGGCGCGATATCGGTTGGCGTGCACTAAAGCGGCCAGCTTAAATCGCGCAGCCGGGCGCGCCAGTTTACTCAACCATCACGACACACACCATGAGCTCCCCAGACACTGCTGCAGTCAAGACTTGGCTGCTTTCCCTGCAAGCCCGGATCGTCAGCGCAGTTGAAGCGATTGATGGCAAGCCTTTCCTCACCGATAGCTGGCAACGTCCCGAGGGCGGCGGTGGCATCTCGCGTCTGATCGAAGAAGGCAATGTGCTCGAACGTGGTGGTGTGGGCTTCTCGCATGTAACCGGCAGCAGCTTGCCGCCATCTGCAGCGGCCAACCGGCCCGAGCTGGCCGGCCGGGCGTGGGAAGCCATGGGCGTGTCCTTAGTTTTTCATCCGCGTAATCCGTATGCGCCGACGGTGCACATGAACGTGCGCTTTTTTACCACCGTCGGTGATGCTAGCGAGCCGGCGTGGTGGTTTGGCGGCGGTATGGACCTGACGCCCTACTACGGCTTCACCGAAGACGCGCGCCATTTTCACCAGTCTTGCCATACCGCGCTGCAGCCCTTTGGCGAGGACTTGCATGCACGCTTTAAAACATGGTGCGACGATTATTTTTATCTCAAACATCGCAAAGAAGCGCGCGGTGTGGGCGGCGTGTTTTTTGATGATTTCAATGCGCCCGGATTTGCGCAGAGCTTTGCCATGACCCAAAGCGTGGGCGACAGTTTCATCTCTGCCTACCTGCCAATCCTGGCGCGGCGCAAAGACACACCCTATGGCGAACGCGAACGTGATTTCCAGGCCTATCGCCGTGGGCGCTATGTCGAATTCAATTTGGTGTTCGACCGCGGCACGCTTTTTGGGTTACAGTCCGGCGGTCGCACCGAATCCATCCTGATGTCGCTGCCACCGGTGGTCAAGTGGCGCTACAACTGGCAGCCTGAAGCCGGCACCCCGGAAGCCCGGCTCTATACCGATTTTCTGCCGCACCGGGACTGGCTGGCTGCGTGAGTCCACCCTGCGTTCTGATTTTAGGCGGAAGCTTTGATCCGGTGCATGCCGGCCATGTTGGACTGGCGCGTTATTTTTCAGCTTTGCTGCAGCCGGATGCATTGCGACTAATCCCGGCGGGACAGCCCTGGCAAAAGGCTGCGTTGGGTGCGAGCGCGTCGCACCGGGTGGCGATGTTGCGGCTGGCCTTTGCCGATTGTGCGCGGCCGGTACAGATCGACGAACAGGAAATTACGCGCGACGGCCCAAGCTATACCATTGACACCGTGCGTGCGCTGCGCGCCGAACTCGGACCGGAAACCTCGCTCGTGCTGGCCTTAGGCGCTGACCAGCTACACAATCTGCCTACCTGGCGTAACTGGCAGCAGCTATTTGATTATGCCAACCTGTGCGTGGCGGCGCGTCCGGGGTACCTGACTGGCGCGGACCAACTGGCCCCGGAAGTCGCCAGAGAAATAGCCAGACGAGCGGCGAGCGCAGAACAAATCCGCACTACGCCCTGTGGCCTGATTTATGTTGCGACCAATCTCGCCTTAACGGTGTCGGCCACTGAAATTCGGCAGGCCCTGCGAGCAGGACAAACAACGAAGCTGGACCTGCCTGACGCAGTGCTAGACTATATTCAACAACATCATCTTTATCAAAGCTAATCAATGGACATCAAAAAACTGCAAGCCCTCGTGATCGACGCCCTGGAAGACGTCAAAGCACAAGACATCAACCTGTTCGACACGACCCACTTAACGAGCTTGTTTGACCGTATCATCGTGGCTTCCGGCACCTCCAACCGTCAAACCAAAGCGCTCGCAGCGTCCGTGCGCGACAAAGTCAAACAGGCGGGTGGTCAGGTCTTGAGCGTAGAAGGAGAGACCACCGGCGAATGGGTACTCGTTGACTTGGGCGACATGATCGTTCACATCATGCAGCCGACGATACGCGCCTACTACCGTCTTGAAGAAATCTGGGGCGACAAAGAAATCAAGCTAGGCGCCGCCAAACGGGTAGCGACGGCGAGCAAAAATGCTGGCAGTGTCGTGGTCAAAAAACCAAGTCGCCATCTGACGACCAGCCAGCCCGAGGCAGTCGCGATCATTGAAAAAGCACCGCGCAGCGCGGCCAAAAAAGTCGTTGCCAAAAAAGCGGCTGCAAAAACTGTTGGTGCCAAAAAAGCAGCAACGAAAAAAACTATCCCTAAAAATACGATCAAGATCGCATTAAAAACGCCGGCAAAAAAAACGACGTCGAGCAAAACACCGGCTGCCAAAAAACCGCGCGTGTCAGCGGCAAAAACGCCCGTGCGTCGTAGCGCGGCCAAAACTAGCGTCAAATAAACTGCGCTTTGCATGCAGCTCATCATTGCGGCGGTTGGCCACAAAATGCCGGCCTGGATCGAGACCGGTTTTAATGAGTATGCCAAGCGCATGCCGCCCGAATGCCGGCTGCATCTTAAAGAAATCAAACCTGTTGAGCGCTCTGCCAGTAAAACTGCCGAGATCGTGATGGCGCAGGAGCGCAGCCGTATCGAAGCCGTGTTCCCCAAAGGCGGCCGCGTGATCGCGCTGGATGAACATGGCAAGGACTTGACGACCATGCAATTGTCGCAACACCTGGGCCAGTGGCAACAACAAGGCGGGGATGTTACATTCGTGATCGGCGGCGCAGACGGCCTGGATGCCACATTAAAAAAAAATGCCGACATGCTCATCAGGATCTCGAGTCTGACCCTGCCACACGGCATGGTGCGCGTGTTACTGGCAGAGCAGTTATACCGGGCCTGGTCGATTACGCAAAACCACCCCTACCATCGCGCATCGCTGTAGCGCGTCATTCAATCAGGGCAGCCTTATGGCAGTTGCAGACCAAAAGATTTATCTGGCTTCAAAGAGCCCGCGCCGGCGCGAACTGTTGCGGCAAATCGGTATCGAATTCGAAATTCTAATGCTGCGTGACGGCGACGTGCGCGATGGCGCGGTCTCTGAAATTGTCCTGCCCGGGGAAGCGCCAGAAGATTATGTGGCGCGAGTCGCGCGTGAAAAAGCCGAGAGCGGCGCCGGTGCGGTGCTATGGCGCAAACTCCCGCAACGTCCGGTGCTGGCCTCCGACACCACCGTCACGCTCGACGGTCTTATTTTGGGCAAGCCTGCCAATATGGAAGACGCCGTCAGCACACTCAAACTGCTCTCCGGGCGTACCCATCAGGTTCTCACCAGTGTCGCCGTCATGGCCAATGGACAAATGTTCGAAGCGATGCAACGCTCCGAAGTCACCTTCGGCGAACTAAGCGACCAGACGCTGCGCGCCTACTGCGCCTTGTCCGAGCCCTATGACAAAGCCGGCGGCTATGCCGTACAAGGCTATGCGGCACAGTTTATTGAACGGATCACCGGCAGCTACTCAGGCATCATGGGGCTGCCCTTATTCGAGACCACCCAATTGCTACAAAAAGCTGGCATTAAGATTTTATGAGTGAAGACCTGCTTGTCAATATCACCCCGCAGGAAACCCGTGTTGCGCTGATTTTGCAAGGCGCGGTGCAGGAGCTGCACATCGAGCGTACCGCCTCCCGCGGTCGCGCCGGCAACATCTATCTGGGCAAAGTAGTGCGGGTGCTGCCGGGCATGCAATCAGCGTTCGTCGACATCGGTCTCGAGCGCGCCGCCTTTTTGCATGTGGCCGACATCTGGGAATCCCGGTCGCACGATGGGGCGACCGCAGCACCGTTACAGCCGATTGAAAAACTCTTACACGACGGTCAGTCGGTCTTGGTGCAAGTGGTCAAAGACCCCATCGGCACCAAAGGCGCGCGGCTCTCGACGCAGATCTCGATTGCCGGTCGCATGCTGGTCTATTTGCCCCAAGATGCACACATCGGCATTTCGCAGCGCATCGGCAATGAAACCGAACGGGAACTGTTGCGCGAAAAATTACAGCGACTGCGACCACCCGAAGAAAAAGGCGGCTTCATCATCCGGACCATGGCCGAAGACGCCAGCGAAGCCGACCTGACGATGGACGTCGACTATTTGCGCAAGACGTGGACCTTCATTCAACAACAATCCAAATCCCTGCCGGCACCATCGCTGCTTTATCAAGACCTGAGTCTGGCGCAGCGTGTGCTGCGTGATTTTGTCGGCGATGAGACATCGACAATTCAGATTGATTCGCGCGAAAATTTTGTCAGCCTGACCGAATTTGCCCAGGCTTATACGCCATCGGTGCTGCCAAAGATGGTGCACTACACCGGCGAGCGACCCTTGTTTGACCTGCATGGTGTCGAAGACGAAATCCAGCGCGCTCTCGGACGCCGGGTCGACCTCAAATCCGGTGGTTACCTGATCATTGAGCAGACCGAGGCGATGACAACGATTGATGTCAACACCGGCAGCTATGTCAACGGCCGCAATTTCGACGACACCATTTTCAAGACTAATCTCGAAGCCGCCCATACAATCGTGCGGCAATTGCGGCTGCGTAATCTGGGCGGCATCATCATCCTGGATTTTATTGATATGGAAAACGCCGAGCACAAGCAGTCGGTGCTTGCCGAGCTGCACAAGGCTCTGGCGCGTGACCGTACCAAGATTACGGTGTCGACTTTTTCCGCACTGGGTTTAGTTGAAATGACGCGCAAGCGCACACGAGAATCCTTAGCGCATGTATTGTGCGAACCCTGCCCGGCGTGCAGCGGCAAAGGCCAGGTCAAAACACCTCGCACAGTGACCTATGAAATTTTGCGCGAGCTGCTACGCGAAGCCAAACAATTTAATCCACGCGAATTCCGAATCCTGGCATCGCAGCTCGTCATCGACATGTTCCTTGAAGAAGAGTCGCAGCACCTGGCGATGCTGGGCGACTTCATCGGCAAGCCGATTTCGCTGCAGGTGGAGACCACCTACCATCAAGAGCAATACGATATTATTTTGATGTAAGACCTGCACTAGTGCCTGCCTGCGACTAACCTCGTGTGCAAAATGACATACGGACCCTTGCCCCGATTCAGTCCTGTTACGCTCGCCCTTTTTCTACCCTGCAAATCAGCGCACCCACCACGCCATGAACCCCGCCGTCATCATCACCAACATGAAGAAACGCTACACCGGCGTTTCGGGCACCATCAATGCGCTCTTACCTGTTCAGGCAAAAACTCTGTCGCTAGGCTTTGTTGGTGAAGACCTGCCCGGTGCCAGGCTGGCCCGGGAAAACCATCCGGATCATTTTGCGCATCTGAGCGTCTGGCAGGCACTATGGCTAAGCCGTACCCGTTTGCCTGATGGCCGCAAACGCATCTGGCATGTGCGGCGCGACCCCGAAATGATGCTCACCATTTTCATCCGCGATGTGCTGCGTTTTCCAATCCATATCGTTTTTACCTCGGCAGCCAAGCACCGCCATTCGTGGTTTCCGCGCTGGCTGATCAGCAAAATGGATGGCGTGATCGCCACCACACCGGAGGCCGCCAGCTTTGTGCCCAACACCACCAAGGTGGTCTTTCACGGCGCCAGTCTGGAGCGGTTTGCGCCACCCGAAGACAAAGCCACCGTTTGGCAGCGCACAGGTTTGTCCGGTAAATATGGCATCGGCGTATTTGGTCGTGTCCGCCCCAGCAAAGGGACCGATATTTTTGTCGACGCAATGCTGGCAGTGCTGCCTGAATTTCCCGACTTTACCGCCATCATTACCGGTCGCACCTTGCCTGAGCACGCCGGCTTCAAACACGCTCTGGATGAAAAAATTCGCCAGGCGGGACTGCAAGACCGGATTATTTTTCTCGGCGAGCTACCGATAGACGAGGTGCCTGACTGGTATCAAAACGTGCTGGTGATGGTCGCTTGTCCGCGCTACGAACCCTTTGGTATTACGCCGCTTGAAGCAATGGCCTGCGGCTGCGCAGTGGTGGCCAGCACAACCGGCGCATTTGAGTACATTGTCGAGCAGGGTAAAACCGGTTATCTGGTGCCCACATCGGATGTCGATGCCTTGGCCGACAGCCTGCGATTATTGATGCGCGAACCCGCCGCAGCCCAACAAGCAGGCCTGCTCGGACGCGCGCGCGTGACCCAAGAATTTTCAATCGAAAAAGAAGCGTCTGGTGTTCAGCAGGTCTACGATACCGTGTCGCTGCTCGACTAAATAACGATCACAACAATCAGCACACTCATGCGAAAACATCTCGACCTCGGTTGCGGACTGACACCGAAAAATCCCTATGACTATGAAGCTCTGTACGGTATTGATCTGCGCGCGCACGAAGCAGAGGCAGGCAATGCCACCGTCTTAGGGGCTAATCTGGCAATGGAAGCCATCCCGTTCCCCGACAATCATTTTGATGCGGTATCGGCTTACGATTTTTTTGAGCATATACCCCGTGTGGCACTGGATTACCGCAGCAATACCTCAAAATTTCCGTTCGTCGATTTGATGAGTGAAATCTGGCGGGTTTTAAAACCAGACGGGCTGCTGTATGCGATCACGCCGGCCTTTCCAAATGAAAAAGCACTGCGCGACCCGACCCACGTCAACATCATTACGGTCAAAACGCACCGGTATTTCACCGCACCGCACCTGATGGCGCGCATGTATGGCTTCAAAGGCAGCTTTGCGCTAGTGCGGCAAGCCTGGGTCCATCCACGCGGTATTTATGAACCTAACAATCCGGGGCTGGCGCGACGAATCAAAAGCCTCGGTGAAAAAATTATCGGCGAACAATCGCATTTAATCTGGGAATTTTCTGCAATTAAAAAACCGGATCCGTCATCCTGATCGCAACCGCAAACCACCGATAGCACTACTTGTCGGGCGAACAAAATTCGAGATAGCGCGCAACCACCAGATGCGCTAGCAACGCCTCATCGTCCGCATTCATAAACTGCGTAATGTACGCGTTGGCATTCGCGATGATGCGCAATGCCTCTTCGGGATGACGTTCATAAAAAGCGATCTTGTCGTCGATGTCGCTAAAATCTTCGGCAATCTCGACATAATGCACATTCGGGATCAACCGGCCCTCCATGAACCAGGTCTCGAAACGCGGCCGCTGCGAAAAGCATAAAGAATTTGACGACATAATCCATTTTAAATTGGTCGCCACATCGACTCCTTCCAGCGACAAAATGTATTTAAAATCGAGCTGCTCTGCGATCGACAATGGCGGGCGCCTCAGATCAGGATAGACATCACCCTGGTTAACATGCCCGATGTCGTAATGCGGAAGATGGCTGAAGCGCTCGAGAAATTCAAGCCGGCGTTCTTTTTTAACGCTAAGGTGGAGTCGGCCGCGCCAGACCAGCGCTGATTTTTTATCCTGAAAAGCTAAGGGGTCGTTGACGAAGCAAAAATGCCGTGCCGCGTCGAGCTTCATTAATACCGCATTGCTATTGTCGCCCGCGATGGGACGGCTCTTGACAAAGGCGGGCTCAGACGGGACATCCACCACATCACCAAAAACAAATTTACATTGTCTGTCGGCGGGAAAAACACGCAGATGCGAAAATAGATCAAAAAAATACGCTGTTTTCTTTTCATGCCGAAAGCGCGCCATACTTATACCGTTGCTGATACTCCTAGCATCGCCAATTTTATTGTAATAGTCTAGCCGCGACTGCAAAGCCGCATCCTTGTCTCGCTGCGTCTGTAATAAACGATCGAGCTTTCTGCGCAGGCCGGTCGCTGGCCACACGAGTGACAGATAAGATCTCAGATAGTAGGCAATTTTATTATTCTTATGCCGGCGATCGAGAATAAGCTTGAGCATCATAAATCGAATCCGTGATGATCGCTCTTGGTACAAGAACGATCTGAAAAACCCCTCCGCGCGCTAGTACCCCTGCGCTTTACCGGAGCATATAATAGGGCCACCCGGAAAAACCAAGGGAATTTTTACGCCCCCGCCCTGTGCGTATGCCGTCATCTGGTCCGCAAAGGCCTCATTACACCCATGAAAAATCGACTCAGCGCGCACTTAAAGATTACATTTTATCTCTGCCTGCTGACGATTGCGGCTGTTGCCATTTACCTCAAAGATGCGCCGGCTTCGGGCATGCTCTCCACCGTATATCAACTAAGTACGGTCGGCTATTTTGGCACCGTACTCATGATCGTCAGTCTGCTCTTGCTACCCACGAGCCTGTTCACCTGGAGCCGCTGGCTGCTGCCGGTGCTAGGCTGGGTCTGGCTGCTGTATCTGGTGCTCGACCTGACCGTCTTTAATCTTTATCGTTTTCACCTGGACTGGTTATTCGTCGAGATGTTTTTTCGTGATTTCAGTGGCATGGGCATCCCGATTTTTCTGCTGGCCGTTGCCGCACTGGTGGCGCTGGTCATGTTGGGGATGGTCAGTTGGCTGTACCTCTCCCCACTCAAGGCCACGCCGGCACGACTGAGCGTCATCATCGGATTATTACTGCTGATGCCGGCCGGCTTCGCCACCAACACCGTGATCAATATTTGGGCAACGCATTACAACCGCGACGAAATTACGCAGTACCGGCCCTACCTTCCAATTTACTATCCCGTCGAACAAGACGCCAACGCACCGGCAATTAGTCAATGGTGGCCCACTGCCTTTCCGGCCGAGCATGGACGGGCCGAACAGCGCCCCGGCAAGAGCACCGGTCTGGCGCAGTACCCGACTCAAAAGCCGCTCTGTGTTCCGAGCAAAGCCCCGCCATCGATTTTGATGATTGTGCTCGAAAGCTGGCAAGCCGATACGCTGCGTCCGCACATAATGCCCAATCTAAGCAAGTTTGCTGCCGGCGCCACCCGCTTCGATCCGCATCTCTCAAGTGGTGCCGCGACAGTGCCCGGACTGTTCGGGCTGATGTTTGGTCTGCATCCCAATTATTTTGAATTATTCAAGGCATCCCCGGACAGCTATCCCAGCCAATTTACCGAGACCCTGCATGCGCAAGGCTATCGTTCACGCGTCTTTACCTCGAGTAGTCTGGATGGCTTTGCGTTACGTAGCCTGTTTTTTCCCCGCATTGAAGACCCCGATTATGTCGCTGGCCTGCCGGATCACCAACTCGTCAGTCATTTTATTGACACACTCAAATCACAATCTCAGCGCTCGCCGCGCTTTGATTTTTTATTTTTGACCTCTTCGCACGCATCCTATGATTACCCGGCGGACTATGCGCGCTTTAAGCCGCTGCCTACCGTAGAAGGAGGCTATGCACTGAACCGGCAAACCGACGCCACGCCCTACAAAAATGATTATTACAACAGCTTATATTATCTCGACAAGCTGGTTCAACAAGTACTGACAGCGGCCGAAAAACAGTCGGCTCTGAACGATACCTGGGTCATCATCACGGGGGACCATGCCGAAGAATTTAACGAAAACGGACTCGGCTACTGGGGTCACGGCAGCAATTTCAGCCGATGGCAGGTACAAACACCCCTCCTGATCAAAGCCCCGGGACAAATTGCGGGAGCAGTCGAAAACCGCATGTCGCTGCATCAAGATATCGTGCCAACATTGATGCAAGAGGCCCTTGGCTGCACCGGACCGCTGACGGATTACAGTAATGGCGCCAACCTGTTTCACTTACCAGAAAAGCGTGGCACGGTGATGGCGTCTTACATGAGTAGCGCCTATCTAGTTGACGGCATCATCATGGACCGTACAGTCAATAAAAAATACGACTGGCTCGATATGAAACAAGAGCGCAGCATGGCCGATCCAGGCTCAGTACGAGAATTAATGCAGGAAGAGCGGCGGTTTATAAAAAACGGACGCACGGCAACGACGAATCATTAATCCCTTGGCTGGCAGCACCCAAAGGGTTTGAATAGAGCGAGGTCAACCGCGTAAGCATCACGAGCCAATTGCTTGGTCAAAATTATCTCATGCAAAATAATTGGCAAATACAAATCTCTGTGGCCATCGGATTGTTGGCTATCTGCGCGATGCTGGGCCCCTTCCACCCCGCAATGCCGGTACTTACCCTCGACTCATCCTGGGCTTTCGCGATGAACGAGGCGGTAAGCAGAGAGCTGCGCATCGGCCAAGACATCGTGTTCACTTTTGGTCCTTATGCATCAGTCTATACAAAACTTTATCACCCAAAAACCAATGGTCTGATGATTGTCGGCGCGTTGTACGTATCGATCGTTTATTTTCTTGCCTATTCATTTGCATTAAAAAAAGAGCGCGGATGGACTATCGCTTGGAGTTTGCTGGCCATTTCGTTTTTTGCTAATCCGGATGCGTTGATGCTTTCAATTCCCCTGCTAATAAATGTTAATGCAGTTTTAATTACGAAAAATCAACCACACACCAGCGGCAAAGCGCGATTTTTAAAAAACTTCTCCTTCTTTTTTTTACTTTCTTCACTTGGTTTTTTGCCCCTAATAAAAGGAAGCTTTCTTCCTTATTGCCTGATCACCTTAATTCTCGTCGTCACCTATCTCGCCATCAAACGTAGACATTTCTCAGCCGTTTTGGCCTTCGCCCTTCCGTTGCTATCGGCCTACCTGTTCTGGACCGGATCAGGGCAACCATCTGACGGTCTGGTCGAATATTTTCTTTCCTTAATTCCAATTATTGCAGGCTACACAGGAGCAATGGCCACGGATGGCTTAATCATGGAGGAATGGATTTATCTGGCCATCGCTTTGACAATTTTAATTTCAATTAAAAAATCAATACGAACTGATAAATTGGAAAAGACCTATTTCATATTAAATTTTTTGTTTTTTTTGTTTTTTTGTTTTAAAGCTGGCTTCACCAGACATGATGGCCATGGCTATATCGCGCTTTACGGACTGTTACTTGCTTTGCTCGCTTATTATGCGATTGGAATTTTCGAAAATACCAGGCTATTTTATTTCAAAAAAATAAGCGCAATTGCCATATTTATTTTTTGCATCATGTATTTAAAGTATGGATCGACCGACCAAATAATCAAGGAAAGACTGATCGAGAAAGAAGTAAATTTACAAGGTCTGAAGTCACTGACGGCAAGCCAAAAACTCCATTACGTTATTGAAAAATTTGGATTTAAAGAAACTATAAAAATTATTTATGATTCTTATTCTCTAAAAAATTCATGGTTGCAAGGCAGCACTTTTACGACCAATTCTTTTGCGCAATACCAAAATTCGCTCGACAACATTAAGGCGGCGTGCAAAATAAACACGCACTTTAGTGGCACCGTTGACTTATTTTCCTATCATCAAGCATGCGTTCTGGCAAATGGGTGGAGATGGGCACCACGCCCGGTATTTCAGAGCTACTCTGCGTACAAACCGGAACTGATCAAACTTAATGCAGATTATTTTCGCAACGAAACCGCGCCTGATAATATTATTTTTCGCCTCGAGACGATCGATAAAAGATTGCCATCCATGGACGATGGCCTGAGTTGGCTATCTCTTTTAGATAACTATACAATCGTGAGTTGGGGTAAAAATGAAAGTATTTTTAAAAAAAATACAGAAATCAAAAAATTCAGCAGCTTACATAAAATTCTGGAATTTAGATCAAATTTTGACCAAGAAATATTGTTACCCAACCGACCAAATCTGCTATTTTTGAAAATTTACTTTAGGCCTTCCTTGGCAGGAAAAATCAGCACAGTAATTTATAAGCAAGAAAATATAGTCATTCTTATTAAATTAAATGATGGCACACAAAGAGAATTCAGAGTGATTCCAGAAATGATGGAGACAGGATTACTTATTTCTCCTTTAGTAGAAACCAACCAAGAATTTTCCGAATTATTTTTGCTAAATTCTGACTTACAAGAAAGTAAAAAAGTAAAATCATTCCGCATAAAAATGCCAAAGCAGTCGTGGTTTTGGCAACCAGAGTTGCCTATTGAATTGCAAGAATACGTAAGAGACTAAATGCTTTATTTTGTCTCTGAGGGAGCTGCAAAAAAGACGACAAGAAAAATCTGACATCGCCAGAATTTTCAGCAGCTTATCCACGACAAGCTGCGTCCATTTTTAACCATTCGAATTGATCAGCGTGCGCCATTATCTTTTGATGCCAAAAAATCTCATTAATTTCATTATTTTTCTAGGCTTGGCATTGACGCTTATTGCCCCAAGTGGCTATGTCATTATTGGGGTGGCGCTGACAGTCATCGCGCTAGTCCAAATTTTCAAGAAAAAAATCTCGCTCAGCGAGATACAGCAATTATTTGTATCGCATGTGGCAACACTCGCGTTTTTTTCGTTTGTCTTGGTGAATATTTTCTTAGATCGATATCATGGCAATCGTGCAGGTAGCATCACGATGCTGCTCCCTTTTCTTTTTTATCCACTTATTTTGCTGGTTTTTACCCGCTACCAGCCAGACCCTCAATATTTCTGGCGAGGTGCAGCAGTCGGCGCGATAGGCAGCCTGGTTTTTGCTGCTTATCAGGTGTACGGGCTCGATCTTGATCGTGCAGGTGGATTTACCAACCAGATCAAATTCGGCAATACCGCCGTGGTGCTGGCGACGGCCTCGCTGATTGGTTTTATTTATGCTGAGTTTGACAGGCACATACGACTTGAGAAAGCACTACTCTTACTTGGCGGCGTCTGTGGCATGCTGGCCTCGCTATTGAGCGGTTCCAAAGGGGGATGGCTTTCTGTTCTCATCGTATCCCTATTAATTTTTCATTCTGCCACCAAGCAATTCAACTGGTGGAAAAAATCCTTACTGGTTGGATTGATCGTCGCTTTACTCGCCACTGGCATTTCATTAGGCGCACGCAATCAAGTCATTGACCGTATCAATAGCGGCATTACGGGAGCGAAGACCTGGTTTGAGACCGGCAGGGTCACCGAATACTCCGTCAGTGTCCGCCTCGAACTTTGGAAGGCAGGTCTGCAAATCGGTGCGCAACATCCCTTATTAGGGGCCGGTAACGAAGAATTTTTGCGCATGATTCAAGAGTCCGTCGACACCGGGCGTAGTCAGCCAGAAATTGAACATATTAATAATCCGCATAATGAGCTGATCGGATTTTTTGCCGAAAAAGGACTGGTCGGCGTTCTCTCGGTGCTGATGGTGCACGCCCTTACTTTTTTGATGTTTTATCGCAGCCGTCATCATCCCAACCGCGCAGTACGAGCGCTATCGATGATGGGTATGCTACTGGTTTTTTTATACATTGAGTTTGGACTATCGATGGCGATTTTTAGCGTCAACGCATTCAGACAAGTCTATACGTCGTGGGCCATGATTCTCGCCGGCCTGATTTATTCTCAATCCCGGCCCATAACGACCCAGCCAACTTCTTAAGCACACTGAATCATGCACATTTTGATTGCCAGCAGCGCCACTATTCCTGTCTATGCCTATGGTGGCACTGAGCGGGTGCTGTGGGATCTTGCTGAGGCATTAATCAAACTCGGCCATCGCGTCACGCTGATGGCCAAACGCGGATCAAGCTGCCCTTTTGCGCCAGTCATCGAAATTAGTCCTGATCAGGATTTGCGGCAGCAGATTCCCGCTGATGTCGATATCGTGCATTTTCATCTGCGTCCCGATTTTGATATGGAAGAGACAGGCCGGCCTTATGTCTTCACCCAGCACGGCAATGAAATCAGTGCAGTGCCGATGCCAAGCAATGCGATTTTTGTGTCACGCGATCATGCACAGCGTTTTGGCTCGGATCAGTTTGTCCACAATGGCCTAAACTGGGAGGCTTATGGCACCGTCGATTTTGAACAGCCGCGCACGCATTATCATTTTTTGGGCAACGCGGCGTGGCGAGTAAAAAACGTCCGCGGTGCAATTGATCTGGCGCTGGACGCGGGCGAGACGCTGGCGGTATTGGGCGGAGTAAGATTCAACCTCAAGCGCGGCATGCGTTTTACCTGGTCCCGGCGTATTGCGTTTCATGGCATGGTGGGCGGTGCAAAAAAACTCGCACTCTTGAATCAATCCAGAGGCTTGATTTTTCCGGTGCGCTGGCCCGAACCTTTTGGTCTAGCGATTATTGAGAGCCTGTATTTTGGTTGCCCGGTATTTGCGACGCCTTATGGCTCGTTGCCCGAATTGGTTGGTCCTGAATTTGGTGTATTGTCTGACTCGCTTGCCGTGCTCTCTGAGGCGATCCGGCATCATCAGTTTGATCGTCTCGCCTGTCATCATTATGCGGCTACGCAGTTTAGTGCCGACTTGATGGCGCACGCTTATCTCAAAAAATATACGCAGGTGATCGATGGGCAGGCCTTGGCCACACAGCGCCCCCATAAACGCGACGATGCCACTATTTTTCGTTGGGATACCTAATGATCGGGTGCGCAGACGAAGATCATTCATCGGCCCAACGCAGACCAACGTCCATTCGCGCTAAACTCGCACCGATCCTGCAAGCGTATCGCCTCCCATCTTGAATACGACGCCATGCCGCCACTGACTCTCGACCAGATCACCGTCATCACCGTGACCTACAACAGCGCACACTGCGTGCCTGCGCTAGCGCTTGCCTTGCGGTCGTTGCCCCATGTGGTGGTGGTCGATAACGGCAGCGAAGACGACATCACCACACAATTAAACAGCGCGCTGCCTAACGCGACGCTGCTGCGCAATCCGCGCAACCTAGGCTTTGGTGCGGCAAATAATCGTGCACTGGCCAGCGTCACTACGCCTTACGCACTGCTGATTAACCCTGACTGTTTGCCTACACCGGCTTTTTTTGATGGCATGCTGGAGGCCGCTCGCGCCTTCCCTGATGCGGCCATCATCGCGCCGCACCTGATGCGCCGCAACGGTAGTGCCGAACTCAGCTACCGCTGGCCTGCAACACACTGGACCTCGTTTGGCGTGCAGGCAGACGGCCCCTGCTGCGTTGGCTTTGTCTGCGGAGCCGTCATGCTGATCAATAGGGACGCGATGCAAGATATCGGGTTTTTCGACGAGACGTTTTTTCTGTATTACGAAGATGAAGATTTATGCCAGCGTGTGTTTGAACACGGCAAGCAAATTGTGCTGGTGCCCAGTGTCGAGATCACCCATCTGTCGCGCGGCTCCGTAAAGGGGCCGAGCCCGCTGCGGTCGGAATTTGTGCGCGGCTATCATCATGCCCAATCCAAGCTGATCTTTGAGCACAAGCATGTCGGCGAAGAGCAAGCCGCACGCTTGCGCTGGATCACACTGGCGTTGGCCCTGCTGACGCTGGTGCCCCGCGTACTGCTGCCGCAGCCGCGCTATCTGGCGCGCCTGTGCGGACGCATTGCGGGTTTATGCCGCGCTTACCCGCGTGGCAATCTGCCCATCAAATAAAACTCATCGTTGGGTCGCATGCCTGTTGCATTGGCGATGCGGTTTGATAAGCCAAAAAACCCGGTGATCGACGCGATGTCCCAGATATCTTCGTCATCAAAACCGTGCGCATGCAATGCCGCATAATCCTCGTCGCCGATACTGGATGAGTCTAGGCAGACCTTGATCGCAAAATCAAGCATCGCTGTTTGTCGTGGCGGTATATCTGCTTTGAGATGATTGATCGCGACTTGATCGGCCACCAGCGGATTTTTTGCATAAATCCGCAACAAGGCACCATGCGCGACGACACAATAGAGACAGCCATTTTTTGCACTCGTGGCCGTCACAATCATTTCTCGGTCGGCTTTGGACAGGTTGCCGGACTCTTTCAGCATTAGCGCATCGTGATAAGCAAAGAATGCGCGAAACTCTGCGGGCCGGTGCGATAGCGCCAAAAAAACATTCGGCACAAAGCCTGCTTTTTCCTGTACTGCCATGATTTTTTCGCGAATATCGTCAGGCAGATTTTTTAACTCTGGCACAGGGAAACGCGAAATCGGTTTTACAGATGCAGTCATACAGGCTCCTTGGCAAATTGCAGATGATACAGATGGGCATACACGCCTTGCGCGGCGAGCAATTCTTTATGGGTACCGACCTCGACGATCTTGCCCGCATCAAGCACGACAATACGATCGGCATGTTCAATGGTCGACAGGCGATGGGCAATGACTAGCGTAGTGCGCCCGCGCATCAACTGCTCAAGCGCCAACTGCACCGCACGCTCGCTCTCGGTGTCGAGTGCAGAGGTGGCTTCATCGAGTATCAGAATCGGTGCATCTTTGTAAATGGCCCGCGCAATGGCGAGGCGCTGACGCTGCCCGCCAGATAAGCGCATACCGTTGTCGCCGACCATGGATTCCAGACCCTGCGGCAGAGCTTGGATCACATCGGTCAGATGCGCTGCACGCGCAGCAGCCTGAATGCGCGCTGCATCTGGCAGCGGATCGCCATAAGCAATATTGGCGGCGACCGTATCATCAAACAGCACCACGTTTTGGCTCACCATGGCCATCTGCGCACGCAAGCTCGCCAGCGCGATTTGCGAGATCGGAATGCCATCCAGCAGAATCTGACCCTCGTTGAGCGCGTGAAACTCCGGCACCAAATTAACCAATGTGGATTTACCCCCTCCCGACAACCCGACTAAGGCGATGGTCTCGCCAGGCGCGATGGTGAGCGTAATGTCGGACAAGGCGGGCCGCGATTGTTCCGGATAGCGGAAACCAGCCTCGACAAATTCAAGCTTACCCGCGGCGCGCTCGCGCAACACAATACCGTCCGTGCGTTCGGGTGTGGCATCAATCAAGCCAAACACAGAGTCACCGGCGGCCAGCCCGCGCTGCAGCGGACCATTCACTGCGGCCAGGTGTTTTAAGGGGGTGAGCGTCATCAGCATAGCAGTAATGAACGACGCAAAATCGCCGACGGTGACATGCCCGTTACCGGCCTGCGCCAGCGCAATCATGATGATGACGGAGAGAACAAAGGCATTAATGATCTGCGTGATCGGCTCGGTGCTGGCCATGGTGCTGGCCATGCGAATGGCAAAGCCGCGCAGCCGATCCGAGCGCTGCGCAAAGCGCTGCGCTTCATACTGTTGACCACCGAAAATTTTAATGACCTGCTGGGCGCGCGTGGTCTCTTCAATCACTTGCGTGAGCTCGGCATTAATGCCCTGAAACTCAGCAATCAGACGCTTGAGCCGTTTTGCTGTAAACCGCACCACCAGACCCACCAGCGGAATCAACACCAATGTCACAAGAGTGAGCTTCCAGTTGAGCCAGAATAGATAAGCCAGCAAACCAATTACCGTCAAACTGTCGCGGATCAAGACCACCAACACGCTGCGAATCATGTCTAGGATTTGCTGCACCTCGAGCATCATCGCGTTGATGACGGTACCAACCGACGTGTCAGCATAAAAT
The DNA here is from genome assembly GCA_945866125.1 of Bordetella parapertussis. Classification (GTDB taxonomy): domain Bacteria; phylum Pseudomonadota; class Gammaproteobacteria; order Burkholderiales; family Burkholderiaceae_D; genus Pernthalerella. Next base: position 116,313 of record CAMBFZ010000008.1, read on the forward strand.
CCAAGTGGCACATCAAGCAGCCGCGTAAACATCTGGGCACGTAAGTCCGTCATCAGCCGACCTGACACCCAAGCCATCATATAGTTGGTGGTGAAAGTCGAGATGCCACGCACGACAAAAACACCCACTACAAACAAGGGCACTAGCCACAGCGAAAAAGTCTGCGGGCCGCCAAAGCCTTTGTCGAGCAAGAGCTTCATCATGCCAGCCAGCGCCGGCTCGGTTGCCGCCGTAATCAGCATGCCGCCGATGGCCAATACCAAGCGGCCTTTATAGGGCGTCAGCAGACCGACGATGCGCTTGAAGGTGGAAGACATGCCCATCAGTATTCGAACCAGACGTTATCAGGGCTCAACCACTCTGCCAGCTTGTTGCGCAAGCTGTCGTCGGCGCGCACCCGCCACGCGTCAGAGAGCCGGATCTCGCTCAAGGCGCCGTTTTTCATGTATTGAACAACGATAGGGCAAGAGCCATCGCTTTGCTGGAAGGGCTGGATCACGGCACGCAATTTGGCCGCATCGGCCTGGCCATTCATCGACAGCCGCAGGGCTTTGACAAAACTGGCTCGCGTAGTCGCAATGTCCATCACCCGTTCGGCTGTGATGCGCAAGCCACCTGAGAAACGGTCTTCGGAAATTTTGCCATGCACGGCTAAAAACTCATCTTCCTTAAACAATGCACGGTGCGCATCAAAGACTTCGTTATAGACAGTGACGTCGACGGTGGCAGTGGCATCATCAAGGGTAACGATGACCATGCGACCACGCTGGGTCATTTGCGTGCGCACGCCAGAGATGATGCCGGCAATCAGCTTGGGTTCGCGCGAGGCAATCAAGTCAGCTAGTCGGGTGCGGGCAAAGCGCCGTGCTTCTTCAGCATAGGCATCAAACAAATGGCCGGAGAGATAAAAGCCGAGCGCGGCTTTTTCTTCGGTGAGTTTTTGTTTATCGCTCCAGGGAGCGACGTTGACATAGGCCGGCGGCGTGTCGAGATCACTGTCGTCGCCACCGAAGAGGCTGACCTGGTTCGCCGAGGCTTCCGCCTGTTCTGCACATTCCATCGCGAAGCTGACGGTGGCCAACAAGATGCCGCGATCCATGCCAAAGCAATCAAAGGCGCCCGCTCGCACCAGGCTTTCGATGGTGCGGCGATTGATTTGCCGCTTGTCGACGCGCTTGACGAAATCAAACAAATCCGTAAATGGCTTGCCCTGACGCGCCGCGACGATGGCTTCGATGGCATTCTGGCCGCTGCCTTTGACCGCACCCAATCCATAACGAATGCGGTCGGGTGCTTTGCCCGGTTCACCGACCGGGGTGAAGCGATACATCGAGAGATTAATGTCAGGCGGTAGTAGCGTGAGCCCGCAAATGTCTTGCGCGTCTTCGACCAGAATTTTGATCTTGTCGGTGTCATCCATGGCCAGCGACAAGTTGGCTGCCATAAATGCCGCAGGATGATGGGCCTTCAGATACGCGGTGTGGTAAGACAGTAGTGCATAGGCAGCCGCATGGGATTTGTTAAAACCATAGCCGGCGAATTTTTCCATCAGATCGAAAATTTCGTCTGCCTTGGATTCGGTCAGGCCATTTTTTTCTGCGCCCGTGCGGAAAATCTGGCGCTGCTCGGCCATCTCTTCGGCTTTTTTCTTGCCCATCGCACGCCGCAGCAAATCAGCCCCACCAAGGGAGTAGCCGCCGATGACCTGTGCCATCTGCATCACCTGCTCCTGATAGACCATGATGCCGTAGGTCTCGGACAAAATACCCTCGGTGCGCGGATCGGGATAATCGAAACGCTCGCCGTGCTTGCGGCGACAGAAATCTGGAATCAGATCCATCGGGCCGGGTCGGTATAACGCTACCAGCGCAATGATGTCTTCAAAACGATCCGGCCGCGCGTCTTTGAGCATGCCCTGCATGCCGCGGCTTTCTAGCTGAAACACGGCCACAGTCTTGGCCTGCGTTAGTAACTGGAAGGTTGCACGGTCATTTAATGGCAGGGCATCGAGACTGAAGTCTGCCAGTGAAGGCTCAAGTTGTTTGATCGAGCGAACCGCCCGATCAAGAATGGTCAGGGTGGTCAGTCCAAGAAAGTCAAACTTAACCAGGCCGACGGCTTCGACGTCGTCTTTGTCGTATTGCGAGACCACACCAGAATCGTTGCCTTGCGTGTAGAGCGGACAAAAATCTGTGAGCTTGCCCGGCGCAATCAGCACGCCACCAGCGTGCATGCCAACGTTGCGGGCGATGCCTTCGACCTGTTGCGCCAAATCGAGTAATTGCCGCACTTCTTCTTCATTTTGCTGGCGCTCGGCCAACAAGGGCTCTTCGACAATGGCATCGGCAATGGTAACGAGCTTGCCGGGCTTGAAGGGAATCAGCTTGGAGATACCATCGCAAAAATTATAGCCAAAATCCAGTACCCGCCCCACATCGCGTACGGCGCCTTTGGCCGCCATGGTGCCGAAGGTGGCAATTTGCGAGACCGCTTCTTTGCCGTAGCGGTCTTTGACATATTGAATGACGCGGTCGCGCCCTTCCTGACAAAAGTCGATATCGAAGTCGGGCATCGAGACACGTTCGGGATTTAAAAACCGCTCGAAGAGCAAGTTATACGCAAGCGGATCGAGATCGGTAATCGACAGAGAATACGCCACCAGTGAACCGGCACCTGATCCGCGTCCCGGACCGACTGGCACGCCATTGTTTTTAGCCCATTGTATGAAGTCGGCGACGATCAGAAAGTAGCCCGGAAAACCCATCTTGATGATGGTGTCGGTTTCAAACTGTAGCCGCGACGCATAGCGCTCGCGTTGCGCTTCACGTTGACTCTCATCCGGATACAGTTGCAGCAGGCGCTGCTCAAGCCCAGCTTGCGCTTGCGCGGTGAGTAACTGCCCAATCGTCATGCCTTCCGGCGTGGGAAAATCCGGCAGCCGCGGCTTACCAAGCTCGAGCACGAGATTGCACCGCTGCGCAATCAGCACGCTATTAGCCAGCGCCGCCGGCATGTCGGCAAACAGCGACGCCATCTCGCTTTGATTTTTAAAATACTGCTCGGGCGTGAAACGTTTGACGCGACGCGTATTAGCCAGCATCTCGCCTTCCGCGATACAGGTGCGGGCTTCGTGCGCGGTAAATTCTTTTTTCTCGAGAAACTGCACCGGATGAGTGGCCACTACCGGTAGCTGTAAGCGGGCAGCGAGCTGCGTTAATTCACGTAGCAGGCTTTCGGTAGCAGGATTGCCGCCACGCTGCACCTCAATATAAAAATGGCCGGGGAAAATCGCCGCCCAGCGGCGGGCGCAACGCTCCGCCAAGGCAGCATTACCATTTTCTAGGGCGCAGCCAATATCACCCAAATGAAAACCGGACAGCGCAATGAGACCCTGTTTGATCGTCAGATTTTCAAGCCATTCAATGCGCAGCTCCGCGCGACCACGATGCAGATTGCTTAGCCAGGCTTGCGAAATGAGCTCGCATAATTGTAAATAGCCGTCCGCATTTTTGGCTAATAGCAGCAACCGAAATGGTTTGTCGCGGTCGTCATCGTTCGTGATCCAGACATCACAACCAATGACGGGCTTGATACCTTTGCTGCGAGCAGCTTTATAAAATTTGACCATGCCAAACAGATTGGCCAAATCGGTGATGGCCAGCGCCGGCTGGCTGTCAGCCGCCGCTGCCTCAACGACGTCATCAATACGCACGAGTCCATCAGCGATCGAAAATTCCGAATGCAAGCGTAAATGGATAAATTGGGGACTGCGTTGCGGTGCGTTCATGCCCGTATTTTACCCGCTGGGAACGCCACCCACGCAGTAGTTTCAGGGACTGTGCCGAATGGCTGGGACGGCGCTTATAATGGTACTTATTTCGTTCATTTCACGCTAATTTTCATGCTAGCCACCATGTCGTCCGCATCTCATTTTGTCAATATCGCCGCTTACAAATTTGTTACGTTTAGCGACACACTGGAGCGACGCGCCGACTTTCAGGCCATCTGCAAAGAGCTCGACCTGAAAGGCACCATTTTGCTCACGCCGGAAGGGATCAATCTGTTTTTGGCCGGCACCCGCTCGGGTATCGACAGCTTTCTTGTCTGGCTGCGGCGCGATGCGCGCTTTGCCGATATGGAAGTCAAAGAGAGCTTTTCGGATGAGCAGCCCTTCAAGCGCATGCTGGTCAAAATCAAGCGCGAAATCATCACAATGAAGCTTCCGCTGATTCAACCCGAGCTTGGCCGCGCGCCGATTGTCAAACCAGCCGATCTCAAGCGCTGGCTTGATCAGGGCCATGATGATGCGGGCAAGCCGGTGGTGATGCTGGAAACACGTAATGCGTTTGAAGTCGATGTTGGCACCTTTGAAAACACGATTGACTATCGGATCGAAAAATTCAGTGATTTCCCTGATGTGATTGCCGCGCACAAGGCCGAGCTGGCCGGTAAAACTGTGGTGACTTTTTGTACCGGCGGCATTCGCTGCGAAAAAGCAGCCATCCATATGAAAAATGTGGGCTTCGATAGCGTCTACCAACTTGATGGCGGCATTCTCAAATATTTCGAAGTCGCCGGGGGTGCGCATTACCAGGGCGACTGCTTTGTGTTTGATCGTCGCACCGCATTGAATCCGCAACTCGAACCGACGCCGACCGCGCAATGCTTTGCGTGCCGTGCCGTGGTTACGCCGCGTGAACAAATCTCGCCTTTATTTGTAGAGGGCGTCTCTTGTCCGCACTGCGCGCAGGAGATGGTGGCTGCATAAGGCTACATAAGGCTACATAAGGCTGCATTAGGCTGCGCTGCCGCACCACCTGATTCCGCCCCCTCGGAGACTCACCCACCAAGCCCACACTCATGCGCTACACAGGCCGCTTCGCGCCCTCCCCCACAGGCTTATTGCATGCTGGATCCTTACGCGCCGCCTTGGCCAGTTATCTCGACGCCCGAGCGCATGACGGCCGCTGGCTGTTACGCATTGAAGACCTGGACGAAACCCGCAACGTAGCCGGTGCCGCGCAGCACATCATTGATACGCTGGCTGCTTTAGGCATGGTGTCTGATGGCGCCATCATCTGGCAAAGCCAACGCAAGGCGTTCTACCAAAATGCTTTTGAAAAACTAGGCTCCCAGACCTATCCCTGTGCGTGCAGCCGAAAAGAAATCGCCGACTCACAGATTGGACTTGCTAGTGATGGCGCAGCCATTTATCCGGGTACTTGCCGTGCAGGACTGGCTGCCGGTCGCGTGGCGCGAGCGTGGCGATGTCGCGTACCCGATGTCGGCGATGCAGGCGGTATCGTGTCCTTTGAGGATCGCTGGCAAGGCAAGATTACCGAAGAACTCGCACGTGCAACGGGCGATTTCGTTTTAAAACGCGCCGATGGTTTTTGGGCTTACCAGTTAGCCGTGGTGGTCGACGATGCATGGCAAGGTGTGACCGATGTGGTGCGTGGTGCCGATTTGCTGGACTCAACAGGACGCCAAATCTTGTTGCAGCAAAAGCTGGGGCACCCAGCTCTGCGCTATCTGCATGTGCCGGTATTGCGCAACGCTGCCGGAGAAAAATTATCGAAGCAAACGGGTGCGCTAGCGCTAGACATGAGTCGACCCTTGAAGACCTTGCAGTCAGCCGCAGCGGGCCTGGAGTTAGCACTTGATCCGGCAGACTCGCTGCCGGCATTTTGGACACACGCTGTGCGCGCGTGGGCACAGCGTTTTTGTTGAGTCTGGCCGCAAGGCCGTGGACATTTAGCGCTTGGGAACCCCGCCTAGCAATGCGGCGCGTTTTTGTGGCTGCGCTGCCTTGCCTGACTTGTCCGGCTCAGGTGGGGCAACCGGCGCAGCAGATACCGCAGCCTCATAAGGCTTCAAAAACCAGGGATCGATTTTTTCTTTGCGTAGTGGTGGTCCGCTGTAACTGCGGTTGCGCGACGATGCTGCGTCACGGGTACGCGACTCACTGGCACGTTCAGCGCCACGCTCGCCCCCACGTTCGCTACCCCGCTCAGGCCCGCGTTCAGCGACACGCTCAGTGCGCCGAGCCGCCGGTACAAAACCTTCCAGCTCAGCCGGTACCAGTTTTTGCTTGATCAGTTTTTCGATATCAAGCAACAAGCGCGCATCTTTGTCTGAAAACAGCGAGATCGCATCACCCGAGGCGCCCGCACGACCGGTGCGGCCGATCCGGTGCACGTAGTCTTCGGCGTTATACGGCAAGTCATAATTGATCACGCAAGGCAGGTCAGAAATATCCAGACCGCGCGCCGCGACATCGGTGGCCACCAGCACGTCGACACTACCGTTTTTAAACGCTTCAAGCGCGGCCATGCGTTCGTTTTGGGTTTTGTCGCCATGAATCGCAGAGGCCTTGACGCCCTGCTTCTCGAGCTCACGCGCCAAACGCGATGCACCGATTTTGGTATTGGAAAAGACCAGCACTTGCTTGAGATCACGCCCGCGAATCAAGTGCGCAACGACATCGCGCTTGGCTTCTTCGTCGACTTTGTAGACGACCTGGGTGACTTTGTCGGCGGTGGCATTGCTGCGCGCGACCTCGATCAAGACCGGACTTTGGAGAAAGGTCGCCGCCAGTTTTTTGATCTCCGGCGAGAAGGTCGCCGAGAACATCAGGTTTTGACGTTTTTTTGGTAGCAAATTAATAATGCGCTGCAAATCCGGGAGAAAGCCCATGTCAAGCATGCGGTCGGCTTCGTCCATCACGAATATCTCGGTCTGCGACAGATTGACCGTTTTTTGCTGCACATGATCCAGCAGACGACCCGGCGTCGCGATGACGATCTCAACCCCACCGCGCAAGGCCGTCGTTTGCGGCGTCATGTCCACGCCGCCAAAGACCACGGTTGCCCGCAAAGGCGTGTGGCGGGAATAGGCTTTTACATTTTCGGCAACCTGGTCCGCGAGCTCGCGCGTGGGCGTGAGGATCAGCGCCCGCACCGGATGCCGCGCAGGCGAAGCACTGCTATTGGCCTGCGCCAGCAGCAGCTGAATAATCGGCAACGAAAAACCGGCTGTTTTGCCCGTACCAGTCTGCGCCGCGCCCATCACATCGCGGCCTTGCAGCACGATCGGGATGGCTTGCGCCTGAATCGGCGTTGGATGAACGTAACCCTGATCCGTCAATGCCTGCAAAATGGCCGGCGCCAGACCAAATTGGTCAAAACGCGGGGGCGCAGCCTCGGCTTGGCCGGGATCGATTTCGGGGGAGTGGATATCAGACATTCTGTGCATTTACTTTAACGCGTAAGTATAGCACTCGGCTTGATCGGTCAGCAGCGAAAAAAGGCACTGCTCACAATAGCGTTGCAGCCACCCAGGCGTAGGCCGGAATACCTATTACTAAGTTAAACGGAAATGTCAGCGCCAAGGACATCCCGATATACAACGAGGGGTTTGCTTCGGGAATAGAAAAACGGATCGCTGCGGGGACAGCAATATACGAAGCGCTTGCAGCGAGCACCATCAAAAGCGTTGCATCACCTTGATTCAACCCGCACATCTTGGCCAGAATAAAAGCCAGCGACGCGTGGATCAGCGGACTGAGTAATGCGTACAGCAAAATAAGCGGCGACATCCCTTTGAGACCCGCGGCATGGCGTGCTGCCAACAAACCCATATCCAATAAAAAAAATGCCAGCATTCCTTTGAATAAATCGATTGAAAAGACTTGCATACTCGATTTTCCAGCCTCGCCCGTTAGCATGCCGATAGCCAGCGCACCGAGCAAAAGTAATTGCGCCCCGTCAGTTACGGACTCATGCAATAGCTTTCCGACTGACGCCGGCGGCTTGACGGCACGCTTTCCGGCTTCCAAATCAAGCGACTGCCTCGTACGATTTGCCAGCAACACCGCTAGGATGATTGCTGGTGACTCCATCAAGGCCATCGCTGCGGTCATATGCCCTCCAAATCCGATGGAGCGGATCTCTAGAAAATGCGTAGCCTTAATGAAGGTCACCGCGCTCACCGAGCCATAGGTTGCTGCAATCGCGGCTGCGTCAAACCCATTTACTACGCTACGGAGCAACCAATAAGAAAGCAATGGAATAACGACGGCCAAAAATACGGCGCAGCTCAAACTCGTTGCCACATCGCCCGTCAAACCTGATTTTGCCAACGCGAAGCCGCCCTTAAGCCCGAGGGCCATAAGCAAATATAAAGAGAGAAAACGTGATATCTGGGGTGGTATCTCGAGATTGGATTTCAAAGCACCTGCGATGAGTCCAATGAGGAAAAACAAGATGGCTGGGTCGAGTAAAGTTTGCATGGTCTTAGGTATTTAATTTTCGACCATCCTATCGAATCAAATTAATAAAGTAAAATCAATAGTTACTCGAATAACCATCGATAAAATACTATGCGTATCAGCTTCCGCCAACTCAGCGTTTTTCTTACTTTGGTTGAGCTAAAAAGCATCAGTGCGACTGCTAGAGCCCGCCATGTAAGTCAGCCTACGATATCGATGCAAATGAAAGAATTGACCGAGACCATCGGCCTGCCGCTATATGAGCAAATCGGCAAGCAGCTCTATCTGACTGCCGCGGGCGAGGCGCTGGCCGAGACTGCCAGAACAATGTCGGATGACTGGGTAAGACTGCAGCAAAAAATAGACGAGATGAAGGGTTACAAAAAAGGTCGTTTGCGCATTGCTATTACAAGTACTGCAAAATATTTTGTGCCACGTCTTTTGGGTAGTTTTTGTAAGGCCTATCCAGACATTGAATTGTCGCTTGAAGTCCTAAACCGCAATGGCGTTGTACAGCGCCTGCGTGAGAATGCTGACGATCTTTACATCATGTCACGGCCACCCAAAGATATCGCGCTGAAACAATATGCGTTTCTTGATAATCCCTTGGTCCTGATTGCACCTCTTTCACATAGGTTGGCAAACAAGCGCAGCCAGTCACTGAAAGCTGTCGAACACGATGCCTTTATTTTGCGGGAACACGGATCGGGCACGCGTCTGGCCTGCGATGACCATTTCAAGGAACATGTTTTTAGTCCCCATATACGCATGGAAGTCGGCAGCAGTGAGACCATCAAGCAAGCAGTGGCGAGCGGACTCGGTGTAGGCATCGTGTCGCGTCACGCGCTAGCATCAGTGCCAGAAAAAGAGGGGCTGACCATACTACGTATCAAAAACTTTCCGATACATGCAAACTGGTGGGTGCTTTATCCGGAAGGTAAGCGATTGTCCCCAATCGCTACCGAGTTTATGGCGCATCTTGATACGGCAGTGCGTGACTTACGCGTGCCAATTGGCGCTATGTAGACATCAACAAAGCGGAGGTAGCGCTTTTGAATAAACCTTATCCGATTTGCTGTAGCCGCAATTGCCGTTCGCGCTCTTCCTGTTCGGCCAAGGCAATCTCCCGCATCACCGCGCCCACATCGGCGGGACGGGTATCCAACTTAATCTGCCCGCTCAGTTTGCTATCGGGACGCAAGAGTCCGGCGACATACAAGCGCCAGATTTCTTTGCCGTATTCGGTCCCGGCAAGCGCGGGCACGAAGCGGCTGAAGTAGGTGGCCAAATTGGCGACATCGCGCTCGAGCATCGCGCCGGCTTCGGTATTACCGGCAGCATCGATAGCCTGGGGCAAATCAATAATGACTGGCCCGTCGGCATCGACCAAAATATTGTATTCGGAGAGATCGCCGTGCACGACACCGGCACACAGCATCAAGACCACCTGCTGCAAGAGCTGCGCATGATAGTCGAGCGCACGTTCAGGCGTGAGCTCGATATCGTTGAGTCTTGGTGCGGCATGACCCTCCGCGTCGCTGATCAACTCCATCAGCAAGACACCTTCGAAACAGCTATAGGGCGTAGGTACCCGCACGCCAGCCGCAGCCAGCCGGTAGAGCGCATCGACTTCGGCGTTTTGCCAGACTTCTTCCTGCATCTTGCGGCCGTAGCGTGTGCCTTTTTCCATCGCACGCGCCTGCCGGCTGTTTTTGACTTTGCGCCCTTCCTGATACGACGCGGCTTGCCGAAAACTACGCTGACTCGCCTCCTTGTACACTTTGGCACAGCGTGTCTCGTCCCCACAGCGGACAACATAAACAGTGGCTTCTTTACCGCTCATGAGCTGTCGCACGACCGAGTCGATCAAGCCTTCTTCGACCAGTGGCAAAATTCTTTTAGGGATTTTCATTGAGCGTCGATAGTATCATTGGCTTAATTAGGGTTCGCTGCCCCTGCGAACCGGCAAAACAGGATCCCATGACATGACCTACGAAGAGTATCTGGATGAAGTCACTACGCTGCTGACTGAACGTTATGACTTGAGTGATGAAGAGGCGATCAAGATTGTGATGCGGGCGCAGGCGGCAGAATTTTTTTCGCTGCATGACGACGATCCGGCCATGCGCACACAAGAACGCGCTGAGCAAGATGCGGCCACAGTGTTTGGACAAAAAAACAAATCCCGTGCCCACACCCCGCCCAAACGCAGCAGCCCAAAACCTAAATAAAACAGCCCGAAGCAGGGGCGAACACCCGCATCAGGCCGATTGAAGCGGGCGTGCCAATTACTGACGCTTCAACGCTTCTTTTTTGACTTTCTTGGCTTCTTTTTTCTCTTTCGGTGTTTTGGCTGGCTCTTTCTTTACTGCTTTTTTGCTGTCCTGACTTTTGCTCATGATGCCATCTCCATTCTTTCAATAAACCTTGCTCAAGGTGAGTGAGGCAATTCCTTGCCTGTTCTCAAAACAATTTACCCGCTGTCTATTATGCTCGCTTCCTGAGTGGCCAACACCCTGCCTGTTGGATTGCTTTGCAGCTTACCTGCTCGCCCTGTTCCGAAATTACAAAAGGAAACCATGCCCCAATTTATCGTATTTGGCGGTTCGCTGGTCGTGGTGACCTCTGTGCTGCGTGCCATCCGCAGCTTTTCTGATGCCAAGGTCATTGTGTTGGGCGACCATCAGACTCAGTCACTGCGGTGGTCAGGTTTGTGCGAACGGTATCTCGATATGCATCTCGATGGGCGCGACGATGCAATGGCGCAAAGCCTGCTGCAGGATATCGTGAACGAGTGGCCGGATATTTTGCTCATTCCCTGCGATTGCGACGCAGTGCGCATGACCAACCGCCTCAGCCTGGGCCACGCGCTCAAGACGATTCCGATTCCTGACACCGCCACACTCGATATGTTTGATGACAAATGGCGCTTCTACGAATTTTGTACGCAACATGCCTTACCGGTACCGACCACGCTCTACATAGGCGATAAGCAGGCGCTTGATTTCGAGACAGTGGTCCGTACCATCGGTGCGCCTTTTCTGATCAAGCCATCTAATCAGGCCGGTTCGATGGGCATACAACTGATCAGCAACGCGCGCGACTATGATCAGCTTGTCCGTCACAATAAAAAATATGTTTTTTCGCGGCTAATTGCGCAACGCTATATCGATGGTGTCGACATTGACGTGAGCTTGTATGCAATCAATGGTCGCCTGTCGAGCTTGGCGATCCAGCAGAGCGAGGGCGACATCATCACTTTCCTAACTAATCCAGAATTGGCCAGCATTGCCCATCGTATCTGCCAGGCCGCTGCTTATCATGGCGTGATGCATATCGATGCACGCATCGACCAACATACGGGTAAGCTTTATCTGATCGAATCTAATCCGCGTTTTTGGGCCTCGTTAACCGCAGCAATCTGGTGCGGCCTCAATTTTGTGGCCGAAGTCGTCACGCCTTGTGTGCAGGCCGAACAGCCAAGACAACTGAGCAAGGGGAGCGCGTCGGTGCGCTCGCCTTATATCCGGCCTTCACTGTGGCTGGCACTTTTATTTGATCAGTCGTGCCGGGGTCGCCTGCTGCGCGCGATGACGTTTGACTTGCAAGCGCTCGATTGTTTTGTCCGCTCCGTGCCGGCGATGCTGATTCGCTTTGTTGATACGCGGGCACGGCTCCTTTTGCGGTATCGAAAAAATTAACGGCATCGGCGTAAGGTTTCCTTGTAAAAAACTCAGCGTGCGAGCCTGGTAACAGTACGCTGCACCACGGGAAAAGCAGGCTCGAAGAATTTTTTTCTACGAAGCAGGCGAGAAAATTGGTCGGCCGACACCGGTGGCGATACCAGATAGCCCTGGATTTCATCGCAGCGCATATGCTGCAATTCGCGTAACTGCGCGAGCGTCTCTACGCCCTCGGCGACCACTCGAAAGCCCATGGTTTTACCAATCTGCACCATTGCCTCACACAGCGTACGGCCCTGCTCTTGCACGCCAATCGCTTGCACGAATGATTGGTCTATTTTAATCACATCAATATCGAGCTTTTGTAGTTGCGACAAGGAAGAATAACCAGTACCAAAATCATCAATGTGCAGCTCGATGCCCATCTTGCGCAGCAAACGTAACTCTTCTTTAACCACCGGTTCGTCTGCCACCATCATGGATTCTGTCAGCTCAATGGCAAGCAAATTTGCCGCGATCCCATAAGTTTGCATACTGGCCGCCATCTGAAGACGTAATTGATTACTTCTTAACTGACGACCGGAGACATTGATAGAAAGCGGAATCACAGGATGCCCCTGCAAACGCCACTGCGCGAGTTGCCAACAACTTTTTTCGACCACCCAATCACCAATGTCAACGATGAGATTGCTTTCTTCTGCGAGTGGGATAAATTCAATCGGTGAGATCAGGCCACGCTGCGGATGCTGCCAGCACAATAACACCTCCATACAAATAAGCTCCCCGCTGGCTGCACAAGCTCTGGGCTGAAAATTAAGAAACAGCTCATCGCGCTTGACTGCCAGTTTCAAATCCTGTTCAAGCTGCTGCTTGGCCTAAATCTGACTCACCATCCCCGATGAATACGCCTTTAGCTGCGCTTTACCAGCTGCCTTGGCGGCGTACATCGCAACATCGGCGGCTTGCATCAAACTCTGTGCATCGGTGGCATCGCGAGGAAAAATGGCTACCCCCACAGAGGCATTAACCTGAAAGCCGCGGCTGACCGCGCTGCAGTCAACATCAGCCAGGCTGGCAAATATTTTCTCGGCAATCGCCGTGATATCGTCACAGGCATCGAATTTGCTCAGAAGGGTAAACTCGTCGCCCCCCAAACGCACCACCTGATCGTCACGTCGCATCGCGTTTTGGAGCGCTGTGGCCACAGCGGATAAAAATTGATCGCCGGCCTGATGTCCTTGAGTGTCGTTAATTTTTTTAAAGTCATCAAGGTCGATGAAGAACAACGCAAGCTGTTGATCAGACCGGCTTGCAGCCTCAAGCTCACCGGGTAAAAACTGATTGAGCCAATGGCGGTTTGGCAGCATCGTCAAGGCATCCATGAGCGCCATGGCTTTGAGTTGGGCTTCTTTTTCTTTGATATCCGAAATGTTCCTGACGGTGACGGCGATACCGGTAGAGGAGCGAACGGCTCTAAAATTAAACCAACCTTTTTCTGCCAGGGTATCTCCATGCAGCTCGAGTTCATCTTCGATGAGTTCAACATGCATGCTACGCCGCAGTAATGCAATGATCTGCCCGGCATCGTCATCAAAAAAAATATCCGTTATTTGCTTGCCGAGTAGCGCAGAACGATCGCGCCCAACAATTTTTGCTGCGTGTTCATTGCAGTCTTCGAGCCGAAATCGGACGATATTTCCGCTTTTGTCGAGCTCGGGGTTGAGAATATAAAACGCTTCACGCGCGCCATCAATGGCGAGCCGGAAGGTGCTGCGTATATCGTCCATTTCCTGCGTCTGTGTGTTGCGCCTTAACTGCCACTGGACGCCGGCAGCGGCACTCAATAGTAATAAAACAGTCGCGACCAGGCCTACCATCAGATGCGATTTTTCGAGGTCTAGCTCACGCGACATCATCTTTTCCTGTCGCAGAACAGCGACCGAGACGAGTGGGTAGCGTGCAAGTTTTTTCCATCCGACGAAGCGTGTTTCATTATCGTAAAATTGCGCGCTTTGCTCTTGCCGGGCGCCGGATTGCGATTCGAATTGCGGCTTGTTGCGGTATTGCTTGACAGAGGCACGGTCCAGTGCCGTCGCGCTATACGATCCGGCCGATTGATCCAGTAACCACATTGAGGTAGTGCCAACAAAGCCCGATTCTTTGTCCGATTCACTGAGATGAAAATAAGTGGGCGGCACAACAAAAACGATCAAACCATCCCAATCCCCAGTGGGGCTGTTGACCCGCCGCGCCAACCAAATTACCTCAGCACCCGACCCCGGTTTGGAGTCGGCTAAAGGCGGATGGATACGCAAATCCCGTCCGTCATGAAGTCGATGGAATCGAAAGAACTGTTGATCGCGCACGCTCTGCCCGACTTCGCTCGGGCGGCAACTTTGGCGAATGGTGCCAGTCGCATCGGCATAAAAAAAATAGCCCGCGTCGGATTGCGCATTGCATTGCCTGTTAAGCAGATCGACGTCAGTATCGGTTTGCTGTGCAGCCGCCAGCACAACGGACAACTGATCAATTTGGGCGATTAGTTTTTGTACCTGATCGGCATGGGCCGCGGATTTATTCCGTACTTCAGCCTCCACGCGGGCTTGCCAGACTTCCCGGTCACGCACAATTTCGAGTGTAATGCCTGCCCAAACGGCCATGAGCAGCAGAGCACACAAAGCAGCCCAAAGGAAAATTATTTTGCGGCGATCTGCCGAAATGGACATATGAATTAGTTACATTTTTTATTTATAGCTCAAAATAACATGTAACTAATAATTACAAAATACATTGCATTAATTTTTAATCGTATTTTCAGAATTAAATTCTATTTCATTTCGAAATAAATAACATAACTAGATGTTCTGCTCCAATAAACCCGAAGAACGCGTTGCGCAGTCAGCGACAGGACGCAGACAAAGATGTCTTGGCTAGAGAAATCGTACCCGTCCAATCAGCGCTTCAAGCGTCACAACAGGCGCCGCCACAGGGTGACTGGCGACGACACCGCGACCAGCGACGGGCGCGAGACTATCCAGCTTAAAACGGCCAGCATCAGGCTGATCACGAATGAAGCAGGATTCATCAAAATACAGCGCATCGCCATTGTCATCTATTTCATCAGCGTCGATGCTGTCAAAACCGATCAGACGCGCGATCCCTTTGACGCCATCATCAATCTCAATGGCACTGATTTTTTTCTCCTTCGGGTCGATTAAAAAAACCTGCATGGGCTACTCCTTAGTTGATCAGGGTGAGGATACAAAGGATGCCAGACAGTGGCGGGCAAGCTGCCTGCCACTTAACCAGGCGCCCTCAACTTTACCGCCATGCAGCCAGTCGCCACACAGCCCGAGTCCGGCGTGGCCATCCCACGCACACGCTTGATTGAGCGCGGTAGCGGCTTGGGCATAACGCCAGCAATGCGCACGCCATGCCACTGGTGTCGGTGCGCCGAGCTCGGCAAATGCTTCCAACAAATCTCGCGCAACGTCGTCGGCGCTTTGGTCGACATGGGCCAAGCTCCAAGCTGCAGTTGCATGTAATAGCCAGATTTCCTGCGCGTTGCGGCCGGGCTTGCTGCTATTACGCGCCACCCAGCGCAAGGGGCCCCGATTGACAAACGCCGCGTCAAAAGGCAAAGCCAATGGCGCGGCAAATCGCAGCATCAACGCCCAACTCGGTTGCATGGGCGCTGCGTGCGCAATCTGCGCCAGCTCGGGGGCGCAAACGCGCAGCAAGGGCACGACCTGCGGCGCCGGCACGGCCAGCAGCACGCAATCAAAGCGCTCAGCTATGGAGCCATGCTCGGCGGTCTGTAGCTGCCAGCCCGTCTCATCTCGGTGCAAGGCCACAAGGGTATGTTGACATCGGACGTCAAGCGCGGCGGCAAGCAAATGTCCCGGCGCTGTCATCCCAGGGGTACCAACGAAACGCTCCAGCGTGGAGTCGGGCTGATGGCTGCTCTCGTTACCGATCACGTGCAGGCGTGGTGTCCACAAAGTGGCGGCACCAGCGTCTTGCCAGCGCGCCAGCTCGGCCCGGAAATCAAGATCACGGGCCGTGAAGTATTGCGCACCGTGGTCACATTGCCAGTCGTCGGTGCGGCGCGTACTCATGCGGCCAGACGCACCACGGCTCTTTTCAAAAACCGTCACCGCCACACCAGCTTGCTGCAAGGTGGTTGAACACGACAAGCCGGCCAAGCCGGCGCCAATGATGGCGCAACGAACGGGAGGATTGATCAATTGATGCATTCTTTTCGATGGGTGTGGCAGCGACGCTGAAGCGCCAGATCCCGCTAGACCCATCCCTGGCGCCACTGAGTGTCGTCGAGCAGAGCCCGCCAGGAAAGTGTCTGAACGCGTCGCGAATGAACCGCTTCGAGTTCGATCAAATCAATCTGTATCGATGGTGATAACGGCTCGAGCACCTTGATCACCATGAAATGTTTTTCTTTGTTGCGTGGCGTCGCCGCGGTCCATTTACTGCGCAAAAGTTTGGCCGGATTGACGCGCACGGTCGTTGGCAAAGACATGGATCACGCCACAGGAGGCTTCACCGCCGCCTTGCCGATTTCCGCTTCAAATGCACGCAAGCGCTTGTAGACAGAAATTAATTCGACGATGGTGCTCCAGCTCCGTACCAAAAACTGAAAGGACATCTCGACACGGCCGAATGCGCGTACGATTTGCTGCATCGCGCCCAAGGTAATCGCTCCCGCCACCACCGTGGGACCGAGTGCAATGTAAGGCACTAAAACACCAAACTGTAAGTAAGAAAATTTGGCGACATCAAAATACATGTAATGAAAAAACAGCCGGAAATAATTTTTCCGAACCTGCTCAAACAGGTCCTTCACGACCGGCTCAGTGCCACGCAGAACGTCATCTTCCGCATGCACCAGCTCTTTTCGATATGCGGCCTCGACTCTTTGATTATTGAATTCAAGTCCAGGCAATTTCATCCCGACTGCAGCCAGCACGACGGTGCCGAGCAAGGCAAACAGGACCGCCACATAGACGAGCGCGTGATCGACCTGACCCAAAAACGGAATCTCACTGACTTTCTTGGACAAGGTCCAGAGGATAGGTAAAAACGCAATGAGCGTCATGAGCGAATCGATCATATTACTGCCCAAGGATTCCATGATCGTGGCAAAGCGTTTGGTGTCTTCTTGCACCCGCTGACTCGCGCCCTCAATGTGACGCAGGATTTGCCAGTGCGCCATGTAGTAATCGTTCATTGCCTTGCGCCAGCGGAATACCCAGTGCTTGGTAAAAAATCCTAGCAATACCGCGACCAGGACATAGATGCCCGCGAGCTTGGCAAAGCTAAACAAAAAACCAAAAAATTCGGGCAAGCTGACGGCACCAGGGGTCCCGAGGGCCTTTTGCACGACATCGTAAAACTCGCCGAACCATTCATTGATGGAAACGTCGATTTGTACCTGATACCAGGTGCCGATGAAGATCAGTGCTGCGCCAGGCCACGACCAAAAGAATAATTCACGGGACAGAAAAAACGATTTGAACATACGCTATCTCTTTCTACTAATGACGATTTACTTTAATTTAAAACCATCGCAGGGATCGGTTCGCTCCGCCGCGTCGGTAAACCAGACAAAATCATATTTATCCGCGAACGCCGGCATTTGCTCTGCCGCTGCAACCGGCCCTTCCACAAACCCAACGCTGATTACACTCGATGCCGGCATCATGGTCGCAAGTATTTGCGGCACACCATAATCTTTTCGAACATGGCCATTGCCCGCCACCAGCAATGCGGGCTTGTGCTCCATTAATGCGATCGCCATCGAAATATCGGTAGCGCGCTGTACTAGCATCATCGGTGCGAGATATTTATCAGGTAATTGCCCGCAATGACCATCAATCAAATCCTGATTTAGTTGATTACGGGATAAATCGGTCAGCATCGCCTGCCGAAAAATGACATCGCTATTTTTCGGTAAGGCAGCCTGTCCGCCTTTGATCAACTCTTTCGACTGGCCTTTGGGCAGATTGCCGCCGATCACCGTGAGCCCGGCCGCCCTAATCGCCTC
Organism: Bordetella parapertussis; assembly: GCA_945866125.1. Lineage (GTDB taxonomy): Bacteria > Pseudomonadota > Gammaproteobacteria > Burkholderiales > Burkholderiaceae_D > Pernthalerella. The sequence goes on from CAMBFZ010000008.1 coordinate 134,326, forward strand.
AAACAGCGCCGCGTGTAATGGCCAACCCCAGGCTTTCGGATCAAAGCCACCCGCCTCAAGGCTGTCCAACGTCGAGCCCCCGAGCGCCATTTTCCCGGTCACCGCAAAGTGCTCGCTGACTACTGTGGCGTCCGGTCGCGCTAGCATCATAATGAACTTGCCGCGTGCGTGGTGGTGAAGTGGGTTGTCATGCAACTCACCCAATAGCAAAAAGTCACTTCGTTTGACCTGTTCAACCAGCGTCTCGACA